>CAOKMT010000004.1 GCA_948469885.1 uncultured Sporosarcina sp. | reverse complement strand
TCCAGATTTTTTCGAGCTCGCTCGAAAAGCTCCTCTGAAAATCTGTGACATCCGCCGGAGGCTTAACTTGAATCAGCAGGGAGTTTGAACTCCCTCTGATTTTAAATGCATTTTAGCATTCATCCCGCCACTTATGGAAGTGGAGGACTTCTGCTGAATCAAGTTAAAAATGGGCGTCGAATACCAAAAACGCATGGAAATGACAACGGTAAATCTCGATGCCTATATCGTCAATGACCATGCCTATTACCTATCCATCTATAAAGGTAAATTCTTTGGCTCCTCAGACAAGGGATATGCGATCCTCTACAACGATACTGGCAATGAAACTGATGCACTGCAATCGGTGAAACCTCATATTTATTATGGCATTATCAATAATACAATGGAAAACACGGGAAAGCATCGCGCCGAACTGGATTTTTCACCACAGGAATCTGTCAAACATTATTTGCAAAGCATTGTGCACGCGGGCCTATTGGATAGAGAGGAAGAGAAAATTTATAAGCGGTCAATCCGCATCCTTGAAAACATGCTGACCTTACAGGATGAGATGATTGATTTATACAACGAGTCCCACGCACACTTTGAAGCGATAAAAGCACGCGGATATTTCACGGATGAAGACCTTGAAAAAGCGAGACGTTTTCCCCCAGTCGCTAACTTGATCCAATACAAACAGTTCAAAGATCGCTATCAGCATCGGACTGATTTTGATGTGATATACAAGTATGGCAAAAAGCCGGCCTTCATACAACACGCGACCCATTTATCCCCGATGATTTTAAAAAGAATGGCCAGCAGACTTTCTGGCCCGGTGATCAAAGATTCACTAGATCGGCTGGAAAAAGACGCGGACTTCCACGATAAATCAGAGGAAGAAATGAAAGCCATATGGGCAACTCGCTCTGAAAGATCACTTGAAGAAAATCTGGAAGAAAGCTTCGCGACACTACGCCATCCGATACCTACAAACAGGGACCAGTATGTCCAAAAAAGAAAAAAGAACCAAGTGAAACTTCACCATAATCTATTGTTTTGGTTCCTAAATGTACTCGTCATTATTATGATCATCGGATTAATCGTTAAAATGTATAAGTGAGCGTTCCTGTGACAGTTGATTCACAAACAAGCGTGCGCCTCAAATCTTTCTTTATCATCGGTTTTTTTCGCCTTTTCAAAAAATACCTGTGCCTCACACAATATGGAATTATAGGAGGCACAGGTATTTCTAATCAAATCAAGCCATCAACAAATCCTGCCCTTGAATTACAGTTTTGGAAACGAGCTGCATCGCTGCCATTATTTCTTGGATACGCTCCACTGTCGCTCCGTAATATTCATTCCCCTCATCCCTTGACACTAGCGAAGGAGACACACCTAACCGGTCAGCCTACCTTAATTAGATCCACCTTACTATTAACGCTTTAACCCCCACTCCTATCTATGTTAGGATGAATATTCATTTGAGAGAAACAGTTATTAGGAGGATTACGGTGCAAAAAGAGGCAGAAGAACCATTACTGCATTATTCTACGAAAGTTCCAAAAGGACGGCGAGGATGCCTTTTTTTCATCACGGGTATCATGGTCTTCGCTTTACTTTTCCTATTTGGAAGTGCAACATATCTATTCGTCAATGCTGGAGAAGTCGACCACGACTCTACCTTTGTCGGGGATATTATTATCGGTGTAGTTGTCACGTTTACTGGATTCATCATTTTACCATTTCCTCTCTTCTTCATCATTACCCTGATGAGAGAGAAAAGTTACGTGGAAGAGTATTTAGTTTACGAGGATAAGCTGATCTATCGAGAGATTTATCCGAAAAAGGATCGAACAAAAGCGAAAGAATTACCTTTCACGAATATGGATTGGGGATTGATTGGTAACCATAGCCGGTTTGTCCCGGGGTCCGGCACGACCAGTGGGCCGGGGAGCTATTATCAGAATGAAGTGATGCTGCTCCTTAAATTTAGCGAAGCGTGTCATATCATTAGGCTCGAAGAAGAAGAGGACTTATATCAATGGATTGACTTGATTGGTGGTCATGGACTTCCCGTCTACTATCACCCTTATAATTTATCAAACGTGATGACCGAAAAGGATGAGATTGATTTCGAGGCTATCGAAAAAACGCCGTGGGAGGATTCGGAAGGCCAAAAACCGATTTTCACAGAAACAAAGCGCAAAGTATTTGAAGATTGGAAGCCAGTGTATAAAAAGGCGGATACATAAGTGTTGTGAATGATTTTTAACTACTTATTTTGTGTGAACTTTAACAACAGGATATGGATAGGTTACAGTTTGTTGTAGCCTATCTATATCCTGTTTGGTGTCTGAGTTGTATGATCCACAGATACATTAACGAGGGGATATATGATACCTCTCTACTTTTACTTGTTCGAGCATCCAATTTTCATTGGAGATATAGATGACATCGTCATGCTCGGCCACCACGATCCCTTTTATCTCCTCTTCATTTCCTTTCAAATCCATTATTTTGATCGAGTCATAGTGGATCTGACTAGCCGGGGTGGAGGTTCGAATCATCTTTGCTGAGGCGGCGGCAATTCTAGGGGTCATTACATAAGCCCCGAGCAACCCAATCATAATGAGTAGAAGCGAGATTTTAGATTTATTCGGATCTATCAGCCTGTTTAAAAGTTCATATGTATTCTTCGTGATCGATTTCTCTTCAGCTGTATTTTTGCGTTGCTCATTTTGTTTTTCGTATGTTCCTTTCAAGTAACGGGATAAAAAAACACTTAGCATAATTGGAAATATAAAGAGCAATACTATTTTCACTATCCACTCTGGTCCTAGGCCACTTGTGAGCTGGGGAAAAAACGTAAAAATAGTAACTTCCGCCAAAAACACATATGGAAATATAAATAGAAAACCAGTGTATCTATGGAACGGGATTAGCCCAAGGATCATACCAAATGTAAACGTAATAATAATTAAACTTACTTCTATCAGTTCTTCAGATATCCCCTTGGGTATAAAAAGGACACTTAACATAGAGACTGAAAATCCGAATAATAATCCTGTTATGGATTTGAACGGGTACTTACCACTCAGAATCATAAATGCCACCATAATCCCGATGAATACGGGTAAGATCCAAATACCACTGAAATACAAAATTGTGCTTCCCCTAATTTCTTTTGTAAAAAAACCCGTCATAAAAACATGAAGGATAACTATCGAAAAGAGTCCGCCCATTAAACTAGGCAATTTCTTGTCTTTAATTAAAGTAAAAGAATATAAAATTAAAGTGACAGAAAGGACAAGCATTAACCAAGTAAACGTCATTGTACTGACATGGAACGGAACAATCCGACGAAAAAGCTCAAAGTTCGAGAAATTATGCTCGATTTCTCCACCGAAATAATAGCCAAATACAAAACTATATGTAGTTAAATAAGAATAAATAGAGACCAATGTAATCACTAATGAGATAAGACCAATCATACGATAATTTCTTACGATGAAAGAAAAAGTTGTTTCCATAACACTCGGTTTCGTAGAATTCATAATCACCCTCCCCGTATTTTACGAAAGATCCTCTTTTTTGTGTTTTCCAATAAATCTAAATAACACTAGTGTACCGCAAAGATTCTTGAACGACCAGTACCGGTCTTTCAGGAATTTTCGTACAAATCCATGATTTAGTAAAATGTTTGTTTGTTAGGCGCTAGACCAAGTACTACCTGAATTACGCAAAGCACAGATACCTCTACTTTAACCAAAAGTAAAAACTGTTTTTTTGTCATACATTTCGCCCGCGTGCAATAAAATGGATGGGATTGCGTCATGGTGAAGAGAGGTGGGCGAACCTTGCGTTTCAAAACAGAGCCCTGCATACTTTTGCGACCCACCACCCCTCAACATAAACCCTTCTTCCATATTCGTCGAAGTATATAGAACCATCCCCGGCTGATTCGTTTCAATCGTCATCTTTCGACCGCTTACCGGCTCCTCCACAACAATCCTCCCTTTCTCCCTATCTTCAAAAAGAAAATAATGATCATAGCCGTTCCCAGCAACTTCATTTTGATACAACTTCGACTTAATGCCGTCTTCCACTTTCCTTCCTTTACGGAAATCAAACGGACAATCGCCCACAGCCAATACTTTTCCGGTCGGTATCAGGTGATGATCTAGTTCTAAAAAACGATCGCTATTCATCGTGATTTGATGCTGATCCACCGTATCTTTCATGTTTCCGCTTAAATTGAAATAACTATGATTCGTCAATGTGAACGGTGTCGTTTTATCCGTCGTCGCTTTATAATGAAGGATCAGTTCGTTTGCATTGTTCAATGTATATGTCACAAGCGCTTCAACTTTTCCCGGATAGCCGCAGGTCTCTTCCTCGCTTACATAGCGGAGCTCTACACCTACCGCTCCTTGCTTTTCAAATGGACGCGCTTCCCAAATCACTTTATGAAACCCTCCTGAACCCCCGTGCAAATGATTTGCCCCGTCGTTTCTTTCGAGATCGTAAATGTCCCCATCTAGCGAAAAACCTGCACCTTTGATCCGCCCCGCTACTCGACCGATTATCGCACCAAGAAAAAAGGGATCGGTTTCATAATTCACCATATTTTCATACTGCAGGACAATGTTTTCAAAATTCCCTTCCCGATCCGGCACCCTAATTTCCGTCAGTATCCCGCCGTAATCCAAAAAAGAAACGATCATACCGTGATCATTTGTCAATGTGTATTGCGTCCAATGCCCATACACCTTTCTAGATTCAATATTCATATCCTCACTCCCTATTCAATATCAACCGATCCCATAGTTATTCTCAACTCTTAGCCTCAATTCGAAAGGCATCCGCCATTATGACAGATGCCTTGTAAAGATTCTTATAAAACTTCAATTCTCTCGGATGTAGGCGCTTTATCCACTTTTCCAACTGACGTTTCGGGTTCGAATGCTTCTGGTTTTTGCCAGATCGACTCCATTTGTTCCAGTGACTTCCCTTTCGTTTCAGGCACCATCTTCCAAACGAACAACGCGGAAAGCACACTCATCACACCGTAAAACACATACGTCAATCCACTGCTGAATTCCATCATCGCCGGATATGTCGATGAGATGAAATAGTTCGCGGCCCATTGCGCTGCAACTGCAATCGCCACGGCTTGCCCACGAATCCGGTTTGGGAAAATCTCTGAAATAAGCACCCAACAAATCGGTCCCCATGACATCATGAAAGAAGCCGTGAAAATGATGATGAAAATCAACGTGCTTATGCCTATACTATTGGTAAATGCAAGCGTGGACACACCAAACATGCCAATCGCCATCCCGATGGATCCGGAAATCAATAATGGCTTACGTCCCCACTTATCGACCGTCATGATTGCAACGACTGTAAAGATAACGTTCACCAACCCCATGACAATCGTTTGCAACATGGACGCATCTTTGGCAGCACCCAAACCTTCAAATATTCTTGGCGCATAATAAAGTACAACGTTGATCCCGACAAATTGCTGGAAGACAGAAAGCAATATGCCGACAAGGATAATTTTCTTGCCATATGAAAATAATTTCCCTGATGATACCGTTACAGTTTGTTTAATCTCACTTAAAATTGATTTCGCTGCTTCTCCACCGTTAATTCTCGTTAAAATCGCCAACGCCTTCTTATCTTGATGGTTCAAAGCTAAATAACGAGGTGTTTCCGGTACGAAAAATAGCAATACACCAAAAATTAAAGCTGGGATCGCTTCCGAAGCGAACATATATCGCCAACCGATATCGTTAATCCATTCAATCGTATTCCCTCGTGCAATGCCCCAGTTCACAAAATAGACGACAAGCATTCCGAAGATAATCGCAAACTGGTTGAAAGATACGAGGCGCCCTCTTATATGTTGTGGCGCAATTTCGCCTATGTACACTGGAACGACAGCTGAAGCCAAACCGACACCGATTCCGCCAATCACCCGATAAAAGTTAAACGTCCACAACAAAGCCAACGTCGGCTCATCTTTTGTGAAAAATAAAAACTCAGGATAAGCAGAGCCTAAGGCAGAGATGAAAAACAAGATTGCTGCGACAATCAGTGATTTTTTACGCCCGAACCGAGTGGAGAATACACCCGAAATCACGCCACCGATAATACAACCGATCAATGCACTCGAAATCGTCGCACCATGCGCCAACGACCCTAAACCGAGCCCGTCGATCAAATAAGCCTCAATCGACTTTTCTGCCCCGGAAATGACAGCTGTGTCATAACCGAACAACAATCCCCCTAATATAGCGACGAATGTAATTGATATGATATAAAGAGAATTTGGTTTTCGTTTCATAATATTTTAAAAGGCGGTTTTTTTATCATGCTTTCCCAATAAAACGCTTTCAACAATCATTATACCTTTCTAACAAGCCGCCTTTATCCTCCTTCCTAATCCGCATCGGTGCCTGAGATTTTCCGTGACCCTTGTGCCCTTCACGGAAAAACTCAGTACAAGCACCTTCACTCAAATCGGCAATCGATATTCCCTCCACAAGTTTTGGCACTTCCGCTACATTGCCAGCTTCTAGCAAGCTCAACGGGAGTAAGTAAGCCAACCCAATCATTTCCGGTAAGCGACTAACTGCTCATTCAAGGATTTCGTCTGCGCATACACTTTTTTATAAATCCTAAACAATTGCTCATATTGCTGGACGTGCTGTTCGATCGGTTCAAATTCCTTCTCGACCGTCAAAAATTTCTCCGCGCAACTTTGCAATGAATCAAACCATCCACAACCGTATGCTGCGAGCATTGCAGCGCCCATGCCAGGACCTTGTTCACTTGCAAGTTTCACAATTTTCGCGTTAAAAATATCGGCTTGCATTTGTAGCCAATCTTCATTTTTCGCGCCCCCGCCTGTCGTCACGATCGTTTCGATCCGCTTCCCTTTCTCTCGGAAAATTTCAAGGGACTCGTTCAAGGAAAATGTAATCCCTTCTAGTACCGCCCGGGTAAAATCTTTCCGTTCATGCGAACTATCCATACCGATGAAACTCGCGCGAATGTTTGCATCTGCATACGGCGTCCTTTCTCCGACCAAATAAGGCGTAAACAAAAGACCATTGGATCCGATCGGTACCCGATCCACGTCCGCAAGCAGTTCTTCGAAGGACTCATCTTTGGCGAACACATTTTTAAACCAGCCCAAACTATGTCCCGCCGAAAGCGTCACACCCATTGTATAATAGGCATCTGCAAGTCCGTGGTTGAAGTAGTGAACTTTCCCTTCAAAGTCTTTATCTCCACCTGTTTCATGAGATAACATAACGCCGGACGTCCCGATACTACAAAGTGTTTTTCCATCTTCCAAAATTCCAGAACCAATCGCCCCACATGCATTGTCCGCCCCGCCCGCGAACACAAATGTTTCGGGAGACAGCCCCGTAGCAATCGCAATTTCGGAACAAATCGTCCCCACTTTTTCATGCGAATCAACCAAAGGCGGGCAAATCTCCGGATTGATGTCCAGCAGCTCACAAATTTCCTTGCTCCACGCTTTTTCGCTTACATTCAATAACAACGTGCCTGCCGCATCGGAATATTCCATATGTAATTGTCCTGTCAACCGGTAACGCAAATAATCTTTCGGCAATAGAAAAACATGCGCTTTTTCATACAACCGCGGCTCATGTTCTTTCACCCATAGCAGTTTCGGTAGTGTGAACCCTTCCAGTGCAGGATTTTTCGTAACATCTAAAAGTCGTTCTTCCCCGACAACGTCATAAATATATTGGCACTGGTGCGTCGTTCGCGTGTCATTCCATAAGATTGCATTCCGCAGTACTTTGTGCTGCTCGTCCAGTAAGACTAACCCGTGCATTTGACCCGAAAAACTGATCCCTTCGATTGTTTTCGGATCTCCTTCAAACACTTCGAGCAAATCAGACAAACCTGCAACCGTCTGTTTTACCCACATCTCAGGATCCTGTTCGCTATAACCAGTCTTTTCATGGATCAAAGGATAAGCTTTAGATACTTCCTGGACAACCGCGCCGTCCTCGTTAACCAATAAAATCTTGACAGCACTTGTCCCTAAATCAATCCCAATTACGTATTTCACAGCAGTCCCTCTCCACCTTTTGAAGGACGACGAGGCACTGACATCCATCCTTGTTAAGATAATAAGTATGCAGTGCCCAGTCTCCTTGATTTATTCGCCAGCGTAAGCCTTCAAAATGTATTGATTGATCGTCGCTTTAATGTGTTCGATACGACCAGACGGAAGTTTCACATCCGTCAACCCGTAAGCGTGCTCTTCAAGCTTGTGAAAATTCGTCGCTCCTTCAACGATCTCCAACCCGATCCCTTCTGTGTAAGTTTCATAACGCTGATCAACGATATTTTCAAATACTTTATCTTCGATCAATTTCTGCGCAACTTTCGCACCTACGGCGAACGTGTCCATTCCCGCGATATGCGCAAGGAACAAATCTTCCGGCTCAAAAGAAGTTCTTCTGACTTTTGCATCGAAGTTCAGCCCCCCACGTCCAAGGCCACCGTTTTTAATGATTTCATACATCGCCAATGTTGCGGAATATACATCCGTCGGGAACTCGTCCGTATCCCATCCAAGCAACGGATCCCCTTGGTTTGCATCGACAGAACCTAGCATATTGTTGACACGTGCATAACGCAGTTCGTGTTCAAACGTATGACCTGCCAAAGTCGCATGGTTCGCCTCGATATTAAACTTGAAATGATCTTGGAGATCATAGCTTTGTAAAAACGCCAGTCCTGTTGCAACATCAAAATCGTATTGGTGCGTCGTCGGCTCTTTCGGTTTTGGCTCAATAAGAAATTGTGCGTCGAACCCAATTTCTTTCGCATAATCAATTGCCATGCGGTAAAAACGAGCCATATTATCCATTTCAAGTTTCAAATCTGTATTCAAAAGCGACTCGTACCCTTCTCGACCACCCCAGAACACATAGTTTTCCGCACCAAGTTCTTTACCGATTTCCAACCCTTTTTTCACTTTGGCCGCCGAATATGCAAACACGTCAGCACTGTTCGATGATGCCGCTCCGTGCATGAAACGCGGATGTGTAAAGTTATTCGCAGTGTTCCAAAGCAACTTCGTCTTACTATCTTTCATATACTCCTTGATCATCCCGACAATCGTATCCAGGTTTTGATTCGTCTCGCGTAAAGTACTGCCTTCAGGCGCAATATCGATGTCATGAAAACAGAAGAATGGTGCATTGATCTTCTCGAAAAATTCAAAAGCCGCTTCCACACGCGCTTTCGCCAAATCCATCCCTGTATAGCGATCCCAAGGACGTTGCATCGTACCTGCGCCGAACGGATCCGAGCCATCCATCGTGAACGTATGCCAATAAGCGACCCCAAAACGAAGATACGCTTCCATCGTCTTGTCACCGATCTTGTCGTCTGGATTATAAAATTTGAAAGCGAAAGGATTTGTCGAATCTGCACCTTCATACTGAATATTGTTTATATCTTTAAAATAAGTCATATCAAAATACCTCCAAAAATTCATATGTTTTTGTAAGTGCTTACAATTCTGATTCTATCAATTAAAAGTTAGTTTGTCTATCGGATGAACTAAGTATATTTTAAACAATTGAAATGTTATACTTAATCTAACAGCAAGACTAGAAAGGAATTGGCGTATCACGAATGAATAAAACATGGAATCAACATGTCGTCAAAAAACAAAACAAATCACTCGTTCTAAAAATGATCCAACGCTCCTCTCCGATTTCAAGAGCAGAAATCGCAAACGTCACAGGTTTGAACAAAGGGACCGTCTCTTCCCTCGTCACCGAGTTATTGGAAGCACAACTCATTTACGAATCCGGACAAGGGGTATCGAGCGGTGGTCGTAGACCGGTCATGCTACTCTTTAACCAAACAGCTGGTTATTCTATCGGCATCGATATCGGAGTGAATTATTTATTAGGTATCCTAACGGATTTGCAAGGCAATATATGCTTCGAACAGAAAATACAGTTTACAGACCTCACATTTGAAGAAATAAAAGCAGAACTCTTTAGAATGATCGACTTCTTAATCGAGTCAGCACCTCCTTCCCCATACGGAATTGTCGGCATCGGCATCGGTGTACCCGGTACGGTAAGGAAAAACGGAGAAATCGTCCTTGCCCCGAATTTAGAATGGGTGAATATCCATTTACAAAAAATCGTCGAAGAACGATACCACTTACCTATCATCGTCGAAAATGAAGCAAACGCGGGCGCTTACGGAGAGAAACGGTTTGGCGTCGGCAAAAACTTCAGCAACATCCTCTATATTAGTATTGGTATCGGAATCGGTGCGGGACTCATCTTAACGGATGAACTATACAGAGGAAAAAACGGATTTTCCGGTGAACTTGGCCACATGGCGATTGAAGTGAACGGGCTACGCTGCAAATGTGGAAGCGAAGGGTGTTGGGAATTGTATGCATCCGAACAAGCCTTGCTAAAAAACGCCCAGCGATTAGGCATCCGTCCCCCGAATAACGAAAATCTTTCATTGGAACACTTACTTTCACTCGCCGAAAACGGTCATCCCGAAACGATCCAGCTGTTCGAGCAAATCGGGAATCACATCGGCATCGGCGTCAAAAACATTATGAATATTTTCAACCCCGAACAAGTTATCATCGGCAATCGGATGGCCATGGCAAAGCAATGGGTCAAAGCGCCTGTCATGAAGCATATCCAACAAACGATCGATACTTCTCAAGGAAAACTCACTTTTCTCGATTCTAAGAGCCGATCGACAGCATTGGGGCTTGCGGCATTTTCGATTGAGCGTTTTTTGGAGTGATTGGAATTTAAGGGTACCTACGAAAAACAATCCGCAAAATTAATTTAAAGACCTCCAATTTTCAATCGGCAGTTTGAATATCAACAGGACGGGTATTCAAATCTATAAAGAGTTTTATCACCGATAAAAGGAGGTTACGAGCATGGGAGAAACAACCTTCATAGGCGTATTTCCGACGGCAACTGACGCCTTACGAAAAACGCAAGAACTGAGGACAGCAGGGTATGCGGATAAAGACATTTTCGAGATTACAAACAATAAAGATTCACTTGCCATTGTACGAAGACCACTAGATCCCCCGTTAACCGAAGCGACTGGATATATGGATCATCATTTCGTCGATTTCGTAGGTGGAGATGGCGAAGTAAGAAAAGTACTCATTGATATGGGATTCCCGAACGACGAAGCGGCACATTACTACAATCAGGTGAAAAATGGCGATATTCTTCTCTATGTAAATCGGCAATACGACAACCTCGTCCATTCGGAAATAGAAGATACACAAGGGCATTAACAAAATACAATAAGGAAATTGAAGCCTTAAATGCATCAATTTTAAAAAGAGGACATGAAACAGAAGTTTTGTTTCGTGTCCTCTTTTAGTATTACAAAAAGGTACCAAGCGCTAGAACCATGTTGAATTGTTCTAGTGCTTGGTATTTTTCAGTACATCCTTCCTCCCCTTCGACCAAGACTTGATCCAATCCGCTCTGTTTATATTCAGTTTATAAACTTAGTCTATGATGATCGGTGTCAGGAAGTAAAGGGGGGTTCCAATCATGTTTGTACTTATTACTAGGAGACGAAACCTTATGCAGATGGGTTACGAACACTTTAATCATCAACAACTTACGATTCGAAAGAGAATCAAAATCTCGGATAATTTTAGCGACTTCCAAGCGAAAGCTGTAAAACGAGAAGCCACGCTCACAAATCGTGAACATGTATTAAAAAGGAGTTAATCAATATGAAAAATAATAAAAATGGGATAAACCCATTTATCCAATTAATCTTATCAACGAAAATCCCAAAAACAGCACTTATAATCGGGTTAATCGGAAGTATTGTTACAACATTGGCTGGCTTGGTCGTACCAATGCTCACAAAGAACTTAGTTGATGGCTTTTCTGTATCCTCTTTAAGTGTCCCTTTATTAGTTGCGATCGGGCTTGCATTTGTCATTCAAGCAATCATTAGCGGGATATCGATTTATTTACTGGCAGCAGTTGGTCAAAAAATCGTTGCAAGTCTAAGAGAGATGATGTGGTTAAAGCTCGTTCGTTTACCAGTTGGGTATTACGACCAAAATTCAAGTGGTGAGACTGTGAGCCGCGTTGTCAACGATACGAGCGTTGTAAAAGATTTAATTACCGATCACTTCCCTCAATTTATTACAGGGATTATTTCAATTATCGGTGCCGTCACCTTGTTGATAATTATGGACTGGAAAATGACCTTAATGATGTTGGTTGCGATACCTGTTACATTGGTGGTAATGATTCCGCTCGGTAAGCGCATGTCTAAAATCTCAAGGGGTTTACAAGATGAAACAGCCCTTTTCACTGGAAATGTTCAACAAACACTTGGTGAAATTCGTTTGATGAAAGCATCAACAGCGGAAAAAGAAGAAGAAACCAAAGGCCTATCAGGAATTGACAAGTTATTAGGTTTCGGTTTAAAAGAAGCGCGTGTTTTTGCGCTTATTGCGCCGCTTATGCAGTTTGTCATTATGCTTGTCATTGTTGTCATTATTGCATACGGCGGAATGCGCGTTGCAAGTGGAGAGATGTCAACAGGCACACTTGTCGCGTTTCTTCTTTACTTATTCCAAATCGTTATGCCCGTCACCACGTTTGCCATGTTCTTTACGCAACTCCAAAAAGCCAAAGGGGCAACAGAACGCATTATTGACATATTGGAGGTACCTTTGGAAAACGGACAAAATGGCGTTGCGAAAAATATTGCGAATGAACCGCTTGAAGTTTCTAATGTGTCATTTGCTTACACAGCAGATGAACCTGTCATTGACGGGATATCGTTCCAAGCGCGCCCCGGTGAAATGATCGCCATTGCGGGACCGAGTGGCGGTGGGAAAACAACAGTATTCGGTTTACTAGAGCGTTTTTACGAACCGACTGCGGGCGAAATTCGCATTGGCAATACACCTATCCGTGACATATCGATTCAATCTTGGCGCAGTCAAATCGGCTACGTTGCGCAAGAGAGCGCCATGATGGCAGGTACGATTCGTGATAACTTGACATATGGGTTGGAAAATCCCGAAACAATCTCAGATACACGGTTATGGGAAGTTGCTGAAATGGCTTACGCCGCCCAGTTTATTAAAGAGTTTTCGAACGGCTTAGACACAGAAGTTGGTGAACGTGGTGTGAAACTTTCAGGAGGCCAAAGACAAAGGATCGCCATTGCAAGAGCTTTTCTAAGAGACCCTAAATTGCTGATGATGGACGAAGCGACAGCAAGTCTGGACAGTCAATCTGAAAGTGTCGTTCAGCAAGCCCTCAGTCGGTTGATGGAAGGTCGAACAACCTTCGTCATTGCACACCGCCTATCTACAATCATCCACGCCGATCAAATTATTTTTATTGAAAAAGGAAAAATAACAGGACGCGGAACACACGATGAATTGACAGACGCACACGCGCTTTACCGAGAGTTCGCCGCCCAACAATTAGTTTAAACACCCTCCAAAGCAAAAAGAGTGCCAGGTTCTAAAATAATTCCGAATTGTACTAGAACCTGGCATCTTAATTATTCAGATTACCATCCGACTCCCCTAACATACTCGTACCCCTCACCTTTTTAATTCTCATACAAAAAATCATCTGGACATTCTTAATACCTAGAGATAAAACCAGATTTCCGGAACGCCTAATATGACCTTGATAAAATACAAAATAAAGTTTATACTTTATTTTAAAATAAGTTTTTGAATTCAGTTTATTAATCTGAGGAAGATATATATCTTTTAGCTTTATGTCGCCAGAATTGTCTATTTATTTGATCTTCTCGTTCTTTTTTGACTAACGATTTATCTTTTCAACCTATTAATTTGTAAAGATTTTAGTGGGATTTTCTTGCCCGTAAAGCATTCTACTATAACTATTTTATACGCGAGGTGATGATATGTCTGTAATCGACGATCTTTCTCAAGAGCAAATGCTAGTCATGTTGAAAGACTTAGTGAATATCGACAGTGGCAGTTATGATAAAGCAGGAGTCGATAAGATAGGGAATTATTTAAGCAACGGTTATCAAAAATTAGGCTTTGAAATAAAAAAGTACAAAAATGAAGACTTAGGAGATCATATCGTTCTGCGGCATCATGCAGCAGATCATCCGAGCATTTTGATTTTAGCCCATATGGATACCGTCTTCCCGCAAGGAACCGTCGAAAAAAGACCCTTCCACATAGAAGAAAATCGTGCATACGGCCCTGGTGTCATTGATATGAAAGCAAGTCATGTCATGCTTTACTTCTCCATTTGCGAGTTAATCAAACAAAACCATGAAGCTTATAAGCACATAGAAATCGTCTTCAACAGTGATGAAGAGATCGGTTCCAAATCTTCACGGGCAATCATAGAAGAACATGCAAAAAGGAAGCAAGTCGCTTTAGTATTAGAACCTGCCAGAGCGGATGGATCTCTTGTCAGTGCAAGAAGAGGTACAGGAAAATACATACTGGAAATACAAGGGAAAGCTGCGCATGCCGGGATAGAACCCGAAAAAGGAAGAAGCGCCATCGAAGTATTGGGTCATAAAATCGTGAAGTTGCATGCATTATCGGACCCCGAAAAAGGTCTACATGTGAATGTCGGTACGGTTAGCGGAGGCTCATCCGCAAATACGATAGCCGAATCGGCAACAGCAACGATAGATGTCCGGATTAGCAACTATGACCAAGCAAACTGGATCGATCGTAAAATCAAAGAAATATGTGCGGAAACGGAAGTTGAGGAAGTGACCACTAGTCTGACAGGCGGTATCAATCGATTCCCGATGGTTTACACCGAGGAGACAGAGCGATTACTCAACTTCATAAAAGAAGAAGGAACTGAATTAGGCATACCAATTAACCATGTCTTCACAGGAGGCGGCTCAGATGCCTCGCTCGTATCTGTTTTAGGAATCCCTACAATCGACGGTCTAGGCCCCGTCGGTGGAAAACAGCATAGCGACCAAGAATATTTGGTATTGGACAGTTTACCGGAAAGAACCCAACTATTTATCCGAGTATTAAAGCGAATCTCTTCTGAATACGCCCACTAACTATAATCAATCGCGCCACTTATGGAAGTGGAGGACTTCTGCGGAATCAAGTTAAAGGCCTAAATTGAACAATTATCAAAGGAGTAAGAACTATGAAGAACAATAAACCCAAAAAGCGTTTGAAATTTGAGATGCCGGATGCATTCATCATCATTTTCTCCATTATTGTGTTGGCTGCGGTTGCCACTTACATAATGCCTGCCGGTTCCTATGAAAGAGAAACGGTCGACGGCGTAACAAAAGTCGTGCCGGACAGTTACACACCAACAGAATCGAACCCGACAAATTTACTGGATCTATTCAAATCCATCCAGATCGGGATGATCGAATCGGCCAATATCATATTCCTGATTTTCATCATTGGCGGAATTGTTAGGGTCATCGAATCGACCGGTGCGATCGATTCCGGGATCAATGCACTAATCGGAAAAACAAAAGGGCGCTATATGTTGCTGATCACTTCCGTTGCCGGGATCTTTGGCGTTTTAGCTTCCATGGGACTCGCAGCAAATGCGGTGATCGCATTCATTCCGATCGGGATCGCATTGGCAAGATCATTGAAATTGGATGCCATCGTCGGGATCGCGACCATCTATCTAGGCTATTACGCCGGGATGATCGCTGGGGTTTTCGACCCGACGATTCTGGGTTTAGCCCAAACAATCGCAGAACTTCCTCTCTTTTCGGGAATGCCTTTGCGGATTGTCATATTTATTGCCCTAATTACAATTACCATCACGTACACAAACCTTTACGCGAAAAAGATTAAAAACAACCCCAAAAAGTCATTCATGGGCGACAAGCCATTCGGAGAGAAGGAAGAAGAAATAGCTCGGGACATGAACACCAACTTCACCCTTGTTCAAAAACTGGTCCTGTTCGCTTTCGTCGCTTTCATCGGTATTTTTATTTATGGTGCGTTCACGAGAGGCTGGGGACTTAACGATTTAGTCGCAATTTTCTTGATCATGGGCGTTGTCATCGCAATCATTGCCAGGATCAACCCGAATAAATTTGTAGCGACATTTATCGAAGGCGCCAAATCCATCACTTACGGCGCTTTAGTTGTCGGGCTCGCTCGGGCTGTCATTGTCATTATGGAAAACGGTAATATTATGGATACCATCGTCAATGCAGCACTTGTGCCGCTTGAGTCCACTTCCGTTTTTGTAGGCGGTCAATTGCTATTCATCTTTAACCTTCTATTTAACTTGTTGGTGACATCCGGAACGGGACAAGCCGCGATCGTCATGCCGATCATGGTCCCGATTGTAGACATATTAGGGATCACAAGACAGACCGGGACACTCGCTTTCATGCTAGGTGACGGAATTACGAATATCATCACTCCGACGTCCGGCGTTTTAATGGCCGTGTTAGCTGTCGGCGGCGTCAAATGGACACAATGGATTAAATTTGCTTTTCCACTCATGCTGATGTGGGTACTCGTCGGTATCCTTGCTGTCGGCTATGCAATTTTGACAGGGTACGGTCCATTCTAATAAACAAAAAAGATTCTAATGACCTCAAAGGCCATTAGAATCTTTTTCGTTATTTTACGATCCTCTTCTGAATCTATCATGCATTCAATCGATACGTTTGTAAAATCGCTTCATATAAGATATTTGCCCCGTTCATCAAAGCAGCATGGTCGAAAGTCATCTTAGGGTGGTGCAAACCAGGGTTTAGACTGCAACCTAGCCCTAACATCGTCGCTTTCAATTCAGGGTTTTTGATTGTATAGAAATGGAAGTCATCCCCTCCCGGCGTCACTAATGGCTGATCAACATTTTCGGTTCCAAGAACATTTCCGATAGCTTGCGCCATGATTGAAATCGCTTCCTCATTTGTTTCAGCGGCGGCAATCCCATGCATCCCCGTTACCTCCAAATCAGCTTTATATAAACTGCGGATTGAATCAAGAACAGCATGGACCTTTTCATCCAATATTTCCATCGCCTCATTATTTTGAGCGCGCAAATCAAAGGAAAACGTTGCGCTTCCAGGAATGATATTCGCACTCTTTCCTCCCGCCTCGAACTTCGTCATCTTTACAGAATGAGGAACTGTCGGATCCAGATGAATTTTACTGATCAAATTGACGATTTCCGTTCCAATTTCGATCGCATTGTCATTCAAATGCGGTCGAGCCCCGTGAGCGTCGTCTCCTTTTAATTTCACATGCATCGTTTTTGTCGCTCCGTGCACAATGACCGGTGTAGCCCTCCCCATTACTGTTTCGGCTTCTGGGCGCAGATGAACTCCGTAAAGGTAGTCCACGTCGGCCATCACCCCGTCTTCCACCATTTTCAATGCACCCGCCCCTACTTCTTCGGCAGGTTGGAACAGGAGTTTCACAGCCACTTTGTCAGCGATTTCCGGCGTTTTCTGTAATTTCTCCAGCACTCCTAACACCATCGCCATATGAGCATCATGCCCACAAGAATGATTCGCTTGAAATTCGCCGTCCACTTCTTGCCACAGCGCGTCAATATCTGCCCGAATAGCTACGACAGGCAAGCCCTTACTGAAGTCCCCATACTTCCCGACAACTCCAGTCGAGTCCGCAAAAATGATTGTTTCACAGCCATTCTCTTCTAAAGTGTTTTTAAGATATGCCGTTGTGTTGACCTCTTCCCAACTGATTTCGGGATTCTTATGTAAATAATCGAATGTCGCCAGCACTTTCTCTTCAATACTTTTCATCACATTATTCACCTCAACTATCCCTTTCGACATCTGTCACTGTTCCCCTTTTTTTCTATTCAACAATAGTGAAATTTCACTTAAAACAGAGAGCCCTCCCTCGCTACAACTGTCTTGATCTTCATGGTAATCCCCGAAACGATTAGTGGGTACAGCCTCTGCTGCCTCATGTTTAATTGCTTCAAAAGAGGCTATTACCGAATAGAGAAGGTTTACTATACTGCGAGAGGAGGCAGGCAGTCATATGTTTAGCCCAGCAGCCATCGGCGTACCAGGATTGATTATCATTCTAGTCATCATTTTAATTTTGCTCGGACCTAGAAAACTGCCAGAGATTGGTGGAGCAGTAGGGAAAACGTTGGCCGAGTTCAAAAATGCAACAAAGGGCATTGTGAACGATGACGAGGAGCAAGAAGAGAAAAAGAAGAACGAGAACCAAGAGTAGGTTGATTTTGCTCAAATTCACTTCTATTTAAAAGAAGGTCAAACAGACAAGTTTGCGAGCGTAAAAGCAGTGCCGGGTCCTCACCTGCCACTGCTTTCCACATACCCGTGCATCACACTGAAGGCTTCCCTTTTTCTGAATTGCATGCTGCTGATCCCCCATTTCGACCACGATAATTTACAAAATAGATGCTCATCCCGACGAGAAGCAACCCTACAAAAAGCGTGATGGTCAACGGTTCCCCTAAAATAACAATACCAATACTGACGGAAATGAGCGGGACGAGGAAAGTGAAAGAACCGACCTTGCTCGCTTCGCCCGCTTGGATCAATCCATAATACAGTAGATAGGCGACCGGAATCCCGATTGTCCCACCAAAAATGAGACCGAAGAGCAACTGTCCATTCCATACGATATCGGACCAACTTTCTACAACAGTCCCCGTGCCAAGAAGGAACATTCCCCCGATTACAAACTGCAACGCGACAAGCCAGTATGTATCGATTTCCTGACTCACTTTCTTCATGTAAAAAACCCCATAGGCCCAACTAAAAGCTGTCAGCAAGCCTAGTACCACCCCGATTGCCGACAAATGCACAACCAAACCATCCATGCTGACGATGACGATCCCACAAAAACCGACGATCAAACCGAACATGCGAAGTGGCGTCAATAACTCGCCGAGCCATAACCATGCAAGTATACTGAGCAATATCGGTTGAAAATAAACGATTGTCGCAAACAACCCGCCAGGTAAATACAGCAGGCCAATCGTTTGGATCCCAAAAAAGAGAACGACATTGAATAAAGCCGATATACAATATTTATACCAATTTTCTTTCCACCGGATGTTAAAGCGGCTTTTGTAAATGATTGCCACGAGGAAAAGTCCCCCGATCAATGCACGCATCCCCGAAAATACGAGTGGCGGCGTATACGGGACAGCAACTTTATAGATAGGCCAACTCGTTCCCCAGATAAACACCAGTATTCCCAAAGCCACAACAGGTCTTGCCAAAATCCACCCCACATCCATCCCCCTTCCCTTCTACGCCCTCTCTACAATATATGAAAAAGATTTCGACAAGTCCCTAATAGCATGATTCAAATTAGAAGAGCGGATGGCCAAGCGCTACCGAACAGGCGTCTCCTTCCATAATATGTATCCCTTTCACAGTTTCAAGGCATTCCTTCTCCCCACTGATTGTTAAATTTCACGAATCGGGCTTTTACGAGCAGTTGACTTCCCGCCTCTATTCATCGTTTTACTTAAATCCTGAGGTAGGAGTCTTATGACGCTAGAACGTGCTAATGCCGACGCAGCCTCAGGCATGACATTGCTGTCGGCCTGTCCGTTAATACGAGATAAATATCACAATTGTACGTTTAACTCCACACTTCCGCTCCTTAAGAAAAGAATATTCTAATTGCAAAAAATAGTATTGACCATGCATTTTACCTGTTATAGACTTAAGAATGTTATTAGAATAGTTTGTTTTATCGGAATAATAAAACAAAAATTAAATCAGGAAGGCGAATTGAAGGTAACATGAATGGACCTGCACTAATGAAATCTAAACTATAAGGAGTGAACAATTTTATTAAAACGAGGCACATGAATTTCCTTTTCAAAGAAAAACTCATGAAAGAGCTTTATTAACTATGTCATTTCCCTTTAGTTAGCCCGATCCATCAAAGGTTACATAATTTAAAACAGGCACAAGGACAACATGCTCAGCAGGAAATAAAAGGTACTTAAATTCTTTTGGCAGACTAAGCTCAAAAGTCGTTTGAATATTGAATGAATAATTACACTTATATTGGAGGCTGGAGATATATTGTCTACTAAAAAGGTTATAAAAAGTCTATTTACATTCCTCTTCCTTCTTACTTTAATCGGTTGTTCCGCAGATACAGCAGGAAACGAAGAGGTTGATAGAGTGGAGCTAAAGGTTGCATATCCTACACAACCACCTTCGCTAGATCCACATGCCTCCACGGCAATAGCGACTTCAGATATAATGAGGCCCGTTTTCGAATCATTACTAACAGTTGACGCTGACTATAATATAAAACCGATGCTAGCTGACGCATGGGAACAAAGTGATGATGGAAAAACAATTACATTTCACTTAAGAGAAGGCGTTCTTTTCCATAACGGAGAGGAATTAATGGCCGATGATGTAGTCGCTTCATTAAACAAGTGGAAGGAAGCACCGGGTAGCCGAGAACAATTTACAGAAGCTGAATTTGAGGCTGAAGACAACTATACTGTGGTGTTACGACTTCCGGAACCTTTATCGACTACCCTTACTGCCCTATCATTTGGTGGAGGCGGTTTCGCCGCTATCATGCCAAAAGAAAGTATTGATAATGCAAGTGCAGATGGCATAGAGGAGTTTATTGGCACAGGCCCTTTTAAATTTGATAAATGGAAACCGGATCAAAGTATACATTTGACTAAGTTTGAAGACTATCAAGCTCGGAGCGAACCATCTAGTGGATTAGCTGGAAAAAGAGAAGCACTTATTGACGATTTATATTTTGTATTTGTAAAGGATCCATCAACACGAGTATCCGGAATACAGACGGGTGAATATGATGTCGTTGTGGAAGTTCCTTTTGATAATGCGACCCAGCTAGAAAACGATTCAAATATCGAGAACCATATTCATCCGGGAGGTTTTCTGATCGCCCATTTTAACAAGAAGGCTGGTCTCTTCACAGACGTAAAAGCTCGTCAGGCTGTTGCGAATGCTTTAGAGATGGAAAGCATATTACGGTCCGCTTATGCTGAGGAAAATTATTATAGAATCAGCCATAATCTGATGATGGAACAACAAGAAAAGCAATGGTATAGTGACATCGGCAAAGATCACTATAATGTCCATGACACGGAAAAGGCAAAGCAGTTATTAAATGAAAGTGGCTATAATGGTGAAGAAATAACAATTCTAACTACAAGAGATTACGAGCCACAGTATAATGCTGCTGTGGTTATACAAGAACAACTCAAAAATATAGGGATGCAAGTAAATTTAGAAGTGTATGATTGGGCAACGCTATTAGAAAAAAGACAAGATGAAACGGGCTATGTAATGTACGTTATTGAAAATGTCGGCGTGATTGAGCCAAGCGCTCAAAACTTCCTAAGATCCGATTATCCAGGCTGGACTGAAAGCCCTGAACTGGACAAGCTGATTGAAAGCTTTAGGAGTAAGCAAACTTTAGATGACGCGAAAGACTTATATGCAGGTATACAACAATGGTATGTAGATTATCTCCCCGTTGTAAAAATCGGTGATTATAACAAAGTAGCTACAACGAGAAAAGCGGTGAAAAACTTCAACCACCAAGACGGGTATATCTTTTGGAATGTTTCCAATGAAAAATAAGACCAAGGCCGATTCATACTAAAATAGGGGTGAAAACGGATGATTGATTTAGAGAAATATATTAAAAGCCAAGAAGAAGAATACTTGGAACTATTCAAAGATATTATTGAACTGGAGTCGCCGACACACGATAAAAAAGCAGTAGATCAATTAGTAGATTTTATTGAAGGTTATTTAAAAGAGCAAAACGTTGAAGTCACTCGAGTCTATGATGAAAAGTATGGAGATCAGCTTGTAGGTGAATGGGGTGATGGCGAAGAGCAAATCATGTTCCTTGGACATATCGATACGGTATGGGATATAGGAACAACCAATCGTCTACCTTTTGTTATTAGAGATGGCGTAATAAAAGGACCTGGCGTTTATGATATGAAAGGAGGGGTTTTCCAAGGATTATTTGCCTTAAAGGTCATGAACGAATTAAAACTACAACCGAAATATAAGGTAGTATTCTTGATCAATACAGATGAAGAAGTAAGTACGCCTTCATCCCGTAAACTTATCCAAGAAGTTGCTTCGGAGAGTAAGTATGTATTTGTAGCCGAACCAGCAGATGTACCGGAAGCATCAGTTAAAACATCTCGCAGAGGAATTGCTAGGTTCATTCTTGAAATAAAAGGAATAGCAGCCCATTCTGGCGCGAATGCCGATGAAGGCGCAAGTGCGATTCATGAGTTTGCGCGTCAGGTTTTATACTTGGAATCATTAGCAAACAAAGAAAAATGCACAAACATAAATGTTGGCGTGGTTAACGGAGGTACGCGTCCTAATGTCGTGGCCGCAAATGTAAGAGCCGAAATAGATGTTAGAATCCGAACACTCGACGAGGCAAATCGGGTCATTCCATTAATACAAAAGCTTGCGCCAGTAGATCCTCGAACCGAGGTAAAGGTCGTGGGGGGATTGACTAGACCGCCTATGGAAAGAACAGAGAAAATCGCTGAGTTATTCTATAAGATAAAGGAAATTGCCAATGTTCAAGGCTTTGTATTAAATGAAAAAGAAAGTTTTGGAGGAAGCGATGCAAATATAACAGCAGCACTTGGTATCCCAACCATCTGTGGTCTTGGGGTGGTTGGCCAAGGCGCCCATTCGGTAGATGAACACTGTCTGCTCGAATACATTCCTCAACGTATTGCTTTCCTAATTAACATCTTTATGAAAGTTTAATTTCAAATATAGAATCGTTCATTTAGAATCCCCTAGCCGATTGTTTAAAAGGCTAGGGGATTTCTGAATGAGCTTATACAAAGAAGTGTAGCAGATTCAGGTTCTCAAACCTCTCCCACTCATTCCGTTTCGATTTTATATTTCTTTATTTTATTGTAAAGACTCACTCGCGACATCCCCAACTTCTTTGCCGCCGCGCTTTTATTTCCAAACGTCTCCATAAGCGCTTCCGTGATTCTGTTCTTTTCCAACTGCTCCATCTCTTCGTCCAACCCTCTTTTCTCGTTTTCTTCTTGGATTGTGACTTTTCTTGGGAAGATATCGATAATGTCCGCTGCATCAATCGTAGCCTGATCATTGAATATAACCATGCGCTCGACAATGTTTCTTAGTTCCCGGATGTTCCCTGGCCATACATAGTTTGTGAACACTTCCAAAGCGCCATCCGAAAGTACAGGCACTTCTCTAGAATATTTCGCACAGTATTCATCTATGAACTCTTGCATGAGCGCCGCGATATCCCCTGCCCTTTCTCGCAACGGCGGGATTTTCAATGTGACTACATTTAGACGATAATACAAATCTTCCCGGAATGTCCCTTTCTTCACCATGTCTTCAAGATCACTATTGGTCGCCGCTACGATGCGGATATTGACATCTTTTGAGACATGGCCGCCGATGCGCCAAACTTCTCTTTCTTGTAACACCCTTAACAACTTCACTTGCATATCAAGCGGCAACATCCCGATCTCGTCCAGAAACAAAGTCCCGTTATGTGCCATTTCCACTTTTCCCGGCTTTCCGTCTTTATGGGCCCCTGTGAACGCGCCTTTTTCATAACCAAAAAATTCACTCTCAAAAAGCGCATCCGGAACAGCGCCGCAATTAATCGGGATGAATGATTCACCTTTTCGTAAACTGGCATCATGTATACCTTGGGCGAACAATTCTTTCCCGACGCCACTTTCTCCTTGGATCAAAACCGTGGCATCTGTTTTGGCGACTTTAAGCGCTAAGTTTTTCGTATTTTGGATGGCTGAGCTATATCCGATAATTTCGGAAAAGGGACCTACATATTCTTGAAGGTTATATTGCTGTTTTACTTTTTGTAATTCCGTTGTTTTTAAAGTTAATTTTTCATTCAACTTTACAGTATGTGTAATGTCTTGATCGATTGAAATCGCGCCGATCAAACTTCCCGCTTCATCAAATATGGGAGATGAGCTGATCAGTACATGCTTGTCCTGTCTAGGCTGATGATAGACATTATAGACTGGCTGCTTCGTATCCAGTATCTCCAATAGTTTTAAATCTTCTTTTTTGAAAAACTGGCTGATTTTCTTTTGATGGATGTCCTTGAATGGAATGCCATAAATCCGCTCTGCTCCCGCACTCCAATATTCCACTTCCTTATTTATATTGACAATGACAATTGCATCGGAACTTGTCGCGATCAACGCATCTAGATAATGGCTCAATTGGCTATTTGGCTTTTCTACCATAATGCCGCTCACCCTTTACAATTATTGTTTATTCTTCTTTACAGTTTACAATATTGTATATTCTTTGTACACATCCCCTTTGTTCATTAACAAAAATAAAGGTATTGCCCCCTAAAACAGGCGTTTTAAAAGTTGGCACAGTTCTTGCAATTAATTCTTGTGACCGATTACATATTATTTAGGAGGTAGAACCCGTATGGTCATGATTGATAATTTTATTCGAACGATTGACGCACATACAATGGGAGAAGCTGCAAGAGTTGTCATTGACGGCATCCCAGAAATCCACGGTACAACAATGATGGAAAAGAAAAATTACATGCAATCCAAAATGGATAATATTAGAAAGTTCCTTATGCATGAACCAAGAGGCCATTTGAATATGTTCGGTGCGATCTTGACAGAACCTTGCAACTCGAAATGTGATCTTGGGGTTTTATTCATGGATAGCGGCGGTTACTTGAATATGTGTGGCCATGGCACGATCGCCACAATTACAGTCGCGATCGAACAAGGCATAATCGACCAAAAAGAAACTATTTTTATTGATACGCCTTCCGGAATCGTCGAATGCCATGTGGCCTACAACGATGGAGAGGTCCATGAAGTTTCTTTTATAAACATCCCTTCGTTCGTGCTGAAAAAGGACGTCAGCATTTTAGTCGACGGGGTCGGAAAAGTCGAGATGGACATCGCATTCGGTGGCAGTTTCTTCGCGATTGTGGATGCGGAAAGTTTGGATTTATCGCTGACACTCGATGAACAAGACGAACTTACAGAACTCGGGATGAAAATCAGAGATGCGGCGAATGAGCAACTGGACATCCAGCATCCCGAAGTCGCGGACATTAATACGATCGACCTCGTGGAATTCAGCTTGCCTATATCGGACAAGCACTTTAAAAATACGGTCGTTTTCGGAGATGGGCAAATTGACAGATCCCCATGCGGGACAGGCACATGTGCAAAACTTGCGACATTGGATTTGGCTATTTCGGAAGAGATCATTCAAGAAAGCATTATAGGCTCAAAATTCAAAGGAACAGTTGTCGGTCATACGACAGTGCAAAATAGGAAAGCCATTATCCCTAAAATTACCGGGTCGGCCTGGATGACAGGGATTCACCAATTTTCATTAGAAGCGACAGACCCTTACACAGAAGGATTCCTATTAAAATAAAAGAATGGAGACATTTTCAATGACAATCACAAGAGACTTTTTCATTTCCTTATCACAAAATAAAATACTAAATGGTGCTGCCAAACGTTGGGGATTAAAACTTGGTGCCCAGTCGGTCGTTGCAGGTACGACAATCGCTGAAATGGTAGAGAGCGTCAAACAGTTAAATGCGCAAGGTATTTCTGCTACCATCGATAATCTAGGTGAATTCGTATTTGAAGAAAGCGAAGCGCTCGAAGCGAAAAAACAAATATTACGAGTCATCGAAGCAATCCATGAAAACAAACTGGATGCCCATATTTCACTGAAACCGACACAGCTTGGACTGGATATCAACTATGATTTTTGCTTAAACAATTTAAAAGAAATCATACAAAAGGCGGATGAATACAATGTTTTCATCAACTTTGACACCGAAGATCATGGCCACTTACAGCCTACTTTCGACCTCATTGATGAGCTTTCAAAAGACTTCGATAATATTGGGACTGTGATTCAAGCCTATTTTTATGATGCACATGAAAACCTTGCAAAGTATAATGATTATAGGTTAAGAATTGTGAAAGGCGCTTATAAAGAGCCTGCCAATTTAGCTTACCAAGACAAAAAAGATATAGATGAAAACTATTTAAAGCTAATCGAATACCATTTATTGAATGGAAAGTTCACGTCTATCGCAACACACGATCATCATGTCATTCAGCATGTTAAAAAGTTTGCAAAAGAGAATGATATACCGACAGATAAATTCGAATTTCAAATGCTATACGGGTTCAGAAAAGATATGCAATTGGAACTTGCAAACGAAGGGTATCAGTTCTGCACATATGTCCCATTCGGCAACGATTGGTATGGCTATTTCATGAGAAGGCTTGCGGAACGCCCTCAAAATTTAAACCTTGCCGCCAAACAAGTCTTCAACAAAAAGACGAACACGATCATTGGTATCGGAGCAGGCGCGTTTTTACTTGGAAGAATGAGCAGGAAATAAGGACAAAAAATACAAAATGGTTCCAACTAGGATAAGGCCGCTGGCATCACCCAGATCAACCGCCACTGACATGAGTGGCACATGCTGTCGGCGCCCATCCCCTGGGCCAATAGCCGTTCGCGATCATCCACGGAAAAGGCGATATCCGGATGTCGTTTCGAAACGGCATCCGAATGGTTGGAAAAGTTTATTTATTTGAACAACTGATAAATCATCGAAAATATAAGGAGGTATTTCCTATGGAGGAAAAAATACCATTCTCAAAAGTATTGGTAATCGGTTTCATGCTTTTCGCGATGTTCTTAGGGGCAGGAAACGTCATATTCGCACCGATGGTCGGACAGCAAGCAGGAACAAATGTCTGGATTGCGATGGGCGGATTTTTGATAACAGGCGTCGGGCTCGTATTATTGGCAATTATCGCGTTAACGCGTGGTGGAGGCACTGTCGAAAAACTTACAAGCAAAGTCCACCCTCTTTTCGCGACAGTATTTTCCGTTTTACTATTCCTATCGCTCGGCCCGCTTTACGTCATTCCGAGGACAACTTCTGTCGTTTATGAAATCGCTGTCAATCCTTTGGTACAGACGAACGCCAATTCAAAGTTGATTTTATTGGTTTTCTCGTTTCTCTTCATTTTCCTAACTATTTTGCTTTCCTGGAACACGACCAAGTTTGTCGATCATTTAGGTAAAATCATCACACCAATCTTTATCGTTTTACTTGTCGTGCTCATCGGTAAATCGATCCTTACCCCGATGGGAAGTTTCGGCGCTCCTACGGGAGATTATATAACCGCAAGCCATTCCTTTTTAAAAGGTTTCACACAAGGTTATTATACGATGGACGTACTCGCCGCTTTTGTATTCGGAGGTATTTTCATTAAATCCATCAGCGCGCAAGGCATCAAAAGTAAAAAAGAAGTATCCAAACTGTTTATAAAAGCCGGGATTGTAACAATCGTAGGATTGGTCGCTTTGCAATTGTCCATGGCTTGGATCGGTGCCTCAAGTGTCGAGTCAATCGGCTACCTAACTAATGGTGGAGAAGTTTTGGCGCAGAGCTCGATCGCTCTATTTGGGCAAATCGGGATCTATATAATCGGAACGGTAATCCTATTAACAGGGATTACGACAAACGTGGCATGTTTAGCAGCTGTTTCCGAGTATTTCGAAAGAATTCTCCCAGCCATCTCTTATAAAAAATGGTTGCTCATCTTTGCGGCTTTCAGTTTAATCTTCACAAACTTCGGTCTTAACGCCATCTTGACATTCGCATCACCGATCTTGCTATTGCTGTATCCGTTAGCCATCGCTTTAATCGCGCTTGTATTTGCGGATAACCTTTTCGGTGGAAAACAGGCAGTTTATATCGGAACAATCATAGGTGTGGGATTTGTTGCCATTCTTGACGCTTTAAAAGAAGCGGGTATCGCAACAGAATTAATCAATAACACATTCAGTTTCATCCCTTTATTCGAAAATGGAGCGGGGTGGATTGTAACCGGGATTGTCGGATTTTTCATCGGCTTAGCTGTCTCAAAATTCAAGACCAGTTCCATTCCAGTGACGAATAAAGGACACTGACTTTAAATTTGTACGGGGACTAAATCGAAAAGATGCTGCTTTTGTTTAGAATTGAACAAAGTAGCATCTTTTTTTGGTGTGCTTTATTAGGATTTTATGGGGGATTACTCACTCTCACTTTTTATTTCTTTTCTAAACTCCTCAATTGTTGCTTCTAAATCAGGATTATTTTGCCCTTTCATCCACGACTCTTCCATTTCACTGTAAAACTTCTGCCACTGCGCTTTATCATCTTCTGATAACTCGTACACATTAATCCCGTTATCTTTGAACTTTTCATACACTTTTTGGGCGGCGTCCTCATAAAGGTTGGCAGCATTGATCGCTGCTTGATCTCCCGCCTGTTTGATTACCTCTTGTATATCTTCAGGTAGATCCTGAAAGACTTTTTCGTTCATGACTAAACCGTAACCGCTCGCGCCGAAAGCAAGACCTCTCGTTACATACTTAGCAAGTTCGGAAAGCCCGAAGTCATCCATATTAACCGGATCCGTATTAATTATATCGACAACGCCTCGTTCAAGTGCTTCGTAAAATTCCGACACTGTTATGTTCACTGGTGAAGCGCCAAGTTCGGTCACTGCTTTATTTATTAAATCTCCAGTTACTCTAACCGACTTTCCTTTTAAATCTCCTGGTACTTTGATTTCTTTTCCGGTAGTTAAAATTTCAGATGGGTGGAATATGACGATAAATATCGGTCTTACACCGTTATTCAAGTAATCTGATTCCAGCACGGGGCTTTTCTTTGTAAGCTTGTCATAAGCCAAGGAACCTTCAGCCGTGCTTGAATACATTCCTGGTATCCCAAGCAACCCGCTTGTGACCGGCATTTTGCTCGGAATATAGGAAGGAACAAAAACACCGATATCGACAACTCCGTCGCTCGTCAATTCGTACAAGTCTGCTATTTGTCCCAATTGTTCAGAAGGGTAATACTCGAATTCCACTTGACCATTCGTCTTTTCAGTCACTTCCTCCATAAACGGGACAAAAGTCGATTCGTGTATCGGATGAACTTCGGAAGAATTGACCGCAAGTTTCAACGTAATCTTCTCTTTCGATCCACTGTCCTTTTTGCTCTTTTTTTGCTCCGCCTCAGCTTTATTACAAGCAGTCACAATCATCAATAGAAAAGCAAACAGTAAAACCAACATAGCATTTTTTCTCATCTATTTCCCCCCTAGTTTCTTTTGGATATTGTAGGTTTTCCGCAAATATGAATCTTATTGGGACTATGCAGGATAAATCCTTGACGTTCCTCAAACTTAAGGAAGATTGATTTTAGTTGCTTGTAGAGACTGTTGCTTTATTTCCATGTCGACCCGATCTGCTGCTAGTTTATTGAATTTATAAACATGCGCTCCATTGAGCCGAAACGCTTGTCCCGCCATCCATGTCGGATCTAATCTGTTATGAAGACGAGAGGGCGCAGATTTTCGTACTGTTTAGAATACCTTGCAGGCCATGTTCACTCTCGGATAGGGTCTTCAGAATCTGGGTAATTACAATAAATGCGCTGAGCCATATCTCAAATAGCGGCTCCACTATTAGGCTACGCTCACACCCCCACCTGTCCCACAAATGCCCATGTCCATGTCAGGAACTCTTTTCGTCTCAGATTCTTGTTTGTTTAATGTCATATTTTATCTCCTCTCCTTTCCACACAACCGAAGGGCTTCTTTGGACGTTCGGTTTCCCAAAGCATTGTTTTAAGCGCGGTAGATAGCTAAATATGATCGCAACGTTCAACAGACAACTGCTTCCTGCCTAAAATACTATCCGGGAACTCTTTATACTTTATGCTTTCATCATCATACTTAGTTCTGCTTCTTATAAATGATTTCTTTTCTCCTAATACTTGTTTTTACAGAGGGGATAATAATTTTTGCGTAAATGAATAAATAGAAAAAAGAACCCCTTTTCTTGTAGAATTGAATCACAAGAATCAATTCATAGAAAAGAGGTTTTCAGTTCAAGTTAGTCAATCGTTTTTCTAGAGCTTTTTAAACGTAAGAAACACTTGAAAAAACTCTGGATGGGGATAAATTTAGAATTAAATCCAATCACGTTTATCCTTCTATTCTCAAAGGGAGGCCTTAAACTTTCGGACTCTTCGTGACCTCGTAAGGAGGCTTATCGATCGGTTCATAGTAAAAAGTGCTGCTTGGAATATTAAGGACGTCACACATTGCTGATACCGAGTATTTGTGACGATTATTGCGAATCACATCTACTTTCGTTCCATAATCAGCGCGGCTTGCTTTAAAATATCATTCTCCATCAGGAGACGTTGATTTTCTTTCCGCAATCCTATTAGCTCAGCTTCTTCAGGTGTTCGGTTATCTTTCTCGCTAAAAGAGCCAGAATTTTGACTTTTCTTCACCCATTTGTCAAAAGCAGAGGCAGTCAATTCGTACTCACGAATGATGTCTGCCCTTGGTTTTCCATTCTCATACAGTTGCACCATCTGTTTTTTAAATTCTGGCGTAAAGGTTCTTCTGGGTCTTTTTTCGGTCATTGTAGATTCTCCTCATTTCTGTTAGTTGTATTCTACAAGACCTTAATTTTATTGTCTAACTTAGTGTAGCCTGTCCACCAATTCGACCTATCAATTACAGAGCATATTTCTCGCTGTTCCATCCCACAAAATCCCGTGTATCATTGCCGGATGTGCCGGGAACACTACTGGCAGACTTCTTTACGTTTTTCATGAAAGGAGATTTGCAAATGCCTGAAACAAAAGTCCCTCCTTTATTCAACGAGTTGTCGACACAATTAGAACCAACCGAGGACCTCATACAAACCCCATTACATATTAAAGGCCAACACGCTTTCCTACTCTATGTAAAATCAGTTGTTGAGGGCGATAAGTTGCAACAGACAGTCATTAGGCCTTTTTTTGAAATGGCATCTGAGGAAAGCTTCGCATCCTATATCCAGTCTTTGCCGAACCAAACCAAAATACCTGATAAAAAAGAACTGCTTATCAACATAAGTTCCGGGTTTGTGCTGATTGCCATCAGGGAAAATCATTTTTTATTGGATATTAGCCTCGTAAGTAATAATGAAGTACAAGACACCATGGTGGAACCAACAGTTCATGGTCCGCAAAAAGGGATCAGCGAAGATATTGATACGACACTCAATTTGATTAGGCAACGATACCGTAAGCCATCTTTAAAAATCGAGACAATCATGGCGGATGACAACACTAACCGTACAATCGCCTTGCTCTATGACGATGAGCGGATCGACCCCGATATGTTAAAGCAGGTCAAGGACCGACTTGATGAACTCGATGCCCCTTTAATCCAAGCGGCGGGAGACCTTCAACATTTCATCAACAAAAGGAAGTTCACTTTATTCCCTTCAACTTTGATCACAGAACGACCGGATCGGATCGTCTATAATTTGAACAACGGTAAAGTGGTTATCGCGATCGATGGCAGTCCAGACGTCATCATCGCACCTGTCATCTTTTTCGATTTCATGTCTTCGATGGAGGATAACTACCATGTTTTCAGCGTCACTGCATTTACAATTTTCTTGAGATATACGGGTTTGTTCATCTGCCTGTTGCTTCCGAGTCTGTATGTCGCGATGACATCGTATAACCCGGATATCCTGAGACTAGAACTTGCGCTCACCGTTGCAGGGGGCAGAATCGGTGTACCGTATCCATCATTCATAGAAGTATTCGGCATGCTATTCTTCATGGAATTATTAACCGAGGCAAGTATGCGGTTGCCGAAAGCGGTCAGCGGCACTGCGACTACTGTCGGCGGACTCATATTAGGGACGGCTGCAACGGAAGCGGCGCTCACATCAACAATCATGGTTATTATTATTTCCGCGGTCGCCATTTCCACATTTGTCATTCCGATTAATGAAATGAGCTTTGCCATACGGGTGATCCGGCTGTTTCTGATTGTTTACACCGCATTGTTCGGGATGGTCGGTTTATTGGTCGGTTTCATAGGATTGGTTATGCTTTTGGCAAACAAGGAAAGTTTAGGGGTGCCTTATTTACGGATTCCATGGGTCAATAAAAATGAAGAGTTAAGGATGGACAAACGATGAGTCGCTTCCTGTTCTATTTGATTTTGATTAACATGCTAGCAAATATGGTCGCCCTTACACCGAGGATCCTGATTCTGGGAAGAGATAGTGGAACTGTCCTTTCGCTTATTCTTGCGCTTCCCGTTGGAATGGCGATCACCTATATTATTATTTCCTTATTCACCCATTTTCCCGGGCAAGGCCTGCCTGAAATCTTGAGAGAGCACACACCAAAGTGGATTGCAACACCCATTCTGCTGTTCTTTTCTCTATGCTGGTACTTTGCTGGGCTTACGATACTTATCATTTATACATTTATCATTATCCGTCTGATAACGCCTGATATGTCCATCTATACAATCGTATTGACCTTTATAATTGTCATCACATACGGAATCGTAATGACAACAAGGAATATTTTATATTTAAGCGAAGTCATTTTGATTATGACGGTTCCTTTCATCGCCTTCATCCTCATAAAGGGATATTTCAGTCCCGAACTGAATTGGGATTACGTACGAATTGCTGCCATGCATATAAATCAATTCCCTAGTTACAGGTCTTTTAGCACCTTGCTCTACTTTGTCATGGGAGCGGCAAATTTAGTGATTTTCAATCGGTATTTCACGAATCTAAAAAAACCTACACGGAAATCGATGGTACTTCTTACTTTAATTAGTACATTCATCGTGCTCACAACATACTTCCTTCCGATAGGTTTCGGAGGATTCGAAGCACTTGATAATGTTTTGTACCCGTGGATTTTGACAAGCGATTCCATGCGTATGAAATATGGAATCATTGAAAGGGTCGTCTTTGTATTCATCGGCACCTTTTTAGCGCTTGCCGTGCTCAGCATGACGATCATCTGGCATGTTTCACTCCAGTTGCTCTCAAGCGTCATCCATTTCAAACATTTAAAATGGAGAAAGTATAACTTAACAACACCCTTATTGATCGTTTGCTTTTGGGCAATTGCGCTGTATATAACGAAAAAGATTACAATTCATGGACTTTATAAATCAGTTCGCGTGTTTGATGATTTCTTTTTGCCGATCATTGTTTTTGTTTTGATTGGTTGCTTACTGTTGGCGAAGAAAGGAGCTGCATCCAAATGCCGCAAACTAAAAAAAGGATGAAAGGCTTCTATTCCGGCATCATTGTGATCGCCTTACTTCTTCAGACCGGGTGTGCTTTCAAAGACATTGACAAAAGAATTTTTGTATTGGGAGTCGGCATCGATCCTTCTGAAAAAGTGGAAGACGGTTTGAGGGTGACATTGAAGTTGGCCAAGCCGGCAGGAGACGTTAAGCAAGAAGCCGCCCAAAGTTTTTCGTACTTATCACATGATTCCGACTCGGTCGCCCAGGCTTTCTATGATATGGAAACGCATGTGGATAAAAAATTGGATTTGGGACATAACCGAAGCATCATTCTGAATAAGGAATTGCTTTCAACTGACTTGGATGAACCTATGGATTTTTTCACACGGCGTGGAGGTACCCAATTAATCGGTTACGTGGCTGTAGCTGAAAAGACGGCTGAAGAGACGGTTACCTTCGCACCGGACACGGAACCACCTGCAACCATTGCGTTATATAACTTTTTTGACGATACCGGGACTGAAAGCCCTTATGTCGTGACAACTTTTCTTTTTGAATTCAGAAGGCAAGCATTGAGCAATGGAAAAAATACTGTATTACCTATCATCGATTTTAATGAGGAACAAGGGCATTTCATCGTTAACAAATCAATCGTTCTTAAATGGGGAGAAGAACCGGTAGAATTAACATCATCCCAGACGAAGCATTTCAATTCACTTATGAATAAGGCCTCCGGATTCAATTATAATATTCAAGAGGACGATCTGCACCTCGTATTGAGCATCGACGAAGTCAAAATGAAATACAAAATTATCACTGATGAAGGCCAGACACCGCGGATCGACATGCAAATCACAAAGACTGGTGTCGTTAGTGAATCCAATAAGCGTTTGAAAAGCTCGCATTTACAGAAGTATGGTGAAATAGCGGCAACTGATATCGAAAAGAAAGTGATGGAATTATTGACAATGCTTCAAGAAAACGACGTCGATCCGTTCGGTTTCGGCTTGCGTTATCGAGCAACAAGACTATCGCGGAAAGACATAATGGAAGACTGGAAACGCATTTACCCCGAAATCGAATTCAATGTCCAAGTGAAAGTCAATCTGAAAGGGACAGGGATTGTGGAATAGCAGGGAAAATTTCCCTCTATGGGACACAGGTACCGATTATTCCTTACCTCGATTTCCCCTTCATTATCGGTATTCCCTTCCAAGCTTTTAAATAAAGAAACAATATGTTGCTTCACAATCTACAAGACAACGATAGTAGAACTTATTATAACGAACATCACGCCAATATCCGCCTGATTGAAGATCTATTCAATTATACAGTGACAAGTCTAAACGAAGACTACATCAAAGCAGAGAGGATCAATCATGCAATTTTCGATAAAGTCATAAAGAGACTCGGAAAAATTAAACGCTAGGAGAAGACAGTATGACAAAATATACATTCGAATTATCGATAGATCTAACAAAGGAAATTAGCCATGGTGGATATCTAGGAAGTGTGCTTGTCAAGGAGAATGAAACAGGTATAATGTTTCGCCCAGAAACGTTTGCAGCGAAAACTACTGTGGAAATACATCAGAAGGCAACGGAGTGGAAAGAACGTTTTTTGCAACAATACTGAACATATCGCTACCTTCCATTGAAAACCTCCACAAGATCGCTAGACTTAAGGGCAGCTCTGGATTATCCTAGGAAAAGTTAAACAGAGGAGCAGTTCACTTGGTAAAAGTGATCTACTCCTCTGTTTTATAATCTACATTTCGGATTAATACCCAATCGCATGCGCAAAAACGATGAAAATCCCCCCAATAGCTATGAAGATGGCAACCAATGGCCATATAAACTTAATCCACTTTTCATAAGGAACGCCTGCCGCCGCGAGATAAGCCATTAACGTAGTCCCTGTCGGAAAGATCAGATTTGTAAACCCATCGCCCAACTGGAAGATTAGGACGCTTGTCTGCCTTGTGATACCAACCAAATCACCAAGCGGCGCGACAATCGGCATCGTTGCAGCAGCTTGACCCGATCCTGAATTAATGAAGAAATTGATAACTGTTTGAACGCCGTAAATTCCTAACGTTTGCAATGCGGCCGGCAACATGATGACAAAGCTGGCCAACCCGTTTATCACGGTGTCAATGATCATCCCTTCTTCCAATGCAACCGGGATTGCTCTCGCCACACCTACAATCAGTGCACCTAAAGCGAACATTTTTGCACCATTGATAAACTCCTCCGCAATTTTACTCGGATTTAATTTGGCAAAAAGTCCCGCGATAATGCTCATGCCGAGAAAAAGTGCAGCGATATCGTTTATGTACCAGTCTTTATTGATGACTCCCCAAACGAGCGTCCCAATTCCTGCAACAAGCGTGAAAAGAACAAGATAATGTTTTGTTTGAAAACGCTCTACATCGAGGGCATTCTCGTTGTTACTTGCTTTCATTTCCATCTCATACACAATACTCTTGGTTGGATCCTTTTTCACTTTCAATGCGTATCTTATAATATAAATATTGGCAGCAATCAACAAGACGATAAGTAAGATTGCACGCAACCACATGCCCGAATACATAGGGACTTGCGCTATTTGTTGAGCCACACCTACATTAAACGGATTCATCAATCCCGCTATAAAACCGGAGTACATGCCAACAAAGACCATAGACAAGCCTGTAATTGCATCATATCCAAGCGATCTGGAAAGCGCGATCGCCAATGGAATTAAAGCAATCCCTTCCACTGTCATTCCGATCGTAAAACCACCAACAGAGAACATAATCAAGAAAATAGGTATGATAAGAACTTCTCTGTGTTTCAAGAGACTCGCAATCTTTTTTACAATCGTTTCGAAAATCCCGGTGGCTGCAATAATTTGAAAAGACCCACCTACTAAGAATATAAATAAAATAATATCAGCTGCTTCATTCAGTCCGGTAACGAATAAACCCGGGATTGCAATCAGACTTACCGGGTTCTTCTCGACACTATGATAAGTTCCTTCTTGAACGAGAATCCTTCCCGTCTCAGGATCTTCAAATCTTTCGAACTCCCCCGCAGGTATGATATAAGTTAACGCGGCCGCACAAAGTACGATGACAAAAAGAAGCACAAAAACATGCGGCATTTTAAAAGCTTTTTTCCTGTTCTTTTTCTCTTCCTTTAAACCTACCCCTATTTGTATCTGTTTCACAATAAAAATCCCCCTTCTGACTTTCATTATATCAGAATATTTAAAGTTGGAGGACTCTTTTTTAAAAATGAAAAATTATGCCCATTCATAGTTAATGTTCCGATTTTCTAGGATCAACTCCCTCAAACAGAGAAGCCAACCACTTTTGCCAAGTAATTTGCTTCTCTATTTAAAGTCCATTCACAATGCAAAGGACCTTCATCCAATAACACCCCACCATCCCTGAACAAGCCCATTAGTCTATTCATTTGGCAAATAAGTTGGGCAACAGTAACGACAACTGCGGTATGAAGGTGACCATCGCCAGTCCAATTAGCATGACGAAGAAAATAGGGACGACTGCCTTGACGATTATATCGAATGATGTCTTCCCTACTGCTGATGCCACGAACAGATTCACGCCTACTGGCGGTGTAATATAGCCGATCGTCAAATTCAACACGACCACCACACCAAAGTGGATCGGATCGAGTCCCATTTGGATAGCGACTGGCAGTAAAATCGGTGTCAAGATGACAATCGCAGCGACAACATCGATAAAAGCACCGACAACCAATAAGAATATATTCACCAACAGCAAATATACAACAGGGCTGTCGGAAATGCTGACGATGAATTGTGCGATTGTGTCCGGCACACGTTCAACTGTCAGTAAATAGGCGAACGCGATCGACAAACCGACCATATAAAATGTCGCGCCTGTTATTTTTATCGTTTCAACAGAACTTTCATAAATACCTTTCCAATCCAGCTCTTTATAGATGAACACTCCTACAATTAAAGCATACGCGATGGCAACTGCCGAAGCCTCCGTTGGTGTAAACAGCCCGGCATAAATGCCGCCAAGCACGATGATAGGGGTGAGGATCGCCCAAATTGAACTGATGAATGTCTTCCCTACATACTTCAAGTCGAAATTTTGGCCTTCTACATTTACCGGCTCTGCAATCTTCTTTCTTTTTGTCATGAAATACGAAGCAATCATTAGCAATACCCCGATCAGGATCCCAGGGATGACACCTGCTAAAAACAAGCTACTAATGGAAAGGCCGCCTGCAACCCCTAGCAAAATGAACGATATACTCGGTGGAATGACGGCACCTAAAGACCCTGCGGCCGCTGTGATTGCGGCAGAAAATCCCTCTCCATACTTCCGGTTATTCATCGCTGGGATCATAAAAGATCCAACAGCTGCAACAGTCGCAGGGCCCGAACCCGAAATCGCCGCAAAGAACATACACGCCAAAACGGTTACCATAGCTAGGCCGCCGGTGATAAATCCGACAAGCGATTGAGCAAAATCCAACAGCCTTTTCGCAACCCCTCCCCTACCCATCAAGATCCCCGCAAGTGTAAAAAAGGGAATCGCCATTAAAGGGAAAGAGTCGAGTGCAGTAAAAGCTTTCTGCGAAAACGTCATCAGTTGGACATTATCAGCTGTTGTGACAATCGTAAGTAAAGTAGAGATGCCAATCGCAACACCAATTGGCACGCTTAATAAAATAAGGAGAAAGAGACTTCCGAAAAGGACGGCTATTGTCAAATGAATCCTCCTTTCTGTCAACCGAACCAGACCTAAGCACGTCTATTCCGTGATATGTTCTTCCCTTCCTTGAAGGATGATTTTAGCTTGTTGGAAAAGACGAATACACATCAATACACCCGCTATCGGGACGCCTAAATAGACAATCCACATGGATATACCTAGCGAAGGGCTGACTTGGCCCGTTTGCTTGATTAATAAAATGAATTTTGTCCCTGCAATTGCTAAAAACAAGGCCAACACAAACCAGAACAATAAAACGATCAATTCAAGCGTTTTCCTTAAACTGCCAGACAGCTTATCTTTAACGATTTCAACGCGGATATGGGCATTTTTTTGAATTGCATAACTGACCGATATCCAAGCAATCCATATCAAAATATAACGTGAAAGCTCCACACTCCATCCCATTGGGAAATTGATGACAAAACGGGAGACGACTTGGGCAATCACTAAAGCAACGATAAATAACAAGCTTGCAACGAGAATCCATTCCTCAAGTTTTTCATTTAGTATCTTCTTAATGTCCATCAGGAAATCGCTCCTCATCTAGCTTTGTTGGCCAGCTCCACTAAATTCTCTCCAACGATTTCAGCATACTTGTCAAAGATCGGCTGCAATTTTTCCCTAAAGAGTTCGACTTGCTCCTCCGTCAGTTCATTGACCTCCATGCTCTTTTTCAATTCATCCAACATGGATTGTTCAGATTCCATGGTCAATTTTCTTTCATTCGCCACCATCTTCTCCCCTTCTTCCGCCACGATCGTTTGCAAATCTTCCGGAAGAGATTCATAAAATTGTTTGTTCATAAGACTGATGGTCGGTGTGAAAGAATGATTTGATAAGGTTAAATAATCTAGAACCTCATCCAGTTTAGCCGTGTCGATGACCGAAATTTCACTGTCCATCCCATCAAAAACACCTTGCTGTAAAGATGTATATACTTCCCCGAATCCAAGCGGGGAGGCGTTGGCACCGAGACTATTGAAAAGGTCTTCATACATCTTATTTTCGATCACTCTGATTTTCATCCCCGAAAGATCCTCAGGTTTTTCAATCGGCTTTACATTATTCACAAAATGCCGGAAACCGTTTTCTCCGAAACCAAGGCCAACCAGACTTATTTCAGGAAGCTTTTCCGTCAGTGTATTTCCTAGTTCACCATCGAATGTGGCATAGGCATGCTCCCTTGAATCGTACAGAAATGGTAGATTGAAGATGGAGAACTCTTGTTTAAAGCCGGCCATCACAGCCGTAGCCACTTCACTCATTTCAATATTTCCGATTTGGATTGCTTCCACTGTTTCCCTTTCGGAAGAAAACAATTGACCATTTGGAAATAGTTCAACTTTGATACGACCATCTGATCTTTCCTCCACATTTTCTTTAAATTGTAATGCCGAAATGTGTAAAGGCGTATCTTCCGAAACAATATGTGCAAATCTGATTACATGCTGTTCCTCTCCCTTTTCCCCTCCAGCGGCACTCGTGCTTGTCCCATCGGAAGAACATGCAGTTACAAGTAGCAATAAACAAATCAAGAGAACAGAAACCAAATGCCCTTTGTATTCATCCCATCGTTCCATAGGCAATAACCTCCTCTTTTCGAATAAGTATCATAGACGTACAGATATTGAAATAATGAGCTAACAGGAATTTCATCATATAAGTATTCAGGCAAACGGACATACAATAGCACTCCTTTAACCTGAATATTCCGTTAAATTTAGGCGAAAATAGCCCATTTCAAGGAAAAGTATTTACTCATTACACTCCTGAAATGGACTACTCATGTCGTAAAATAACTACTCGGGGCTTACAATTCCTGCAAATTAGCAAACCATAGCTATCCATTGGTTTCAATGCTTTGAAAATTAAACTCACTTTCTCTCAACTTAAACTCCCACTTGTCTATCACTTCGTCACTTTTTCACTTTTTTTCACAATATGCTTTGGCATGGATCCTGTTGGTTCTTCTATGAACCAATTCCCCATTTCACTCACAAGAGGCACATCCTGGAACGTGAAGAGAATGGCATCCTCTGTATCTGAAGTGTTGTAATGGCCGTGATCTGACCAAGCGGGGGCGAGGACGAGATCTCCTTTTTTCCATTCCAATTTTTCATCGTCAATCATACTGTAACCTTCCCCTTCGCACACGAGAAATAGCGCTACATTCGTATGACGATGGCTATGCCGTTCTTTATCCCCTGCCTTGATCACTTGGAACAAAGCATTTAACGTCGGCGAAACGCCGCCTGATTCTCCAACATCTTTATTAACAAGTGATACAGCACCTGAAGGTTCATTCATCAGTCTCGGATGCACGTCTTCCCACTTCCAAATTGCAGGTCCCACCACAGGCTTCTTACTTTTCTTGATAAACTCGGGGTATGAAATAATATCCGCTCTTTGATTCGTCATTATGAAAACCTCCCGCATCTCTTTTGTTTTTAATTTCTTATACTGCTTCTGTCTTCTTCACAAGATAAGCGTTCGCCGAGCCTCTAGCTGCAAATTCACAAAACCAGCTTCGCCTTCACTGATCGCGAAGTGACCACCTCCTTAAATGGGTTGACCAAGTAACCTTGAGACATTTTCCACGACTTCTTTCAACTTATTGACAGCTTTTGAATTTCTATCGACATTCAGATCCCCTTCGAATCCAATAATACATACGACAGCAGCCACTTGGTCCGAATGATCGAATACCGGGGCAGCAGCAGAAACATTACCTGGTAAATCACCAAAATTTCTATCTCTATAAGAAAAGCCTAATGCCCTTATCTCATTTAACTCTTTTACAACCTCATCCCGATCTAACTCATAGCAGACCAGTTCATAATCGAATAACTCCTTGGTCAGATGTTCAGGAAGAAAAGCCGCAAAGCATTTCCCAACCGAACTCTTAAGCAGTGGCGTATAAGAGCCCACTTCGATTCCTACATTGATAATCCGTCCGCTTCCTTGGTAATTCACAATCGTCGGACCTTGTTCAGTCCAGAAAGCGATCAAGGAAGACTGATTGAGCTCCTCTTTAATCTCCAACAGGAATGGCGCAATAACAGAAATAATATCGAATTGACTTTGAGCACTCAACCCAAGTTCTATCAATTTCGGACCAAGATTATAAGTTTTCTCCTTTTCATTCAAGGTCAAGATCGCCAGCTTAACAAAACTGACCAGATACTTTTGCAATCTACTCTTCGACATCCCTGTCAACGTTGAAAGTTCAGTTAGCGTCAACGGTTTCTTGGCCTTCTTTACCTGATCTAAAATAAAAATCGCATGCTCAACAGACTGGATCCCTTTCGGACTTGCCACGTTTTGCTCCATTCAACTCACCCTTTTGTACACCATTAGTTTACACTGTAAACCTTTTGTTTATATTATTAATAGTACACCCTCAATATTTCAGAGTCAACGATAAAATGGAATTTTCTAATTACTCGGTCGGATATGTTTCCGTATGTCATGTATAACATTGCTATTTCTTTTATAAGTAAAAAAGCCTCAGTGGGCCGGGTATCTCTATCTCCCGGTCCACTGAAGCTCTATCCTATATCTATTAGTCTCATCCATGGCTTGCAGCTTAGCAATGCCGAATTCAGGTAGTAATGCGTGACAAGCATGACCACCTCCCTTTACATACTTCCCTAATTCAATACACTCTCCAAGCCCCAAGGATGCTAATTCAGCAATCACGGCATTTTGCCATCAACTTCATCAATCGAATTATGTGTCACACAGGCACTTGATTATCCAGTTATCATGAATTTTCATTCTCGATATGCATCATTTTTTACAATCTTTCATTATTATCATTTATAAATTCGGTATTCCCGCATTATAAGTGCCCAAAGTGTTATACTATAAGTAAGGAGATGATATCAATGACTAGTTTTAATGAACACTCTTCATTCAATCATCATGCGGATCAAGTATTGAAAAACATTAACTCTTTTATTGAGGGGGAAGGGTTAAAAAGAAAACGGCTTGCAAAAAAATTAGGAATGTCCGAATCCAATTTCTCAGATTACTTAAACGGAAAAAGATCGAATATCCTTGACTTTGCCGTTAAGCTTGCAGAAGTTTTAGGTTTTAAGGAGATTTATTTTATGAGTTCTGAATTTGACTATCAACCAGTTGAGTCTAAGGAATTGAAGGCGATTGCATTTTCAGCAGGGACTTTATCCCAAGAAGGTGAAGAAGGATTAAATCAATTGTTAAGAGTTTGCGAATTAATTGAAACTTATAGCATGGAGGACCAACCCAATGCCTGAGATTACATTTGATGACTTACCTCAAATTTTGAAAGAAAATAAAGAAATTCATTCGGAAATCCATATAGCTATCAACGACTATTTGCAAAACTTTCATCTTAAAGGATGGAACCGAATCGATGGTGCTAAAAAGCTCATTGAGCAAAAGAATTACCTAATTGAAGCGCCGATAGATGATTTGAACTTTGGAGGTTTTATCCGATCGACGAATACCGATAAATTAATTTGTTATATTAATTCAGCTCAACCAAGAATGTATCAAAATTTCATTGTCTTCCATGAGTTATATCATCTGCTTCATAACTTCACGAAAATGGAGAAATTCCATTTCATCGAAGCGGGGCTTGATCATCGTAACGAAGAAAGAAAAGCGGACTATTTTGCCTCTCTGTTGTTACTTGATGAGCATGAATTACGTTCTTTCTTTTCCGGTTCTGCAAATGAAAATGAATCGCTCTATACGAAAATCTTGCTTTGCATGAATACTTTCAAAGCTCCCTATAAAGCTGTCCTTATTCGACTATATGAACTTAATCTTATTAAGTTTAATGAGCTAAAAATGATGTTTGATAAAAAGATTGACTTTCTGGAAGAGTTCCGCAGACTTGGTAAAGATACTTATATTCTTGAACCGAGCAATGTGATTAATTTTAAAGGATTAGAATCACTAATGGAACACAATGCTTTACCAGCTGTGGCCCAAACTTCTAATATGAAAGTTCTGGAAGACGTTCAACGCTTCTTTTCCGGCCCTCGAGAGGAGAATCGTCTGAAATGAACCTCGACCAATTCATCGAAAAGGAGACGTCTTTTATTACAGACATAGAAGAAATTGTTGATGTCTTATATGAGGCGAAACAAGTCTATCTTTATGATACTTCTGCCGTATCCTCACATGAACTTGGCTTCCATCATCATCAGGACCTCACATTCTCTAAGTATACCCAAGGCGCACCCATACTGCTGACAGACACGATTGCAAAAGAAATGAGATTAACAGAAGATCAAAATTTTCGCTATTTGACTTATCTCTCTCATTTTAGAAAAGTATTTTATATCAAGGAAATAAACTTCTTTGATTTACTAAAAGTGGACTACGAGTTAACTGCGGCAAGAAGAAAATTCATAATGGCTAGCGAACGCGCCTTTTCGACCATTCAATTGTTGAGAGAACGTGTAAAGGACGCGAAAAAACATTTTTCAAAAGCTGAACAGCTAATAACTTCGGCTAGTCATTCCTTTTTTACAGAGAATGAGGATGCAAATAGAGGGGAATTTTCCTTACTTTGGGTATCAGCAATCATCGAGCAATTACCAGGGACGGCGAATGTTACATTTGTTGGCATCGATCATGATTTATATGATTTTGTTGAAAGAAGTTATTTTTCAACACCAAAAGTGAGTCTTTTTTCAAATGATATTACCTTTTTAAGTGATGATACACTTATTCAAAGTGATTATAGGAACAATTATGAGCACAATAGCTTGGTTAAACGAATAGAGATCTACCGAAAACCAGAGAGGAAAACGCGTTATCACCGGAAAATAAACAAAGTATTAAACTTAAATCAGCAAAAAGAAAAAATAAGCAATGAAGATTTTTTACAACTGCTTATTCATGACGAAATTGAAATTATATACTAGGATAATTTTTGTTGTTCATTTAAATATGAGTCTTGAATCCACAGTGCTAGGTTCTAGAATAATTCAGAATTGTTCTAGAACCTAGTACTTTATTTTTGGACGGGCTAACAACCAGTACAAATATTCTTCTGTATCGAAAGAGAATCGACAGATACAGTGTGCGATGTCCTCGAAATTCCTAGAAAAATTTTTACTAAGAACCAATCGAAAAAGCTTCCGAAGACAAGCGACCGAACAGGTTCGAACAATTTTCACAGCGAGTAAAAGCAACTATGGAACTCACAAAATCAAAGTAGATCTTGCAAAGATAGACCTTGTTATTTCTAGGAGACGTATCGGAAGAATCATGCGAGAACAGTGAATTTAAAAACCAAATCAGCTGGTAGCTTAATAGGTGTAGTATTGAAGAAATCATTATCATGGATGAATGGCTTTTATAATAAGTGCAAGACTTCTTCTATATGTATACCAATTAAGTATCGTTACCGTATAATAGATATAGGCATCTCGATCCTGTCTGTTGCGTGTTATGATGACAGCATGATATTGAGTGGTGCTCTATTTTTTCCAGACAGCCTTAGTAAACAACGCTTTTGAAATTAAGAAATTGACTTAATCTTTAACAACGAAAATACAGAAAAGGAGAGGTATGAATGCATCTAGAAAAATTGAATTATGTAGTTGAAGTTGCAAAAACTTCCTCTATATCTCTAGCTTCTAAAAACCTCTTTATTACTCAGTCGGCCATTAGTCAGGCCATTTCAAATGTGGAAGAAGAACTAGGAGTTAAGCTTTTCTCTCGAGCTCGTCAAGGGACTCATTTGACATATGAAGGGGAAAAAATAGTTGAAATAGCTGAAGAGGTTCTACAAAAGTTTCACGAGTTAAAAGAACTTTCCAAGTCTTTACAATGCGAACTAAATGGTGAAATCAAAGTAACAACAATCGCGGGGTTAATGCCTATTGTGATTGAAAACTTATCGAACTTCAAAACGCTACATCCGAACGTTGATTTTATGCTTTCTGAAAAAGGTTCAGGTGAAATTATCGAGGATGTGCTAGAGGGTAAGTGTGACATCGGACTCGTCCATTTATTAGACAATATTGATCAAAAACGAAGAAAGTTAGCTTCTGAAGTACTTTTTAAAGGTCAAATGTTAGTCAGTGCCCAAAAAAACTCTCCTCTTGCGTCCAAGAAAAGTATAACGCCTGAAGAGCTGTTGCAAGAGAACATAGTACTCTACAACGACGAGTCCATATTAAATTTCGTATCAAACTTTGAACGTAAATTTGGCCCGTTGAATATCCTATTCATTTCAGATAATGGAGAAGCGGTTAGAAGAGCTGTGGTTGAAGGATTGGCTATCACAATAGCTGTTGATTTCACACTGCAAAATTCTCCGAATATTACTAGTGGAAAAGCTATAACACTTCCTATATCTAATTACGAACAACCTTCAATTATGTTTGGCTGGATATATAGTGAAAGAAATATACTTTCAGTTACGATTAAAGAATTCATTACTCAACTAAAGACTAAATTCAACAAAAGTAATATTAAAAGCTATCTCTACCATGAGTAATATAATTATAGCTCAATCTATCGAAACACTTTTCGGAATATTTTAAACGCAACGAATACGATTGAGCTATATATTGAAGCAATTACTTATTGTTTCAATAACCATGGGGCTATTTGAATTGGGTATAACCATCATCTAACATTAAAGTGCTACCGTTAATTGCTGTTGACTCTTCCGAACTCAATAGATACACAACATCTGCAATCATCTCAGACGTCAGCAATTCTGAACGCATATGCTTACTCGTTAATTTTTCAATCCCGTTACTTTCTTTCAATCTCTGCATAATCGGAGTCTCTACATAACCAGGAGCCACCCCAACGACACGAATCCCATATTCCGCCAGTTCAAGAGCAGCAGATTGCGTCATCATTTTAACAGCAGCTTTGGATGTATTATAGCTGAAAGAGTTTTGACTAGCGAGAACTCCATAAGCGGATGCAGTATTGATGATAACGCCTTTTATATTTAATTGCTTCATCTTGCGCCCAGCCGCTAAGATTCCATAATACACGCCGTACTGATTCACTTTTATCACTTTATCGTATAATTCGGCATCATGATCTAATAATGATGCACCCCCGTTACCAATCCCCGCATTATTAAACATCACGTCAATTTTCCCATATTTCTCAATAGCAAAATCTACCGCGGCTACTACATCTTGATTATTCGCTACATCCGTCTTAATAAATGCCGCTTCTCCGTCAGACTTCTGTATCTCCTCTACCGTTTTTAAACCACCAACTTCTTCAAAATCTGCAACAACAACTTTAAATCCTTTTTCAGCAAATTTATAAGCTGCTGCTCGTCCAATCCCACTTGCTCCTCCGGTTATTACAATTACTTTGTTTTGTGCATCCAACAGTGCAGTCCTCCTACTCTTCAATTGATAGTTCTTTTACATATGGATGCTATTCCCCATCAGGGCATTAGCACTCTCGAAAAACCCTTCTGATAATGAAGGATGTGGGTGAATCATCTTGGAAAGCTCTTCAACCGTCCCTTCTAGGAATATATATGAAGAAGCTTCGGAAATGATTTCAGTCGCTTGAGTCCCTACAATGACGACGCCTAAAACTTCACCATATTGCTCTTCCGAAATCACTTTAATGAATCCTTCATCTTCTCCCATCGCCAAAGCCTTCCCATTAGCTTGTAATGGAAATTTGACTTTTTTTACGTGATACCCTAAGTTTTCCGCTTCTGACTCCGTATAACCGACGGAAGCTACTTGAGGGAATGTATAAATACAGCGAGGAACCACCCTGAAATAATCATCTCTTTCTACTTGTTCTCCCCCAGCATTCATAGCGGCAATAATCCCTTCAGCACTTGCAACATGGGCCAACTGCAGTCCGCCAATCACATCTCCCACCGCATAAACATTCAATTGACTCGTTTCCATCTTATGATTCACTTTGATGAAAGGTCCCTTCATCTCTAAGTTTAGGTTCTCTAAACCTTTCGTATTCGGCACTCTTCCGACCGCAAGTAACACCTTTTCAGCAATTAGTTTTTTCTTATTTCCATCACTATCTTTTATAATAGCTTTAAATTCAATATCGCTATCGGATAATGAAATCACTTCATGATCAGTGAGAATTTCAATCCCCTGTCTTTCCAAGGATTTACGTAGCTCAGCAGAAGCCTCATCATCTTCGGAAGAAATGATTCTATCTTCTGTTTCAACAATTGTCACTTTTACATTCAAACTTGCAAATATACAAGCAAATTCGACCCCGATGACCCCTCCTCCAATGATCATTAAAGAGTTTGGAATTTCATTGATGTCAAAAATCGTATCACTTGTGTAAACGTTACATTGATCAAGACCTGGGATATTAGGTATTAACGGTCTTGAACCTGTTGCGATTATTATACGGTCAGCATGTATCTTTTTCTGATCATCACCTAGATTAATGTCAATTGAACAATCTTGTTGTATCGTTCCGAAGCCACGATACACTTCAATTTTGTTTGCATTTAAAAGTGACGATATCCCTCTTCTTAGCTGATGGATCACTTGGTCTTTACGTCCCATCATTTGTTCCAAAGAAAATTGGAGACCGTTAGTTTTGACTCCCCATTTTTCAAACTTTTTAATATCGTTCACAACTTCAGCTTGTTTAAGTAAAGTTTTAGAAGGTATGCAACCCCGGTTTAAACAGGTTCCACCAAGTTCATCCGCTTCAATCAGAACAACTGACTGGCCTTCTTTAGCAGCTCGAATGGCAGCAACGTAACCCCCTGGGCCACCTCCTAACACGGCTATATCAAACTGTTTCATTCTAAACCCTCTCCTTACGCCAACATGACGATTGGTTTCTCTAATGTTTCTTTTAGTTCTGTGAGAAAAGCAGCAGCGGGAGCTCCATCTATTATCCGGTGATCAAACGATAAACTTAGCGCCATCATAGGTCGAAGTACAATAGTCCCTGCTACTCCCACGGGTTTTTCCAATATTCTCCCCACACCAAGGATTGCTGACTCTGGTTGATTGATAATCGGCGAAAATGCATCAATTGCATACATTCCTAGATTACTAATAGTAAAAGTACTTCCACTCATTTGATCGAGATTTAACTTATTCTCTCTCGCTAATCGGGTAACCCCTTTGGTTACCTCAGTTAATTCTGTCAATCCTCTTTGATCACATTCTTTTATGACGGGCACCACCAATCCGTCGGGTGCTGCAACCGCAAGCCCAATATTCACATTAGGGTGCAAAATGATATAATCATCTTGCAATGAAGAGTTGATAATCCGGTGTTTCTTTAACATTAAACCAACAGCTTTCATAATAATCTCTGTGTAAGAGATTCGCTCCCCTATTTGTTCTTCAATCCTTGGTAGCAGCTCTTGTCTCATTTCTTTTATAGCTGACATGTCTACTTCTGTTGTAATTGTCGCATGTGGAGCAGTGAAGGCGCTTTCAATCATTCTCTGTGATATCACTTTTCGTATACCTTTCATCTGAATTCGTTCTTCTCGTCGTTCTTCGCCGACCCTAGATCTTTGAGGGCGAACATCCTCGCTCATAATCTTTCCTTGTACACCTGACCCTTTAATTTCATCCAAATTGATTTGTTCCGCTTTTGCTATTTTTGTAGCGAGCGGCGTAACTTTAACATCCGGCTCCAGTTTATTTACAAATTCTTTCACGTCGTCGAGCTGAATTCTTCCCCTCGGACCTGTTCCTACAATTTCATTAAGCTCTATCTGATAATCTCGAGCTTGCTTTCTTGCCGCTGGCGTAGCTCGAATTTTTTCTCTTTCTTTAAAAGGCATTAAATTATGATCTTCTTTGTTATCATTTGGAGTTTTATCACGTTCATCTTCCAAACTTTCTTTCATTAATCCTTCAACATCTTCAGTCTTCTGACCAATGTATGCAATCACTTGATTTACTGGCACTTCATCGTTTACCTCATAAAGCTTTTTCAATAAAACCCCTGTTGAATCAGCTTCTATTTCAATATTTACTTTATCTGTCATCACTTCAAATAGCATTTCGCCCTCTGATATAGACTCGCCTTCCTCTTTAAACCATTGCAGAATTGTTCCACTTTCCATGGAAGCACCCAGCTTGGGCATGAATACTTCATTAGCCAATATTAAGTCCTCCTTTCCTAGCTTCGATATATTGTAGCTTTTACTCCTTCAATTATATCTGCAACTTGCGGGACGGAGTTTTTTTCCAATTCCGGGTTGTATGGAATAGGAATGAAGCGCCCCCCTAATCTTTGGATTGGTGCATCCAAATAATCAAATGCTTCACTTTCTTGGATTACACTAGCAATTTCTCCGCCAAAACCACCTCTTTTTACTGCCTCATGCACAACAACCGCTCGACCCGTTTTCTTTACAGACTCTATTATTGTTTCTTCATCCAAAGGTAGCAGTGTACGTGGGTCAATAACTTCACAACTAATCCCTTCGCTCTCTAGCTGAACAGCCGCTTCCAGTGATCGTTGAACCATAATGGACGTGGCAATAATCGTGACGTCTTGACCTTCCCTTTTAACATCTGCCTTGCCGAGCGGTATAGAATAAGCTTCTTCAGGCACTTCACCTTTCATTCCATATAGCATTTTATGTTCGAAAAAAACGACTGTATTATCTTCATCCATGGCAGCCTTTAATAAACCTTTTGCATCGTACGGCGTAGAGGGTTGTACCACTTTCAAACCTGGAATATGAGCAAGCCATGCTTCCAAGCTCTGGGAATGTTGAGCAGCAAAGCCTAAGCCGGAGCCGTTCGGTGTTCGTAAAACCATAGGAACCTTTCCTTTTCCTCCAAACATATAGCGCATCTTGGCCGCTTGGTTCACCAATTGGTCAATTGTCACGAGTAAGAAATCTGAGAATTGGATCTCCACAATGGGTCTCATACCAGTTATAGCAGAACCTACTGCTGCACCAGTAAAACCAATCTCTGAAATTGGAGTATCTCTGATCCGTTCCTTTCCAAATTCCCCAATCATCCCATTCGTGACGCCAAAAGCGCCCCCGTATACTCCAATATCCTCCCCCATAAGATAGACTAATTCATTCTCTCGCATCTCTTGACTCATCGATTCTCGAATGGCTTGTTGAAAAGTTATTTCTCTCATGAATCCTACCTCCCTTTCCGACCTGAATTATGCATAAACGTCTTCTTCAAGTGATTCGATAGAAGGTTCCGGACTATCTTCCGCAAATTCGACCGCGCCCTCTATTGCCTTTTTAACTTTTTGTAAAATCTTCTTTTCTTGTTCCTCATTCAGTACTCCGTCTTCTATTAGCTTGTTTCGGAATAATACGATCGGATCTCTTTCATCAATCCATTCTTTTTCTTCATCCGATGTACGATATTTTTTTGGATCTGATTTCGAATGTCCTTTCCATCGGTATGTTTTTGCTTCAATCAGAGTCGGGCCTTCTCCTTTTCGAGCTCTTTCCACTGCTTGTTGAGTGACTTTCATCACTTCTAAAACATCCGAACCATTGACGATATGGCCTGGCATCCCATACGCAACCGCTCGATCGGCAATATTTTCGATTTTAGTCATATCTTTTACTGAGCCCGACATACCGTATTGATTATTTTCGCAAAAGAAGATAACCGGTAGCTCCCAAACCGCTGCAAGGTTCATCGATTCGTGGACAGCTCCCTCATTACTTGCCCCATCTCCAAAAAACGTGATGACAACATAACCTAAATCTCTCATTTTGGAAGTAAGGGCCGCACCAACTGCATGCGCTTGTCCCGCTCCCAGAATCCCATTTGCCCCCAAATTACCAACATCCAGATCTGCTAAATGCATTGAACCGCCTTTTCCTTTGCTTATCCCGGTTGCTTTTCCATATAACTCAGCCATCATCAGGTTTATGTCTGTTTCTTTGGCAATGCTCAGTCCATGTCCTCTATGTGTGCTTGTGATTTTGTCTTCAGGCTCCAATGCAGCTATCGCCCCGACAGCTGTCCCTTCTTGACCTATACATAGATGCATCGTTCCGTATAACTTCCCTCTCATGAATTGTTTTTCTATCTCCATTTCAAATTCGCGTATTAGATTCATTTGATAATAAATTTGAAGCAACTTATCTTGATCTAAGTTTCCAATTTGAGTCGACATTTCCTTTCCTCCTTGCTTTTCTATTAAAAATTATTGTTCATTAAATCAAATGATTATGGGAAAACCATTCCACCATCAATAACGATGGATTGTCCTGTCATGTAATCAGATTCATCAGAAGCTAAATAGGACACTATTCCTTCAATATCCTTAGGCGTTTCCGCTCGCCCAAGACTCACTTTTTTGCGAATCGAGTCCTCCATTGCTTCCCCTTCCTTTAAATTCAAATAATAACCAAATCCTCTATCAATCTCCTTCCACATATCCGTATCTACAATCCCTGGACAGTAAGCATTGACTGTGATGCCGTGAGGAGCTAACTCTTGAGCTGCCGCCTGCGTAAACCCAACAACCGCAAATTTCGTGCCTGAATAATGACTCAGATTAGCAGCACCTCTCCGACCTGCAACACTAGCTGCATTTATAATTTTTCCGCCACCTTGCCTCATCATTTGTTCAGACGCAGCTTGAAGACAATAAAAAACACCAAATACATTTATTTGGAACATTTTCTCCAACTCTTCCGATGTAATATCGTGAATCTTCCTCACATGGGCAATACCAGCATTTGAAATCATGACATCTAATCGATCGAATTCTTGAACAACTTCAGTAACCATTCCATACACTTCATCTTTTTTGCTCACGTCTGCTACAATTGCTAAACTTTTTCCTCCCAATCTCTTTATTTCTTCTGCTACCTTTTGAGCATCATTTTTATTAATATCATTGATAACGACATTAAAACCATCCTTGGCCAGCCTTAACGCGAGTGCTTTTCCTATCCCCCGACCTGCTCCTGTGATGAGTGCTACTTTTTTTAACATTTTCAAAACCTCCTTCTCAAATTGAAATTCTTCAAGTTTTTTCTCCATCTAGAAAAGCTAAATTTCATTTAGGCTGAATCAGGAACTAGTTGAATATTCCATTCTTCTGCTTTGAACACTAAGCTAAAGATTGATCACATCAGGTGATAGAATATTCTGTATCTTCACCACATTCTAAAACACATTTTGATTAAGGTATATTTAATTATATTTAAGCTGTTAATTAGTATTTCTAATACAACAGCAATGTTTCAAGAAGGACAATTCTTGTCTGACAACTTTTAAACTACCAAGAAAATGGCTCCAACCCAAAGCCTGGCTCACAATTAGCTTGTTTTAATTCTTTCGATTTCCTAATTTTATAACTGTAAATTTTTCAAAGTTATTCATAACTACACAACTAATTATTTTAGATTTTTCCGAATCATCTAAAATGTCAATTGACAAGAGAACTTCATTTACTTATAGTTTGGAATACCAACAATGTACATTTCGTTTAAAAAACCAAGTTTAATTACACAGTTCGAAAGAGACTATTTTTAAACTATACTTTTAAAGTAAGTTTACAGATTTTCCTTTTCTAATTTCTTATAGAATACTCATTCTGTGTAAGCGCTATCATTCGTAGTTATAGAAAACTAGTTTTCCTTCAAAGCTTTAAAACCTCTTCACTTTCGATGCCATCCTAAATAGATAACTGACGTAAGGTTTGTCACGGACCAACTGGTAAGTCATTAGATTATTTATAGAATTGTAAAGTATTGGGGGTGATGAAATTTTAATGGATACGTAGTTAGACCCAAATAAAGTCTGAAGAAAAACTCACTTATGAAAGGATGTATCAAAATGAAGAAAAATTTTTTTACTTATCTTGCTATAATTACATTGCTTTTTGTTGCTGGATGTAGTTCCGATTCTAGTGATACAAATGGAAGTGATGAGACTATTACTTTATCCCTAGCAAGCTTCGTACCGACTCAGCACATCTTTAGTGAACATGTTGAGGAAAAATTAATGGATAGAGTGACTGAACTAACAGATGGAAAAGTTCAATTTGATTACTTCCCAGCCGGGCAAATGGGAGCGGCTCCTGATTTGTTTGGACTAGCAGCTGATAAAACAGTCGATATAGCTTTTATCACTCCCGCATATGTGCCTAGCGAAATGAAACTAAGCGAAAGTTTATTTGGAATACCGGGACTATTTGAAAATACCTATGAAGGATCACTTGCCTATTTCAAAATAAGCCAGGAAAGCCCGATGCTTGAAGAAGACTTCTTGAATAATGGTGTAAGGCCCATATTTACAATGACATCATCACCATATGATATCTATACAGATGGAAAAGAAGTAAAAGTACCTGCTGATTTGAAAGGGTTAAAACTAAGAGCTGGAGGAGGTCTTAAAACTGAAAGTCTAGACTTTATAGGTGCCTCTCCGGTTACTATTCCTGTATCTGACTTGTTTTCTTCGCTAGACAGAGGAGTAGTTGAAGGTGTTCATTCTTATCACATGGATATAGAAGGATACGGCGTAGTTGAAAAGTTAAAGTATGCGACTAACAATCTAGGATTCGGCGCAACAGCTTTTGGGCTAGTTATGAATGAAGACGTTTACCAAGGATTACCCAAAGATGTACAAGAGGCATTTGAAAAAGCTTCTTTAGAAATAATCGAGGTTTTCCCTGAAGTTTATAATGACGAGTACATTGCAGTAGCTAAACGTTTAGCCGAAGAAGGGATAACTGTGTATGAGCCTTCAAAAAGTGAAAAAAAAGAATGGGAGAAATTTTACCAAGATTTTACTGATAAACTACTAGAAAAATTGGATAGTGAACAATTTAATAAAGTTCTTGAAAGGTTTCAACAAGAGGTGGAAGCACTTCGATAATATAATGTGGAGCTAGAAATGATAATTCAGTTCCCATGATTCAATCTTCTACGTCTAAGTTATTACACCATTATGGACAATTTTTGCTCCCAAACGTACAAACAATACGATTGGGAGCAAATACTCGGTAAGCTCTTTCTAAAATGTAATCTTACTATAATTTATACACACTATTTACAATAAATCTTTTATATTAGAGTTCATTAAATCTTACACGAGGTTTGTTTTAATTCCGAAGTAGCATCCTGTCACTTTATCACTAGTTTTATTATTGTTGATCTATTTTAAAAGGGGATGTTTGGACATGAAAACGTTAAATAAATTGATCGATAAGACTGACACATTTTTAGCTTATATTGCTGCCGGTACACTTCTATTAATGATGATATTAGTTTTCCTAGACGTCTTTTCTAGATCAGTATTTAATAATCCTATTCAAGGAACACTGGAAATAACAGGCGAGTACTTAATGGTTGTAATTGTATATTTTGGAATCGGTTACACCTTGAAGGAAAAGGCCCATGTTAGTGTAGAGTTCTTTGAAAATAAGATTCCAAATCTATTAAAAAAACCGCTTGAGCTGTTTAGCAAAATACTGGCCTTAATTGCAGTAGCTGTTTTGAGTTATAGCAATTTGCTAAAAGGCATTGAGTACTTCGAAAAGGGCATAGAATCTACAAGCCTTCTTAGCTATCCTCTCGCCCCCGCTTTGATGATTATTTCTCTTGGTTTATTTTTGATGGCTATAAGACTAATAGTAAATCTTATAAACATAATAACCGAACGCACAAATCAAAAAAACATGGGTACATGAGTTAATAAATTTATTTGTTCATAATAATATCGCAAAAGATAGGGGGTTGCATTGATTGCTGCTAACATTTAGCTTGCTTTTACTATTCTTTTTATTATTTATCGGATTACCAATTGCCTTTGTGTTACTTTTTGTAGGATCTTTTGGAATTTTCGCCACTGGTGGTTTCGATTCTTTACATGGTATTTTATCTTCATCGGCATACAGAAGCGTTAATGACTTTACTTTTAGCGCGTTACCGTTATTTATCTTAATGGCACATTTTATTTCTAAAAGTGAAATCGCAGATGACTTGTTTGATACTGTACTAAAGTGGGTTGGTCATATACCCGGAGGAGCCGGAATCGCAACAATTTTTGCAAGTGCCGGCTTTGGTGCACTTTCTGGTTCCAGCACTGCTGCTACCTCTGTGATGTCCCAAATCGCAGTTCCTAAAATGATTAAATCGAATTACTCAGATTCCTTTTCAGCAGGTCTAGTTGCTTCATCTTCTGGAACATTGGCAGCTTTAATTCCACCGAGTATACTCCTAATTTTATATGGGATCCAAACGGAAACCTCAATTGGAAAATTGCTTATGGCAGGAGTTTTACCAGGAATTTTACTAGCCCTTTTATTATGTCTTACTGTATTTATTGTTGGATTGAAACAAAATAGTAAGACTGAAAAATATACATGGAATGAAAGATGGAAATCGCTTGGTTATATTTGGCCATCAGTTGCATTAATTGCTTCAATTTTAATTTTTATTTATTTTGGCATTGGAACACCAACTGAAGCAGCAGCAATCGGTGCATTAGGGGCACTTATAATAGGATTGATCATAAGAAGACTTACTACAAAAAAAATAATTGATGCCCTGATGGAAACTATAAAACAAACCGGTATGATTTTCTTTATCATTGTTGGAGCCCATGTTTTTAGTTATTATCTTACAATGACAAGGGTTGGTCATAAAATCATAACTTCAATATCTGAAAGTAATCTTTCCAATTTAAGTGTCCTTCTTATAATTATTCTAATTTATCTTGTGTTGGGAATGTTTATGGAAAGCATTGGACTTTTATTATTGACTTTGCCATTGGTCCATCCCTTGATTGTCTCGCTAGGTTTTGATCCGATTTGGTTTGGGGTAGTAGTCGTAATTCTACTTGAAATTGGTTTGGTCACCCCACCTGTTGGTATGAATTTATTTATAACGAGTCAACACTCGAAGGTACCAGTTCAAAAGGTACTTATAGGATCCATACCCTTTATTTTTGTTTTATTGTTTACTATATTATTATTAATTATTTTCCCTCAAGTAGTTTTGTTTTTACCTTCTTATATGTAATTCCTATTCATAAACAACAGTCGGTCTTTTATAGTTTAGAATCTTTCTAGGCAGATTGTTGTGCACCACGTTGCATGAAATTTTATATTGATCAGTTTACTCGCCCTTTCCAAAAGTAATTGAATTATACTGTTTACGCTAAAAATCAAAAGAGTGCCAGATTCTAAAGCAACTTAGCATTGCATTGGAACCTGGCACTTTTAATAATCAAATGATATCTACCTCACCAAACCCAATTCCCCTATTTTCTCCTCCAACTCTTTCACCACTGCCTCCGAAGCATCCATCAATGGTGCGGAGACGGCACCTACTTGCAATCCAACTAAATCTAATGCTGCCTTCAATGGCCCCGGGTTTTCTTCTTTATAAAGGGCTTTCATTAAAGGATAGTATTTTTGATGAAGTGTGACAGCTTCTTTATATTGCTCCGCTACAACCAATTCATAAATTTCTTTCCATACATTCGGGATTAGATTGGAACTCGCTGTAATGGCTCCAGGGACACCCGCAATTAAAGACGAAACCGCGCGATCATCTTCTCCGCACAGAACCGCAATTTTATCACCGACTGTATGAAGCAAATCAAGAATGTCCCCCATATTAACCGTACAAACTTTGATGCCTACTACATTCGGCACAGCTTCCACCACTTGTTCAACCAACGCGTTACTGATGGTAATCCCTGTTTTGTACGGGATATTATAAAGGATGATCGGGATATCTACATTCCTGTCGAAAGCTTGATAATATTTAAGAAAACCTTCATCGGTCGGGTTCAAATAATAAGGCGTGACAAGCATGACCGCCTCCGCACCCACCTGCTTTGCATATTTTCCTAATTCAATACAATCTCCAAGCCCTGGTGATACGACGCCGACAATGACAGGCACTTGGCCAGCAACTTCATCCATCGTAATATCAATTGCCATTTTTCGTTGGTCAGTCGTCAATGCTCCGTATTCACCTGTCCCTCCCAAAACGAGTAAGGAATCAATTCTATTTTTCAACTGATCTTGAATCAAAGCCCTGAACTGCTTTTCCTGAACCTCGCCATTCTGATCCATCGGTGTGACAAGCGCCGTCATAATCCCCTGAAATTTCATACCTTCTCCCTCTTTCCCTGATTTTGATAGATTCTCGCATTTTTTAACACATATGGATTTACCAACGTTTTCGGCAAATTGCCATTCAACACTTTTCCTACTTCCACTGCAATTGTTTCCGAACACCTCTCTTTCGCTTCCAATGTATCCCCTGCAAAATGAGGGGTGAAGATGACATTCGCCAATTCAAACAACGGATTTCCCGGATTTGGCGGCTCCCTTTCCAACACATCCAACGCTGCCCCTGCGATTTTCTGGCGAATCAAAGCCTCATACAACGCCGCTTCATCGATCAATGACCCCCTACCTAAATTGACAATATAAGCTGTTTCTTTCATCGCTTCAAATTGCCTAACCGAAAACAGGTGATACGTTTGCTTGGTAAGTGGTGCATGAAGAGAGATAAAATCGCATGCCGGCAATGCAACATCCAAATCCTCAACTTTTTCAACCCCGTATTGCCTCATCTCTCCCTTTGACACAAACGGATCATAGCCAAGTACCCGCATATTGAAAGCTTGTGCTTTTCTGGCCAGCTCTTGCCCAACTCTCCCCATTCCAACAATTAAAAGCGTTTTATGACTGATTTCCATCGGATAAAAAGTCTCGCGGTACGCCCATTCATTAGCCCGTACTTTCGCATCGCTTACTTTCAAATTACGGCTCAAAGCGAGGATCGACATGATCGAATGCTCTGCAACCGACGTGTAATTGGACAATGGCGCATTGACAACCATGACGCCATGACGGGTGGCACTTTCCATATCGATCCCATCCACCCCAACGCCGTGCATCCCGACGACCAAAAGACTCGGGCACTGTTCGAAAACCTGTCGCGACACCTTTTCATTACGGATAATAATCGCCTTTGCTTGATGGCTATTGATAAAACTGATCAACGTTTCTTCTTCCCCATCCGGCGCAAGGAACACATCGAAATAACGTTGTAAATACTCGACGCCAATGGGACGAATAGTCGGTTCGACTAACAAGACTGTCTTCTTCATGTATATCCCCTTTTTCCCATATAATCAGTTCCCTTCGTCACAACACGCGTGCTAGGAACTTCTTCGTCCGTTCATTTTGTGGATTGGCGAATAATTCTTCCGGCTTCCCTTCTTCCACGATGACACCGCCGTCTATATAAAGAACACGATCCGCAACTTCCCGGGCAAATCCCATTTCATGTGTAACGACGACCATTGTCATCCCTTCTTTGGCCAATTGCTTCATCACCCGTAGCACTTCTCCCACCATTTCCGGATCCAAAGCAGATGTCGGTTCATCGAAAAGCATCACATTTGGTTCCATCGCCAAAGCCCGTGCAATCGCCACGCGCTGTTGCTGACCTCCCGATAACATGCTTGGAAATGCCTCTGCTTTATTGGCAAGACCTACTTTATCCAGTAATTCCATCGCAAATAAATGAGCTTCTTCCTTCGTTTTCCTTTTCAACTTAACCGGCGCCAACGTGATGTTATCGACCACTTTCTTTTGCGGGAATAAATTAAACTGTTGAAAAACCATCCCCATTTTCTGCCGCATCTTGTCGACAGCAACCCCTTTTTCCAGTATGTTTTTACCTTCAATCATAATTTTTCCGGAGGTTGGCGTTTCCAATAAGTTCAAGCATCTTAAAAAGGTACTTTTCCCTGAACCCGAAGCGCCGATTATACAAACAACTTCTAACGGGGCGATCGTTGTGCTAATTTCCTTCAACACTTTCAAGTCGCCAAATGATTTCGATAGCTTCTCTACTTGAATCATGACATGACAAACCTCCGTTCCAACCTGACCGATAGTAAAGAAACACCATAAATCGTAAGGAAATATAAAAGTCCGACGACAGACAAGATTTCAAAAGACCTGAAATTCGTGGCGTAAATGGATTGCCCAACCATCGTCAGTTCTGCAATCCCGATCACCGACAGCATCGACGTATCTTTAATCGCATGGGTCAACTGATTCACAAATGAAGGAATCATACGACGTATCGCTTGTGGCAATACAATCAGCCTCATTGTCTGCGCGTAAGACAAGCCAAGTGACCTTCCCGCTTCCATTTGCCCTTTACTGATCGACTCAATCCCACCTCTAAGAATTTCTGTCATATAGGCACCAATATTGAAGCTAATCGCAATCAGTCCCGCTTGCAAAGGGGTCAAGTTAATCGAAAGGACTGTCGGAATCCCAAAATAAATGAACAATATTTGGATTAAAATCGGTGTTCCTCTTATCAAGTTCACATAGGCAGCAGCAGGATATCTTAATAGCGGATTTTTGGACATCCTCAAAAAACAAGCAATGATCCCAATGATCGAGGCCGCAAAAATCGCAACCGTTGAAATATAGATGGTGATCCATAACCCGTACGCCAAATAAGGAAGTGCATCTTTAATGATCTCTATCGTTTCCATTCAGTCACCTCTTTGCTTCATATAGATTCAGCGATTACTCCCCATACCAAGCCTTATGAATTTCATCGTATTTGCCGTTATCCCGCACTTTTTTCAATCCTTCATTCAACTTTTCTAATACTTCCGTATTTCCTTTCTTCACTGAAAAAGCATGTTCATCTACTGTCAAATGATCTCCAACGACTCTAAACTTTGGATGATCACCATCGATTTGGATGCGGTACGCAGCAGTCGGCGAGTTCATAACGAGTGCATCCGCATTGCCAATTTCCACATCCTTGAACACCATATCCGTTTCTTTTAATCCTTTCACTTCAGCATCATATTCCTCTGCCAATTCCGTCGCTTTTATAAAAGTAGCGGATCCCGATCCCGCTGTGGCTGCAATCGTTTTTCCTTTTAAATCCTCATAACTTTGGATCGGACTATCCGTTGTCACAACGAGCACCATGCCCGATTCGAGAAAGATATCCGAGTAATCTATAACCTCTCTTCGTTCTTCCGTTATCGTCGCCGAAGTCGCAACGTCTGCTTGTCCGCCCTGTAAGGAAGGTATGAAAGCTTCAAATTTCATTTCTTGAAACTTCAAATCGATATCAACTTCTTCTGCAACCGCTTTCAAAAGATCGTATTCAAATCCGGTCAACTCTCCATCTTGCTTAAAGAACTGCGGCGGATAGTTATTTAAGGAAGCAACCGTCAGTGTCATCGGTACCTCTGAAGCCTCGGCAGATTCTGAAGGCGTCGGATCATCATTAGAATTGGAACTGGCACCTTTCTCCCCACATGCCATTAAGACAATCATCAAGACGAAGATGAATCCGGTTAACAAAAACCTGTTTTTAAATGGATACATTCATAACCTCTCCTCACATCGCATATTTTCTTGCATAAGAAAGTTCATCGATAGCCGCGTCATTTCGGCCGCACTCCCATAGGGAAAACATAACTGCTACAAAAAGTATCGAGTGACATCCAAACCAAATCTTTTCGTCACTTCACCAAGATCCTTATATAAACTTTCACTCACTTTAAAGCCGTTCGTCCTAGACACCTCCTGTTTTTCATATTCAATTTCACCAGGCAAATAAATCTTCTCCACGCCAGCCGATTTCCTGGAACCTTGTACCATTCCAAATAGGTCGTCCACTCTTTTACTAAATGTCTGACGAGGCAGTATACTTTCAATATCAATTGCCATCATCACATTACCAATGGTTGAATGGTCCACTTTCTCCCCGTAGCCCGCACCGGAAAGTACGCCGGCTAACACGTCCATTACCAAAGCCAAACCGTATCCTTTATGATCTCCTAGCGGCAATAAAGTCCCGCCACCGAGGTACCCTTCATAGGGATCAGTTGTCGGTTCCCCGTTTTTATCGACTGCCCAACCTTCAGGAATCGTTTCGCCTTTCGACGTCGCCACCACCAATTTCCCTGCCGCAACAACAGAAGCTGCCATGTCCAAAATAACAGGATGTTCACCGCCTCTTGGCACTGAAATTGAAATAGGATTATTGCCTAAAATGCGTTCCACTCCGCCCGTCGGTGCCATGAGCGGGAATGTATTCGTTGTGCTAAAACCAATCATCCCATGCTTCGCAGCAAGTTCCGTGTAATACCCTGAAGCCCCATAATGTGTCGTATTCTTAACCAAAACCAGTCCAATCGATTGCTTGTCCGCCTTTTCTATCGCTTTCTCCATTGCCAACTTCCCTGCAAAATGCCCCATCGCACCGTCAGCATCCAAAAGCGCTACATTCGGATTATCCATTTCCCATCGATAGTTGGGAGCTTTGCGGATAATCCCTTCTTCAATCCGCTTCACATACGTTTTCAATAGAATCAACCCATGCGATTCGATGCCCCGCTCATCCGCATACGCCATAATCTCAGCAGCTGCTTTAGATTGTTCATGAATAAGACCTGCTTTCGTTAAGACATCTGTGACCAGTTGGGTGTAAGCCTTAGAATGTAAGATTTGGATTTTGTTTCGCCTCCTTTACTATGAATATTTCACTTGACTTCTTTAAATCTATTGACTGAAAACTCGTAACACTTTGTATATTAGTACCATTAATAATAAAAGTCAATATGTTTTATGATTATTAGTTCTATAAAATAGTTTTTCATGCACTAGTTTTCTTTTAAAGATAATATGGAAGTATCATCTATTTTAAGGAGCAATATATGGAAGTTAGAAAAATTGGGGATCAACTAAGAACGCTTAGAAAAGCTAAAAACCTAACAACACAACAGTTAGCGGATAGGATAAATATTTCCCAATCATATATCAGCCGCTTTGAAAATAATCGTGCCATTCCTGACATTGACATGTTAGATAGAATATTAAAAGCGCTTGACACGACCCTCTCAACTTTTTTCTCCGAAGATTTTAAAGACATGCCAGATGATCTAGTTCAACTTATTGATACTATCAAAACATTAAGTCCGGAAGCACGGATCAAACTAAACAACTTTTTAATGATTATGAAAGAGGAAACAAGATAAAAAGTTTCTGAAATAAAATGAAATGAATCAATTTAAAAAGAGGGCACAAAACAGTGTGACTGACTGTTCTGTGCCCTCTTTTCGGTATTGAGTATATTAAAATAGATTTCTTAATTGTTTAGTAATCCTCTTCTACTCCTCCATCGTTATACTAATAGCGACCAAAAATCTCTTCTGAAAAATAGATAAAAAATGACGCAAGCTGGTTCTCTATTACTCCCCACTTTAACTATTTAGTTAAAATTTTCAGAATATCGTTGACAAGGTAAACGTTTACGTGTTAAGTTGTATTTGTGAACGTAAACGTTTACTAAAAATGTTAGGAGGAATAGAAGATGAAAAACAAAGTTAAGTGGAGTGGTGTATTTCCAGCAGTTCTTATCCCTTTCAAAGAGGACTATTCTATTGATGAGGAAGGATTTCGCAAGTTAGTTCGCTGGGTAGCTAGTCATAAAGGGATTAACGGGATTGTCGTAAATGGGCATACAGGAGAAATTATGACTTTACTACCTGAGGATCGTGCAGAAGCTGTAAGAATTGCTGCCGATGAATTGAAGGGTCGGATTCCGGTTATTTCAGGAGTATCGGCTGAAGGAACCATCGAAGCGATTCAGCATGCTCAAGCAGTCGAAGAAGCGGGAGGGGAAGGAATTTTACTTATGCCTCCCCACTCTTGGCTAAGATTCGGAATGCAACCAGAATCTACCGTTCAGTTTTTCAAAGATGTTGCGGATGCAATTAATATTTCTATCGTTGTCCATCAATATCCAACTTGGACAAAAACGTCTTATACAACAAGTCAATTGTTAGAAATGGCAAAAATACCAAATGTTGTTTCAATCAAAGTAGGACAAAGGGATATGGCACAATATGAGGTAGATGTAAGAACTTTGAAAAAGAATGCCCCAGATGTGTCCCTATTAACCTGTCATGATGAATATTTATTGCCGACTTTAATCCAAGGGATTGACGGTGCTCTTGTTGGCTTCGGGTGTTTTGTACCAGATTTAATTGCAGAACTAGTAAAATGTGTAAATGAGCAAAATTTAACTGCTGCAAATAAAGTCTACGACCGAATCTATGAACTTAAACATGCGATTTATAAAATGGATGAGCCATCTTCGACCTCACATTTACGTATGAAAGAGGCGATGTATCAACGTGGACTAATTAGCAGTCCCTTGGCTAGACGTCCAGTTTTACCTCTATCCGAAGAGGATAAAGAAGAAATTCGACAAGGACTACAAAATGTTGGCCTTCTAAAAGAAAAAATTACTACAGGTTAAATTTATTAAGTTTCTTTGCAACCAAAGGTTTATATGCCTAAAACGACATCTAGTCATGGATAACTTATTATCTGATGAAATCTAATTTATTTTTACCAGATATAAAAGTATAAATCCCTAGATGTCGTTTTTCATTTAAGGAATGGATATTCATGTATTATTGAAATTTAAAACATCAGCATTTTAGTTTCCATTTCTAGAAATCGAAAATCTCAAACTTTATTCTAAAACTAAGCTAAAGTACGAGGAGGGTTATTATGAATGATACTAGTGTTACCTCAAACGTGGTATATGACGAAGTTAAAACAAAGAAGCTCCCTCTTAAAGAACTGGTCAAACGTATTGGTCCAGGCATTATTTTAACTGGGGTAGTTATAGGTCCGGGAGCCATTACTACCGCTACTATGTTAGGGTCAGCTTACGGTTATTCTTTAATCTGGATACTCATTCCGATTGCCTTTATGGGAATATCTTTCTTAATGGCTACTTACCGAATAAGCCTGCTAACAGGAATGAAATCAATTCATGCGATTAGATATTTCTATGGCTCCTTTGCGGCTAAAACCGTTGGCATAGCCACATTCCTATCTTGTGTATTTTTTACAATAGGCAATATATCCGGCACAGGGGCAGGAATGAATTTGATTTTCGGTATTAATTGGAAAATAGGAGCATTACTCATGCTCTGTGTTTTGATATATTGCTATTTCTCTAAAGGGGTCTATTCTAAAGTTGAAAAAGGGGCGATGATTTGTATTTTAGGGCTAATCTGTGCATTTTATGCAACATTAGTTAGCACAGGCGGACCCGATATATACAATATGACACAGGGCTTAACCCATTGGCATTTTCCTACTGGAAGCCTTATAATTGCGTTGGGATTTATTAGTACAAATGCTTCGATTACCACTGGACTTTATGGAACTTATTTAAGCGGCGAAAAAAAATGGGAAAAAGAAGATCTTTTTAATGGAGCAATGTTTACTGATTCAATCGCACACGTCATCGGAGTGGTCCTCGTCAGTGGTGCAATTGTCCTTGTAGGCGCAATTGTTATGCATCCCACTCAAACAGTCATTGAAACTCCTGCCCAAATGGCAGATATGTTAGTTCCTTTTATGGGAAGTGCTGCAATATATGTAATGGGGATCGCTTTGTTAGCAGCCGCATTTTCTTCATTGTTAGGAAATACCCACCGTGCAATCGTATTATTAAATGCTGGCTTCAACAAACCTACTGGACTAGAAGAAAAAAGTGTGCGTTGGGGTTCTTTTGTTGTGCTAGCTATTGGTGCAATTATTAGCTTTAGTTATGGTGGTTCTCCGATTCAATTGATCTATCTAGCTAACATAGCAACAGCAGTAGCGACCCCGGTAGCAGGTCTATTCATCTGCTTACTATTGTGTCGGAAGGATATCAATAAGGGGTATAAACAACCTAGACTTTTACAAATGTGTATGATTATAAGTTATTCTTTTAGTGTGGTATTAACGATTTTTGTTACAGTAGAGATTATTAAAAAAATAATGTAATAAACTGAGAAAGATGATAAAAATATTCATCACCTTATGGATATCTTTAATTTTAAAATCTTATCTCGAACAGATGAAAGCGCTCACATAAACTCTTAATTTTTGCATAATCATATTTGGCTGTCATCGGTTACTCAAGAATTTACGTTCATATTCTAATGATTTTTCGCTGACGCGGTTTTCCTTAGTTCGGATGTATCTACATTTATCGGACATCCTATATAAAACAGCAGTCCGCCTTCCCTTTTTAAAGGTGTTTGATAAAATAGAATGTATAGAAGTAGTTCCGATATTCCGCAGATCATGACAGCCAATATTTTTCATCCAAAAGTTGATTAGTAAGTGGAATACTCGAGGAGGTTAATGATGTGAGTGTAAGTATAAAAGATGTAGCACGTGAAGCGGGTGTTTCAACTGCTTCTGTATCCCGTGTATTAAGCGGAAAGCCAGGTGTTGGTAAGGCCACGGAGAAAAGAATCCGTGAAGTGATCAAGCAAATGGATTATCGACCTAATCTAGGCGCTAGAGGTTTGGTTCAGCAAAAGACTGGAAATATTGCAGTCGTAGTTCCAAGAGGCTCGTTTATTTTAAATAACCCCTTTTTTTCAACGGTCTTAGATGGGATCGCACAAGGCATTGATCAAACTGATTATAATATATTAATGTCGTTTACTTCTACACAACAAAAAAAGTTATTGGAAAAAAAATCAGTTGATGGGATTATTTTATTTGCTCCCAGAATTGAAGAACTCACCTTAGAATCCTTAAAGAAAATTGGTTTACCGATTGTTGTCATCGGAAGTTATGTTGAAGACTCTCCTTTTCCTTGTGTACGCCCAGATGATGAAGATGGGATAGCGCAAGCGGTTCAGGCACTCTATCAACTGGGGCATCGAAATATTGGTTTCATAAACGGACCTCTTAGTTCAATGCACAGTATAAATTGTTTAAATGGTTATACAAAAGAATTAAATAATCTAGGTTTAGACTACTTGGATGAAAATATTTTGGAGTTAGATGAATTTGATGCAAGTAAAGCAACAAATGAAATCTCTACGTTTTTTAAAGAGCAAAAAATCACGGGAGTCGTATGTGCTTCCGACTATCTGGCTGTCGGTGCGATTAAAGCTGCAACAACAGTTGGTTTATCCATACCTGAAGATTTATCGATAGTCGGTGCCGATGACGTTCCTATTTCATCTTTTATCACCCCTTCTTTATCATCCGTCCACGTAGATTTATTAGGCATTGGAAAAAAAGCCGCATCTATTCTATTAGATATGCTACTAGGGAAACAAATTGAAAATAAAGAAGTAGTATTCAAAATGAAGTATATTAATCGGGCGACAACTTCTAGTCCAAAAGAGTAAATATCTCAGGGACCATTATAGTTGAATTAATTCAGTAAGTGAAAGCTAGTGTATCTCATTTAGTCAAAAACATAATGAGCTCACATATAAGTATATTTGAATGCTAAAAAAAGAGTACCAGATTCTGGAACAATTCAAAATTGTCCTAGAACCTGGCACTTTTTCTAATTGCGTCTAATAATCCTGGTCAATTCAATTAGAACTACATTGGATGGATTGACTCTTTGCTGTATCTAGTATCTAGTCCTAGCTGAAAATGCCGTTCTTTTCCTATTGCCTTAGCCAAGACCCGGCCGACATCCAATGCCATGGCTTGCAACTTAGTAATTTGTCTATTTCTATTTCTACTTCCTCATCATACATAGCAATTAGAAAACAACTTGAAACAAAAACAAAAATCTATCAGCTACTGCTTATCCTCTTGTTTCATTTTTTCCAATCTCAATTGATGTAAAGTCTCTGTCTGACCTTCGACCACAATCCATTCATATACTGACATCGCACTCCAGCCAGTGACCTTTTTTCCCCATTGATTATAAGTCATCTCCTCCCCTTCGTAGATAACCGTATTCTCGTCTTTGACGATGGCTTTCGAATTTTCGGCTCCTTTAATATGTACATTTTGATTTGGTGCAATAATTCCCCACTGAAATAGCTGGTTCATACGGGGCAAGTGATTTCGTTTTGTTGTTGCGGCCGAACCCGTTTTCCCGGGTTGACTGTTTGGAGAAATGGCTACATCGACATAGAAATCCTTCGTTTGCGCTACTGGGAGTACTTGCGTAATATCTATAAACAACTGACCTTTAAAACGACGTGGTTCAATTGTAAAACAAGATATATCAACATGATTATCGCTGAGCCAAGCACATGCCGATAAAGTTTGCTCGTCATACTCCGCTGCCACCAAAATAATGCGTTGTTTCTTATTAAACGTCCGTTCCGAATCATTACTCTCAAGAAAGGCTTTCAATTTTCTTTTCGCAATTTCAGAAGCGGTTAGCTCCTGCTCCGCCGTTTCCCCTCTTCTTTCTAAATAAGGCGCATATATCTTTTCTACTAACGTATCGAGCTGCTCAATCAGCGCAAGGTTTGCAGCATAACGGATCGCTTGAAACTCCATCGGCTCTCTCCGATTTTTTAAATCATCTAAATCCCTTTTAATTTCTATCAAAACTAGGTTGCCCATCTTATCGACAGCCACTAAATCATTTCTTCCGTTTTGAAGGTTGCGCACCTGCTGTCCGACAACTAATAAATTTTCTTCGCCTTCAAACAATAAATCCAAATTATCAATGAGAAAATTTTCAATATCAACTTCTTTCAAACCAAGTTCTTTAAACGTAAGCCGTTCAATCTCTTCATTTTCCAATGTAATTTTACTTCCTGCCACGTCAATAGGATAAAACAATAACATCTCCTCATTTCATGATCATAAGGAACAGACGAATTTTCGCTATTCCCTAAAATCTCCTTAATCGTTACCTGTATCAACAACCGCCCTTGCCAACTTTTCATTCCATCTATTATTTTAGCAAATAATTCAATTATATGGACACCCGTCTACAACCCCTCACCATTTACAACACTTTAGCTCTCCAACGAAAAACAAACCACCTTTGCCAAGTGATTTGCTTCTCTGCTTAAAGTATATTTTTTAAAGAGTACTAGGTTTTAGAATCAGACATCTTTCAATAAAACAACCTATTTTTCATATAAAAACGCACTTAATACAAACATATTAAGTGCGTTTCACAATCCTTATTCAATCCACCTACACAAACTGCCGCGGTATTTCTTTTTTCCAAGTCTTTTCAAACACTTTTTCATCTTTTTCATAAGCTTTTAATGTGTTTAATAAATAAAATGTCGTTTCATCACAGGTCATTTCACTATATGTAATTAGCTTCGTTTGCCAATGATCGCGGCCTAATGTCAATTCCCACTCACATTGCGCTTTTGCCGATAGTGGGTCATTTTCTTGAATGTTGTATATGTTTTTATTTGTACTTCCGTATTGAATGCCATTGCACGGGAGTAACCTTTCCCCTTCGTCTGAGAAATCTTCCAATTTCCACACACCGTTGATCATGTCGTGGGTTATATTGCGTGTCCGATTTTCGGTACGGATTGTTTCTGTTTGAATCACTTCGGCGATTTCCGGTATGTCGAATGATACGGATTCATCGTGCATTTGTGGCTCACGGATCGGAAGTTCCAGTGCAGTATGTTCCCCTTCATATAGCGTGAGTGTCACTTCTTTAGGGGATGGCCATGCTTGCGGCCAATAGGTTGGAGAAACTGCAACTTCTAAGCGATGACCTTTTGGTATTTGTTGACCGATCGCATCAAGTTGAACTGAAACGCGATATCTCTCCCCTTTGTTCAAGAACTCAGGATGTTCATGGGATTGGTGATGTGTTAAATTTAGCATCCCCCAACTTATTAATGTGGATTCGCCAGTTGGCGCCTTCGCACATAAGCGAACAGCCATGAATGCCTCTGATTGGTCTGCCGATACCTCCGCATGAAATAGTGGATGGCCTAGAATTTCTTTATTCTTCTCAAATGGCTCTGACGTATAAACGACGGCATATCCATTTTCTATCCTTTGGTCTGACGCCAAGTCTCCAGGTTCGCCAAATGGACAAAATACGCCCGTATGGAAGCCATGCTGTTGGATACTCGGGACAACTGTTTTCCTTTTCTCAGGCACTTCCTTCGTTAATTTACCTTCTGAAACGTATAGTTTTTCTTCAATAACATTTGGAGATGGCCATTGGTAATCGGCAACCCATTTTCCTGGACGCTCATCATAGCTTACTTGTGGCAATTCGCTATTTTGAACATAACTAATGAGTTTCGGATCTTCCCTAACGCCCGTGTCGATTCCTTTGAGCCATTGATCCCACCAACGTAAGCTTTCCTGTAAAAATCCGATGCTCGGTTCAGGTGTGGCGACTTCAGGGAATTCATGTGCCCAAGGGCCAATTAAGCCTTTACTATGCTCATTCGGCAAGTTTTCTATTAACCGGAAAACGGCATTTGTATACCCATCTTCCCAACCGCCGACCGCAAAGACAGGGATTTGCACTTTAGAATAATCTTCACAGACAGAACCGTGTTTCCAATAGTCATTCCTTAATTGGTGCTCGAGCCAATATTCTACGAGAGGGGGGGTGTTCTCCATTCGCTCGAACCAATTAGCCCTCCACCTTTCCCCCACAACTTCCGGATCTTGTGGTCGCGCATTATACGCAAACATCGTCGATGACCACCATAACATATCGGATGCCAACACATTACCGCCACGGTAATGGACATCGTCTGCATAGCGGTCATCCGTCGAACAAAGGGTGATGATAGACTTTAAATTCGTATGCTCCCGCGCAGCGACTTGTAAACTATTGAACCCCCCCCATGATTTACCGAACATCCCGACGGCGCCTGTGCACCATTCTTGCGCTGCAAGCCAATCAATAATTTCTAATGCATCATCTTGCTCACGTTTACTATATTCGTCCTCTAGTATTCCATCAGAATCACCTGATCCCCGGATATCGACACGGATACTTGCATAACCATGTCCTGCTAAATAAGGGTGCCTAGCGGAATCACGTATTTTAGTGAAATCATTTTTTCGATAGGGGATATATTCCATAATAGCGGGCACAGGGTTTTCAACCGCATCGACTGGTAGCCAAATGGTCGCAGCTAATTTGGCACCATCAGACATCGGAATCCATACATGCTCCACTTCTTCAACTTCTCTTGGAAAATCTTTGATCACTTTTCTTTGTTCAGACTCTTTAATATTAAAAACCATTTCAACATCCCTCTCTTTATGCAACTTCCTGTCCATTTAATCCAAATGATAGTTGATTTCTTTCCGCTTCTCGGGATGGATCACTTGGAGGACACACTCATATACCAGATCCATTGTTTTACGCATCGCTTCTTCCGGCGTAAGTTGTTGGCGTTGATTGATGTAAGTGCTCATCATCCCTTTCCAAATCATGAGTGTTACATCCGAGATATACTGCACATCCTGCGCTTGTATGAACCCTTCGTCAACAGCGGTTTGAATATACATCGTACTTCTCTTCGAAAAACTTTGTTCCATAATGATCGGCTTAATATCGGCTGGCAACCCGACTAAATCATCTTTATAAATACCATAGTACTCCACTAATAAATCTTTAGGGAAAACACCTAAATTTTCTATAAACAAGATTGAATATACTTGCGGATTGTTAAACGAATGTTTGCAAAAGCATTCCCATGTATACAACCACTTTTCTATCGTAGAATCACCTTTTTCAATATAACTTGGCAGTTCTTCTACATAATCAGTTGTATATCGAATCATCGCAAAAAACTTTAAATGCGATAAATCTTTAAAGTAATTATAAACTGTCGAACTCGTATATCCTGCTCTTTCCGCTATTTTGCGCACAGTTAGGTTTGTAATGCCTTCCTCATCAATAATTTCAGCAGCCGCATCTAAAAAATAGCGATACATCCGTTGCCTTTGTTTTTCTTTTCTAGATAAAGTCATTTCAAATCTCCTTCGATTAAAACTGATAAATATCTTTATATTTATTTGTCAAATATTCAATAAGGTATTCAGGCCGTAACGCTTCATTCGTAAGATCTTGTATAAGTTGCAAAGGCTCTTTTCGCTTACCGGTTTTATACATCCGCGTTGTTAACCAGTCTTTTATGTCCGTTAATTGATTCGTTTCTATTAATGACGTTGCATTTATTTCATGTTCCATCGTCTTGAATATTTGCGCAGCGTACATAAAACCTAATGTATAAGTAGGAAAATAGCCAAAATAGCCACTCGCCCAATGAATGTCTTGCAATACGCCTTCACGATCATTCAATGGTGTTACGCCTAAATACGCTTCCATTTTTTCATTCCACACTTCTGGTAATTCATCGACCGTTAATTCATCATTGAGAAGGAGCTTTTCAATTTCATACCGAAGCATAATATGCAATGAATACGTGACTTCATCTGCATCTACCCGAATCAATGACGGGTTTACGTGATGAAGAGAGGTATACATTTGTTCGGCCGTCAACTGTTGGAATGATTGCGGCGCATATTTTTTCAACATCGGCATATTGGCGGACCAAAACGGCTTGCTACGCCCTATCCAACTTTCCCACAATAAAGCTTGAGACTCATGCATCCCCATCGAGCTCACCTCAGCTAATGGCGTATTCATGATTGCTTTAGCGAAGCCTTGTTCATATAATGCATGCCCGCCCTCATGGAGGACACCAAAAATGGATTGGCGGAGATCATATTCATCATAACGCGTGGTGATTCTGACGTCGTCCGGATGAATCCCGAATGTAAATGGGTGTACGGATGTATCAAGCCGCCCCGCTTCGTGATCGAACCCGATATTTGATAACAACTGCAAACAAAACGCTTGTTGCTGGTCGATCTGAAAAGATTGTGTAATGACAGTTTCATCGATTACCCGTTTGCTTTTCTTAATCTCGCCCAATAAATCGATCAATGAACTTCTTAATGCTGGGAACATACCATCTAATTTTTCTGTTGTCATGCCAGGTTCCCACTGTTGGAGAAGTGTATCATATCGCTGATTTTTATCGCCTAAACAATCCGCCATCTCTTGTGTTAATTGGATCATTCTTTGTAAGGATGGTTTGAACAGAGCATAGTCTGATTGTTCTTTTGCAATTGCCCATACGCCTTCAGCTTTGGATATTTGCATCGCATATGCTTTTTGTAATTGGGATGGAATCTTTTTAGCCTTGTCATAGATCGTTTTACATTCCACTGCAAGCGCTTGAAGAAGCTCATCTTCCGAGCCTTCCATGAAAGTGTCTATATAATATTTCATTTGCTCCGATGTTTGTGATTGATGTAGCTTTTCGGATAAATAACCGATGACTTCTGCCCGTTGTTGCAAGCCTTTCGACGGGATATTTGTATGCGAATCCCATTGTAATAACTGCAAGTTTTGTTTGTAAAAATTTTGTTCTTGTAGAAGTTTTAAAAATGCTTTAGACGCTTCTTTTCTATTTGTCATATTCATTCCTCATTTTTAATCCCTTTTGTATAAACGTAGACGATTGTTCTTCTTTTACGCTTACTTCGAACGCTGACTGCTTCTCGGATCGAATGCATCCCTTAACCCGTCACCAATAAAGTTAATCGACAATACGGTTAATAGGATCGCAAGCCCGGGCGGTAACCAAGCCTCTGGATGGTCCCTTAAAATCCGGATATTTTGTGCTTCCGACAGCATATTGCCCCAAGTAGGTGTTGGTTGCGGAATCCCCATCCCAATGAAACTCATCCCCGATTCGAGAATAATCATCGTTGCCATAAGTAATGTCGCATTGACGATAATCGGACCAATCGCATTTGGAAGTAAATGTTTGAATATAATTCTGCCGTTTGTTGCCCCTAATGCTTGGGCACTTAACACAAATTCCCTTTCGCGTAATGTCAGGAAAGACCCGCGAACAATTCTCGTTAAGTTCGGCCATGTTGTAATCGCAATGACGAAAACAAATAACGCGATTGTCACTTCATCTACGATAGCGATAATCGTTAAAGCTAACACGAAAAATGGAAGGGCTAACATTAAATCCGCGAATCTCATAATCAAACTATCAATTTTCCCGCCATAAAAACCAGCTATCGTCCCAGTAGCGACACCGATCATTAAGGAAAACATCATCGCCGAAAAACCGATGACAAGGGAAATTCTCCCGCCGTATAGTAAGCGTGCGAAATTATCTCGCCCCGAACTGTCAGTCCCTAATAGATGGTCGCTCGATGGCGCCTGTTCAATCAAAGTCAAATCCGCCCGCGTAGGATCGATATTTGTCAACAGTGGCGCGAATATCGCTGACAAAATAATGAGCGTTAACGTAATCATGCCCGTCACCGCTAATTTATTGGCCATAAATCGTTGGACCGCCAATTGCCGCGGTGACTTCGCTTGTTGTTCACGTTGTTTATATTCCATTGTTGGATTGATATTATTATTCATCACGATTTGATCTCACCTCAATCATATCTAATTCTTGGATCTGCTACGCTATATAAAATATCCGATAATAAGTTACCAAGTAAGATTGTGGCGCCCAAGAGCAAGTTAATCGCCATAATCACTGGGTAGTCACGATTTACAATGGACTCAATGAACAGCATACCTAGCCCCGAATAATTGAACACCTGCTCCGTGATGACCGCTCCTCCAAGAAGAATCCCAAATTCATAGCCGGATAGTGTAATAATGGGGATCAAAGCATTCCGGAGCGTATGCTTATACAAAACTGTTCGTTCTTTCATGCCTTTCGCTTTTGCCATACGAATATATTCACTACCCAAAATATCCAAAGCTTCCGATCTTACGTATCGCATATACGTAGCCGTTCCAGCCATCGCCAGTGTAATAGCCGGTAAAATCATATGATGGAGCCGATCCATAAAAGCAGGTATGCCAGTTAATAACGGATCAGACATCGTACTTTGAGATGGAAACCAACCTAAATGGATGGAGAAAATATAAATGCCGATCAATCCAAAGAAAAAGTTTGGAATGGCAAGCCCTACAAATCCGAAAGTCGTTGCCGTATTATCCAATAAAGAATAGGGTCGTCTAGCTGAATAAATTCCCAATGGAATGGATACGGCTAACGTAATCAGGTACGCCAAGATGCCCAAATACACTGTATTCAATAAGCGGCTCGAAATCAGAGATTCAACGGAGCGCCCATTGTAATACATCGATTGGCCAAAATCACCGCTCGTAAAAGAACTTAACCAGTTCCAATATTGCGTGGGTAATGGGTCGTTTAATCCTAACTCTTCACGTTGAATCTCATACACTTCTTTTGAAACTGTCGGATCCAGCTGTTTACCTGTTAATGGATCACCCGGGGCTGCTTTTGCTAAACTAAATATAATTAAAGTAAGCAAAAACAGCATCGGAATAAAGACTAATAATCTTCTAATAATATATCTCGCCATACTTAAACCCCCGTCGTTTTAAAGAATTGGTTTGTACAAAAAGGGGGATTGCTGCTTTCCCCATCCCCCTTTTTACAATTTGTTGGTGTTGTTGCGGTTTTTACAGTGTCACTGAATCAATCGACCGTCCATTTATGGATATCGTCAAATAGTGTGTGGGGTAATGCATGGACACCACCAATTCGTTTGTTATACACCCATAATGCGGGCTCTATATAAAGCAGCACTGCTGGTAAGTCCTCGGAGTAAAGCTGTTGCCATTCGGCATACGTTTCCGCACGGTATTCTTGCTCAAGTGCTTTTGGAGCAGTCAACGCTTGTTTGATAAGTTCATCGGACTTCGCATTATTCCATCTGGAGTAGTTCCAAGGCGTTCTGCTCGACCAAAGTTCTGTCGGGTCGGGATCCGCTGTTTCCAGTCCCCAGCCGATTAAATATAAATCTGTGTCATCTTCTTTATCATCATTTTCCATATCAATTAGAAAAGCGGACATTTCTTTCGGTTGTTTCAAATTGATCCTTACGCCAACTTCCTCCAACTGTTGCTTAATCAGCGGTGCCGTACGTTCCCGCAATTGGTTCCCCGCCGGGTATTTCATGTTTAAAACCCACGGTTCTCCCTCCGGATCTTCTCTAAATCCATCCCCGTCCACATCTTTAAAACCAGCTTCGTCCAGTAGTTTTTTTGCTTTCTCAGGGTCGAAAGGGTATTTATTCGTTCGCTCTTCTGAAGAAGCCCAATGCTGCGGTGCGATTGGCGAGTTGATCACATCACCTTTACCGTACAATAGACCGTTCACCATTCCTTCTCGGTCCAATGCGTACGTAATCGCTTGTCTTACTTTGGGATCCGCGAGCTTTTTATTTTCTACCCAATTATTCGGTTGAATCGCACTGTTTTTGACGTCTTCATCCGTTCGATGATTTAACTTGAACCCTAATACTTGATAAGAAAAGTCTAGTTGTTCAATCATTTGAAGATTTTCGTTTGGTTCCAATGTGCTGTAGTCTGCCGCTTGAATTCCACTTGGTCGTCCGACAAAATCAATTTCACCTTTTTCAATCAAGCCAATCATGACGGAACTTTCAACCACCCGGTAATTGATACGTTCAATATCCGGTGTGCCTTGCCAATAATCTTCATGTCTAAGGAAGATGTACCGTTCTCTATCCGTAATATGTACAAACTTAAAGGGCCCCGTCCCGATAATGCTTTCCGCTTCTTGCGAGGCTGGCGCGCCGGGCATATCTTTTATCGGAATCTCTTCAAAGACATGCTTTGGAATGATGGGTACACTTGCCATATAGAGAGGCGTGATGCTCGGTTCATTGAAATGGAATGTAACCGTATAATCATCTTCCGCAACGACACCTTTAAAATCTGTTGTTTCTCCCGCGTTATATTCCTCATAGTCTAGTAAGGGCTCAACGAATAATGTGCGTAATCCCCCAGCCGCAACATAGTCTGGGTCTGACATCGTTTCATATGTAAAGACTACATCATCCGCTGTAAATGGCTCTCCATCATGCCACTTAACCCCTTCTTCCAATTCAAAGGTGACTGCTGTATGATCTTCATTGATCGTCCAACTTTTAGCTAAGTTCGGTTCAAACTCCAATTTCTCGTTTTGCTTTACTAAACGTTCATGGGTTAACTCCAGAATCGTTTCTTCATACATATCTACGTAAAAGATTGGGTTGAACAATCCGCCTGGAGCTGTATCAGTCGCTCCTGTAATCGTCTTTTCGTATAATTCACTTTTCCCCGTGTTGCATGCAGATAAAATGAGTAGACTCGTGACGACGAGCAAACTGAGCCATTTGCATTTTCTAACTGTATTCAACTGTATCCCCCCCATGTTATTCATTTTCATACAAATGACAGGCAACTTGTTGATCGTCATTTTTCTTCAGTAGTTCCGGCGTTTCTTTATGGCAACGATCGAATGCAAATGGACATCTCGTACTTAATGGACAACCTTTCGGCGGGTTTGCCGGGCTTGGGATATCACCTTTTAACCGAACTTCCTCTCGCACCCCTTCTTCAACACCAGTAGGAATCGAAGACAATAACGCTTTCGTATACGGATGAAGCGGGTTATCATAGATCGCTTCTTTTTTCGCGATTTCCATAATTTGTCCTAAATACATGACTGCCACACGATCACTCATATGATGGACGACACTTAAATCATGTGAGATGAACATATAAGTCAGACGCAATTCATCTTGTAAATCTTTCATCAAGTTTAAAACTTGTCCTTGAATTGAAACGTCCAATGCGGATACAGACTCATCACAAACGACAAATTTCGGTTCCAATATTAACGCTCTCGCGATACTAATTCTTTGGCGCTGGCCTCCCGAAAATTCATGGGGATACTTTTGTAAATCAGATTGGCGTAAACCGACTTTCCCAATCATCGACGCCACTTTTTTGCGGCGTTCCTCTTTTGGTAACCGCGTTTGGATGAGTAAAGATTCCTCTAACAATTCATACACATTCATCTTGGGGTTCAACGAACTAAATGGATCTTGGAAAATCATTTGAAGATCTTGTCGGTAAGAACGCATGTCGTTTCTATTTAAATGGGTAAGGTTGGTGGATTGATAATAGATCTCTCCAGCTGTTGGAGACGCGAGTTTCAACATCACCCGGCCGAGCGTCGATTTACCCGACCCCGACTCACCTACAATGCCCAACGTCTCTCCTTCATATATGTCAAACGAAATGCCATCAACCGCTTTCACGTGGCCTACCGTTTTCTTTAAGATTCCTTTTTTAATCGGAAAGTATTTTTCAAGTTCATTCACACGGATCAACGGTGTAAGCGTTTTCTGCTCTACTGCGACCCTCTCGGTTTCAATCACCATTAATCGCCACTCCTTCCTCATACAAGAAACATCTGACGTCATGATCATCTCTTAACGAATATAAAGCAGGAGGCGCTTGGATACATCGATCCATCACTTGCGAACATCTTGTAGAAAATCGACAGCCTAACGGGAAATCATAAGCAGGTGGGATTGTACCATCAATTGTTTCTAAACGATTTTTGGGGTTCTTGATGCTTGGGAGACTGCTCATTAATCCGACAGTATAAGGGTGGTTCGGCTCATTCATCAGTTGCTTTACCGGGGCTTGTTCAACGACTTGTCCCCCGTACATGACAGCTACTTCATCAGCATACTTTGCCACAACACCTAAATCATGCGTGATTAATAAGATCGACATGTTGAATTTCTTTTGCATTTCCAGTAATAAATCCAATATTTGGCCTTGGATCGTCACATCTAGCGCGGTTGTCGGTTCATCCGCGATTAATAGTTTAGGTTCACAACTTATCGCAATCGCAATCATGACTCGCTGTCTCATACCACCTGATAGTTGGTGAGGGTATTCATGGATAATTTCATCGGGGCGTGGTATGTCAACAATCCGTAGTAATTCAATCGCTCGCTCAAACGCTTGTTTCTTCGATACTTTTTTATGTCTCCTGATCATTTCGACTAACTGATTGCCAATCGTAAAGACAGGGTTAAGCGCAGTCATCGGTTCTTGAAAAATCATAGCCATTTCATTTCCCCTAATGGACTCCATCTCTTTTTCAGTTTTCGAAACGATATCGACGCCATTCAAATAGATCGAACCGCCGACAATTTTACCTGGTCGGTTGATGAGTTTCAAAGTCGACAATGCAGTCATACTCTTTCCACTTCCAGATTCACCAACTAACGCCAACGTCTCACCTTGTTTAATAGATAAAGAAACGCCATCTACTGCTTTAGCGACCTTGTTATCACTTATATAAAAATATGTTTGCAGCTTTTCAATTTGTAAGATATTTGAATTACTCTGCATAACGCACCTCGGCTTTATAGTTTAATTGATTATTAAAAAAGAACACGTTCTTTTACTGAACATGTTCTTCATTATAGAAAACTAAACAATTGGTGTCAAATGAATTTTCAGTTTTATTTAATTAATCTAATTAAAATGTTAGAGCCAATTTAATGCCGATATTAATAATATCCGTTCTTCGTAGCTAACGGATAATCTCGAAATCCCGCAAAGTTTTAACTGCAATAACAAAGTAGAAAAGATGCCAGGTTCTAAAACAATTCGAAATTGTCCTAGAACCTGACACCTTAGTTAACGTGCTTTCAAATTTACCCTTTAAACACATGCCGCTTATGCCACTTAAAATAAGGCTTGTTCTGTTCAGTGCGTGCGATTTTCATCTTTGCACGGATGCTGTACTTTTCATAATCCTCTTCTGGAATCCGTGCGGCAATATGCAGTCTCCCCTGTCCATCGAATGCGATCAATCCATTCTCATAGAGCGCATGGTGATTACAACAAAGCAGGACACCGTTATACGGATCGACCCGTTCTACATCCGTGCCATCTTTCCAAGGCTTGGAATAGGTTGCGCGTAGCAATTCGGGTAACACAATGTCACAAAGCACACATTTTTGAGCCCATAGCGGCAGTAAAGCACGGTTAAATTTTTGTTTCCCTAAGCGGATTTTTGTTTTCAATTCGGTTTCTGTTTCCGTCAGCATAGGAATAAAGGGATCATGCTCCGTTTGACGAACCGGGCTCATGGCCAATTCCAGTTGTTCATCGTCGATTTGATAAATGTTTGCGTCACTGATGAGTTCCACCAATTTGATGGCTAATTCCTCATTGCAAGGATATAAATAACCTTGGTTCCCATTCCCGTCTGCTTGAAATGGGGAATATTTGATGGGCAAGTGCCGCACTAAAACATCGATTTTCGAACGTATATGTATAGGCACTTCGAGTTCATGCGTATCCAATTCCACTAAATAGCCAAGAGCCCCCTGTTGCTCGTGAGGGGACGGTCTCTGTGCGATCCGGGATGCGGTTTTAGCCACACTGATCGCTACAATATTTCCTTTGACATAATGGAAGAGGCGATCCTCTTCTTTTACTTCCTTCACCCGTCGCCAGGAATGCGGTAAATTCCCCCCGCTATCTTGTTTCCGTGACCAAATCATCCCTAATTCTTTTTCTTCTTGATACGTTTGGCCTTGCATTACAATGAAGCATTGCATCGATCGAACACTCCCTTAAATCTTCTATTACTATTATAACCGCTTCTTGTGCTGTTTACTTGTAATTAGCGTGACTAGGAAGGTTTCCAGTCGTTTTAACTGGATATACTTATGGGCAGAATAAGGACAGTCTTTCTTGTAAAATTTTTACTACTTTTTCCGGCATTTCCTTGACCTTGATATCCCCACCTAAGAAAAGAAGCCAATTTGTGATTTCATTCAATTCTTCGGGATGATGCACATTGATAAACGTCTTTAGCATAGCCGTCGTTTGAAAAGGATTCGTATAGGAAATGGAAACGGATAAAGGATGGTATTTTTTGTACTGGGAAATGGCCTTTGGACCAAGTTCAAGGACAAGATTGATCGCTTCTTCCTGCTTACGCAGTTTATCTAAAATCTTTTTCTTACACAATCGGTTTTCGGCAGGGTATAGTTCGACATCGGTGAGATTGTCTACTTGAAAAATCCGCTTCTGTTCATCCTTTATATCAAAGCCTTCAATGAGCCAAAAGCCATTTTCATGATACAAGTGTAGGAGATAAATTCGATAGCTTTTTATTCCTTTTCCTTCATTGACGGTAATCGATAAATGGCGATCCAACAGGAGGAGCTGGATGAGTTTTTCTAATAGGGGATGTGGGAGATCTGATAGATCAAGTAAGTCAGGATTATCAGGATTGGTGCCTTCAAAAAGCAGAAGTTGATTCAACAGCACAAGGTCATCTTGCTGGTTTTCAGAAATCAAGCCCAGTAATTTTTCAGCTAAAGATTGACGACTCTTCAAATAAGGGAGTTGGTTATTTCTTGTCGCCATAAAAGCGATAAAAAGTGCTTTGATTTCATTATCGGTAAAACGGACAGCAGGCAGGACCGAGTTATTCATGACAAAATAACCGCCGTCCCTACCGACTTCAGCAACAAAGGGCATCCCCATCGCTTCAATTTCTCGTATATCTCGAATGGCTGTTGAGCGAGAGATGTTAAATTCCTGCATAATTTCTGAAATGGTAAAGTGGGCGCGGTTGTTGATATACCGCATCATGACATTAATACGTTCAACTTTTTTCATCGGGGCCTCCTAAACAGTTTCATTTTTTGACATGGTTTAACGTTATTATAAACCCATCGAGTGAAAAGACAATTCATTTGATCAATTTTTTAAAAAGGAAGGTTTTAAATATGGCAGAATATACAATAGAAGAAAAAGATGGCTTTACGGTGTTAGGATTTGGAATTGAGCTAAAGAGCGACTACACAGACTTTGTTGGCATCACCAAGGAAAAGGCCGACTTTTGGCAATCCGTCGGTCAAGACGGGACACTTGACCGTTTAAAAGCCGTTGCGACAAATGACTATATTTTTGCTGTGAATGAAGCAGTGAATAACAAGATGATGCATTATGCCGGCGTCATGACAGAAGAAACATTACCGGAAGCCACCAGAGTCATCCAATTCCCTAAAGGAGAATACGTCGTCGTCAAAGGGGAAGCAAAGACGGCGGAAGAGTTAAGTAATACGTTGACGGGCATGGCCTTTGGTCAAGTCTTACCAGAAGCAACGCATGTCGCCTATGTGGGTGGACCGAATGCAACGGTTGAGATGGGTCAGCGAAACGGCCTTGTTTTTGGTGAAATGTGGATTCCTGTTGTTAGGAAGTGAGGGTTTTCATTATGTATTGGTATTAATCCTTATTGGGAACAGAAAAGGCGCCAGGCTCCAAAACAATTCGTAATTGTTTTGGAACCTGGCACCTTAATTAATGTTGACAGAAGGCTTGAAATCTGTTCCTCTTAGCCAACTGGTTAATTGGCAATCTTGAAATGCGGTAATGTTTTAACTGGAATAACAAAGTAAAAATCCCTTTATATCATTTTTCGACATAAAGGGATGTCTAAAATAATAATATAGAAAGAATAATGAAATGACTTTAACCCTTTGGATCAATAATTAGTCCTGAAAAACAAACTAATTAATTGCCTCCCCTTCTTTTTCTAATATCACTGGTATCTTTTTTGTTATGTATTCACTAAAGGCAACAGTTTTGGAAATATTGACCAAATCTTTTTTCCCTTGTTCTTTTTGGTATAATTTGATTGTATTTTTTAATGTATCAATAGAAGCTGATATTTTTTCGGTATCTAATTCTTCCACATTCAGAGCTAAAAGTTCTCTATCATTATAGGTAGATTGATTTAACAGATGAGAGAGTAATATTCTTCCCACATGAAACTTATAATTACTATTAATATTTTTTTCGAGTGTATCATGCGGTAGATATTCTTTTAAATAAACCTCCACCTGTTTCATAATTTTAACTACCTTAAAATAAATTTCCAAACTTCTTCCTTTATTAAATAATTTTTGATAATCTGTTTCAGTTTTAATTAAGGTTGTTGGATTTGAACGGGCTTTCGAAGGATTCCTTTCCAACAGAGCAGTAAGACACTGAGACATATATGAAATAGAAATAATATTCTTTCTTGGTTTTCCTTCATTTCTATAAAAGTTTTTCCTTCTGTCATAATAATAACCCTTTGTTAATAAGTATTCTTCTATCTCCCTTTGTATTTGATCGGTAGCTCTTAAGGATGATGCTGGTATATGATTTTGGGAGTTTGTTGCTTTTATTATTGCGTCCGTAGTTTTACGGTCACTAGTAATGATTATCTTTAGCATTAAAGAGCGTTCGTCGTTAGTATAATCATAGTCTTCCTGATTTAATACGTTAAATATAGTGTGAGAAGTTTGCAGACCGTTTACTATTTGGATATTATCCAAATGTAATATCTTCCCAGATAGACTACCATTCTCAGCAATAATCGTCACTCCATTATTTAACCACCAAAAATCCCATTCTAACTCTGAAGAAACACTTTTTGAAATTTCCTCATTTACAATAGTTCTATTTTGGTAATCTCGGATATTCGATTCAAAAAGATATTTTCTTAATGAGCCATCCTCGTTCCGCAAAAACTTGTAGTAATCATAAATATTAACTGATGCAATATACCCTCTTTGGTTCTCATCTTTATAATCTATTGAAATAGGATTTTCGTTTAATTTTAAGTTTAAAGAATAAGTTTTTTCTTTACGATTTGCTTTTAACAACCAGTTAGCATCAGTGATATCATAATCTACACTGAAGTTTTCCCCTCCCGATTCAAATACAATTTCTTTTAAACGGGCGATCTTATTATTATAGGAATCATTATAATTTTTCGGTCCTAACGTCTTTGTTTTATCTCCCTTACAAACGTGGATAAATTTCACATTTATCTCTGGATGTTTATTAGCAGTTCCAATCCAAACTTGTTGGAATAGTTTGATTTTTTGCGCTAGGTCATCATGGAAAAGACTTTGCAAATTTTCAGTCCTAACATCCAAATTAAAAACGAATGGTATAGATCCTAAAAATCTATCCAAAACTAACTCTTCAATTGACGAAGTATTTTTAAATTGAATTATATATAGATCAATACTAATTTTCCGTGCATTCGTTAACTCTTCTATTTCGAATATGGGCTCATCATTTACAAAAAGAAAAAAACCATCTATTCCTCCGTCTCTTGATTCTCCAACCAACCCATATTCAATTTCATCTATCCCTATTTCTTGATCTTTTAAAATTTGCTCACTAGCGAACCTCTCAAAAGCAGCTGACTCATCCTTAAAATTACCACTTTTTGTGTACTCTTCGAGTACCTTGTTTAATAAAATTAGTTGATTGCTCATTTTCATTCCTCCATAATAAAATCGCTAAAATACTCTATCTCCACCTGTTAACTAAACAGTAGATCCATTATTCAAAATTAAATCAATTGCCTTAATAAAACTAGGTAGTTCAATCATACCATAATCGAATAATAAATTTAATCAGAACTATGCTCTAATATCGTTCCCCCTCAAACATATAACGTTTGCTACCTGAACAGATTAACTCCATCAGATAGTGTATACAGGATCCTAAATTGATCATGTAAAACATATTTGGGACAATATCGTAGGAACAGAAAATTTAAATTGACCTCCTTCACCCTGTAACAATTTTTAAAAAAGAAAATAAAAACCAGATTTTTCCTTCATCTTTATCACTGAGACTAAGAGGGTTAAGAGTTTTGTGTCAATACCAGACATCTTTTTGGATGGGCACACTTCGAAACACACCCAATTGTAGGCATTTGATTGACCAGATTTGCCAAGCGAACGATTAATGATTTTGGCAAAGAACCTGTTATTGTTCCATTTCGTTAACATTTCCCATCCCTTCGATTTAACAATTCATCTTATACAGATTCACTGAACATAGTGCGACTGCCCGTCACACATATTAAAAACCACATCTGACGATGTGGTTAAAAATTGTATCATTATGAATACTGATGATGAAAAACTAATCGCTTAAAACTCTTCTGATTACCCTAACAACCCTCTCCTGCTCCTCCACCGTTATATTCGACCCCGACGGCAGACAAATCCCTTCCGCAAACAAACGCTCACTCACCACACCGTCTTCCGCATGTGGATAAAACTTACTCCCTTCAAACAACGGTTGCATATGGAGCGGCTTCCACACAGGGCGGGCTTCGATATTCTCCGCTTCAAGTGCATCAATCAGCTCATAAGGCGTCACTTTAATAAGCTTAGGATCCAACGTCAATGCCGTTAGCCATCGATTCGAATAAGTTCCTTCCAGCTCAGGCATAAAATGAACCCCTTGGATGTCACCAAGTGCTTCCATATATCGATCAAACACATTCCGCCGCGCTTGCACCCGTTCTTCCAGCACTTCAAGTTGCGCTCGTCCAACTCCCGCAAGGATATTACTCATCCGGTAGTTATACCCGACGACACTATGCTGATAATGCTTCGCTGCATCCCTAGCCTGTGTCGCCAAGAACCGCGACTGCGCCAGCGCGTCCAAGTCATTTGAAACGAGCGCCCCCCCACCGGATGTAGTAATGATCTTATTGCCGTTAAATGAATAAATACCATACTGACCAAAGGAACCACTCTTCTTCCCTTTATAAAATGAACCAAGTGACTCTGCTGCATCTTCGATCATCGGAACACCATACGCACCACAAATCGCCATCAGTTCATCCATCTTCGCACTTTGACCGTATAAATTCACAACGATAACTGCTTTTGGAAGCTTTCCTTCAGCTTTCGCTTCTTCCATCGCACACGCTAAAGCTTTCGGCGACATATTCCACGTCTCTTCCTCGGAATCAATGAACACCGGTTCCGCACCAAGATACAGGATTGGATTCGCACTAGCGACAAACGTTAAACTTGCACAAAACACCGTATCCCCTTGTCCAACACCAAGCAGTTCCATCGCTAAATGGATCGCAGCCGTTCCTGATGAAGTAACTGCGGCCCCTGCCGTTTCTGCATAGGCGGCCAACTCTTCTTCAAACGCATTCACATTCGGTCCAAGCGGCGCAATCCAATTCGTTTCAAATGCGTCGTTTATGTATTTTTGTTCATTCCCGCTCATGTGAGGGGAGGATAAAAAGATTCTCTTTTCCATTTACACCCCTTCTTCCTTCACTACCCTCGCTGGTGCTCCGACAACGGTGACATTGTCATCGATATCCGAAACAACAACGGCACCCGCACCAACAGTTGACCATGCTCCAACCTTTTTTAACGGGATTATTGACGCACCTGCCCCAATATGTGTCCCTTCGCCAATACAGACGCCGCCCGTTAATGCAGCCAATGGAGAGACATGCGCATAATCTCCCACCACACAATCATGCTCTACGACGCTTCCGCTATTGACAATCGCATGCTTTCCGATTTGTGCGTCTGCATTAATAATTGCACCAGGCATGACAACTGTACCTTCTAGTATACTTGCATTCGGGCTGATGACAGCAGTTGGATGGATGAGTCTAATATAATTTGCCGAAGTAAGATTCAACTTTGACACAATCTTTTTCCGAACTCGGTTGGAACCGATGCCAATAACCACACCGATCCGAGGATCACTTTCTATTAAGTCGGCCAGATAATCTATTGGCCCTTTTAAAAGACCATTGTCTACGAACGTTTCCGAATACTTATCATCCAACATAGCCAAAACGGCCAGACCATCATTCGCATCCACAATGTCTGCAATCACCTTCGCATGTCCACTATCCCCTATAATCACAATTTTCCTCATCGCTCATCATCCTCACGGGTTGAAGCCAATTCACCTGTAAACTTCGTCATTGTCGCTTGTCCTTCCTGACTAACCCCTTCAGATTTAAACACTTTCAACATCGTCATGAATAAAATCTTAATATCCAGCCAGAACGACTGGTTCTCCACATACCAAACGTCCAACTCAAACCGCTCTTCCCACGAAATCGCATTCCGACCATTCACCTGCGCCCATCCTGTGATGCCCGGGCGTACTTCATGCCGCCGTGCCTGTCGTTCATTATACAACGGCAAATACTCCACCAATAAAGGTCGCGGTCCAACGAAACTCATATCACCTTTTAATACATTCCATAATTGCGGCAATTCGTCCAAGCTTAATTTCCTAATCACCTTTCCAAAAGAAGTTAGACGAACTTCATCTGGTAGCAACTCGCCGTGTTCATCTCGTTCGTCTGTCATTGATCGAAATTTATATACGCGGAGAACCTTTCCCTTATAACCTGGGCGGTCTTGGATGAACAATACGGGAGAGCCAATTTTTATACGAATTAATAATGCTGTCATCCCTAAAACTGGAGATAGTATGAGTAACGCTAGAAAACTAGCAATAATATCGAAAGGTCTTTTCATGTTCAATCACACTTCACTTTTTTTATAAGAATGTACTGTTGCTATTCGAACACCACTATCTAAATGAAAGTCATTATGTATTTCTACTTGATGTAGTGCTCTAGGATTGCTTTAGAACATCTACTTGAAAGTGAAACAAAGGGTCGTTGTTCTTTCCTTATTCCCTATATTTACGGTTCTTTCGTAATATGGAACCGTCCCTGTGTTGCGCTAAAAAGGCGGTTCCCAAGGGGCCATTGTAATGTGGCTGTTCACACTCCAAATCTGACCATGTCTCGGATACCAACCACATTTACTGACACTTTGCACACTGTATAATTTCTTATCCCGAACAATCTCTGTAACTTGCTTAATTCTATTTTTATAGGCGGCAGTGCAATTAAATGTATTGCTCCCCCACCCAACAATAACCTCGTCAACCTTTTGAACATATTCCTTTAAAATCTTATCATTATCCTTCCCTATTGCGTGTAATTCCTTCCCTGTCTTAATTAAACTTGCAATCCGGTTTGAATCAGTCGAATAATATGCGTATAAATTCATAATGTATACTTTTCGATAATGGTGATTGTAACAAAATTTAAGTACACGATTGATTGTAAGGTCAGATTTTCGTTGATTTGCTTTACTTGGATTTTTCATAATGACTAATATTGACTTGTCAGACCTGATTTTCAACGGAATTTCCAATAGATATCTTAAATCTTTTTCTGGTTCCCCATGAAATGCAATATTTTCTTTATCAACATAAGATTTGTATTTATGTATCATAAATGTTCACCTCTTTAGGACAAAGCCGCTTGGTTGATCATCAATTGTCAAAAGAAACTTTTCCCTTTATACAATATTCTTCTAGCAAATCTAGCCTTGTCAAAAATTCCAATCGCATAGAACTGTTTGCATTTTTCCCTTGTTCTCTACAGTACATCTCCATTTGGTCATCACATTCACCTATGTGAACTATAACACATCTTTCAAATATTGATTGATCGAGACTTTGAACTTTTATAACTAGACCATCGGATACGTCTTTAATTTCATGTTTACAAAAATCACAAATATACATAAGTGTTCCCCCTCGTATTTGTCTAACTATTCACCCTGAAAATTACAAGACCTCAAAACCACTTGACATAGCAGACGATTCATTATACTCGCCAATTTAAAGGAGAATCAAACTTCATCCATGCATTGATTTGAAGCCAAAGACAAACTAACACTGCTCTCTGATCAGTATAACTTGAAATACATAGGGATTTCATATATAATCTAGTTTAAGTGGTCTGGGTGCACCACTACACAATATTAGTAGGCCTCGACCGGCTCTTTATACAGAGTTTGGCAATGGTCAATATTTTAAAGCATCCAAAAAAGTCCGTGTGCACGCGGACTTTTTTATATTTTATTTAACATAACATCGGTAATCTGGTCCGGAAGGGGGACTCTTTTGGCGTCCTCCAATAACAATGATCTAAAGTAAGGTAAGTAGATATATCTCTATTTGGAAATAATTAAGATGTGAGCTCACTTGTATAACCTACAGGATCCCCGCCCGAAAAACAAACATCTATCACACATGCATCTATGTTTTCTCTGTTCCATCCTCCGGCTTCCTCAACATCCTAAATATATTTTTCTTATACTCCTCAAACCCTGGCTGATCAAATGGATTCACACCTAATAAATAAGCGCTCATCGCACAGGACAGCTGGAAAAAGTAGATGAGATAGCCGATATGGTAAGCATCGTGTTTGCCCACTTCAAGATGAATAACGGGTACGCCTCCCGTTTCATATGCTTGCATGGCGTTACTTCCTTAATTTTATTTACCGACTTATCGGAAAGGTAATTTAAACCATCTACATCTGCATCTGTAGTGGGGATTGCACAATCTGTCATAGATTTCGGCGTAGTGATTAAATGTTTCGAACATGATCCTCTGTCCATCTTGGATATATTGACCGAGTGAATGTAAGTCAGTTGGGTAAGAAACCGCTGCTGGGAAAATCCCTTTCCCATCTATTCTCTCACTTTCACCGAAAAGTTGTTTCCACCATTCATGGAACGTTTCAAATCGTGGTGAAAAGCTGGCCAATACTTCAATATCAAACCCTTCATTGAATAACAGATGCCGAGGGCTGCATATTCGTAAGCAATGTTCAATTCCAGATCCGATTCAGAGAAATTCCCATCGCCGCCTTGGCCCCGGCAAGAAGGTCTTTAATATCAATTCCTGCAACAGCGAGGGGCAGTATGCCTCCAGGAGCATTCCTGTCGGGAAATAGATGTGTTATTGAAATAAAAAAGTCCCCTTGGTATGATGCGGGGTGTCAAGGCTCAAGATCTTGACCCCTAATTAAAACCAAGGAGGACTCAAATGAATTCTATGACGAATCATAAAATTAATCAAGTAACTGAACAGACCTTGATCGTTGGTATCGACATCGCCAAGTATAAACATTATGCCGTATTCACAGATGAACGCGGTCGCGAATTAGAGAAAGCATTCCCAATTAAACAAACCCATGAAGGATTTGAGCAGCTATACCATGCCATCTTAGATGGCATGAAAGCACATGGAAAAACCCAAATCCTCGTCGGTGTAGAGCCAACCGGTCATTACTGGCTCAACCTAGCTTACTTTCTTGCCGATCAGGGTATTACCCTGGTTGTTATTAATCCAAGCCACGTGAAAAGTGCTAAGGAATTGGATGACAATCTTCAAACGAAAAATGACAAAAAGGATGCTTTAACAATTGCTCGGTTAATGAAAGACGGACGATATTCTCACCCAAAATTACTGCGGAATCAAGCAGCAGAGATTCGTGCGGCTTACAACCTTAAAGAATCATTGTTAAAGGAACGCTCAGTCTTGAAAAATAAACTTCATCGATGGATTGATAAGTATTTTCCAGAACTGTTCGTTGTTTTTCGGGACTTCGGTGCAATGATGCTCGCTGTACTCGAAAGAGCGCCATTGCCTGTTGACCTAGTCAATATGACACCAGATGAGCTAGCTGACCTTTGTGCTGAAGCTGGGCGGATGAAGCAACGTCGTCCTAAAAAAGCATCAGAAGTTATTCAAGTAGCTAAACAATCTAGATTGTCTCTATCATGCGTCAATATCGGCTCATCGAGGAAGAGATTGAAACACTTGAAGGCGAACTCGAAGAACGAATTTCCCAAACAGCGGATTATGAATATTTAGCTTCTGTACCTGGAATTGGTTACTCGACTATTGCAGGAATCCTGTCGGAAGTCGGTAGTTTAACCGACTATGAAAGTCCACGCCAACTCATAAAATTAGCGGGACTCACACTTCGGGGAAACTCATCGGGAACCCACAAAGGACAGAAGCGAATATCAAAACGCGGTCGAAAACGTCTTCGTTCGCTCCTTTTCAAGGCAATGCTTCCTTTACTTCGAAATAATGAAGCGTTCCACAAGCTCCATCTATACTATACGGAACGAACCGTTAACCCGCTTCGTAAGAAGCAGTCTATGGTAGTCCTTTGCGGAAAACTATTAAAGATTTTACATGCGTTATGCACAAAGAAACGTCGGTTTGACAGCGATCAAATGCTTAATGATTTGCCCTGTCTCCAGTCTGCGTCTTAAAGTGCACATTCTGTAACTCAAATCATCATGACACGGAGAAGCTGGCACAAACGGCGTACATCAGGTTTTGAACCTCAGCAGGAGCATCTCGCCGGCCTCCACCTTATGATAGACCGAACGAAGGAATGTCAGCGCTAGACGCTAAGAGATGTGGGAGGGTCAGTCACATAAGGGAGCGGAGATCCATAGTGCATGCCATATCTAATTACCAGTTCCTGGAACTTACCGCAACGCGTCAGCAAGTTCGTTACCATTTTTTACCTACATGTAATTCAGCGTGATTAACTGAGACAAAGAAAATAAAATTTATTTTTTCAAGGTTCAAAGAGACTACGAACCTTGCCACTACCGTATTTTATAGAGGGAGTACGTACGGAATAACGCCCACCTATGTTTTCCGGTCCAGTAAAAGAGGGTAAGCCAGATTGGACAGTCATTTCCCCCAAAGCCCCTTCAGCTTTATCTGTAATTGTGACGACTCTTTCAGCAACAGAATTTCCGTAACGACTTTCCATGTATTCTAGCAGTATTCTAAATGCGACTACCGGCTCCGTCGTCGTATCGGATTTTGAAATGACAATGACCGCCACTTCTTTTTTGTCCATATACGTCAAGAGTTGCTGTATATATGTCCCACTCAAGTTTTGACCGGCATAAATCACTTCAGGGTATTCCATATTTCGTTCGAAGTAAGGAATTATGGTATCTTGAACCGCTTTTGCCCCTAAAAAAGAACCGCCGATGCCAACTATAACAACCAATTCAGCGGTTGTCCGTAACTGATTAGCGACTTCTATAATACGGTTCATCTCATTTGAAGGCATCTCGCCCGGATACTGCCTCCACCCTAAGCACGCAGCACCTTCTGAAAATCCCTTCACCGTCTCGTTATGGATTCTTTCGATACGCTCACCGTAAAGACCTTGTAGCATGGAGAGGGATATGTTTTTGGTTCAATTTTAAAGGTATTTCCAATTGAGATGCCTTCTTTTCTGAAATGACTAATTACAAAAAGGAGGGGTCCCCTAATAAAATATGTATAAGATCTCTTTCAAACTTAATAAAACATGGACTTACTGACTATGCCACTTCCAAGCCGTCTCAATAATCTCCTCAAGTCTATACTTCGGTCGCCAGCCAAAATCTTCATATATTCTTTGTGATGATGCAACTAACTTTGCTGGATCCCCGGGTCTACGCTTCGCATACTCAATAATAGCTTTTCGACCTGTCACTTTCTGACACATATCAACAACTTCTTTAACAGAATAACCGCGGCCATTACCTAAATTATAAATTTCTTTACCTACTTTACCTTCTAAAAGTGCTTCTAGCGCCAGAATATGTGCTTTCGCCAGGTCAGTTACATGAATGTAATCCCGAATACAGGTACCATCTGATGTCTCATAATCCGTCCCGAATATGGAAATTTTTTCTCGCTCTCCTAAAAGATGTTCCAATATAATCGGGATTAAATGAGTCTCTGGATCATGTCGCTCTCCAATTTCGCCTGAAATATGCGCACCTGCTGCATTAAAGTAACGAAGAACGACATAGTTTAATCCATAGGCATCATAAAAGTCTTCAAGTATATCTTCAATCATCAGCTTTGACTTACCATATGGATTAATAGGATATGTTGGAGTCTCTTCAGTAATTAAATCGACAGTAGGAATTCCATATGTAGCAGCCGTCGATGAGAAAATAAAGTTCTTGATATTAAACTCCATCATCGTCTCTAAAAGTGCCAAAGTCGCGGCAACATTATTTTTATAATACTTCAAAGGATTTTCAACGGATTCACCAATTAAACTATTTGCTGCAAAATGCATAACAGCTTTTATCGGATACTTTGTAAATATGGATTTTAATACTTCAGGATTTCCTAAATCACCTTGAACAATTGACACACCATCCGCAATCGATGAAAAATGTCCAGTAGAACCATTATCCAATACGACAACTTCTTCAGTTAAAACCAGTTCTTTTACTAAGTGACTGCCAATATACCCAGCACCGCCAACTACAAGAATCACATTCTTACCTCCATTCTTCTAACCCATTTTAACCCTTTTGAAGGAGTAAGATTTTGCCATGTAACAAGACTACTCCAACTTTATAAAAACCTTTGGTATATGCTAGACATTTCGTTTAGTACATTTGTCAAACTGTAATCTTCAATTTTAGCCCTGGCTTGATCTCCGAATTCTCTTCTTGCCTTCTCGTCCTTTAACAAACTGATAAACCTAGTTCGAAGCTTCTCCTCGTCATCTAGCCCCACCAAGTATCCAGTTCTCCTGTCATCGACTAGATCCCTTGAGCCTCTTACATCTGAAGCGATAATAGGCTTTCCTACTGCCATAGCCTCCATTAGACATCTTGGCAAGCCTTCGTGTTTGGACACGAGTGTTACAATATCAGAGGCCGCAATAATGTTAGGAACATCCTTTCTAAAGCCAAGTAAATGGACATTCATGAGATCATTTTCTTTAATATACCTTTTTAATTTTTCTTCATCGGAACCTTCTCCAATAAAAACTAAATGAGCTTTTGGACACTCTTTAATAATCGCCTGCCAATTTTCTAAAAGAAACATTTGATTTTTTCGAGTGCTTAATTCTGCGATATAGCTTATGATTTGTGTATCACGTTCCAAACCCAGCTCGTCTCTTATGGTCTTTGCACCTGAAGTATCCTGCACTTTAAATTCCTCTAAGTCCACCCCTACACCATGAACAGAGAACAAGTTCTTTTCTTCCTGGAATCCTAGTCTTTTACCTAGCTGATAATCTTCGTCATTCATAACAACCAGTGCATCTGTCCATTTAACAGCCATTTTCTCAGCCGGATAAAAAAGTGCCCAATTCTTTTTCGGCGCACCTTCGTAAAAATGGAATCCATGCGCGGTATAAAGAACCTTTCCTTGCTTATGTTTACTTGCAGCATATCTTGTTAAAAATGCAGCGGTCGGCGTATGTACATGAATTAAATCGAAATATTGTTGTTTAAATAATTGGTTCAGCTTACGTAAAGCTATTATATTTTTCTTTGAAAAAGGGATTCTGTCGAAGTCAATATCATGACAAATGACTCCCATTTCTATTAATTCATCTTTTCTTCCCATGGAATTACTGCCTATTGCATGTACTTCATATCCTTGATTCTGAAAATGTTTTATATAGGGTTTATGAAATGCAGATAAATGGTTGTAGACTGATGCTCCGAATAAGACTTTCATGTGATCACACTTTCGTTATTATCTATTTTACTTTTCTGTAATTTAGCTATTTTTCTTTTTTCTAGACGTTGACCATAGTATTTAGAAAATAAAATTAAGAGAGGAATCCATCCAACCATTCTTAACCTTGCCGCAGTACCCAAATTATCATTGGAAATACTAATCAACATAAACCAAACAATACTATGTAACATTAGTAATAAGTCTATTTTCGTGAATTGCTTCCTTCTTTTTATTAAAAACAAAAATATAAGTATAAATAAAATAGTTTCAGTTATAAATACTATCAAGGTGGCGCCACCATTAATTTGCCACGGAAGCGGTCCAAATACATTACTAACCCAACTATATAAATAATTAAGATAGAAGAACACAATATTCGGCTGATCTAAAGAAATACCCATTTGACTTCCACCTAAAGTTAGCGCGGATTGCCTGTAATCCAAAACATTTTGAAATGAGAGTCCTATATAAGGGACTGTAAAATTGCGGAGAAAAGTATAGGCGACAGAAAAAACAAGTACTAAAGTAACAAGACTTCTCTTAAATGGCAATCTGCTTTTCTTTCCCCCAATAAACAGAAGATAAAATACCGAACCAATTATAAAGCTCATTAAGGCATACTTTCGATAACCACCAAGCATACTAAGTGATGTCAGTAACAATATAAAATTAATCAAAAACGGCCATCTACTTTTCACTATAAACAAATTAGCGAAAAGCAAAATCGACCATAGATAATAAAAGCAAACCCAAACATCACGATAAAGAGAGAGATTCGTATTTAGAAGCAAACTTGGATAATAAAGCAATACCGTAATTAATACGATAGCCGATGTGCCAAAGCCTTTCTCATGACCAACCGCTTTTCTTAATATTAATAATGATACAACCGCAAGTAAGATATTACCTATATAATTAAATAGCTTTAGTATAAAGATATTCTCTGTACCGACAACTTTAAAGATAAACCCAAAAATCAAAACATGAATAGATGTGAGAATAGCCGGCTCATTATTTGCAACATTCTTTGCTTGCTCAACATAGAAAACTCCGTCATCGCCACCACCGAACATCGGGAGCCCTAACCCTTCGTAGCCTTGAGATAAACTTAGCAAATAAAAGATACTTGTTAGTAAAAAGTAAGATAAACTGTATATAACTATAAAAAAAGCAAGTAGGCTCGATTTTTTTTTCATTAATTCCATTCCTCGGTTTCTACTTTTCCTTAGGTAAGGTATACTAAATTATTTGTGGGATGATATGATAGGGTAGTACTCTTGCTCCAAAAAGTCTGGAATGTAGTATTTATACTTCTCATTCCACAACTTAGTTGAATTTTTTTGTTTAACCAGTATCTGCTGCTTTAAGTCAGAATTTAAAAACAAATTTTCCAAGCTAGACTTTCCTTCTGCTATAACAAAACCGGTGTTATGTTTATCTGTCTTTTTTCCTACCAATGTTTCTTTAGTGGTAATTATTGGTACTCCTAGCATCAATCCCTCATAATACTTATTAGGGGCTGCATATTCATGTAGTGGATTTGTTTTATAATACATTGCTACAACAATATCTGATTCCTTCATTATATTTAAACCCTTGTTATAATTCACTTTCCCCCAATATCTTATGTTACTATACTTATCAGACATAATGGCTATCTTATTCTCCAATCTTCCAAAACCTGCTACGTTTAAGCAAATATATTTATTCTCAGAAACGAATTCCAATAAACTTTCTAAACCTCTATCTGTATCAAATACCCCAACATAGCTTAATATTAGTTCATAATCTTGTTTTTGTTTTTCAAAAATCTCTTTAATTTTCCTCTCTACTATAAAATTAATCGTTGGTATATTTGGCATCACTAATACCTCTTCTTTCGCAACAGGTATTTGCTTTTTTCTTTCTTCTTCACAAATAATGGCATATTCGGATTTCAAAAAAATTCTTCTTTCAAAAAATCCTATTATAGAATAGATAACTCCTTTATTATGTACATCGGACATCCAATCAAATATATCAAAAATCATTTTTTTCTTTGTTGTAATTTTAGCTAAATAAACGGGAAATGCCGTGTCAAAGTCGCACGCATGTACAATATTGTATTCTTTTCTATGTATTATTAAGTATTTATAAATGAATAAAAACCAACGCAATTTATTAAACATATTTAAATATTTGGCTCCGTATTTTGCTTGCAAATGGAAATATTTATAATTCGGCTTTTCAATTACGTTTTTCTCTCTATTCCATCCCAAAACTATAAAAGATTTACCCTTCTTCTCCAAAAAGTCAATATATTTCTGTAGTCGTGGATCTGGATTAATATCATTGCTTCTTACCAACACTATCATTTACCAACACTCCAATATAAAATTCTCAACATTATAGTTCTTAATGGACTTTATTTGGAAAATACTAGAGGTTTTTTAAAAAGTCTGGTAAGCACTATTAATACATTTCTTTTTTCACGAATTCCACTATTCTTTTACAATTATTTAAATCTTCGAAATTATGGACTTTCTCCTTAATTGCATTCCTTTGCTTTTTATATTCGTCTACTTTTTCACCGATTATTTTTTTAAGGCTCAATCCAACTTCATCCCAATCAGAACACTTTATACCAGGCGTCGATTCGAAGTAATCGTCATAAAACTCTCTGTCTTCGGTCAAATATTCTTCTATATCAAAAGGGATAAAAATCATTGGTCTATTTAAAAGTAAATAATCGTAAAAAACACCAGAATAATCCGTTAGTATTAAATCAAGATGTGGTAACAAAAAGTTAATGTCTTCACATTCCTCTTCAGTCAAAAATATAATCCTGGAAGCCTCATTATAATATGGCGGAATGTCTAAATGACCGAAGTGAAACTTCACTAATAAAATCACATTTAACTCCTCAAGTAATTGATTCAAATTAAAGAAGCCCTTATTAAAAAGCATTAGGTGATGTTTTTCGTCATTTCTGAAAGTAGGAAAATATCCAATCACCTTACATTTTCCATGTTTCTTTTTTAATTCATTGATTAAATAAATTTGGTCCGGATTTCTCTTCAAAATAATATCGCTTCTGGGATAACCTGTCATCACAATATGTTCTTTAGGTTTTCTAAAAGCAGACTGGAAAATTTTCGATGTATAATCACTTGATGAAATAATATAACTCCATCTATTAACCTCATTAATAAATGGGATAAGCTTCTGTGACATTCTGAATGTTATACTAGTATTTCTAGTAATCGTATCGTCATAACCAATTTTCTTGAGTGGAACCCCATGCCACAATTGAATCTTTAATCCCCTCCCACTTCCGAGACTGTTTACATCTACTAGTCCTTGTGTAAAAAAGTAAACTGAAGCTTTTGCTGACGTTATATAGCCCTTGAAAGAATTGATTAAATACGCTTCATAACCTTTTAACTCTAACATTTTAACAATATCTTTTCGGTGGCTTAACCAAACTGCTCTAATATCCGGCTCATTCTTTTGTACATACTCGAAAACGTATTTACTATTATCAGAATATCTTTCACCAAACCACGAGCCAAATACCCATAGCTTTTTTTCTTTAAAAAATAAAAAACTAATCCAATAAAGGGGCAATAGAAGAACAAACTTAATAAACTTTATAATTTTCTTCATTGCTTTTTTTATACTTTCCACAGAGCTACTCACCCTTTTCTACCCTTTTAACTATTTCATCCTCTCTTCCACACAAACAATCGCCAGCATAGATAGTTAACAAACAGTTTTTTGCTGCGCTATTTTCCGATTATCAAGGAGTAAATATCTAAGTAAATTTCCATATATTCTTATTGTTAAAACTTTGAACTCGTGTTTTGAAATATCCAATTATAAATATTATTATCGGAATATCTCTCTATTTTTGTTCTTATTTTTCAACGTCAAATATAGACTCTCTACAGACTTCAGTACAATAGTGGGGGCAACCTCACTTTCTACTATCGTTTGTGGAGTTGCTTCTCCTGTTAATACAAGTGCAGTATCGATTTCATTTTCAAAACCTAATGCAATATCGGTGTATAACCTGTCTCCTACAATAATCATTTCTTCTCTCTGAAAACCCTGTTTAAAAATTGGTTCCAAGATGGCAATATCAGGCTTTCCACAATATGTAACTGAACATTCTATTGTCCTTTCAAGAAGTGATACAATCGATCCGCAGTCTGGTGTTACTTCTCCCTCTGGCAAAGGACAAATATAATCACAGTTTGTGGCAATTAGCGTTTTATTCATATTCAGGTAATATGAAGCATCAGCTAACTTTTTATAAGTTAATGTTGTGTCAAATCCTACTACTACTGCGTCAATTTTTGTGTGTTCATCTTTTTTTGTAATGAAATTAATACTAGCTTTTCTAAACTCTTCTTCCATTGAAGGTGTTCCAATTATAAAGAATACCTGCTGACATATATCAAAGTTTCTTTTTAAATAACTAATGGTCGAAGTACTAGAAGTAATAATATTTGATTCACCAGACTCAATTCCCATTTCATTCAATTTATTTATATAGTCTTTCACGCTATTCGAAGAATTATTTGTTAGGAAGAAATAATCGATATTATGATGATTAAAATACTGAAATAATTCGTAGGATCCCTTTATTAATTCATCCCCTAAATAGATTGTTCCATCCATATCAAATACAAAGCATTTTTTTTCTTTTAGTATTAAATTCATTGAAATAAATCCCTCGCCAATATTAAATCCTCCTGATCATCAATCTCAAACCATTTTAAGCCTTTGATATCCTTGGGATAAAAGTCGTTATTCTGAAAACCTTCATTTAAAGCTACCTCAAACCACTTATCTTCGTCACCAGTTTCTATAAAGCATTGTGCTATTGCAAAAATATCCCGGGATGCATCTTTACTGATTTTGTAGACATCGATTGATGTAGCATACGAATCTTCTTCTTTAATTTGCTTAGAAATTCCTGTGATTTTCCCGGTTGGTTCTTCAATCTTTATCTTCATTGATTCTTCGGAATATGAATTTTTATCAACAGCAATTAAATTTATAGAAGGTGACTCAACAAGCTTACTAATTATTTGACTATCAATTGCGACATCAGCATTTAAAGAAACAAATGATTGATTTTCCAAATAGGGTTTTGCTAATAAAAATGAATACATATTATTTGTAGTTAAATACTTTTCATTTTCAATAAAAGTAAAATTGATTTCAGTATAGTTTTCTTTTATATAATCTTTTATCATACTAGCTCGGTAACCTACAACAACAGTGATGTCTTTAACATTTCCACTTATCAATGCTTTTATTTGTGTGTCTAAAATAGAATCCTGTTTATTTATTTTAATTAGACATTTCGGGATCTCATTTGTTTGAGGTCTTAGTCTAGATCCAATTCCAGCAGCTAATATTAATGCTTTCACCTTTACACACTCCTATAGTTTATTAATTTCTTTAATAGCATTTATGTAAGTTTCTTGCTCATTCTCCAATATATTAAGTATCGTATATCTTCCTTTCCTCATGTTTTTAGCATTCATCCAAGCTGACAAAGCGAGGTCTTCATTAATTCCCGCTGTCACCGGGCTGTATGGGATATTAAACTCTTTTAAAAAATTTATTTGCTCTTTGAATTCTTGCTTTTGAATATATGAAGACATGACTGATCCTACTGCAACTTGAATTCCATGTGGTAAATTTATTTCATCATATAAATCTAATGCATGTGAAAATAAGTGTTCCGAACCACTACACGGTCTGCTACTCCCGGTAATCTCCATGGATAATCCACTTAAAATTATTGCTTTGGATAAATCATAGAGAAACTCCCTATCCTCCAAGTCCCTGGAGCGGTGATTAACAATGGATTTATAAGCTATTTCCGATAGCATTACTGAAAAATCATTTATATTCTCACCAGTTTTTGAACCTGATAGTTTCCAATCAAAGATTGCAGTGACATTTGAAAGAATATCTCCAACACCGGATTTTTTACTTTCCAATGGTGATGCATAGATTATATCCAAATCTATCAATACACTTTTGGGAACATCACATCCCAAACTTTTTACCTCGTCTCCAATCTTCAAAACTGCTATCGGAGATGCGATACCATCATGTGCAAGTGTTGTGGGGATACAAACCAAATCTATCCGACTTATATAAGAAGTATACTTACAAACATCTAACACTCTCCCACCTCCTATAGCAATAATAGTGGAATACTCCTCTAAAATTATTTTTTCATTGATTTTAACAACAGTTTCTATCGTGTTATCTTGAATTATCATATGTGAGATATTAGATTCCTTCTTCAACTGTAAATGAACTTGTTTGGCAAATCCTGCTGTATAGTTAGTACCTGAAACTATTAATACTTTAGTAAGATCTATCGGCATTTCATTTAAATACCCTTTAATTTCTCCTATAATATTTGTATCTACCTTTAAGTATATAGGAATATTTATCCCCTTCAACTTCATCCCTCATTTGTTGTTATACATAAACAACTTAAATTTCTTTACATAATACATTCGATATACTAATACAATAAACTCGGTTATCAATACATAAATAGCTACGTGTGTCACTGTTAAAAAAGGAATCGAAATAATTAGAAGAAACACATGAAATATTGATGCTATGATTACACTGTTATTTACTTCTCTAGCATGTCCCAAAGCTCCCAGTAAAGGGTAGCCTAATAAAATACTAGGCATTAAAAAAATAACAACAATTAAGAATATCTTTAACAATGAAGCACTTTCCTCAAAGCCTCTTCCAAAGATAATTTGAACAGCAATATCCGTGGTCAAAAATGCGATTAGTACAATAAGCACATTAATTGTTGCCGCAAATTTAAAAATCCTTTTGTATAACTTAATATTTTTACTATAAGCAACATAAGGATAAAGTATATTATTAAGCGGTTGGTACAAGCTTACAATACCTCTAAACAGCTTATCTGCCGACCCAAAGATTCCGGCAGAAACGGGTCCTAATACCAATCCGATGATAACTGTATTGCTCGTTGTATAAAACGATACCGCAATTCTTGACCAAAAGAATTGTGCACTTTTTTTAGTTTGTTGTATTAAATTATCTTTACTAGGGACTTTAATCTTTATTTTAAATTGACAAATCATGATAAATAAAGATACGACACCAACGACAAGATACCCAATAGAGTTAAATATGGGCACTAACAAAAAATCGGACATGTCTTTAACGAAAATAAATATTGCCACTGTAAAAAAAACCTTTGCACTTGCATTAAAAATAGTTATGAATTTCATTCTTTCTATTCCTTGATAAAAGAACAGTGAGAAGAACATATTCCCAATCACCATACCGAAAGATAACAAATGGAACATCCAATACTCTCGTAATTGAGGAATAATAGATAATAATGTCAATAAAAGAATAAGCGATAATGTAGCCAAAATCACTTTGACTCCTAGGACGGCACTTATGATCTCAGATAATTTCTTTGGATTATTTCGATTCAAACTAACTTCTCTTGTTGCAGATAACTCAAATCCAAAATCGACAATAATAATAAAGTAGAGAATGAATGCTTGTGAAAAGATATAAATTCCGTATCCTTCCATCCCCAACACTCTTGCCAAATAAGGTAAGGTTACAAAGGGAAGTATGTAGTTCAGTACCTGCATAATCGCTAATGCAGAAAAGTTTTCAATTAACCTTTTTTTATCGGACATGTTGAAACCTACTTTTCATAAATTAATAATTATTCACAAGGTACCGATTTAACCAACATCCACACTCTTCCTATTCGCCAATCCAACCAATACTTCTTTCACTTCCAAATCCGACATATCTGGAAGCTGTTCAATAACACTTTCCATCTCATATCGCGTAATGGGATTCGCTTTCCCAATATGTATCTTCGGAAAAACATGTTCACTCTGGATCTCATCTTCATTCAACAATTCCTCAAAAAGCTTCTCCCCTGGGCGCATTCCAGTAAATTCGATACCTATCTCATCTTCAGTGTAACCCGAAAGGCGAATAAGGTTTTTCGCCAGGTCTACGATTTTCACGGGTTCGCCCATATCGAGGACGAAAACTTCTCCGCCTTCTGCTAGTGTACCAGCTTGGATGACAAGTCGAGATGCTTCAGGGATGGTCATGAAGTATCTTGTCATTTCCGGGTCAGTTACAGTAACAGGTCCGCCTTTTGCAATTTGTTGCTTGAATAGCGGAACGACACTTCCTCGGGATCCGAGAACGTTTCCAAACCGGACGGCAGCGAACTTGGTCGTGCTATCTTTTGCTAAGTTTTGGACGATCATTTCAGCGAAACGTTTCGTTGCCCCCATCACGTTTGGCGGGTTGACCGCCTTATCCGTAGAGACGAGGACAAAGTGTGGGACGCCAAACATGTCAGCCGCTTCAGCAACGTTTTTTGTACCGAAGATGTTGTTTTTGACCGCTTCCATCGGGTTTGCTTCCATCAATGGGACGTGCTTATGTGCCGCCGCATGGTAGATGACGTCAGGTGTATATTCACTAATAACATCAAATATACGCGTACAGTCTTTAACATCTGCAATGATTGGGATCAGTTCCGTATCTTTCGCAACTTTTTGACGTAGTTCCATATCAATATTATAGATAGAACTTTCACCATGTCCCAGCAGAATGAGTTGCTTCGGCCTGAAATCGCTGACTTGTCGGCATATTTCTGAACCGATCGATCCGCCTGCTCCTGTGACGAGGATTGTTTTATTCGTTAATTTGTCCGCAATCGCCTTTAAGTCGAGTTCCACTTCGTCCCGGCCGAGTAAGTCTTCGATTTCCACGTCTTGCATGTCACTGACAGATACTTTTCCAGTCATGACGTCTTCGATGCTCGGCATGATTTTTACTTTGGCTCCTGTTTGCGCGCATTTTTCGTAAATGGTACGGATTCCGATCTTTCCAAGCGAAGGAATGGCAATGATTATCGTATGGATCCCTTTCGATTCTACGAGCCGGGTTATGTCTTTTGTTTTACCTTGCACAGTAATGCTATTAATTTTCAAATGTTGTTTTCTTGGATCGTCGTCAACAAAAGCGACTGGGACAAGTTCGGGATCTTGTGTCTGTTTCATATTTTTTGCCAACATGGAGCCCGCTTGTCCGGCGCCAACGATGAGGACTCTTTTTCGATTTTGAGGATTGACGAACAATTCACGGTCATGCATTAGGCGTAAAATAAACCTCGATCCTCCGATCATAATAATATGGAGCATCCAAGTAATTGCCATAATACGGAAATAAATATCGTGTTTAATCAAGTATTGCATGCCGCTTGCCGCCCCGACTGATAGCGTAACGGCAATCCCGATAATGAGTAATTCCCTAGCCGATGCTACACTCCATATTCGATCGTACAAGTGAAAAAAGTATGCAACAACATGGTGACTAATGAGCAGTGTAATTGCGCTTATGACAAGCATCGTCTCTGAATAACCGCTAATTGTCGGGTGTAATATAAAATAACTCATGAAAATCGCGGAAAGTACAATGACCGAGTCCACTATAAAAAATAATATGTAGCGCAATCCATAACTCATGTCCAAGTCCTTCTTTCAGTGAAGTAATGTCGTAGTTTGTTGTTAGGGGGCACAAAGAAACCAAGCCCTAAGGTCGCACGAGAATACTGGGTGTAGCCACCATTCGCGTCCTACCTTAAATTTCGGCCATACCCAGTATCCAAGGTTCATAGTATCGATACCTCGTACCACCAAGGAGCCACTATCTGGCACCCTTCACATGTCGGAATATGCCGATTTTTTGTTCCCCATATCTAATCTAGTATACAATAAATCTAGGTGAAAGTCATTGAGGGGAATATTACATTCATTGAGATCTCATTACAGTTTATAACGTTTTTAAACTGCTGATGATGGAGGACAGCACAAACACTTAACGGATATACTACATCAATCCCATTCGTATCTTTTCATGAATTTTGACAATATCAGCTTATTGCTAATACTTTCACCAAAATATACACTTGGCTAGACAATAACTGTCCGAAAAAGAAACTACAATCCCGAAATCCAAACTATCTGACGTCACATTATGCAATGGGCGCCAGATAGTTTCGCAACATTTAGTTCCCGTCGGCCATTTGCTATCTAATCTGTCACCTCAAAACCTTTAAATTCCTTCTACACCTACTAATTTTTTCATGTATAGATAGCAAATTTGTTTAGAGTGATTACATGACTAAAATGTACTATCTCAACACTTCCCTCAACTTCCCCAACATACGCTCTCTCCGTTTTTTAATCCCCGCGACCGAAATCCCTGCCCTTTCGGCGCATTCAGCTTGCGTCATTTTTTCGATAAATAGCCAGTTAATCAGTTCTCGTTCTGCTTTTGTCAAAGTTTCTAATGCTTCTTCCAGACGGTCGGACCAGTCGTCCGTAGACGGGTCTTCCTCCTCGCCATAGGCATGCAGCAATTCATCTTCCGTTTGAGTAACATGCTCTTCGAAGCGGTTTTCTTTTTTCAATTCATCCAACATGGCGCCTCGGATGCTTCGATATGCATAAGGCGTAAAATTGCCTTTCTTTTCGTCGAATCGTGTCCACGCTTGCCATAATGCGACACGCCCTGCTTGTCGGAAGATCTCGTAATCGCGATAAATATTCAACTTTCGGATGTGCGCAATAATCATCGGTTCGTATTGTGTAAGTACATCGTCAAATGTCGTCAAAAGTGGGTCCTTTCGACCGTGCACGATACGTTTTATTCCCGGGTGCCTCTATCGTAGGTGACCCGAAATAAAAGAACCAATGCGCATTTATGACGTTTGACCGAGGGAAAGACACTTTCAGTCACATGAAAAATGACTTTCGGGCAACAATTCATAAGAAATTCATGTATTTTTAGTAAATTCATACTATACAAACTATTTTGATTATGATATAGTGAAGTTGTTGGTAATTAAAAGGGAGGTATTTATTATGATGAAGGTTTCGCGGTTAAGAATTGAACGAGCGTTAGCTTTGGAAGGTGTTTTCGATGGAAAGTACAGATCAAAAGTTACAATGATCGATGGAATCTATTATTCTGAAATGCCACCAGTTGATTTACTGAATGAAATTTGCATGCATTTTGGGGCTACGAAGAAAGGTCGGGTGGATGCGGCAAAGTCGTTGTTAGGCTTTTCTAAGAAGACGCCTTTTATTATCGTCCCTGGCAAAGTTGCCGCTGTACCGCTCGTATCACCTGACCGAGATGATTGCGTGTGGATTTTCAATCATCCCTTTAAAACTACTGAAATTTCAAAAGGCAAGTCTCTTCTCACTTATCGGAACGGTGCGAAAGTCGAGGTTCCTTGCTCTAAATATACGCTATTGAAACAAGAAAATAGAATTCACACATTGCTCTCCAAGCTTGAATGGATGAAGCGTTGGTACATAATTTACTAAAAACCCCTTAACCGAAAAAGCCCCCGAAAGTTAGCATTCACGCTAACTTTTAGGGGACTGTACAGGCCAAGAGGTTTGTTAAGTTTACTTGATATTGATTAATTCGGAAACTGTTTTCCCATTTTTATCGACTGATTTCACAAAACCGATATGCTTCACATAATAGCTTGTAAAACCTGTATCATCCGTTATTTCTACGGCATGATCGAATGTTTGATACGGTGTGTCGACCTTTTTATTCAATGCTGTAATTTTTCGTTTTCCCTCATTGGATGCTACCCAACTATTATTCAATTTCAGCGTATAGAGCAATTCCAGTTCCGCTTCCGACATTGGATAATAAGAAACTAAACCGTTATGGGCTTCCTCTTGAATGAAGGAATACTTCTCATTCGTATCGATACTTTCTACTTCCCATGCAAAACCAATGTTTTGACCGAACTGCACGCCAACATCTTTAAATGTATAGAGGAGCTCCCCTGAATCTGATGTGTCGTACGTATATTGCTTCGTTTTATTGAGCGCATAGCTGTCTTCAATCGTCGCTTTTTGTTTGAACTTCGGCTCTAGCGCCCGCGCAAGAAATGCGGAGAACTGGGCACGCGTCGTCTTCAATGCCGGACGATACGAACCATCAGCGTAACCAATGGAAATAGAATACACGGACAATTTCCCAACATGTTCATAAGCTGCCATATTATGTCCAACATCATAAAAATCAAATACCGATGTAACATTCAAATCGAATGCTTTCGATAAAATGATCGCCATGTCTCCACGTGAAATCGTAGCGCCTGGTCTGAATGTGTTGTCAGGATACCCTGAAATGAACCCTTTTTTCACTGATGCATCGATATAACCGCTCGCTTTCGATGTCGCATCGACGTCTTTGAACTTCGTATTCCGCTGTGTACCATCCAAATCAAAAGCCCGCCCGATCATGATCGCCGCTTCTCCGCGCGTCACCGTCCGATCTGGCTTGAATGTGCCGTCCGGATATCCGCTAATGATGCCTTCCTCGATCAAATACATGATTTCTTCATGGAAACCGTGTGAAGATGGGACATCTCCAAAATCGGCAGCCTCTGCCTTGAAACTGGAGATACTGAAAACCAATAGCAGGGAAGCTAAAAAACTTATACCCTTTTTCATTTTCTTCTTTCTCCTTTACTAGTATTTTATGAAAATCTTATTACTTCTTTAGTTTACCACGTCACGCTTGGAATTGTCAGATATTTAATGGTGACATCCCACTCAACTATTTTTTACAAATTTCGGTGGAATGTTCGAAGACGCCGGCAGTTTGTTGGCACATTGTCACGTAATGCGGGCAGACTCCCCCTGCTTGTGGGCACACTTCAAAAAATTGCAGGGAGACGATCGCTATTTGCGGACACACTTTATAAATTTGCGAGCACAACACACTAACCCCGCCTCACCTTCCCACACCTCAAAAAACCACCGCTTTAAAGAGCGATGGCTTAACATTCTGTCAGAATTCACTATAACGGACCCCATCCGGATCGATCGCGTCCAAATCAAGTAAAGAGGTTAGCCGTTGCCAATCGAACAGCGAAGGGTTCGATTGGCAATATTTCTGTGCTCTTTACGGAAATCAAGGCTCCTCTTAGGATGCCTTACACTTAGACTGAATCAAGTTAAAATATGCCTGCATACAATTTTCGTTCCCATTCATCGACACGGTAAAAATGTTTGTTCCATTCTTCGGTTTTTACTTTGATAAACTCTTCCCAGATCGGTCTTCCGAGCGTATCCGCCAAAATCGTGTCATTTGCTAAATGGGTTAGCGCTTCTTTCAGATCTCGTGGAACCCATTCGACGCCGAGTGCTTCGAGTTCTTGGTCGTTTAATGTCCCTGCATCTTTTTCCAATGGCTCCCCTGGATCCATGCGTTGTCTGACGCCGTGTAAACCAGCAGCGATTAAAGCGGCGGATAACAGGTAAGGATTGCACGTTCCATCGGCGCCTCGGAATTCAAATCTTCTTTCACGTCTTGGTTCAAGAACGCGGACAAGGACAGAGCGATTCGCCGCACCATAGCAAACATGTGCAGGTGCCCACGAGCCTGGCACCATACGTTTGTAGGAGTTCATCGTTGGCGCGCCTATCGCTGTCAAGGCTTTTGCATGATGTAAAATGCCTCCGATAAAATGGTATGCCATTTCAGAAAGTTCGAGTCCCCTTTGGTCATTCACATCTTTGAATAAATTCGTTTTCCCATCGAATAAGCTCATATGTACGTGTAGGCCACTTCCCGCTAAATCATTAAATGGTTTAGGTGCAAGTGTTCCGATCATTCCTTTATCCCGTGCCAAATGCTTGAACAACTGTTTAAATGTCACTTGGTCGTCTGTCGCTTTTAAGCATTCGTCATATTTTAAGTTAATCTCCACTTGACCTGGCCCATATTCGCTGGACATTTGCTCTGTTTCAACACCCATTTGTCCCATCGTCTCGATGAAGCTTTGGACGAAATCTTCTTGAATATCTAATCCATCGGAAGAAAAACATGCGCTTTGATCAGCTGGCACAAGATTGCCTTCTTCATTTTCCTTCATTAAATAGGCTTCTTGTTCATAGACCATAAATAGCTTGCCACCTAACAATTCTTCCGTTTCTTTCAATAGTTTTTTCAGCACACCTCTTGGACAACCTTCCCACGGATTTCCATTATCGTCGACAAGGTCACAAAACATGCGTGCCGTTTTCCTTCGATGCGGTAAAACGACAAATGTAGAAGGATCGGGTATCGCGAAAAAGTCACCGTCATTTGATCCATATAACGGATTGGGGACATACGTGTCAAACATCGTGAAATCCATAATAGCCGTACTGAAGTTCACGCCACTTTTCATCGCGGAGGCAATATGTTCTTTACGAATCGTTCTCGCTCTTGTGATGCCACTGTAATCTAAAAATTCAATTCGGATATAATCAATTCCTTCAGCTTCAATCTTTTGAAGGATATCTTCTATTGTAGGTTTCTTTTCTAGTAGTTTATTTGTCATGTTCGTTCCCCCACATTCTCTAAAAATTGAATTGCATAATTTACATATAGGTTTACGCCTGTCGCTAACACTGCATCATCGAAATGGAATTTCGGGTGATGCAAATCATAAGCAGTTTCTTTTTCTTTTTTTATACCTAAGCGAAAATATAAACAGGGCACTCGTTCAGAAAAATACCCAAAGTCATCCGCACCCATGGAAGGTTCCAACAGCGGCACGACTTTTTCATCCCCTAGCAGTTGGACGGCCATCTCTTCGAATTTTGTCGTGATCGTCGCATCATTTTCAATGGATGGTGCACCTAACGTAAAATCCACAAGCAGTTTCGTGCCCCATTGGACTTCAGCCGCCTCGCACACTTTTTTGATCTCTGCTTGAATCTTGCTTCGCACTTCAGCACTTAAAGCGCGCATCGTCCCTTCCAATGTGACCGTGTCCGCAACAACATTGCTTGCATCACCGCCGGAAATTTTCCCAACATGAATGACGACAGGTTGTACAGGGTTAAAGTTTTTGGCAACGATCGTTTGGAAGTTTTGAATGACTTGAGCAGCAATGGCAATCGCATCAATCGCTTCGTGAGGACGCGCACTATGTCCGCCTTTTCCTTTAACAACGATTCTGAAATCATCGCATGAAGCAGTAATGCTTCCGCGCTTGATTCCCACCGAGCCGAAAGGGATATACGGCCATAGATGAAGTCCAATCACCGCATCTATTTTCGGTTTCTCTAAAATGCCTTGTTCAATAAGTGCCAATGCTGCCCCATCCGCTTCTTCGCCAGGTTGGAAAATACATCGAACAGTCCCTTTCAGCAATTTGCGGTTGTTATGCAATTCATGTACAGCACCGAGCAGAATGGCGGTGTGCCCATCATGACCACATGCATGCATGATATGCTCATTTTGAGATTTGAACGGAACATCGGCTTCCTCCAATATTGGCAACGCATCGATATCTGCACGGAGCGCCAGTGAAGGTCCATCCGTTGTTCCAACAATATCTACATAAACACCTGTTTCCCCAATCGTTTGGAAAGGAATCCCCCATTCATTCAATACAGATTGAATATAGGCCGACGTTTCAAACTCTTCGAATGATAACTCTGGATTTTGATGTAAATGTCTGCGGATCTTAATAATTTCATCACTGACTGTCGAAGAAATGCGATGCAACGAATCTATCATTCACTCATGCCTCCTATACTTCCAACTTTACCTGCTTTAAAAGCATTTCGATTAAAGAACATAAACAATAAAAACAATACTGTTAGCCATATGCCGCCGCGCACTAATGTCATCAGCGAGTGAATAAAGGAACCATAAATGATTACGACCATTCCGAGAAACCCTAGAATCGGGAATAATGGAAACAACGGCTGTTGCCACGGTAAAGTTTTAATTTCTTCTTTATGGTTCAAACGATATAAAACGCCAGCAATTAATGTAATTCCCCATGAAAATAACCAAGCGATGACGAGTTGGTTAGATAACTCCACATAAATGAAATCTGGATTCACTTGACCGATTAAAATCAATATAATGGTCGCCGCCCAAATGACAATAATTGCATTGACCGGCGTTCGCGTCTTTCCGTTCACCGCTCCCAAAAACTTCGGCAACATGCCTTCTCTTGCTTGGTGGTAAAAAATTCGTGATGTCGCGTACATCGTCCCCATTAAAATACAAGTCGCTGCTGCAATCCAAGCTGCAAAGTTCATGATAAACGCGCCCGCGACGCCAAACACTTGACCAGCCGCGACCGTGAACGGCGAACTATCAATCGTCACTTCTTGCCATGGAATGATTCCTTGTAAGACAAAATGCGCAATGGAATATAAAACAATGAATGTAATACTTGACCAAATCAATCCTCTCGGCAAGTCTCTTTGCGGATTAATACACTCAGCCCCCGCTGTGGCTAGTGTGACAACACCTAGATAAGCATATGTGCCAAGTGGAATTGCACTAAAAAACCCTTCCACGCCATGTGGCATCATGACATCGAAATGTGCGAGATTGACATCTTTCAAACCGATAAATGCAAAGAGTGCCATCACAATTGTCAACGTTAAGACGAGGTACAGTTGAAGCCTTGCAGCAATGACAGCCCCCATAATGTTAATGAGCGCAAAAAGCGTGATGAACAGGATCGAGAAGAACAAAGGCCACCACTCACTTGTCAAACTTGGAAAAAACCACATCGTCAGTTTTCCAATTGCCAATCCGACACTTCCACCAGCGATGATCCACCCAATCGCAAATGTGATGCCTGCTAGGAATCCCCACGATTTCCCCATAAATCGTTCCACCCACATTGACATTGCACCGGCGTTCGGCATGGCGACTGCCATTTCGGTTAACGCGATAATAAGAAATAACTGTGAGAAACCTGCAATCATATAAGAAAAGATAGAACTAGGCCCCGCTACTGCAATGCCTTCTCCCATAAGTAGAAAAATTCCATCTCCGATGACTGCGCCAACCCCTAGTGCCCATATATGCCAAAACGTCAACGTTCGTTTCGGCTGCAAATCGAGTGTTGCCCCCATAATTTCTCCCCCTAAGTTTCCCTTATAATGTCACACCATATGCTTTTTCAAAGTTTCTATATAAAACCATTTCCCCGATATAAGTTGCTTTCTCATGACTCATATAATCTTTTTCCACCCAGTCGTTTAAGACACGTTCAAAACATTGCACGAAAAGCTTAATGCCCATCCAATTCATCTCGGGCACCGTAAAGGCATCCGATCCGTACATCACTTTGTCAAATGGTGCGAGTTCCAATACTTGCGAAATAATTCTTTCCACACCATGCCCCGTAAAAGGATTTTGCAATGAAATATCCAAATAGACATTTGGTAAAATACTGACAATGAATGCCGCTTCCTCCACCCACGGATAGCCGCCGTGAACCAAATGCACTTTTGTATCTTTATACTTTTCTTGGCGAAGCGTATCCAAAAGAAAGCTTGGACTTGCCTTCGGTAAGACGACTTCTCCATCGCCAATTCCCGTATGGATGTGCATGAATTTATCGGCCTTCGTACATTCTTCCATCGCAATATGGAAACAATAGTCACGGAAAGCTTTTGCAACTGCGCGGTCATCATCTAAAAACTGCTCATATTGTTGAGCCGCTTCAGTCTGATTCACTTCCGCTACTTCCAGTCCACTTCGGTAAGCAATAATTGTTTTTAAACCGACAACTTCTTCACGCGACAATGATTGTTGCAATTCATTCCGATATGCTTCTATAAAACCTTCGTATTGTAAGCGTTTACTTCTCAAGTCAGTCATCACTTGCTCAATTCTTCTAATCTCCCAAACCCGAGTCCCACTCATCTCCTCATATTTTTTGCGTTCCAAAGGCGGAGTTGGGTATCCAAAATCCATAATGAGTCCTTGTAAATTCACATCTTTGAAAAGCTCTTGCGTATAAGCAGAAAAATCTTTCGCTTTCTCATTTCTTGCTTCGACAATGGACGTCAAATCCTCTTGGCACTCCAAATACTTTGCCATTTTCCGGAGTAAGATTTGTACCCACATATTTGACCCTGGATAGGGTTCGTGTTTGTTCAGCCCATCGACATTCGTGAACATGTCTGGAATGACTGAAAGTGACAATTTTCGAAGAAAGCTCGCGGGGTCTTCTCTTTCTCCACCTTCATAAGGGTGAGCATGTACATCTACAACTTTTACACCGTGTAAACAAACCTTTTTCATAAAAGACGTCCTCTCCTTTTCCACTTCATAGAAAAATATTTTTCGGAAAATAAATTGCATTAAATAAAAATTCCTCGAATATTTTTCGGAAAAATAACAAGATTTAATTTTCTGTATGTGATAGACTAAATAATAAGTTTATTCAGATCTTTTTGCAATGAATAGAAAGATATTTTTCAGAGGTGTTTAAAAATGAATCACTCAAATGTCAAAATTGATGCAACTGACCTCATTTCTAATTTTTTTGAGGGTGTCATTATTACAGATAAGAAAGGACAAATTCAACTTATCAATCAAGCAAGTCTCCAGTTTTTCCAAAAACTCACATTAAGTGATTTAATCGGAAAACCAATTCACCACTTTATATTTTCGAAAGAACTCGACCGTTTCTACAAAAACCAACAACAAATGCGAAATATCTCTTTAAGAATCGGTCTTAATCAGCTATTGGCAAACTTCCGAGTGATCGACGAGCATACATTTTTGATCATTTTGAAAAACGTCACACAAATTCAGCAATTAAACAAAGATCTGAATGCAGCCCAAGAACAAATAAGGTTATTCAATCAAGTGTTAGATTATAGCAGTGACGGCATTTGTTTTATCAATAACGAAGAAAATATCATTTTTTATAATAAGAAAATGGGAGAATTTGATTCAAAAGAGCCGGATGGTGTTAGAAACGAAAACTATGTAACTGTATTACGAAAAGAGGATTCTCAGTTGGATCCTTTACAAAACGCATTAAAAACCGAGCGGGAAATCATCCAACATGAATCATTTTTTGCAAGCAATGGGAAAAAGTACAATGTCGTGAAGCGTAGTCATCCACTGTTCCTAGGAAATAAAAAAATCGGTGCATTATCGATTGTAAAAGATTATTCCAAGACGAACGCTGCGCTAGATAATATATTTCACTTAAACAAAAACGGTAGCACGATTTTACGTAATGGAGAAACGAGTGCACCCCCTACCTTTTTATATTCAACGAATAGAATGAAGAACATTGTCGAAGAAGCAAAATATGCGGTCAATTCCTCAAGTCATATATTAATTTATGGACCTCGAGGCGTCGGAAAAAGCTTACTTGTCGATTATATTCAACATGAATCGCAGTCTTCTGAAGCGCCGTTTTACACTTTACATTGCGGAGCGATTCCCGATCACTTATTGGAAAAAGCATTATTTGGATACAGTGAAGAAGATCATTTTCCCAGAACATCGGGATTATTTGAACTGGCAAATGGCGGAACTATTTTCTTAGATGAAATTGATACGGTTAGCATACCTTTACAACGAAAAATTCTTGACATCATGAATGATAAAAAAATGTTCAAACCCGGCTCATTCACTGAAGTTCCAATTGATGTGCGCATAATCGCTTCGATGAATGTAACACCTGCAACTGCCTATGAAGAAAAACGGATCGTAGAAGATTTGCTTTATTATTTAAGTTCGGTTTCCTTGAAAATCCCTTCATTAAAAGAAAGGAAGGAAGACATCCCCCTTTTAGTAAACTACTTTAAAGAGATTTCAGAAAAGTTAGCTGGCCAAGAATCAAAAACGCTTCACCCAAATGCGATGAAGCTGTTAATCAACTATGATTACCCCGGCAATGTGCGTCAACTTAAATATATTGTCGAAAGTGTCGTTTCCTTACTGCAAGACGAATGTGAAATATTACCTGAGCATTTACCGTCGTATGTAAGACGTGTTTGGTCAAATAGCGATCATTCAATTGTCGACGACAACCCTTTTGATGTCTCGCTCACTTCTTTTTCATTAACCGAACAAGTTGAAGCTTTCGAAAAAGAAATCATTCACCGTGTTCTAAAAAAGACAAACTACCATATTACTAATTCTGCGAAAGCGTTAGGTTTATCGCGCCAAAGCTTGAATTATAAAATCAAAAAATATGAACTACCCATTCACAGAGGAGGAGATTAAAATTGGAACAAACTGAATTACTAGCAAAAGACGATGCTTTTATCGCTGAGGCGTTAAAATTACGTTTCCATCCGATGACTGTAAAAAGTGCGGAGGGATGCCAGTTACAAGATAGTAACGGAAAGTGTTATCTAGATTTGACGGCAGGTTGGGCAGTTGCCAACGTTGGATATGGCCGAAAGTCGATTGCCGAAAAAATAAAACAGCAATATGAAGAACTTTCTTTCACAACTCAGTTAAGTGCACCTAGTGAAACAATGATTCAGCTTGCAGAAAAACTAATCGATTTGACACCTGGCGATTTCGACAAGAAAGTGTGGTTTGGTCATTCAGGGTCAGATGCGAATGATTTAATCAGCAAATTTGTTCCTGTTGCAACAGGTCGATCCAAAATGATTTCGTTTATGGGGGCGTATCATGGACAAACGATGGGTGCCTCTTCACTTTCCGGTCATTCCGCTCAAGCGAAGTTTGAAGGACGGGGCAATGTCGTGAAAATTCCTTATCCGAATTTGTATAGACCTTTTAGCGGCATAAGTGAAAACTTGACAGAGCAATCTCTTCATTTTTTGAATGAAGTTTTTCAAACAATTTGTCCGGCAGAAGATACGGCAGGCATTATTTTAGAGGCCGTTCAAAGTGATGGCGGTATGATTTTCCCTCCAGTTGAATTTTTAAGAGCCCTGCGTGAAATTTGTGACACACATGGCATCTATCTTATTTTCGATGAAGTAAAAGTCGGGATGGGTAGAACAGGTAAATGGTTTTCATTCGAACATGCCGAGATCGTCCCGGACGCTGTCGTATTAGGAAAAGCACTCGGTGCTGGTTTGCCAATTAGCGCAGTCGTCGGGCGAAAAGAGCTGTTAGATTGCGTATCCGCAGGGCATTTATTCACAGCCAGTGGAAATCCGATTTCAACTGCTGCAGCACTTGAAGGCATCCGAATTATCGAAGAGGAACAATTATTAGCGAATGCTGAAAAACAAGGGAATTTGTTTATAAATGAATTGAAAAAACTCGCAGAAAAATACGAATGTATTGGAGATATTCGGGGTAAAGGACTTGCAATCGGCGTGGAGATTGTTGAAGATCGAATGACGAAAAAACCGGCGACACTCAAAACTGCTGCCCTTTGCTATCGTGCTTATGAATTGGGATTATTAGTGTACAATGTCGGGATTCACGGCAATGTTTTAGAAATCACGCCACCCCTTTCTATGAATTCCGAAGAAGTCGTGGACTCGTTACAATTGTTAAGCCAAGCTTTTATGGATGTGGAAGCTGGAAATATCGATCTCGAAGAAGTGAAACAATATTCAGGGTGGGGTTGATATTGAACCTACAATTATTTATCTGACCATTGCTTCAACGCTTCAAGGGCTTTCCTTGATAAGACAAGAAAGGCCGAGACATTGGAGGAATTGAATTGATTTTTTATTTTAAAGATATAAAGCCCCAAATCTTTCAAATGCCAGATGCATTTGTCTTTGACGCTGACAATACATCTGGCATTTTTTTATTTCACGACTTCTTCTTTTTTACATTTCTCGATGAATGCGTTAAACAATGAAGCAATCTGCGGAACGGACGTCGCCATCATTTCGGGGTGCCATTGCACTGCGCATACGAATCGGTCACCCTTCCATTCAATGCCTTCAATTAAACCGTCCGGTGCTACCATCGTCGCTTCGAACCCTTCCCCGATCTGCCGAATCGCCTGATGGTGATAACTATTCACCCCAATCGTTTCAGATTCGAAAACATGATGAAACAGAGAATCTTTTGTAATTGCCACAGGATGAACGGGATGAGCTTTCGGACTCGTCGACAACCCATGATTCATCCCCTCAGGCTTATCCTGTTTTAAATCTTGGAAAAGCGTACCACCCGTCACAACATTAAGCAATTGCATGCCACGACAAATTCCTAAAATCGGTAAATCCGTTTCATACAATGCCCTTTTAGCTAGATTAATTTCGTGCTGATCTCTCCGCGGCTGAACCGGTCCTAATCCATAACTAGGCAACTCCCCGTAAAGTTGAGGATCGAGATCACTGCCCCCTGTAAATAAAATGCCGTCAATTTGACTTAGTAACTGTTGACGCGTTTCCTCATTTTCCGTGACCGGTAAAATAATGGGCACGCCCCCCGCCTTTTCAATCGCGGAAATATAATCATCTGCAATCAAATGCCATGCTTGATCTTGCAATCCCAATCTTGTTTGTGTCCCAACCGATTTTTCTAGTGAATAATTTGTACACACACCAATTACTGGTTTCATAGTTTTCCCCCCTATTATAAAATTATTCGACTATATAAATTGAACTAAATAACTTCTTCTAACCGCTGATTTCCGTTTCGAGCGGACGCTTTCCACGGGCACGGCTTCAGCTCGCGCTGGAGTCGCCACTCTACACTCCAATCAACTAAGAAAGTAGGTAAAATAATAAATTCAACTTATATACGCAGCCGCTTTATGCAGTTCAGCATCGACTTTCATTCATTAGTGTTCACTACTTCTTTTCTTTCATTATCAAACTTGCTTTCTGTTAATGCAAGCAACTATATACTGAATAGTTGAATTACTAATTAGCTAGCGATATATAGAAAGAGATCCACTACTTGTGAGCACACGCCAACAATATGTGGGACACGACAGTGATTTACGGGCACACTCCCCAACTAGCTCTGCCTCACCTTCTCCCACACATTAAAAAACCACCGCTTAAAAGAGCGATGGCTTAACATTCTATCGGAATTCACTATAACGAACCCCATCCGGATCGATCGCGGCGAGCAACTGCTGTTCTTCATCCGTGATCGGTGGGAATTCATGGTAGTTTTCGTGTTGTTCGACAGGAAATCCTGTGTTTTCCACGACTTGCTCGACCGTGACACCCGGGAATGTAGCGTATAACTGAAGACGGTCATCACTGTCCGCACGTTTAAAGATAGCGAGCGGGGTGATAACGAGTTCCGTATTCCCGGCAGCGGTGACGACATCGAGTTTGTCGACGAGCCCACGTTTGTCATGGTTCGTTTTCCAAAGGATGCCCCGTTTGACGCTTGGCAGTAACGCCGCGCTTCCTGCCCCTCCCGGCAAACGGACTTTCGGCTCGTCAAATGACCCGATCGCGCTCAAGTTCAGTCGACCTTGTCCGTCGATTTGGGCACCGCTCAAAAAGGCGACATCGAGCGCTCCTCTTGCGGATAAATCGAAAATGTCGGAGAGCGGAAATTCGACGACTGCTTTTTCGCGTAATGTCGCATCCGCTGTGGAGACGCTTGAGAATTGGGACGGCGTGCTATCGACACCACCAGCAATGCTCACATAAACCGCGTTTTTGGCATGCAACTTTTTAGCGAGTTGAATGGCGATTGCTGGCATTGGCGAGGCGACGCCGTGAAAAACGCGTTCCCCGTCATTAATGAACCGCGCCATGGCGACGGTGATGTTGTCAGCATGTTGTGTATTAGACATGGGAAACGGCCCCTTTCACTTTTTCTACATAGCTTGCCGGGTCTTTTAAATAGGCGACGACTGCTTTTTCGTCAATCGTATACAACGGCGCGCAACTGCCCGGTGCAGCGCCTTTTTCAGCAAGAATGACTGATTCGACGAGGAATCCAGGAATTTGTGGTGTCACGTCCCACGCCTGGGAATCAATGATTTTCTCCGCCGTCACGATGACGCGCTTCGCGGCTTTCACCATAATTTCATCTTCGAATAAAGCACCGTCCACATAGGCATTCCCTTTTTCATCAGCAATGTTTGCGTGGATGACAGTCACGTCCGGTCGCAATGCAGGCACGACCGCCGTCTTTTCCTCGGTGAATGGACAAGTGACATATTTCACCAAACCGGTCAACTCAGGCAGTTCACTCCCTTGGAATCCGTTGATCGGTTGGAAAGGGACGCCGTATATACTTGCGCGCAATCCAGCGATGACGCTTGCACACGCATGTTCATGGACAGTGACTTCCCCATTTTGGACACCTTTTCGGTAATTTTGTGCCAGTCCAAGCATTTCAAAACCGATATAACCGGCATAGACAGAACGAAGCGATTTTGCCGCTGCGAGCAAATCGATATCCAATGCCCCAGCTGTTTTAATGACCGCTAGCTCTTTTTTTCCTTGACGAATCAATTCCTCAACAAATGCGATTGGCGAGCGATGTAATGCGTTACCACCAAGCGCCAACAATGAACGATCTTTAATAGAAGAAACTGCTTCTTGTAACGATTGTTGCTTCGACAAATGAATCCCCTCTTTTCGTATGACTGATCATTTCCATGTATCTTAGGTCTAAATGGGTGCTTTCTGGCGCCCAATGGTTCGCGGAATTGCATTCTTTGGGCGAGGAAACGCTCGCTTTGGGCGCAAAAGCATCCGCTTTGGGCGCGGAAACGCTCGCTTTAGGCGCGGAATCACCCACTTTAGGCGCAGAAGCGCACTCTTTAGGCGCGGAAACGCTCACTTTGGGCGCGGAATCACACGCGTTGGGCGCGGAAACGCTCGCTTTAGGCGCTGAAGCACCCTCTTCACCCACAAACCTAAACTAAAACCTTTAAGCCAACACAACCCCATCCGGATCAAGCGACTGTAAGGCTTCCAGCTCTGCCGCTGTCGGTGGTGATAGATAATTCCAATCTTCCGCGATCGCAATTGGGAATGAGCTGTTTTCTTGTACGTCTTTCAATGTGAACCCTTCGAACAGGTGCAACAAAGTCATCTGCTTCGTCTTGTCGTCGAAGCCGTAGACGCCGATTTGCGTGACGACCCGATAAGGGCCCGTATTCACCGGCAAACCAACTTTTTCTCTCTCGCCAGGACCTGATAAGTAGCCTGGGCTCGTCAAGAAGTCGAGTTTTCCCACAAACTTCCGCTTATCTTGATGCATCAAAATGATTGTCTTTTCGCAAAGGGAAGCGATGTCCGCACCGCCGCCCGAACCTGGCAGTCGCACTTTCGGTTGATCCCAATCGCCAATGACGGTCGTGTTCAAGTTTCCGTATTGGTCAATTTGGGCACCGCCTAAAAATCCGTATTGGATCCATCCTGCTTGCGCAAGGCTCATGACGTAGTCCATTGAGCCGACAGTGACGCCGTTTTCATACGTCAAAGATTCGCTCACTTGAATCGGCAAGCGCCCTGTCGGTTTCCCACCGACACCGCCGCCTTCATAGACGAGTAACAGATCGGGTGCATGTGTGTTGAGCGCAAGGACGGAAGCGAGCAATGGCATTCCTGTCCCAACGTACACCGCCGCTTCTTCCGGTAAAATGCGGGATGCCGCAATAATCATTTTCTCAATGTCTGTCGCCATGTTTACCCTCTCCTCTTCGCTACTTTTGGATATGGTGCCAATTTCTTCTCTATTTTCTCTAGTTGACGTAACGTGCGCAGTCCGCCGATCTTTTCTAAATAAGCATAATGGTCATCGCTACCATAGACGTACTCTTCCAAATACGCTTCCACATTTTCATCTGTCAAGGAAGCATCGAGCCAAACTTGCCAATGATCTTCGTCGAATGAATAAAGGCCGGGCGCTTGGTTCGGATGCGATCCGTACGGCGTTTCCACGACCGCATCGACGACAAAATAAGGAATCTTCGTCAAGGCTGGATCATTTTGGATGACTTCATCGTGAACGATTTCTTCCGCTGTCACTAAAACGAATTTCGCCGCATGGGCGATTTCAATATCTTCCGCGACGTTGCCATCAATTTGACAGTTCCCGTAGCGGTCTGCCCGGTGTACATGGATGACCGCGACGTCCGGATAGCATGCCGGTAGTAACTCGACTTGCTCATTCGTGAACGGATCGATAATCGTTTTCGACCCGCTATATTGCAATGTATCCGTGCCAAGAGAAGAGCGCGTCGGGTAAAAGGAAAGTCCTTTCATCGCCGCGGTGAAACGCCATTGGAATCCTGCATTTGTCGTTTCGGACAGTACTTTCAAACGCCCCGATTCAACCGCTGATCTTGCCGGGCGTGCGAGTCCCCGCACTTCATCCGCAAAACCGTACGACACTTCCGCTTTCGTAATATTGCCCGCCGCCGCCAACAGTTGCCAGTCATGCTGGGAACCTTTCGTCCCGATCGTCAAGTCGCCGATTTTTTGCCGGATTACTTCATGGACCGCCGCGATTGGATTGCGGACAGAACCCATTCCGCCGAACACGATATAGTCCCCTTGTTTCACCCCACGTGAGACTGCATCTTGCAACGTCGTCACTTTATCTTTTTTCGCAAATGACTTATGTTCGAGTCGATAAGCCCTCATTTTATCTGGATGTTCCCACCCGTAAAGTCTTGAAACATCCGTTTCTTTTGTAATTGTCATATCTCCACTTCCCCCTTTTATCTTTTGTCGACCGCTTTTGCGGATTTGTCGCCGATGAACTGAATGAGTTGTACGAGGATGATCAACAGAATGACCGTCGCAAGCATGACGTCATTTTGGAAACGGTAATAACCGAACCGGATCGCCAAGTCCCCAATCCCTCCGCCGCCAATCATCCCCGCCATCGCGGAATACCCGAGCGAACTGATCACTGTGACAGTCAAGCCCGCAATCATTCCTGATCTTGCTTCTGGTAAAAGTACATCTTTAATAATTAACCACGGAGATGCACCGCATGACTCCGCCGCTTCGATGACCCCTTTATCAATTTCCCGCATCGAAGTTTCCACTAACCGTGCGTAAAACGGAATGGCCGCAACCGTGAGCGAAATACTTGCCGCAGTCGGTCCGAATGTCGTCCCTAAAATCGCTTTCGTAATCGGAATCAAGACGACAAGTAAGATGACAAACGGAATTGACCGGATAATATTGATAATCGACCCTGCCACATTTTGAATAAATTTGTTTTGCCAAAACATCCCTTCACTCGTCACGAACAAACCGACACCTAACGGAACGCCGATAATGACCGCCAAGATAATTGCGATGGCCATCATCCAAGCTGTTTCTACAAAGGCGGTGCCGAATTCATTTACCATTTCAAGCAACACCCGCAAGCACCTCCAACTGATTCGTCCGTTCTGTTATAAAGTCGATCGCTTTTTCCACTTCCGCCGCTTCACCGTCGATCTCAATGATGAGTGTCCCGAGCGGACGG
>CAOKMT010000003.1 GCA_948469885.1 uncultured Sporosarcina sp. | reverse complement strand
TCTTGAGGTGGGAGTCTTACTGCCCGTTAATGCGGGATAAAAAATAAGAGTCCAATGACAAACGGCATTGAACTTGTGATTCCGATATGCAAATAAAGTAACTTCTGTGTGACTAAAAAATAGACGTACGTATTGACAACTGCATAAACTCCCATGAACAAGTAATACGATTGCTCAAGCTTATAGGGGGCGATGATATAAAGAATCGCCCATATATGAATAATCACCGCGGGGATGACTGCCGCAATAAAATAAGGATATGAAAAAGGCTCCGCAATAATTGGAAGAACACCGAATAGATCCATGAACAACAATAAAAAAGTGATGACATTGCCACGGTTTTCTTTAGGCGATTGAAACCTCAAATAAGATAAAGTGATTTTGTCAATCTGCGGTCTGGCAGCCATTAAACAGACTCCATTCTTTTACTCTACAGACTGGAATGAGAAGTTTTCGATTTTCACAACTTGCGCATCTTGGTCAAGCGTATCAATAATCGCTTCTTGTTCCGGTGTGATCCCTAGCGAAAAGGGAATCGCATGATTCGGCAGAATGATGCCCGCCTCTTCTTCGGATAGATTCACTTCCGCGTTTTCCCAGACGAACTCACCATTCGTATGACCTAATGTGTAGTCAAACGAAACCTCTTTCAATGGTTCATCCAAACGGTTGATGCCCAAAAATAGCAGTGAAGCATCTTCAGTCCCGCTGTCGATAATATCGACAATATAGACGCTGAAATCACCTTCAAGTCCGATATCCGGATTTTCGGTAATGAGACGATTCAATTCTTTATACACTTCGTTATTTTCAATTGTCACACCCGCCTCTTCATCGCCTTTCAGCAGTTGCAATGTAAGTGCATTTTCTTGAACGCCTTGTTCAGTTTCATTTGACACTTTTTCTTCCTCCTCGTGTTGTACATATCCTTTCGTCGATCCGTTACAGCCTGCCAAAACGAACACGAGGCTGAACATCAACATTAACGTCATCTTCTTCACATGACTCTCTCCAGTTCACAAGATAAATTCAGAGAACTCCAACACTCATTTCTGCGTAATTTTCTCCTTCGGGACTTTGTTTGATTTCCACGAACACGGGTGTTCTTTTCTTCAAGTTACGCTCTTCCATATGTCCGAAAAGCTCCCAATATTTCACTTGTGAATCCGTTTCAAAGTCTTTCATTACACGCGTCATTAACATCTGATCAACTGAAAAGTAACTTCTGAAAGCAATTTCTTCCGACGCTGGAATATTGAAAAGATCTTCTTCAATCGGAAGAAATAGTTCAGCTGTCATCACTTCCTCTGTCGGATCACTGATCATGGCATAAAAGATCGTTCCTGTCGGCTGACAATCATATTCTGCCAAGATGGCAACAAAGTCTTCCACGGCAAGATCAATCTCCTCAGGTGAAAAACGATAATATTTGGAAGCTACGTTTCGGTATGCGATTTTGTGATTCTCCACAACCATTGTTTATCGCCCCGTTCCTTTGAATGGTACGTATAGATCGACGATATACTCACCATACACTTCGAGTAAAACACAGTAATATGTATCTTCCAACTCGATTGCGTTATGAACCGCATACGCTTGAAGTTTTTCATAAGCTGCCTTAAACTCCAATTCTTCATCCGCTTGTCGCAACACCAATGCCCTTTCGATCTGAAATCGGTCGAGGTATCGGAAGTCTGGATGTTCCGCTATTTGCACAGCCTCATTGATCGGTAAATAATATGTGAAATGTCCCATCGTCTCGTCTTTTTCATCCGTCTTCACTGAAAAAAACACAGGTCCATTTTTGTATATTTCTTCATTCAACGTAAAATTTTCCATTAGAAAAAATGCTTCTTGCCACTCTGTTTTTCGTTCTGTTGTTTCATGGACGATCAAATGGTCAAAACTCAATGTTCGAACTTCAATGCTCATTTCCCTAACACCCTTTCCAATCTTATTTTTCCGATTTCAAATAACCATTTTTATCAAAATTGAAGCTTTTGAATCTGAACTTACAATACAGAATGACGAGCTGTTCAGGGAGCACAAATAACATTGTAAAAAACACACCGATGAACGCAATGGCGACTAACATCATTTCAATATCGTACCAGTCGAACATTCGTACAACGTATTGGATAACAAAAACTAATCCCGTACTCCCAATTATCACCATTGGTAAGTAAGATTTCGTCTCAAATCTCTCTCTCATTGCTTCTTTCTTTGAACCTACTCGGTATTGACCTCTCTTAAGCAAAATATAGAAGCGGATACTTGTGGCAATGAAGATTAATGCACCGATAATGAGCGTAGTCTTTGTAAACGATATAAGCGATACAACAGTTACGTCCACCTGGTCTCCGATTAAAAACAAAGCGATAAGATAACAAAAACCCGATCCTATATTTTGTCCGATTAAAATACTTACCAAATACTGAACTCGTTGGCTTCTTTTATAAACTGCCGGGATTGCATACAATGCGCATAATAAAATAATCGCGGCTGTTATCCAAAAATGTATCACTTGAACTTTTTCCACATTCGGGAAAAGCGTTGTTTCAGCTGCCACATAATAGGTTAAATAAAACATCAGTGGTTGTAGAAATATCGAAATTAATAAGGCGAAACTTAAGGAGCTCGGACTTTGTCTGCCCGATTCCAATGGACCTTTCAACACTGCAAAATCCTCTACTACGAGTTGCTTACGCACAGGAAAAACTCCTCCATCCCATTCTAACGGAACCAGCCTTTTATTTTATCCATAGCTGATTTTCCAGTTTTTTTGCTTTCTTTATTTAACAAGGAATTTAACCCCTTTCCGACAACGACTCCAATTGCTGTCCCTACTCCAGTAACTGGGACTATCGCAGTCAGTAGTGCCACGCTACCTGCCTGTACGGCTCCGGCCACCGCTGTATCAACGGCTGTATCAGTGGCTACTCTCTTGGCCAAGTCTTTCCCGCTCAATCCATCCGCTTTCGCTTCTTGGTAATTACTGTGTATATCAAGTGCAGCTCCGACCGGTCCTAGTGCTTTCCCGGCGCCTTTCAAAACGCCTGCATCTTTAATGCCTTTAAAGTCTACCGCGTCTTTAAAGCCCTCGCCTGCACCTTTCAGAGTTGCTTTTCCGACCGTTTTCGCTTTTTCTTTTACCGTTGCATGTTCGCTCCAATATTCGAGCGGCGGATGATTGCTGATCGCAGCTTTTCCTTCTTTACTGAACCATTGCGATTTGCCCGGCTTTTTACTTGCCGCTTTTAACATCACATCTTTATTATTTGCATTTTGCACATCAACCCCTAAATACTTCAGACCCTTCTCATTGGCATAGACTCGGTAAGATTTACCACCGTTTCTTAAATCCGGATGTCCTCCCTGAGATCTAAGCCCGCCATACCTGCCCGCCATATACATCGCAAAGCTCGTATTGGCTCCTCCCCCTATTTCCATAGCTGCTTCCGCTATATCTTTACCTCTCATGATGTAATCTCCTACTGAGGGGGTAGAGGCGGACAGGTCGTTAGGAGTCTTTCCATCCCCGTCTGCTTCCACGTCATCAATCGGCTCTGTCGTCTGTGCCATATCCGTCTTGATGGGACTCGTTTCCGTATACTTATCCCACATATCCGCTGGAAAATCCACATCCGTCAAGCCATCTTGAAATAACCCTTCCAAATCGGCAATCCACGTTTCCATTGCCCTGAAATTCGTTTCCACTGAGGTGAGTGCATTCGTTTGATCTGTGTCAAATGCACCTAACTGTGTGATTGTCTCATCTCTGCGCGTACCAGCCCTTTTCACACCTTCTTGCACATCACTATCATCCAGATGGGGTAAATAAACGATATCATTGACCGTATCCATAATGCTGTTCGACTCATCCGTCAAACTTTCCGTCACTTCAGCAATTTCCTGCAGTCCGTCTTCGACATCCCCTTCAAGAAATTCTTGCTTTATGTACCCGGCCGGGTTCGGCTCCAATGAGTCCAATGCATTTTTCATCCATCTCAATTTATCGATGTATTCTCTGCTTGTCGTATCGAAAAACAATTGGAAAGGAAGATGACATTCCGCGTAAAATGCACGGATTGCATCTCCCCCTTCTCCTTTCAAAGAATCTTCCATTGCTACGAGACCTTCTACCGTTTTCATAATGGCGTCCATTTCATCACATAATCTTTCGAGCATTGCGGAGTTCCGATCGATTCCTTCATGAAATGGCTTTACGTCTAATATTTTCATGACCGTAGCCTCTGTGGACCGTGCATCGTACCGTCAATGGATTGCGATATATCCTCGTCGGATTCCCGCATGAATTCGACTGATCTTTCGGTCGTTCCAATATTTTTCACGAGCACTTCTTGATACCTGATGAGCAGCTGTTCAAGTTGTGTGGATAGCTCCGTCAATTTCGTTACGACATCCAATTCATTCCCCGTAATCGGCGACTCTGCCGTCGGATTGAGGGCCGTCACGGCACTACTCATTTCACCTAATTGTTCTTCGATGTCCGCATACACCATTTTCACTTCTGTTGACATAAGTTCTCCCTCCTCAAAGTAAACACAGACCAACCGACTCATTCATTAGGATCTAGATGCAAGAATTTGGTCGATCAACCGTTGAAGTTCGGCAATTTCCTCTTTCAATGATGCAATTTTGTTAGCAATCTTGTCGTACACTTTTTGAAATTGCTCCCCCGCGATTTCCAAGTAAGGGGTGTGAATGCCGGCATCCCGTATATCATCAAAATCGGATGCATGGTTTCCGTGCCACGTTTTCAATGTCAGTTCAGGCTCCAAACATTTCGGCTCATTGTCATTGAACTCCCCTTGCTTTCCTTCCAGTGAACTCCGGCACTCTTGGAGTCGCTCCACTTCTCTTTCTTTTCTCGCTTTTTCCGCGTAATAAAAAGATAGCATTCCGGATTCCTCCCAATCTTTCTTTTCTCTATAAAAACATGTATAGGCACCTAAATCGGCTTCCATTCATAGCTTACCGGGAAAGGATACCGGTACCTAACACCCGAAGAAATACAACTTCTTAATTTATTTTCCTTCCAGTTCCTTGGTCACCCATCAATCGTGGAAGCAAAAATGTAAATAAGAATAGGATGCCGATCCCAATCATTCCAATGTAAAGCCAAGTCCGCATAGAGGCATTACTCGGCTTTACATCATCCTGTTTCAGGATCGGTTCCAACTTTTGCGTCGTTTCTTCATTAAACAGGTCTAATTCTGCTGTTCTGGCAGACACTGTGCTTTTCTCCCCACGAGTTGCCGATTGGAAGAGATACGACGTGTCGTCCCTCTTCGGCAACCGTTTGCTTCCGTCGAAATTGATATCAAACTGTTTCACAGGAATCGTGTTTTTCATTTCCGTCTTTCCCGTATCATGCAAATAATCGGTATTCTGTTTGAATCTCAACTTTTTATAAATGAGTGGATTCAACTCATTCGCTGTTTCTTGTTCATCGGCTTCTACAGTCATTGTCTTCGGAAACAAGATGACGGTGATGATGATGAAAATTGAAAGAATCTTGTTAACCTTCATACGTCTCTTCACCATTAGAAGTTTCACGTAAATTTTTCTGGTTCATCAAGAAAGTGGTGATCATCATAGCAGCTGCAATAATGCCGGTGATGAAGATCCCTAGTAAAAAGTATGTTTCCGCCTCATATTTGATAGACATATAGACTGCAGATAGGAAATCTGGCACCGCAATTTCCGGTACAGCGAGCATAAGTAGTGGCAAGATGTACAAACACATAAGGACGATACTTGTCACCCATCCAGCCGTCTGTCCAAAGTCAAGCGCGACCCGAACTATCGCAGCACCCGCTAATAATAAGAGCACCGTGAAAATTGTCCACTCCACTGCACGTTGATCGAGTAACACATACATATTGACACTGTACAAACTGATGATCAGACCGGCGAGCAAAGCTAGCATGCCGAGCATGCCTAGACGCAAACCGACCGATCCTTCTTTGAAACGATGACTGAAGAATCCGATGAGCAATGTGCTGATAAGCAAAATGATGAAAAGGATGACCGGCGGCACTTTTTTCGCCTCATCCGTCATTGCGGCTTCCCCTTTAACGGAAAGCGGATTGACGAAGTGGTTAAATGCATAGCCATTTTCTTGTCCATCGACGTACGTATTGCCTAAGAAGTTTTGAATATCTTCTTTGAATGCAGACATCGCTTCAAGATTCTCTTGCCATTTAGCGGCAAAGACATTGGAAGTCTTTTTCAAGTCCGTCGCTTTGCCGTGCAAATCACTTGTGTAATCGACAAGGCCATCTTGTCGGTCAGATAATGATTTCATCAAACCGCTTAAAGAGATGAGCTGAGACATGACATTTTGCTGTCCTGCCATCACCTCTCCTTCGCCAGTAGTTGGCTCCGGCTCCCCCGCGTTTTCAGTTGTTTCAATTTGCGCAAGCAAGACATTCGCTTGTTCGTCGATGGCTTGAAGATCTGTCAAAATGGCAATATGCTGTTCTTCCACTGTTTCCTTATACCCAGACACGATGGCAGCAAACGAGGCACTCACATTGCTCATCCCAAGTTCCGTTTCCGGAATCTGTTCGCCTAGTGCGTCCCAGCCTGCAAGTTCGTCTTCACTAATTTCAATGACATTTTCCAGGAGGGCTGTCAATATTTCATCTTTCAACAACTTATCCCGGTGAGCACCTTGTCCCCGCTCGTCAAGTGTGAATTCGAATTGTTGCAATGTCGCATAGTAAGCGAGAAGTGCATCTGTATCGGTACTGTTCGTCCCTTTTTCGAAAAGTTCTTCCAAACGCTTCTTCTTCTCAGCAGTCAATGCTTCATGTTGCAACAGGGCAGTCTCTTTTTCCTGGATTTCAAACAGGAGCCGTGCTGTATCCGCCGGCTGTGATTTCAATAACTCCCGAGCCGACTGATAGTCTCCGTATAGCGAATGGTAATCTTCGTATAGACTGCCATAGTCGGAAGCGGCTTCCGAATAGTCCGTGACATCCAACTGCCTTTCATCATGCCACCGTGCTGTTTTGCTTTCGATCGAGCTGGCAACGGCCAATAATTTCGTTTGGAGTGCTGTCAATTCTTCCAAGAATGTCGAGTCAGGATCTGTTTCCTCAAGCTGCATTCTTAACACGACGATTGAATTGACGATGTCATCAACTTCGTCTTTCTCTTCCTTCATGGCAGGCAATTTTTCCGCCGCTTTCTCTGCGGCTTTTTTATCCATCTGTTCTTTTGTCGCTTTCACTTTTTCATCATCGAAAAGATCATTTGCATTTTGAGCGATCGATGCACCGTTTTTTCCGGCCGTTATGCTCTTTTCCAAATTGCCTAAAATAGAGTCATTGTAGCGATTGATGGCGGTCCCTTGAACGACGAGGAGATCCGCCAATTGACGATCGATTTCATCTTTCCTTACAGTCGAAAGGGTTTCGAATTTCTTTTTATTCTCATCGATCACTTCGTTCACTTTCTGAATTTCACTATTGAGTTTGGAGCTGCTCTCTTCAAGTGCCTTGACAGATTCATTGAATTGTTTCATCTGTGTTGCCGCGGCAACTTGAATTTTTTCGAGACTGCTATTTTGCACTTGTCGCAAAATATTCTTCTGCTCCCCTTGAAACGCCTTATATTGCGCTACATAGGAGACAAACCCGTCGAGTTGCTGTTTGAATGACTCGGCATTTTCAATGCGACCTTCATGTCCGGTCCCCGCTTCTCCGATCGTCGCCTGGATACTTTCCATCTGTTCCTGTTGTTTTTTCAACAGTTCGGCGAGCGCTTCGGAACCGGGTTCATAGTATTCAGCCATCGCATCGAGGAATTCAGTTTCCTTTTCCAATATATTCGTGAACTCGTTTTTGATATGATCCATTTCAAGGGCGACATAACTCCAATATAATGTCGCTATCCTTTGATTGACCCGGTTCGTCGCCGCTTCGATTTCATGCAATAATTGCTCTTTCCGGGAACCGGTTTTCTGGCGTTGCACTTGATAGGAAAACTCGGCTTTCTCCGGATTCTGCTGCTCGTAAGACATGATGCTTTCCGAGAAGTCGGACGGGATATAAACGACCGCTTCATATTGATTCGCTTTCAAGCCGTTCGTCGCGGTTCCGCGCCCCATCACTTTCCATTCATAGGGGGAGTCTTCCGCCAAAATCGAAACGACTTCCCTTCCCATTTCAATTTGTTGCTCATCTTTCCAATCACCTTGGTCTTCATTGACCACGGCGATGACGCGCTTGCCCGGCCCGTTCATATGCAGGAGACTGCCTCCCAACAATTGAAAGAACAGGACCGGCACGGCCAATATGGCCACAATCCCCGTTATTAGTTTCCACATCTTTTTCCGATTGCTGTTCATTGCAATATCTTCCTCTCAATCTTGCATAACGGAGTTTGGACTTTCATGTCTTTCCCGTTCAAAATGTAATGTGCATAGCCTAATGGCAATTCTTGTTCCCTACGCTCGTAAGGAACCGTGTACAATGTCTGTTCAGATTTCTTCATGAAGATGAGTGCTTGACGCACGAGTTTCAATTCATTCGTGAAGGCATCGTAACCTTTCGTGATTTCCGCATTGTTGCCCGATACGATGACGTTGAATCCTAAATGGCTATACAGCTTCATCAGCTTGGACAAACGGTCTTGGATACCGATATCCGCCACTTGTAAAAACCTTGCATAACCGTCGATCACTAAATAGGAAGGGACGACTTCCACAGATCCTTCGCCTCTTTGCAAATGCGCCAAATATTCACGTTCCACTTCAGTGAAGAACTGTTCCACTTGCGTCAGCCATTCTGTAAACTGCTCTTTCGTTTCCAGGTAATCAACGTTTTCAACTTGGCCAAATTCAGCAAGCCCACGATCGAACGAATCGAAAATCGCCACAAATCCAGCCTCCTGTTCAGTGACTGTCTGTAACACCAATTTCAGCATATTCGTCTTCCCTCGCCCCGCTTGACCGATGAGCAAGCAATGCCGGTCCTTGCGGAAATCGATTGTAACCGGTTTGACTGTTTCTTCATCCAAACCGATCGGAACAAGCCCATCTGCGGCCATCCCCCCGCCGACATACATTCTGAAGTTGTCGGTCGTGAGTTCAAGCGGCAACATCGGGATCGATGCCGGTACTTCGTATTCCCGGTATAGATCATTCAACTGTTGGACATTTTGTTTGATTGCCGCCAACACTTCAAAGTCATCCTCCCCCGCCGCCGGCAAGTATAACTGTGAAAAGAAAGCTTCTTCTTTCTTAATGATCCCCCTACCAGGGAACGGTTCAGCATCGAACGGGACACGTCCGATGACGTTAAACGACTCGGATTTGTCCATCAAGTAATGGACAATTTTGGTCTTTAAATTATTCATGAGCGACTGCCTCACCGACTGTGCTCTCGTCGCTGTCACAAATAAGTAGATGCCGAGTGACTGGCCATCCCGACCGAATTGGTTCAATTGCATTTCAAGGGCTTCCATCTCTTCCCGCACGATGTCAAAATTATCAACAGCGATGTACAGGAGCGGGAAATGATGCCCATCCAAGTTGTTATACATATGGATATGGCTCACTTCAGCCTTTTGGAAAGCGATTTTCCGTTTAGCGATTTCATCTTTGATCATCTTGATGAATTTATCCCGTTTCAGTTCTTCATCGATTGTGAAATAATCGGCAGTGTGCACGAGTTGTTTCAACGGCAATAAAGAACCGTTGCCGTAATCCAAAATGTAAAAATTCGCTTCCTCAGGCGAAACACTTTCACCGATTCCAAGCAAAATTGTCAACAATGTATACGACTTTCCATAGCCCGGGGAACCGAAGATACCGACATTCCCATCATCAACGATACGATAGGCAATTGGTGTTTGACTTTGTTTGTCAGGCTCGTCAATCATCCCGATGACAACCTCTGAAGATTTTGCAGGCCCTGTTTCTTTTTGTATACGGGTCGGCAGCGGAGGTAGCCATGGACTCGCCAATTTGCCAATCGCCAACGCTCTCTGGGTCTCCGCGATTTTCTCGGTCACTGCCTCAATTTCAGTAATACCGCCTTTTTTCTTTCTGATATTCGTCTCGATACCTGACAACGGATGCAAGCCAAGGTCTGTGACGATGGCGACTTCGTCTTCCCCTTCGGCCGTTTCTTCCTGATAAGGGGCCCCGCTCCAAGCAGACTGGAACAGTTCGTACACTTCGTTGTTGCCGACTTGTAAATATCCACGGCCGGTCACCGTGATAGAAGCGGCATCTCCATTCTTCAAAATCTCCTTACTATCTGAAGCATCTTGCACTTTCAAAGCAACTCGGAAACGGGCGTTACTCCAAATCTGTTCATCAATGATCCCGCCCGGCTTTTGCGTCGCCAATATAAGGTGGACACCGAGACTCCGTCCAATTCTCGCTGTACTGACCAGTTCACGGATAAAATCCGGTTCTTCACTTTTCAACTCTGCAAATTCATCGGAAATGAGAAAGAGATGCGGTAAAGGCTCCTCCGCCACACCTTCTTTGTAAAGCGCCGTATAATCATCGATGTGCGTCACTACATACTGATCAAAAAGACGCTGTCTACGTTTCAATTCACTATTGATAGAAGCGAGTGCACGCATACTGAAGTTTTGACTTCCTTCAATATTGGTGATTGTCCCCAACAAGTGCGGGATGTTGCGGAAAGGTTGCGCCATCCCGCCTCCTTTATAGTCAATGAGTAGAAAAGCGACTTCATGTGGATGAAAATTCACGGCGAGTGACAAGATGTACGTTTGAAGAAATTCACTTTTCCCCGAACCTGTCGTTCCCGCCAATAAACCGTGAGGGCCATGTGCTTTTTCATGTAAATTGAGTTTGACGAGATCTTCTTTTCCTTTGAAACCGATCGGGACGGCGAGTGATTTCGCCGACTCATTCGTCAACCAATAGTCAGCAACGGTTAATTCTTCCACGTCTTTCACATCGAACATCTCTAGAAAACTGACAGAAGTCGGAATTGAATTCGTCATACCGACTTGATGGTTCAACGTCTTCAACATGCGCGCAAACCGCTCATTCGTCGAACCATGGTGCGTATCAAGCGTGAACGGAATCTGCACCGCTCTTTTTGCCACCATGAGGATATCGCCCTCGTTTTCATTGACATAACGGACGAGTGTATGGACATTCTCTGTAATTCTTTCTTGCGCGGTCGCGGCAAATATAACAGAAATACCGAGTGCCGCATGATCTTTCCCTTCCAAATATTCCAAAATAACATGTTCGGAGAGCAATGAATAATCAGCGACGATAAAAATGAGGTGAGGTGTAAATCTCATCTCTCCTTTATTTTCATCGACATCTCGTTCCCGAATAATTTCGTATAACGAAGATAACAGCTGATCTCGCGTCTGTTCATTATGGATGAACCCTTTTGCATGCATATGGGGCAACATGAAATGAGGTAGCCATTTCATCCACTCGAACTCCGCATAATTCGCATGATTGAAAATGAAAACAAATCGCACATCATGGTAACTATGGGAAAAGGCAAGCTGCCCGACAATTTGGTGCAACTCCCTTTTCGTCACCGATTCTTTCCCGACAAGTCCCAATATCCCATTAAATAATCCTGCGGTAATCGGGGCAGATGCAACTTCTTTATACACTTCTTCCATGCGTTGTGATTGTTCTAATAGATCATCGATTTCTCGATTCGCCAAATCACCCGATGATAACGAAATTTCATAACTGGATGGCACATTGCCCGTGCCAAGCCTGAATTCAAGGAAATCCTCACTTTCCAATGTCCGCTCCCAAATCCTTCCAGATATGTGATCGGTCATATGTTTCATCTGTTCGAATGTCGGGAAATGATAGGTCAATACTTCCTTCTGTTTTGTCGATAGTTCATGTAGCTCTTCCCGCATATTTTGCAGATAAGCGGTGTAGACACGCTGTCTTTTCTCCTCATTCAACTTCCTTCTCTTTTTATCTTTGAAGTATTGGACAGTCGATGTAACAAGTGTCATTAAAAACATGGAAATCGAAATAATAATGAAAATACCGCGGGGGATCAATAATGCAACAAGCCCCATGACGATAAGCATGACAAGGGGCGGTGCGATGATGAGCCAAAGTCCCCGGCCCGTATCTTCGCTTTCTTGTGCTGGAAAGGAAAGAGACACTTTTTCTTCCGGCAATTCATAAATCATCCGCGGCGTCCTACGATAATCCGGATACGTTTTCGCCATTTCTGACTGAGGCATGTCAAACCGCGGTAACGCTGACTCATATTCGTGGACGGATGCGATTTCAATTAAGTCCTCAGCGACCAAACTGATTTCCATAAATGCCCATTGGATGACATCCCCAACTTCCACTTTCGTATCCCTATCTACTTTTCGACCATTGATATAGAGCCGACAAGTTGAATCGACTTCTACTGTCCAACAACCTGATGTTTTAAAAAATGCAAAGGAACCACTCCTGTTTTCTTGAGAAGACTGACCAAGCAAATTGACTTGGGCGCTATCATCCTGAATGGCAAATGTAACTTCACTTTCATAATCCATATAGTATGTATTTCGTTTGCCGAACGGATGGGTAAGCAATAACTGCAAAGTCCTCCCTTTCCTGATCACGGAGACAGGATTTTGCTCCTTTAGAAAGCCTAGCCTCTCGTTGTTCTCCTGTACGGAGAATCCATCCCTTCCCGCTTCCATGACGATGGGACCTTGCATAAAAGGGAAGGTTTGGATTGTGACATCATCAGACACTTTAGGACCGACCGTCATCTTGTCAACTTCATTTTCATCCAGTTCAATGCGTTGATAATATTCTTCATAAAAAAGCCAAAGCTGACGCATAGCTAACACCTTCTTCCATCATTCCACTCACCATAAATATGCGACTCAAGTATCGGGCGACTCTTTCGATTTTTCCTTCTCACGTTCAACTTCTTCTTTGGCAGCTTTTTCAGCGGCTTTTTCCGTTTCCTTTTTTTCTGCCGCCTCTTTTTCTTCGGCTGCTCTTTCTTCTTCCGCTTTTTCCATTTCTTCATTTTCTTTCATCAATTTTTCGTACTCTTCCACTTCCATGTCAATCTCTTTCAGTAACTGTTGTTTCTCTTCACCACTTAAGTCGCTCTCCGCTTGTATTTCTTCCCGCCTTTTCAACAATCCGTATGTAATCAGTTCACCATCTTCGAGGGAGCGTGCAAGGTCGATCGCTTTTTCCGCTTCTGCTCGTCCGATATAGATCCAGTATTTCAAATACGTCGCATCCGTCTGCAATGTAATATTGTTCAGTACATTTTCCTTCTGCGATTCCGTCAACTTTTCATTAATGACAGAAGCGTGGGCAAGTTCATATAGCACAACGTACGGCATTTTCTTCACCCGTTGTTGACTTAAAATGGTGACAACATCACTATACTTTTTTGCTAAATAGTGCTCATGGCTATTTAAATAAGCTTCTTGTTTCGGTTGTTCATAAATGAATGTGTAGAGTATGAATAAAATGGCCGGGATGAGTAAAACACCGAGCCCGATTGAAGCAAACTTGGAAGTCTTCCATTTCTTTTGAGGTAATTTAACATATGTCGATTCTTTTTCTTGCAACGCTTGCAGTTCCATTTCGATAAATTCAAGTAATGAAGAATGATCAGCCATCGACATAATTTTGGCTGTCACCGTCGATAGGTCGACCGTTTCATGATAATGAACGTAGTCGTCAAAAGTTCGCGAAGAATCTACCGCAGCTGCCACAGTTGCCTTTGTTTCAAGCCAGAGCCGCTCATCATTTTTTTCGAATGGAGGTAGACTTTCCATCACGCCATAATGGATGAACAATGGCGTCATTCCTGTGTTGTAAACAATATTTTCTGGACAAACGACTAGATTTAGGCGCGGATACGGTTGCCTTTTTACTTTCTCCACAAGTTGATAAGCGAAAATCCATCTCGCTTTCTCATCTTCCGTCCGTAAAGCATTGAATTCTTTATAAGCATCCGGCACTGTCGCTTTCACAATAAGCTCATCATCCATCATTACAATTTCTTTTTGAATCTGTGGATCGACTTCTTTCAAAAATGTAATTTCTAAACTATTTTTCAAACCGATTCTTTCTTTTTGAAATTCAAATGTCCTTGTGTTCTCTTCTTTTTTTATGTTTGCATCCAAAAGTTTCTTTAAATATGTAGATTGATTCGTCGACATTGCGATGGCTCCTTTACATGATTTCAATCCGGTCTCCTGTTGTAATGCCGCAATGTGCCAACGTCAAATGTCCCGGAAACAGTTTATTTTTATTGACAACCCGTACCCAATGGCCTTCCCGTTGTCCTTGAGAAATGGAACTGGCTTGCCAAGCGATATCGATCAACTTTTTCACTGTATGATAATCCGATAATTTAAGATCGAACACGTTTCCATCATAGTTTTTCAGATCGACTGTAATTTCAATATACACCGCAGTTCGGCCTCCTAAAAGCATAGGGTTTTCTCTTCTTGCCCCATTCTATGAAACAATCATTTTGTAGAATTGATTTACAAAGAAGAAGCGTCTTCCGTTAGACAAAAGACGCTTCCCTGTATAGGTTTATGATTAACCGCGGATTTGACCTGCGATTTGCTGGTCTGCATCTTGCAACGCTTCGCCTGCACGATTCAGCTGGACGCCAACTTCACTTAACAGTTCACGCATTTCATTGAAATGTGGTTTTAGACGCTCGTACTGTTCCGCAAACGCAGCACTGGAAGCCCCTTCCCACATCGATTGCAATTCGCCGATCATGCCATCAAGACGACCGATTTGAGAAGCTACTTCTCCAGACTCATGATTGTATCGATTTGCCATTGCAGCGAGTTCCGCCGGTGTTACGCGAATAATTCCTGACATTCCAAACATCTCCCTTAATCAATTTATAAAACTCTACTCTATGAATAACATGCCATTTTTTTATTGTCAAAGACAGATAATTTCTCCATTTGCAATACTTAGGTTCATGGTCACTGTACCATTAGTCACCATTGGCAATGGGTGCTAGGGAAATACAGGAATTGGCATTGCATCCAAATCTTTTTGATTGAGATTTTATGGAATTTAGTCTGAATGACTGCCGAAAATTCGACCGACTAGATCTTTCGATTCAATTTTAAATTTTTCTCAATATTTACAAACCTCGATTTAAAGATGTTTGAAACTAGGATAATTCAACTAAAAAAAGGACTTGAAGACCATTTCCAAGGTCTTCAAATCCGATGTTCAATTATGAAGTTTGTGTAGAGCTTTCCATTTGTTCTTCTTGCAATAATCCGACTGAAGGTGAAGAAGCGGCAAGGCGCCTTTTCATGATCATTAAGACACCGACTAAAGAGGCAACCATGACGAGCAATCCTACCCATACGGATGACGTAAGACCGAACGCAACATATCCGACGAATGATGTGAAAGCGGCAGTAAGCGCATAAGGGATCTGCGTGGACACATGATCCATCAGTTCACATTCGGCACCGATCGCTGATAAAATTGTCGAATCGGAAATTGGTGAGCAATGATCTCCGAATACGGAGCCTGCCATTACTGCGCCAATCGCGGTCAACACCCACTCGGGATTCGTCGATCCAACCACCGTGGCGCCGATCGGAATCATGATCGCAAATGTTCCCCACGACGTCCCTGTCGCAAACGCCATGACACAACCAAGCGCAAATAATATGGCGGGTATAATCCACATCGGAATATTTCCTTGGACTAATGTGGCCAAAAATTGGCCTGTTTCCAAACGACCTACAATGTCTCCGATCGACCATGCTAGGACTAAAATCATTGCGCCGCCAAGCATGCTTTCCATCCCTTTGGTAAATGTTGAAAGAAAATCTTTCGCTTTCAATTTTTTACGCGGGATGAATAGTAAAGCCGCAACAACCACAGAAGCGACAACGCCATAGACAAGTGCCAATGTAATATTTCCCTCACCTGCCGCTACCATTAAACTGACGTCTTCCGAGAAGTAACCACCCGAACTTAAAAAGAAATAGACTGTCGCGATGATCATTGACAAAATCGGCAGTATAAGGTCTAACGATTGGCTAAATGGTACTTTTGCCTGCGCTACTTTCACTTTCCCTTCTTTTTTCAGTTTTTCCACTGATTGCTGCGCTTGCAGTTCATGCTTGCGCATAAGCGGAAAATCCAAACGCCACCAAATGACTAAGAATACAAGTAATAACGACCCGATTGCATAATAATTCGCCGGTAAAATATAAAGAAAAGCGGATACCGGGCTATGTCCAAGTCCGTACGTCTTAATGGGCTCGGCAAGTAATGAGAAAATATATGCACCCCAACTTGATAAAGGAATAAGGACACATATCGGCGCACCCGTCGAGTCAATTAAATAAGCTAATTTCGACCTGGATACACCTTGATTGTCTGTAATCGGACGAGCAATTTGCCCGACTGCCAAACTGTTAAAATAATCGTCGATAAAAATCGCATACCCTGTGAACATCGTGACAAGTTGGGCGCCAACACGTGTTTTCACTTTTGACATAGCCCAGATGCCGAACCGTTCAGTCGCACCAGATTTCGTTAAGAGGGCGGTCATACCGCCCAGCATCAAGGCGAAAATAAGGATCGGCGTCGTCCATTCAGGATCGGCCACTTGCGCAAAAACCGTTTGGAATGAATCATTCAATCCACCGGCTATCGAGAAATTCGCTAAAATGATCGCCCCGCTTACGACACCAAGCAATAGTGACAAAATCACTTCACGTGTTAGAATGGCACACCCGATTGCAAGTAACGGAGGGATAATTGACCACCAAGTTGCTTCCATATAACAAGTCACTCCTATTCTGCTATTGGTTATCTTATGCGGTCCAACAGTTAATTAAGAACAGAGGTTGTCTCTTTTATATCCACTCCGCGATTTGCCATTTCTTTAATAAACGTTTCCCCGGGAACAATTTGTTCAGGTGCAAAAACCCCTTTTTCATTGATAAGTCCGCTACCGATCATTTGTGCGACGACCGAAATACTATATGCCGTTGAACAGGCCATAGCCGTCACCTTGTTCTCCCGGTCGTAATGGGCGATTAATTCAAACTCAGTCGAAGCCGGCTGTCCATCTTGAATCCCCTCCAACATGACTCTAACTAGGACGACATCTTCTTTTTCACCAAGTTCAATGATCGGTTCTAGCACTTTTGCAAATACATCACGCGGCTTTATTTGTTGACCATTTAATTCAACCGTATAGTCATCACGAAGCAAGTTTAAATCGGAAAGCAATTTAAACTTTTCTGCATGTCCTTGGTACCGGATCGTTTTATAATCCAAATGTTTCAAACTTGGAAACGTATCCGGAAATGTCGATGTTCCCCCGGCACTATGGAAGGCTTCCAATGGTTTAAATCCATCGAAATGAATTTCTTCAATTTCAGTTAATGTCGGAACAGTTTGCTTTTCGCCCTCACGGATGATGGTCGATTCACCTTCATATTGATATAGAATTCCTTCTATTGAATAGACTTGGTTATATTCTAATGGAGGCTCAGGAATCACTGGAATGCCTCCTACTCTTAATTTTAAAGATTGTAACTCATCGAACTTCTCCGCACCATAGCCAACGAGCACATTTGCTAACCCCGGTGCGACTCCAAGTTCGGTAATGTAAGTGATCCCGGCCTTTTTAGCTTCTTGATCTAACCCCAAAATTTTTTGTGCAATATTATTTACGTTTCCGCCTAAATCTACTGCATTTACGCCTGCTTTAATAGCCATTCTAGCAACCGCTTCATTGAGCGTATAGACAGAAGCATTGACAAGCACATCATAACCTTTAATTTTCTCTATAAATTCAGCTTCGTTCGATGCATTGATCGACAACGCTAGTAATTTGTCACTTTTCAATTGTTTACACACTTCTTCTGCTCTTTTTATATCAAGATCCCCGATTGTCACTTGTTCAACTTGAGGATTTTTGATTGAATCCCGAGCTACTTCTTTCCCCATTAACCCTGCACCTAATACAAATATTCTCATTCCCAATTCCCCTTTCGCTTCATATCATTTTCTACTTATCCCATCCTTTTCTCTCCCTTTCACCTCCCAACCGGAATGAAAGCGCTATCATTTAGTTGTTAGTTAATGTTAAATTGCTTTTAATTATATCCGTCCATTAAGCTTATTATATATCGTCCGACCTATATTATCAATATGTTTTGAATATTCTTACCTTTATTCATATAATGACGGAAAGAGGAATAGTTTGCTAGGTCAATAAAGTTAACTTTAGAAACCATGTCTACACAAGTAAAAAATCCCGCTTCGGCATACGAAACGGGATTTCAAACGATGTGAAGCATATTTATTTTGCTGACTTATCTTCTTTATTCTTCGTCAATCTAAATGTTCCTGTACTATGCGCAACAATATTTCTTTCTTCATCGTACAGTTTTACTTGAAGGAGCGAAGTACTGCGACCTTCGTTAATCATAGAGGCTTCCGAATAGATGTCCCCCTTCTCCACAGCTTTCAGGAATTGAATATTCATATGCAATGTCATGACTTTGTCATATCCGAGTGACCGCCCGAGCATCCCCATTGACATATCCAAAATGGAAGCGAGCGCGCCGCCATGAACCAATTCACTCACATTCCCGAACGAAGCGTTATACGGTAATCGGAGTTCGACATGCCCTTCCCTCAATTCTTTAACTTCTAATCCTAAAAACTTCCAATATGGACTTCCTTCGAAATCTTTTCTCACTTTAGCTAAATAACTGTCCACTGTCTCTTCAACTCCTTCCAACCGATTCCAATTGCTTCAAATTGGCGATGACTGGCAGCGATTCACCTTCAATCGCTTTTATTAAATTTTCCGCAATCGTCACGGAGGTGAGTTGTGCCGCTTCTATACTAATGCCGCCAATGTGGGGAGTCATTGTAATTTCAGCTATGTCGTAAAAAGGGTGATTCTCTCCGGGTGGCTCGGTTGCAAAGACATCGATGCCAGCCCGGTGGAATTTTCCTTCTTTCAACGCGTTCACCATATCTTGTTCATTGATGAGTCCGCCTCGTCCCGTGTTAACGAGAACTGCACTGTCTTTCATCAAGTTGAACATTTTTTCATCGATTATTTCCTTCGTATCCGCTGTCAGGGGAATGTGAAGCGAAATTACATCACTTTTGCTGAACACTTCTTCCATGGAAGTCGTCAATTGGATGCCGAGAGCGTCCGCAAGTTGCTGTCTTTCAGGTCCAATCGTTCGGACATAGGCGAGCACATCCATATCAAAACCGAGCGCCATCATTTTCGCTACTTTTTGGGCGATTGAGCCTAATCCTACAAGGCCTAACGTTTTTCCTTGTAGTTCCGTCGTATATTTACCGTCCCGATAAGAAAAATTTCCTTTTCTCGTTTCTTTATCGAAAATCGTAATATCTTTCATCACCGCTAGCATAAGTGCAACAGCATGTTCCGCTGTCGCTTGGCTATTAATTTTGGGTGCGTGTAAAATTTTTATCCCTTTACTCGTTGCGTACTCGACATCGATATTATCCAAACCGATGCCGCCACCTGAAATGGCTTTCACATTTTGACAATGATCCAAAATGGTACGTGTAATTCTAACCGGTGCTCTCAAAATAATGCCGTCGACGTGGTGACTTTTCAAGTATGTAATAATTTCCTGTTCATCGAAGGTATCGAACTTTTTCACATCCGCTAATCGATTCAATGTTTCCTCGCCGTCGGGATGATACATCGGTAAAATTTGAACGATATGAAATGACATCATTAGGAACCTCCTCTAACTTAAATTTAAAATCATTTATATCGTAAGAAGGTAAGAGCCTTGACAGACTCTTACCTAACACTTTGTTTATTGAAGATTTTCTACAATTGTCGTAATGCCTTGTCCCCCACCGATACAAAGAGTGACAAGTCCATATTTTGAGCCTCTTCTTGCCATTTCGCTTAGTAATTTCGTCATCAGAATAGCCCCTGTCGCACCGATTGGATGACCTAAAGCGATTACTCCACCATTAACATTCACTTTGTCAATGTCCATTCCTGCTTCTTGAATGACCGACAATGCTTGTGCGGCAAACGCTTCATTCAGCTCGATTAAGTCGATATCATCGATCGTCAAACCGCATTGCTCCAATGCTTTTTGCGTCGATGTAACTGGCCCGATGCCCATAATTTCAGGAGAAACCCCGCTCACTGCTTGCGCAATAATTTTCGCTTTCGGCTTCAAACCATACTCATTCATTTTATCTTCGGACATCATCAAAACGACCGATGCCCCGTCATTACGACCGCTTGCATTCCCAGCTGTTACAGAGCCGCCCTCTTTAAATACTGCGCGAAGCTTTGCCAACTGTTCTAATGAAGAATTACGTGGATGCTCGTCCGTGTCATAGAGGAAACTACTTTTTCTTTCTTTAATTTCCACAGGGACGATTTCATCTTTGAATTTGCCTTCTTGAATTGCTTTTTCAGCTAATTCCTGACTTCTTTTCGCGAACTCATCTTGCGCTTCTCTTGAAATATTATATTGTTCAGCTAGATTTTCAGCCGTGTAACCCATCGTCAAATTGCCGTACTTTTCCGCGGGCTGCGAGCATGGTTGACTTTCCGTATTGGGATCTAATAACAAGCCGTTCCCTGCACCGAATCCATATCTTGCATTGCGAATATAATAAGGGGCTGTACTCATACTTTCCGCTCCCCCTGCAATGACCACATCGGATAAACCTAGTTTAATTTGCTGATCACCGTTATTGATCGCCTGAAGGCCAGAACCACATTGGCGGTGGACTGTGTAACCTGGAACGGATACCGGAAGTTCCGCACGCAATGCAGCTAAACGTGCCAAGTTAGAAGTGTCGGCACTTTGCTTCGCCTGCCCTAAAATCACTTCGTCAACTTCAATTTCCTTTCCCGTTCTCGCCATCAATTCTTTAATAACAATTTCTCCAAGATGATCGACCGGAATGTCTTTCATCGTTCCCCCCATTTTACCGATTGCCGTTCTTACCGATTCTACAATATAAGTATCTCTCATCATTAACCCTCCTTATGTTTAAAATCGCGTTTTAATTCGCCTGCAATAATATTTCTTTGAATCTCGGATGTACCTTCGTAAATTTTCGTAATTCTTGCATCGCGGTAATATCTTTCGATTGGATAGTCTGACATATAGCCAATTCCACCGTGAATTTGAACAGCGAGATCTGCCACTTTGTTGTATACTTCCGACCCGAAAAGTTTCGCAATGGCTGCTTCTTTGACGACACGCATATTCTGGTCTGTCATCCATGCGACACGATAAGTCATAGAACGCAACACTTCAATTTGCATACTAATTTCCGCCAGCATATGCTCAACTGCTTGAATATCGACAATACGCTTTCCAAACTGGTTTCTTTCATGTGCATACTCAAGGCAGTGTTCTAATAATCTTTCACAAGAACCCAAGTTCCTTGCAGCCAATCCTGCCCGTCCATTGGCAAGAATTTTCAATGCATTAATATAACCTTGGTTCACTTCGCCTAAAACGTTTTCTTCAGGAACTTCCATATTGTCAAAGAATAATTCAGCTGAATGCGAACCTTTCAGCCCCATTTTCTTTTCAACAGCGCCAACTTGGAATCCTGGGAAGTCTTTTTCAACAATAAAAGATGTAATCCCTTTCGCACCTTTTGAACTATCTGTCACCGCCATCACTGTAAACACATGGCCGTCAACAGAGTTCGTTATGTAATGTTTAGAGCCATTAATAATGTACTTGTCGCCTTTTTTAACAGCAGTCGTTTTTAAATTCGCAGCATTTGAACCTGCACTTGGCTCAGTTAAAGCGAAAGCACCGATCCACTCACCAGTCGCCATTTTCGGCAAGTATTTCTTTTTCTGTTCTTCTGTTCCGAGTTCCACAATTCCGACTGTCCCAATACCCGTATGTGCGCCAAGCAATGTCGTGTAGCCATTATGTGTTTTTCCTAGTTCTTCATAAATTGCACATTTTCCGACCATGTCCAGTCCAAGACCGCCGTATTCTTCTGGAATACCGAGACTGAATAGCCCCATCTCTTTTGACATATCTACAATTCTTTTTGGAATATTATTCGTCTCTTCAATTTCCATTGCAACTGCTTCAACCTCTTCACGGACGAACTTTCTAACGTTCTCTTTTAAAAACATAATCTCTTCTGGTAAATTAAAATCCATTTGTATTCCCCCTATGTTCTATTATTTATTTTGAAATTCTGCCTTCCTTTTTTCAATAAACGCCAAAGTGCCTTCTTTTTTATCTTCTGTACCGAACGCGACGGCTTGTGAAAGTTTTTCAATCCACATCGCCGTATCCGTATCGACGTCGTATCCTTTATGAATCGCAAATTTGACGAGTTGGACAGCGACTGGACCTTTTTTCATCACATCGGCAGCGACAGCTTCGGCTTTCTCTACTAAATTCTCTTCATCAGTAAAATAGTTGACGAGACCGATTCTTTCCGCTTCTTCGCCGTCTATGATTTTCCCTGTCAAGATCATATCAAGCGCCCGGCCTTTCCCTACAATTCTGGACAGTCTTTGCGTACCGCCAGCCCCCGGAATAATCCCCAAATTCAATTCCGGCAAGCCTAACTTGGCGTTTTTCGTTGCAATCCGGATATCACAAGCCATCGCTAGTTCACAACCACCACCAAGTGCAAAGCCATTCACTGCGGCAATTGTCACTTTACTGCAATTCTCGATTTTCGAGTATAGTCCTTGCATACCTGGGATGAGTGCTTCCAACGCTTCCCTTTCATGCAATTGCTTAATGTCCGCTCCGGCCGCGAATGATTTGCCACCCGCACCTTGCACGACAATAACGCGAACCATTTCATCCGCCTCAGCATCTGTAAAAGCGGCTTCAATTTCTTCAAGTGTTTGTGCATCAAGGGCATTCCTTGTATCCGGTCGATTCAATGTCAGCCACATAATGCCTTCCTTCTTTTCCACAAGTAGATTGCTATAAGTTGTAATCATTGCGATCCCCTTCCCTTAGTTATAATCGTAAAATCCTTTGCCGCTTTTCTTCCCGAGTCGACCTGCTTTCACATATTTCGTTAAGAGTGGACATGGACGGTATTTTTCACCAAGTGTTTCATATAAATACTCCATATTTCGTAGCCTTGTGTCGAGTCCAACCAAATCGGCAAGCTCGAGCGGACCCATTGGATGGTTTAATCCGAGTTTCATCGCTTTATCGATATCTTCCGCTGACGCGACACCTTCCATCAGCATGTTCATCGCTTCATTTCCGATTAAGCAGTTCATTCTCGAAGTAACAAAACCTGGGAACTCATTCACTTCGACCGCTTCTTTTCTCATCGTCGTGGAAATCTCTTTCACAAATGACACCGTATCATCTGAAGTTTCTAATCCGCGGATCACTTCCACCAGTTTCATCTTGTGAACCGGATTGAAGAAGTGCATCGCAACAACTTTTTCTGGACGCGTTGTTTGCGCACCGATTTCAGTAGGGCTCATCGTCGATGTATTCGTCGCCAACACCGTTTCCGGCTTACAAATGGCATCCAGCTTTTTAAACACTTCAATTTTCAAGTCCATTTTTTCAAGAACTGCTTCAATGACTAAGTCAGCATCTTTAGACGCTTCTTCCAGTTTGGACTCATAGATAAGGTTTTCTTTTGCGTGATTGTATGCTTCTTCTTTTAGAAACCCTTTTTCAAAACTCGTTGACAATAACGTATCAATCTCATCTTTCGCTTTTGCCAAAATCTCATCGTTCAAGTCATTAAGATACACTTTGTATCCTGCCGTCGCGCAGTTATATGCAATCCCTCGTCCCATTACACCCGAGCCTACAACAGTAATAATCGTCATAACTATTTCCTCCTTGAATACTTCAATAATCTACTTTCACACATCAAAATGGATGATTTCTTTCAAACACTCCGGCACTTTTGGATACCCTTAAGCGCCGAAGTTCTTTTTTATGCGATTGTTTCTTTCAAGTAACTTGTCCTGAAACTTTTTTGGTACATATAGACAGCGGCTAGTAAAACGATACCTACAATATCAGTCATCAATCCAGGCATTACCATCAAGACAGCCCCGATAAACAATACAATTCTTTCATACCAGAACGATTGTCTGAGGAACCAGCCTTCTGCCGCACAAGCAATGGCAATGATTCCGACGATTGCTGTAATGACAGACAGTAAAATCTCATGCCAGCTACCAACGAGTAATAACGTCTCTCCGTATACGAAGAAAAATGGCACGATGAAAGCCGCGAGTCCGAGCTTAACAGCAGTCATCCCTGTTTTCATCGGTTCGGATCCAGCAATCCCTGCCGCCGCAAACGCCGCAAGAGCAACGGGTGGTGTGATCGCAGACAATGCCGCAAAATAGAAGACGAATAAATGTGCAGCCATCGGTGATACACCGAGCGTGATTAAAGCCGGGATCGTCAACGGAACTTGGACGATATAAGCGGCAACCGTCGGTAACCCCATTCCTAAGACGATACTTGTCACCATCGTGAAGATAAGCGTCACAAATAAAATCCCGCCTGAAAGATCGATGATGATACTACTGAACTTCAGTCCGATACCTGTCAAGCCGATAATACCGATGATAAGTCCTGAAGCGGCACAAGCGATGGCTGTTTCAACTGAAGCGCGTGCACCTAAGTCAAGCGCTTTCACTAAAGCTTTCGGTTTGACCCTCGTCGCCTTTCCAAGCATTGCTACTAAAAGCGTGACAATGATTGCATAAAGTCCCGCTTTCATCGGTGAACTGCCAATCGCCAACATGACAACAATCACAATCAAAGGAACGAAAAACAGAAAACCTGATTTGAAGACACCCCAGAAGCCTGGCAATTCGCTTTTCGGCAACCCTTCCAAGCCCCGGCGTCTAGCTCTCAGATCGACTTGTACAAAAAGACATACATAATACAAAATCGCCGGTACGATAGCCGCAATCGCGATTTCCATATAAGGGACACCCAAATAGGAAGCGATAATGAATGCGGAAGCCCCCATGATCGGCGGCATAATCTGTCCGCCCGTCGAAGCGACCGCTTCAACAGCTGCTGCAAAATCTTTTTTATACCCTGTCCTTTTCATCAACGGAATCGTAAATGCACCCGTCGTTACCGTATTTGCGACAGCACTCCCGGATATCGTCCCTAAAATGGAACTTGCAATAATTGCAGTTTTGGCAGGACCTCCTCTATATTGGCCCATTCCCGCGACAGATAAATCTATGAAAAACTTACCTGCCCCAGAGACTTCCAAAATCTTACCGAATAAAATGAACATGAAAATGAATGTGGCAGATACGCCAAGCGGTGTACTGAAAACACCTGTCACTGTATAAAAAAGATGATCGATGATCCACATCGTCGAAAACTCGCGATGCGAAAGCGTCCCGCTCAGCAAATGTCCCCAAAATCCATAGATGATCGCGATACCGATAATGATAACCAAAGACTTCCCGATCACTCTTCGTGTTGCTTCTATTAATAGTAATCCTCCCACAAATCCTAAAGCGATTTCAAATGACGTCAGCTGCTCAATGTAACTCATACGGGAAGAGATTTCTTCCGCATTCATAACAAAATAAGAAAACACGCCAATTGATAGTAAAATGAATAACCAGTCATACCACGGGATTTGTTCTGATTTCGTCGCTTTGCTCGTTGGCTTGTAAATAGCGAACACCAGCACCATCGCGAAGCCTAAATGCGCAGACCTTTGCAAAATGGATTCAAACACACCGAATAACGCGGTATATAAATGGAACAACGACATAATAATCGCAATGATGGAAATGGCTTTCCCAGCCACTCCCATTAAGGAACGGAGCTTCGTGTTCAAAACACCATCATCATCGTACTCCGTTTCCGCGACTTCAACCTTCTCGAGTATCGTTTTATCAGACATTACAAAACACCCCTTACAAGCAACATGGAATAAAGCTTATTCCATAGCTCCCACTTCTTTATAATATTTAATGGCACCCGGATGCATTTCCCCTACATTATTTTCCACTGAGTATTCCGCATCGAAATCTTTCATAACATCAGAAATTTTCAACCAGTGATCTTTTTCTTCGAACATCATTTTCGTCAATTCGTAAACGGCATCCTCATCCATCAAATCGTTGTTGACGAGTAACACTGAATAACCAGCAACGGTGGTGTTATCCTCTTTCACTTTCGGATATGTGCCGCCTTCAATTGTGTACGGTAAATAACCTTCGTTTTTCTCATGCATTTTTTGAACAACTTCTTCATCCAAGGAAATGAGTCGGATGCCAACTGTCGTATCTAGCTCTTGGAAAGTTGAAACCGGTGCAGCAACCATCCCAACAATTGCATCGATGTGCTTGTCACGCATCAAATCAGCACCATCTGCCGTACCGATGTATTCAATTCCACCCAAATCGTCATAGGACATGCCAACAATATCCAGTACATCCAAGAAAGCGAGTTCTCCGCTGTACCCTTTAATACCTGGGCTTACCACTTTTCCTTTCAAGTCTTCCACTGTGTAAATATCTGAATCCGCACGAACGACCATATGAAATGGGTTAGGGTAAAGCGTCGCAACCGTGCTTACATTTTCGATTTTTTCATCGAAAGGTCCGATCGCATTCAAAGCTTCCGGAACAGTTTGTCCGTTACTGAACCCTATCGTAAAGACACCATTCCCCAAACCAAGTAAATTGGAGACCGATCCGCCTTCAACAATCGTAACGGAAGAGTCCGGGTAAACCGTTTTCATTTTGTCGCTCATCGCGCCGGATAATGTGTACCAAAACCCACCAACCGTTGCGGAAGCGAAAGTGATTTCTGACGGCGCGCCTTCCGGTTTAGGTTTGTCTTCCTTACTTCCTTCTCCGCTGCCTTCATCAGAAGAACAAGCAACCATCGCAAATACCAAACTGAATACCATCAATAAAAACGCTAATCTCTTCTTCATCAAAACTTCCTCCTAATTATGCTTCCAATAGTTCGGGGGAGTATGTAAACTCCGCTTCCGTTATTTCTTTTAGTTGCTCGATTGTTAAATCCGATAAGATTTCGACAAGTTCCATGGAACCATCCACAAACTTGAAGACCGCATGCTCTGTAATGACCATATCCGCTTTCCGGACACCGCTACGCGGACAATTCAACTTTTTAACGAGTTTGGCATTACCGTTTTTCGCTGTATGACTCATCGTCAATATGATTTTTTTCGCACCCGCGACCAAATCCATCGCTCCACCGACGCCGAGAATCGTTTGCCCTGGTACTGCCCAATTTGCAATTTCTCCTGTTTCATCCACTTCCAATGCACCGAGCACCGCTGCATCGACATGTCCCCCCCGGATCATAGCGAAGGATGCGGAACTGTCGAATAAGGAAGCGCCAATCTCCATTGTGATCGGCTGCTTACTTGCACTGATCAGATCCATATTGATATCCTCTTCAGGTGGCGTTGGTCCCATTCCTAACAATCCATTTTCAGATTGCAAGAATACGTGTTTATCTCCTAAATAATCGGGGATCAGTGTTGGAATTCCGACACCTAAATTGACAACTTGCCCTTCTTTAAGTTCTTGGACGACACGTTTTGCGATTGTAATACGATTATTTTGACTCAACGTATTTCCCTCCTGTTTTCACATAACTGCTCATGACGATATAATCGACATAGACATGAGGCGTTACAATTTCTGCCGGCGATAATTCCCCCACTTCGACGATTTCATCGACTTCAGCGATCACTGTCTTCCCTGCTGTTGCCATGACACCATTCAAGTTCAAGCCCGTATGGTCATAAACCAAATTTCCGTATTTGTCTGCTTTCAACGCTTTAATTAAAGCAACATCCCCTTTAATCCCTTTTTCTAAAATGAAAGTCTCTCCATCTATCTCTTTCTCTTCCTTGCCTTCCGCTAACTTTGTACCAACAGCCGTCTTTGTATAAAACCCACCGATGCCCGCACCGCCACAACGAACAGCCTCTGCCAACGTCCCTTGTGGAATGAGTTCGATCTCCAATTCTCCGTCGGACCAAGCTTGCACTGCGTCTCGGTTAGAAGTGAAATAAGAACCGGCAGCTTTTTTCAATTGACCTTTTTTAAACAACAGCTTGCCGAGCCCTTTCCCTTCTTCCCCCAAATTATTACTGACAACCGTTAACTCTTTTTTGGACGATGCTGCTAGTTCATCAATAAGCGTAAGCGGCGTGCCAGACAAGCCAAAACCGCCAACGAGCAATGTATCTCCATCATTGATGTACTGTAAAAATTCTTTTTTATCTATTAATTTCTTCATCTTCATTCCCCTTCTTCATCGTATTTTTTTATGCTTTAAAAAAAGTCCGAGTGATTTAACAGCAACTTGTTCATCAAAAAAGAATGGGTATTGCGCGTCCTTTAAAATTTCCAACGCCAGCTCATCCGAATACCCTTGCGTCATAAAGATAGGGATGAATAGATTACGTCGCTCCGACATTTTTTTAACGAGATGACGCGATAAGATTTCATTTTCATAGTCCACTTGAAATGGAAAAGGGATAATAATATTGTCAAATTCGCCCGACTCACAAATCAGATCCAAACCTTGAGTCAAAATATCCAAATCATTGTAAACCGCTGTCGTCAAATCGATCGGATTCATAAATTCCTTATCTACCTTCGTGACAGATTTCAATTGTTCTTCCAGTTTTTCACTAATTGGCGGAAGGTTGATATCATACTTTTCGCATAGATCTGTCAAATAGATAGATATGGCGCCTGCCCAAGAAAAAATGACGGTTCGATTCCCTTTTGGCATCTTATAAGTATCGATCAGCCAACTGACCGAGACGATTTCGTTCAAGCTGTCCACTTTGAGTAGTCCCGGATGTGTTATCAAATCTAAAGGGAATGCATAATTTTCATGATGACCAAGATGCTTTGCTACGGCTCGTCTAGATATTTCAGAATGTCCGATCGAGAAAAAAATGACAGATTTTCCTTTCAAATAGGCTTCATGTAACAGCCGGAAAAAAGTCTCTTCGTCCCGAATCCCTTCGATAATAAAAATGATTACCTTCGTCGACTCATCTTCCAATAAAAGCTGAAAGCAATCCGAGAGCGAAATGTCCACTTCATTTCCCGGAGATAACCAATAAGAGAAGCCAACTCCTTTTTCATTGGCATCCAGCACAGCACGCCCTAAACTGCCCCCATGACTGATCAAGCCGACGGAACCCGCTTTGAACTGTTTCGGATCGAAGCGGGGAGAAAAAGAAATCCCCCAATTTTCAGCGAAATGGTAAAACCCGGGTGCGTTCGGTCCATAAAGCATCGTGTCACTATTTTCGACGATTTTTTTCAGCTCGTTTTCCCTTTCAATCCCCGCTTGTCCACTTTCGGAAAAACCTGCACTGATGATCACGACAGCTTTCACTTTTTTTTCTACACACTCTTTCACAATATCTGCCACTTTCAAATAAGGCACAACGACACAAACAAGATCAACTTCCGCCTTAATATCCGAGAGCGATGGATAACAAGTCATACCTGAAATTTTTTCGTGCTTCGGATTCACCAAATACAACTTTCCCGAATAATTCGACTTTTGAAGATTGACGATCACTCTTCCTGTATTTTGGTGATAATTATTGGAAGCCCCTACAATCGCAATTGACGCGGGAGTAAGCATCGCTTTTAGTCTAGTCAATGATGTGCCTCCCTTTTCTTCACTTTACGAATAATGGTCGATGGACTCACTTCAAGCACTTTAGCAATTTGCCTATAAGAGATTTCCGTTTCTCCTGCTTTCTCAATCAGTTGCCTTTCTAACTCTGCGACTGCTTGTTTAAGCGGGATCACCTTATTGACCGTGATTGACTGTTCGATTGTCGACTTATGCGACGACCCGTTTTCCAAAAAGTCTAATAACCATTCTTCCGTCAGTCGATTTTCAGATAGGGTCGCGTAAATCTTTTCAAGCACATATACAAGTTCTCGTATATTCCCCGGCCACTCGTGATGAACAAATGCGCGCATCATCTCTTCGGTCAACTGAATCCTCTTTTTATATCGCACTGCAAATAAATCCGCGTACAGTTGGACCAAATCAGGAATATCTTCCGGTCTTTCTCGAAGTGCTGGCAACATAATTGGAATGACATTAATCCGGAAGTAAAGATCTTCTCTAAACTTTTGAGTTGCCACGAGTGCTTCTAAATTTTGACTTGTCGTTGCGATGATCCGAACGTTGATTTTTCTCGATTCGATCGCCCCCACTCTCGATAGCTGTTGCTCCTGCAAAACACGGAGTAACTTCACTTGTAACGGAAGTGGAATCCGACCGATTTCATCTAAAAGAATTGTACCGCCATCTGCTTGTTCAAAAAGCCCCTTTTTTTCGCTTTCCGGCGCTTCCGGACAGGCACCGATTTCATAACCGAATAATTCGTAAGCCATCTGCTCTTCCGAAATTGCATCACAATCCACTTTGATGAATGGCTTGTCCTTTCTCAAACTTGCCATTTGAATCCTATTAGCAATCGTTTCTTTTCCGACCCCTTTTTCCCCCGTCAAAAGGATCGTAACGTCGACTTTAGCAAGCTGCATCGCTTGGTCAACGATTTTCTTCATTTTCTTTGAAGTTGCGACAAAACTCGTTCCCCTTTTTTCATTTTGTATATTTTTTAAAACCCCTTGTGTTTTTTCTAACTGTTGGCGAAGATGATCGATTTCTGTCATATCCTTAACACTCATAACAATTCTTTCGACACATCCGGTTGCATTTTTGACAGGATTCGCCGTAATGATTAGCGAGTTATCCCCATCCGTACCTGGTTCAATGGCATTGTATGGTTCCCCTTTTTTCACTACATGCCCGATTATTGTAAGGAAATCTTCCCTTCGTCGCGCTTCATGCAAACCGCCAAAATACAATTCTCCGAACTTATGATTTTTCTTAATCATTTCTCCTTCGGCGTTAACAATGCATATCCCATCACTTGAATGACTGATAATCGTGTCCATTTCATTCATTAATTGTTTAACAGAATCCAATTCACTTGAAACAATTTCAATTTCGGAAATATCTTGGAAAACGCCGACCGCCCCAATCAGTCTTTGTTCATCGTAAATCGGACTTCTATGTGTTAAATACATTCTTTTGCCGACTTTATATTTTTCCGTATGGCCTTCCCCGGTTCGGATGACATCCAATAATCCACTCGGTGTGACGACATCTGTTAAAAATTTACCGATCGCTTCTTCTTTCGTCACCAAAGCCATTTTTTCAGCTGGTGGATTGATGGCAGTGATTTGTCCTTCCAAATCGATCGATAATATGCCGTTATGTGCCGAGTTGAATATTGCGTCCAGTCGATTACGCTCAATTTTCGTCGTTTTCGCAATCGCTTTTAAGTAATCGCTTTTTGTGATGAATCCTGTAATATCAGCATTTCTATTGGTGACTGGACAGACATCATTCTTTTCGAAATGGACTTCTTCAATCACACTGTTTTCATTGACGAGTTTGTAATGCCTTGTACAAACATGAAGTAATGTTTCGCCTTTCTCCACAATCCCCTTCAGTAAGTCTTTATAAGTAAAACACCCCGTTAGTTCGTCACGTTCGTTGTAAACGAGACCCCCTTCGTCTCCTCTAGCAATAATCCTTTTCGCAACGTCTTCTATGTAATCGTTTTCATAATGCTTAATGGAAGTTCTGTTCATCACGTCCTTAACAATCATTTATTCTCACCTCTAAAACCTTTACGTGATACACTCTGCAAGTCTATGATGTTTGTAAAATTAGTTAAATAATGAATAGTTTAATAACTTACTTTTTTCAGTATACACAAAGTGCCTATACGTTGCAATAGCGCAACGTAATTTTTTGATAATTATTTATTTTTCACTTATTGCATGCCTCATTCACCTTTTTTCGTAGTCCATTTATAAAAGTGTTGCAAATTTGCAACACCCCATTCCCCCTGTATGATTCCAATAAAAAAATCCGATAAAAAGTATTTCTACTCTTTATCGGAACATTTTCCTTACAACCGGACGCTAGGCTCGATTGAGTCGACTTTCTTTGTGGCCAATCGATTGTAAAACTGGATCATCTCTTCAGTAGGTTTTGTCATTTTACTTACAATGATAATAACAATTAATGAGATAAGTAAAGTAGGTATCATTGGATTAATCGCTTCTGTCAGAATACTCGTCAATTGGAGAACTCTCCATGTGATGGAAACAATTCCACCTGTTATGAGACCAGCCCAGGCCGCTTCCTTTGTCATATTTCGATAATACATACTTAACAAGATAACGAGTCCGCCGGTACTGCCTGCGACCAAATAAGCGATATTCATCATTTCCATAATATAGGCAGGTCGCCAAATACCAATCGGCACTGCCAAAGCACCAAGAAAAATAATAAGCAGCTTCGAATAGATCAGCAATTTCTGGTCCGAGACCTCTTTATTAATTAGCTTTTGATAAATATCGCGTGCCAAGCTTGTCGCTCCTGCCAAAAGCCAAGTATTCGCGGAAGAGAGGATTGAGGCAAAAACCCCCGCCATCGCAATTCCAATTATGAGTGCTGGTGTGTACTCATACATATAGGTGATCCACACCAATTCCGAATCTGCAATTGTCGGGTATAAAAGCTTAGCCGCTGCTGCAGAAAAGAAGACGATTCCATAGACTGGAAGGTATAAGACTGAGATGCCTATCCCGGCTTTAATGATTTCTCTTTCATTTTTCGCTGCATAAAAACGCGTTAAAAAACCTGGATTCCCCAAATATCCAAAACACCATATAAAAAACCAAGAGAACGCTGTCATTAACGTTACCGTGCCAGTAGAAGTGAAATACTCCGGTTGTGTGGCATTGATTGTTGAGGCAACTTCCGTCCAGCCTCCCGCTGAACTTATAATTAACGGTAGCGCAATCAAAAGCGCCACTGTCAGGACGATCATCGATAGAAGGTCTGTATTCATCACAACGACCATGCCGCCAAAAACTGTAAACACGATGACGAGTAAACAAGTGATAATTGAACTTGTCCCATAGTCCCAACCAAACATTTGAGAAAACAATAAGCCACCCTGCACGTACAATGTCCCAAGCAAAATAATCATCCATACCGAAACAATGATTGAAAAAACAGGACGAAGCGCAGGACTATCAAATCGCTCGGCAAGGTAATCCGAAATCGTTACTTTACCAAAGCGGCGCAATCTTGGCCCTACAAAAAAACATAAAATGAAATAACTCCATGCAATTCCTGCATTTATCCAAAAGACCGGAATTCCGAAATCGAAATAGTAAGCGACCATTCCGAAAAAAGCAGCGCCACTTATTCCCGATGCCAATAACGATCCAGTGATGAGATACCAGCTACTCCCCCGTGAGGCGATAAAGAATGAAGATAGATCCTTGGACCGTAAATGTGATATGACCGCCACAATAGCCATCGCACCGAGAACTAGGGAAAAACCGATAACGATTAATGCGTTATCCAACCTCCCCACCTCTTCCATAGGAAGGTTTAACATTTTCCTGTTTTTCATTTTCAAAAAGATCGATTGGCTCCACTTCAGCCTTTTCCCAAGGGAAACGTTCATTTTTCAACCAATAAAGCCCGAAAACGATCGATAAAACGGTCGGAAGCCCTCCGACCAATACGATAAACCAAATGCCCGCTAACCATTCCACCCCTACATCCCCTATCTTTAAATCACTTTTTAAAAATGCATTTTCGCATTCATCCCGCCACTTATAGAAGTGGGGACTTCTGCTGGATCAAGTCAAACGGAGCTATTTCAACCCCTTCATTTTCCAATTCTTCTTTAATTGCCTTAATCATTTGTAAAGCTGTCGGCGTATCCCCGTGTACACAAATGGATCGTCCGTCGACTTCCAGTTCTTCGCCAGTGATTGTCTTCACTTTCCCTTCCTTTACCATTTTCACGACTCTTTTCGCCACTTCTTCAGGATTGGTGATGACTGCCCCTTCATGTCTTCTGGAGACAAGTGAAAAATCATGATGATAAGCTCGGTCTGCAAACAGTTCTAAAACGAACGGTAATCCCTTTTCTTTTGCGACTAAATGCAATTGTGAATTCGGCTTGACCATGATTGGTAAATCCGACCGTACCGCAAGCACCGCATCCACAATATTTGTCGCCATCTCACTATCGGCATCCGCCATATTATTCATATTGCCGTGTGGTTTCACATGACGAAGCGGAACACCATGTTTCTGACAGAAAATATCGAGTGCACCAATTTGATAGATGATCAAATTCATCAAGTCTTCTCTTTCCATATCAATATTCCGACGTCCAAAGCCCGCTAAATCCTGAAAACCCGGATGTGCCCCTACACCGACCCCGTATTTCTTCGCCATCTTAACGGTATGATCCATAATATTATGATCACCGCCGTGAAACCCACAAGCGACGTTCACAGAAGATATCAATTGGATCACTTCATCATCCAGCCCCAGTTGATAAACCCCGAAACTTTCACCCATATCACAATTCAAATCGATTGTTTTTGTCATTGTTCACGTCTCCTATCCCTTGTCCATACAAACTGCTGTTAGTACGGAAAATGTTTTTTCTTGTTCCTTCAACAATGCATGCGCTTCATCAATTGTTACTTTTTCGAATGTAATTCGATCGCCCGGTTTTGCTTGTGCCAATTTCGGTTGGTCTACCGTAATGACACCACCGATTTTTGTATATCCCCCTATACTTTGCCTGCCAACGAGGAAAACAATCGGTTGTCCATTTCTTGGCACTTGAATGGCGCCCGTGAAAATGCCCTCAGATGTGATGTCCGCCCCTTCGACATGTTCAATCGTCGGTCCTTCTAACCGACAAGCCATCCGATCGATATCCTTTGAAACCGTGTAGGAAGAGGAAAGAAAACCGTCCATCGCTTCTTTCGTAAAAGCACTTTCTTGCGGTCCAGGGACGATTCTGACATGAATCGTATTTTCATATTTTGGTATGAATGATGCAGGTAAACGACGCCTGATTCCCTGAAATCGGTGTAACAATTGTTTTTCAACCGGAAGAACATCCCCCTTTTGTAAAGGTCTGCCTTCAATGCCACCAATTTTTCCGATCGTATCTGTCGACCTGCTCCCTAATACTTTGGGAACCGCTACTCCACCCGCAATACTCATATAAGCTCTACATCCTGACTGACAATGTGTAAAGTCGATCATATCCCCTTTCTTCACTTTTAAGGACGTCCACATCGGGGCCAAAGCACCGTTTATTTTGAATGCCAAATCGCCACCCGTGACCGCAATGACATGATCTGCTAGTGCTTTCATCCTCAACCCTAAAAGTGTCACTTCCAGCACTGCCGCTGATTGTCGGTTCCCAACGAGAATGTTCGCCATGCGATGTGCATAATGATCAGCGGAACCGGAAACCGCCATACCGAACTTTTGATACCCGGATCTTCCTAAATCTTGAATCGTTGTAAACAAGCCCGGTTTGATAATTTCAAACATGGTAAACACTCCTTTCTACCGCATGCCGATTTGCTCGTTACGCGTTTCCATTTGATACATCCCTTTTTCCACTTGTGCTTTAATAAAATTGTACTCTTCAATTTGAATCGCTTTGAAAATGACCCTATCTCCGGCGTTCAATAAAAACGGATTGTTTTCCTCCGGACTGTATAAGCGCAGTGGCGTATTCCCAATTAAATTCCATCCGCCAGGACTCGGTACGGGATATATGCCCGTTTGTTCTTTCGCAATGGCGACACTTCCGGGTGGTATTGAAAATCGCGGACTTTCCAATCGAGGGGTCGCAATTTCTTTCGGCATTCCTCCCATGAAAGGATAACCAGGTGTAAATCCAAGGAAATAAACGAGATAACGAGATTGAGAATGGATTGTAATAACTTCTTCTATAGATAAGCCGTTATGTTGGGCCACTCTTTCAAGATCAGGTCCATGCTCTCCTCCATACAGGACAGGAATTTCAACGAGCCTTCTTTCTTGGCAACTGCCCGTATCCGCTTCTTTCTCCAAACTTGTCAATTTATCAACAGCTTGGTTATAAGTTAACCGTAACGGGTCGTATTGGACGAGTACCGACTGATAACCTATAATAACTTCGCCAAATCCTTCTTTTTCCTTCGTTTCAATCAAATCTGCTAAATGGACGAGCCTTTTATTTGTCTCTTCATTCATCCCATTTCCACAATCCATTAAAATCGCTGAATCCCCAGCGGGCTTGTACTTGAATTTCAAATCTATCATTCCTTTAGCATTCTAATATCCAACCGACGAAAAACTGCTAATTTCTTTATGTTTTAAAAAAAGACAGTTACTCCATTGCCCCGATTTCTTTATAGTACCTTTCCGCCCCCGGATGGATATCTCCCACATTATGCTTCAATGAATAGGCCGCGTCGAAATGATCCAATACTGTTGACAGCGCTTTCCAATGATCTTGTTCTTCAAACATCATTTTCGTCAACTTATAGACCGCTTCTTCATCCATCAAATCATTATTGACAAGTAAGACAGAGTACGGCGCGAATGTGTGAATATCTTCATTAACATTAGCGTAAGTGCCTTGTTCGATTGTATGCGGAATATACCCTGCATTCACTTCAGAAAGTGCTTCTACCACTTGGGCATCTAAAGAGATAATGCGAATGCCGACCGTCGTGTCCAATTCTTGAAAAGTAGAATTCGGTGCTGCATTAATCGTCGCGATTGCGTCTATATGACTATCCCGCAATAAATCTGCCGCATCCGCGCTACCGATATATTCAATTCCCCCCAAATCGTCATAACTCATGCCGACACGATCCAACACATCGATGAATGCGAGTTCTCCTCCGTATCCTTTCACACCGGGACTCACTTTCTTCCCTTTCAAATCTTCCACAGTATGAATATCCGAGTCTTTCCGAACGACGATATGGAACACCGTCGGATATAATGTAGCGACTGTACTGACATTTTCTATTTTCTCCTCAAACGGCTCTAATCCTTCCATCGCTTGCTTAATCATCGGCCCCGAACTAAATGCAATTGGGTATATCCCTTCTCCCAACCCTTGTAAATTGGAAATCGATCCCCCTTCCGTGATCGTCACGGACGAATCCGGAAAAACGTCTTTCATTTTATCGCCCATAGCAGCTCCGAGCGTATACCAAAAACCGCCAACCGTTGAACCGCCAATCGTCAAATCAGCCGGTACTCCATCGGCACTTGTTTCATTACTTCCTTCTGCCGAAGAACAAGCTGATAAACCGAATAACAAGACCATTCCGCCGAAGCATAAGATTAATAACCTCTTCACAAGCCTTCCCCCTTTCCGCAAGTAAAAGCCAGTCCAAGAAGACGACAGCATAGCTGTAAGTCAAAATCGAACTGGCAATTCTCCTTATTATTATAATAACAGAATTAAATAAATATTTAAAATTTATTTCTACTTATAACATCTAGCCACTACATACTAGATTGATCGGCAACCCAGATCTCCTTCAGTTATAGGACAACACTTTTTGAAGGCTTTCCACGATAAGCAAGCGCTTTTTAATACAAAAATACGAATAAAAAAATAATTTTCTTATACTATTTTTCGATTCTTCCCATTTGTGGATAAAGTTACTCACATTATACAAACGATTGATCATACTATATCGCATTGTATAAACAAGTTAACCACAGGATATCCACGAAGCTCTGTGGATAAGGGAACGGTTGTTCCAAATGTTTATATGTGATAAATTCAAGGTATAAGGAGATCAGCTACTAGTCTATTCATATTCGTTTCAAAAAAGAACACTTAATTCACAATAGCGGAGGGTGAAGATTCTCATGAAAAATATGCCGGACGAGTTATTGATTGAATCGTACTATAAAGCGATAGACTTGAACTTAGATTCCCGATTCATTTATCTGCTAGAGCAGGAGATCCAAAGGCGTTCCCTTTATGTGAAGATAAAAGTTTCCTCGTAAGATCTACCCTGCCCTTTAAGGGCTTTTTTTTGTGTCAAACGAAGAATATATACCTGTTTCCTCTTCGTCATTCGCTTGACTGACGTCGCTAGTCTTTGGACTTCCAATTTATGAATGTTTTCCTTTGAATCATTTCCCGGGAAACCAAAACCCTTCAAGATTTTAAACCTTGAAGGGTTTTGATTTTTCATTCTACTAAACAGCTTCGGAACTGCTTGTCGTCATTTTAATGGAATCGGATGGACAAGATTCGAATGCATCTTCGAGATCCTCATGAAATTCCTCAGGGACTGGGAGTGTTCCTTCATTATTATCTAAAACCGCAAAAGCGTAACCATCCTCATCATAATCAAATAGCTCTGGCGCAATTTCTCCGCATGTACCACAAGCGATACAAGTCTCTTTGTTCACAAACGTATATTTACACATAGCTCCACTCTCCCTTCCGCTTCCTTAAACAGCACCCTAGGCTTTAGCGGTGACTTTTGTTTTCTCCTTTTTTTCCATCACACTCGTACTATGAAGCGGTTGAACTTTTGAGGTCGGATCAATCGCCACTTTTGCATTGCTCACCGCAATCGGCGCTTCGCCGAACCCAGTCGCAATCAGCTTCACTTTACCTTCATACGTATTGATATCCCCGACAGCATAGACGCCTTCGATATTCGTCTCCATTTTTGAATTGACGACAATCGCGTTCTTCTCAATTTCCAAGCCCCAATCCTTGATAGGACCAAGTGTTGATACGAAGCCATAATTCACAAGCACAGCATCCACGTCAACGATGATTTGCCTGTCGCCTTTCACTTCCTCCAAAACAACTTGTTCGATTCGTTCTTCCCCGATGAAAGATTTCGGCACGAAAGGCGTCAGAACATCGACAGGGGATTCGTGCAATGCGGAGACACTTGCTTCATGTGCCCTGAATTTATCTCTCCGATGGACAATACTTACCTCGTCTGCAATCGGTGCAAGCATGAGCGACCAATCGACCGCAGAATCTCCTCCTCCTAACACCATCACTTTCTGTCCCGCAAATTGCTCCATGTTATCGACAAAATAATGAAGATTCGTTTTTTCATAACTCTCCACATGCTCCATCGCTAATTTCCGCGGCTGAAATGCACCATTTCCAGCAGTCAAAATAACTGTTTTTGTTAAATGGATTTCTTCGTCTGTCGTTAAAATAATTGTTTCTCCGTCTCTTTCCAAACCTTTTACTTCCTGTTCCAAACAGATCGCTTTCGGTGGAAACAGTTTCAATTGCTCTTCCAAGTTGGCGACAAGTTCTTGGGCGCGAACTTTTGGAAAGCCGGCGACATCATAAATATATTTTTCGGGGTACAAAGCCGATAACTGTCCTCCTAATTGCGGCAAGCTTTCAATAACCTTCACAGACATATTTCTTAATCCTGCATAAAACGCGGTGAATAATCCTGCTGGTCCCCCACCAATAACGGTCAAATCGTATACTTCATGATCCTTTTTCATCTACTCACTCCTTGTCAAATTGGGGAATCTTAAAATACTCACTCGTATTGGTTACTCCGATAAGCCAAATTCATAATTAGGTATACTTCTAAAAATCCGACCAATGTTGATTTCCGTTCCAGGCGGACGCTTTCCACTCCAATCAACGGAGCCACCTTTAAAAGAGAATAATAATGTTAAAACTACTTATAATGTTCATGTTTTATGTTAAATTAATCAATTATGAAATTGATTCCGATAAGTAAGAAAATCGTTGAAACAGTTCCTTTTCTGAGGATGTTGACATCCAACGGAACTTTCTTCAACGATTTTCAATTAATTGTAAGGGGAAGAGCTTTTTAAGGATCACCTTCCACTTTTACTGCTTAGACGCTCCTTTTTGACCATCATCAATTTGTCATCAATGCTAGCTTTGCACATTGGGCAGCTGAAATGATATCTGGATTGGTAACTACTTCGATGACTGCTGGCTTCCCGCATTGTAACGCTTTTTTCAATGCCGGAAGAAACTGGTCATTGCGCGTCACTTGCACTCCATGGCAACCGAACACTTTCGCCAAATCCGCGAAGTTGGGGTTCGATAAGTCTGTTCCCATCACCCGAGTTGGGAAATGTATTTCTTGATGCATGCGAATCGTTCCATACATATTGTTATTCACGACGACAGCCACAACAGGGATATCATAGCGCACAGCCGTTTCCAGTTCCTGCATTGTCATCATGAAGCCCCCGTCTCCTGAAAAAGAAATGACTTTTTTATCCGGATGCGCTACTTTCGCTCCGATCGCGGAAGGTAAACCGTATCCCATTGCCCCTGATGTCGGTCCGATATACGTACCTTCTTGTGTAAAGCGGTAATATTTGGACAACCATCCGAAAAAGTTGCCCGCATCACTTGTGATGATTGCATCTTTCGGGACAGCCGACAGTAAGTCTTCTATTACTGCATTCATATCGGTGAAACCAGGCTCATCGATCCGTTCAGGAATCGTAGAAAACGCCAAATAAGCGGTCCGGCGCTCTTTCAATACTTGTTCCCGACTTTCATCTTCCACTACCTGCACCTGCTCCAAACATTTCTCCAAAAATAGCTTTGCGTCCGAAACAATGCCAATTGACGCTGCATAAGCTTTACCAATCATATTTTCATCGATATCGACTTGAATGATTTCCGTATTCTCACCGATCAACGTATAGTCTTGTGTCGTCACTTGGGAAAACTTATTGCCAATCGACAAAATGACATCCGCTTCTTTAATATGCGTAAGCAGCGAGGGGTCAGCACCAAAGCCAAGCCATCCCGCATAATGCGCATGATCATTCGGAAATGCGTCAAACCGGCGAAATGCCGTGACAACCGGGATTTTCATCGCCTCGGAAAGTTGTACAAGTTGCTTCGCCGATTTTGTCGCCGTGACACCACCACCCGCAATAATGACCGGTCGCTTTGCATCGTAAAGTTTACGAAGCACTTTGTCGACTACCACTTCCCCTGCTTCGGGGACATAATTTTCGGAGACAATCCCTTCCTTATACGCCACGACGTCTTCGAGCATATCATGCGGCAATGACACAACGACTGGTCCTGGGCGACCCGAACGTGCCGTATGAAAAGCGCGATGAAGCAGTTCAGGAATTCTTTCTGCCGAATCAATTTCAATAGCATCTTTACATAAATGGCTGAAGTAGGAGGCGAATTCAACTTCTTGGAACGCTTCTTTCCCTTTGAATGGACGTTCAACTTGTCCGAGCAATGCCACAAGCGGTGTGGAATCTTGCATCGCCGTATGAAGGCCAATCGACAGGTTTGCCGCACCTGGCCCTCTCGTCGCCATACAAACGCCGACTTCTCCGGAGGCTTTGGCATATGCTTCCGCCATGAATGAAGCGCCCCCCTCATGACGAGTGGACATCAACTCAATATCAGGATGTTCAAAAAGCGCATCAATCACACCTAAATAGCTTTCCCCAGGTACACAAAATGCTTTCTTCACACCTTCTTTGTTCATCACATCGACCACAATTTGACTTCCTGATAGTTTTTCCATTTTCTTCATCTCCCCTTCAAACATCCTTAAAAGATAGCTGGCAGACTGATCTTTCAATTGCGCCTGCGAGCTATCCTTTTTAAAACAATATAGTCTCCTTTATCTTGATTACGTACATTCCAACTAACTTCTAACAACCCTATTCAATAGATTTCACAATGATAGGAGCCTGTTCGGAGATAACGGCTTTCTTTTTCGCGACGAAAAAATGATAGTATACATAACAAGCTGCAACAAATCCAAAGCCCCAATAAAGTGAAACACGTTGTGTCGGATCTACCGCTGTAAAAATGAAAATTGCAATACAAATTAAAATACATGAAATCGGAATGAGCGGATATAACGGAACTTTATACGTTAAATCTTCGACTTTTCCGCCGCCCTTCACATATTGCCTCCGGAAACCCATTTGTGCTACGGCAATCGCCAACCACGTAAGAGTTCCACCGATGCCGCTGATGGAAATGAGTACGACGAAAACGGTTTCTGCCGCTATGAAACTCGTCAACAATGAAAGCAATGCAAATCCTAACGTGACTGACAATGCAAAGATCGGTACGGATCGTTTATTCAACTTGGTGAAAGCGGCTGGTGCCATGCCGTCCTGGGCTAGCGAGAAAAGGATGCGCGTACAAGCGAAAAGTCCTGTATTTCCAACTGATAAAATCGCTGTCAAAATAACGAAGTTCATGATATCCGCAGCATATGGAATGCCGACCATATCAAAAACCGTCACAAACGGACTTTCCAACAGTCCCGCTGTCTGCCAAGGAACAATCGCCGACAACACAAACATGGAAAGTATATAAAAGACGACGATTCGAACAACAATTGTGCGAATCGCTCTCGGTATATTCTTTTCCGGATCTTCGGTTTCCCCAGCAGCCACCCCCATCATTTCCGTTCCTTGGAAAGCATAGATGACCGTCATCATACAAATGAATACTCCGACCATTCCAGTTGGAAACAGGCCGTCTCCTGTAAAGTTAGTTAAAAATGGTGCCGGTTCAGTCCCCATCTGAATGATGCCGAACACCGCACCCAAACCGACAATAATGAATAAGATAACTGCCAACACTTTAATACCAGCGAACCAATATTCCGTTTCCGCAAAACTTTTAATAGAAAGTGAATTGATCGAGAACAGTAAAACGATAAATAAGGCACACCATATCCAAATCGGTACATTCGGAAACCATCTTTGCATCAGCACGCCAGCTGCCACAAATTCCAATCCCACATATAATGCCCAGCTTAACCAATAAATCCACCCGACTGTAAAACCCGTCGCCGGACCAATATATTTTGTCGCATGCGCTTGAAACGATCCCGAAACCGGCATCTGAACGGATACTTCCCCCAAACAGACCATTGCTAAATACATAAGTAGCCCACCGACCAGATATGCAAGGATTGCGCCCATCGGTCCGGCTTCCCCGATGGCATAACCTGATCCTAAAAACAAACCGGTCCCTATGACGCCCCCCAATGACATCATAAATAAATGCCGGCTTTTCATGGCACGTTTCAATTGTGGCTTCTCATCTTGATTAGCCATACAATTCCCCCGTCCTTTAATGAAATAACTAACCCTCTCATTTGGAAACGCTTACAGAATTCTTAAAATTGTAACTGAGAAACTCCTATTATAATGGTGTTGGCGCTTTGGCACGTTGGAGTGGCAATACTTCTTCCAAATCATCTTGCAGTAAAAGGTGAAAATGGTGGACACAGTTTTCTGATAGTGAAAATCGGCCTTGTTTATAGACACCTGATTCGATCCCTTTTTGTACGACTTCGGCGATATCCAAATCTTCTTGTCTCACCATTGCATCCATCGCTAGACGCTCTTCATCTTCTTTTGACATCTCTTCCGTTTTTAGGAATGTTGTATAGACGTATTTCGTCGTTTTATGATCAATCGGTATTGATTGATGGATGGATAGATTAGCTGGGCCCGGATCAAATGAAAACCAAGTATTCGGATAGAGCCAATAATATCGGCCACCTTCTCCTAACTTAAAATCTTGATGATACCCTTTTAACGGTGTCCCTTGATAAGAATAGTTTTCGTGGATTTGCACGTCATATTGTTTCATATCAAGATCAGCAAAACTCACTTTATGGACAATTCCACAATGGTCGCATTCAAGGTAATTATCAATACCAATCTTCCAATTCGAGCGGCAAATCGTTTCTTTTACTCGTACCTTTTTAAAGTTCCCAAGTTCAAATTGTTTTACATGCTCAAACAAATCCGGAAACTGTGAAGCCATAGATGGCGCATCGGGATCTAAATTCACAAAAATGAAAGATTCCAATACTTCCAATCGTACTTTTGTCAAACAAAATTCTTCGTCGTTGAAATCTTCGACACCTTTCATATTCGGCGCTCTGTTTAAGGAACCATCCAAACGAAATGACCAAGCATGGTAAGGACAAGTGATTACTGCTTTATTTCCTTCTCCTTCCACCAATCGTGCGGCCCGATGTGGACATACATTATAAAATGCACGCAACTCTTGATCCCTTCCATAAGAAATAATAATCGATCGATCGGCGACTTCCGTCGTAATATAGTCACCTGCTTTTTTAAACTGGCTAAGATGCCCTACATACTGCCATGTTTTACTGAAAATCTCTTTCTTTTCAACTTCCAAAACTTCGGGCTTTGTATAGAGCCATGACGGTAGCGTATAAGCTTTGCTTAATGTTTCGCTCACTCTTACTTCTGTTTTCTCCAATCGAATTACCTCCTATGCTAATGATCCATACAAACTGCCTAGTGATCTATGAAGTACATTCCAATTATAGATTAAGAATTTTCTGAATCATATAGACATTATTCACAAATATAGCGTTATGTTAAATACGACACTTTGTTTTTTCTGACCAAAGGGACGGTAATCCAAGCTTGTCGCTTATGATAAAATCCTATTGCCTCCTTACTATTGATTCAATATTTAGAAATTTAATAGACATTATGTCTAAATATAGGTAGAATTAATGGAAAGCTTTTGTTTTTTTTAACTAATAAATGCATCTATTATATTGAAGAGGAAGTGAGTTTAGTGAAAATACTTGAACAAATTGCACAAGATATTGTGGAAAAAACAAATGAGATCTTGCAATATCCCATTAGTATTACCGATAATGAAGGCTATATTATTGGTGCTACCGATAAAAGAAGAATTGGCCTTTTCCACCCACCTTCAATCGAAGTGATCAAAAGAAATATAACCATAGACTGTGACAATGAAATCGACCAGCAAATTTTACCTGGAATCTCCGTCCCTATCAATTTCAATAACAAAGTGATCGGGGTTCTCGGTATTGTCGGAAAGCCGAGAGAGGTCGAGAAGTATGGGCAATTGGTTAAAAACCAAGTCGAGATGATGTGTCAGGAAGCGTTCAGAAAAGAAATGGTGGAGTTGAAAGAGAAGATGGTCGAGATCTTTGTTCATCAGCTCATTCATCACGAGGAGTTGGAATCGAACGAGCCCATATTAAAGTACTCTTCCCTTCTTGACATAGACTTGCATACTGATCGTGTCTGCCTTTTAATCGATATGGCAAACCTTTCAGAAAAGATATCGTCAAATGAGCCTACTGGATCGGCCGAGGACTTTCCAGTACAATATTTCCAACGAGAAGTTTTGGATTATTTGAATTTGATTTTTCATGAGAATGAGGGAGATATCATCTCCGCTTTGAATATCGAGCGTTTTATCGTCATTAAAACACTTCCTTTTCAACAATCTTATGCAAACTTCACAGCAAGTTTAGAAGAGAAATTAGATAGATTGAATACATTTTTACAAAGAAAGTATGACGTTTCTGCATTCATTTCCATGGGGGATATTAGCCATGGAATTAACGGTGTGCCGGAATCTTATAACAATGCCAAAAAAGCGATGAATATCGGGATGCAATCCGGCAATGAAGAACGCGTCCATATTTATAATGAAAGGGAAATGATTTTACATTTCCTTCCAAGAGAACTTACTTCTGATTATCAGTCGAAATTGTTGAATATTATCGCACCTTTAACGGAGCATGAAAATTATGAAGTGCTCGCTTCTACTTTTGTCGCCTATTGTAAATATAATTTGAACTTGAGTGAAGCGTCCCGTAACATGTTCACCCATCGAAACACGATCATTTATCGACTTGAACGCATAAAGGAAATCACCTCCTTGAATACGAATAACTTCAAACATTGCATGCTATTATATACCGCCATTCAATGTTACGAAGAAACGACGATGAAAAATACATTCTTTCCCGAGTTGGAAGCACAACCAAAATTGAAGATGGAAATGTGAAAAGGCTATTTCATTGTTTTGGACTCTAGCCCCCAAAGCAATGAAACAGCCTTTTTCTAAGTTTCCTTTTTATAATAAACCGTCCCGCACCATCGCCAAAATATCACTATCCGAATTCAAAATATCGAATGCCGCGCGTTTGGATACGTTTTCTGCCGCGTTTTGTGCTTTTGCCAAAGCTACTTTTTCATCAATTGTCAGTATCTCCCGATTTTCCATGACAACATTCCCATCAATGATAACTGTTTCGACTTCATGTCCTCTCGTGGAATACACAAGGTTGGGAACGATATTACGAATCGGCTTTGTTAGCACCGGGAAAAACGAGGGATCGCCTAAATCCAATAAAATCACATCCGCTTTTTTTCCCCTCCTCAAAGAGCCTACCTCATGCTCAATCCCCATCACTTTTGCGGCTTCAATTGTTGCCATCCGAAGAGATTGAGTCGCATTGAAGATACGCGGATCTTTCAGCTTCACTTTATTTAAAATGGCGGCAAACTTCATTTCATTGAACATATTATTGCAATTATTGCCTGGTGCTTGGTCGGACCCTAAACAAGCTACCCCTCCCGCCTGCAAAAAAGAATGGACTGGCGGCACCAACCCGTCGATGATGCCGATGCTACCCGCGCAGTAAATCATACTTGCACCACTTTTGGCCACTTGGACCGTTTCCGCATCAGTCGCTTCGGTTAAATGGACAGCCAGTAACCTGTCATTCAAAAAGCCATGCTGTTCCAAAAAGGCGATACTCCGCTGACCGTACCGTTTCTCCATTTGAAGAATTTCCCGATCCCCTTGGGCGACATGCATATGCAATTTTGTATCTAGTTTTTCGCCATAATTTTGAATTTCCTTCAATAATTCCAAACTCATCATGTCCGGCCCATGAGGTCCCAATATGACAGAAATTCTTCCATTTTCCGTGTCATGGTGCTCCTCATATAGATCAAGGTTTCTTTTCAACTTCTCTTCTCCGATCGATGGGTTGAATTCGTACAGTTCACCGACCGGCAAATCACCGATGTCATCCGGAATTTCATTGACCATTTCCGCTATCCTTGCCCTTGCTCCGATTTTTTTATAGTTTTGCACAAGTAAGTCCATTCTTCCGTCGTAGTCGCAAAAAGTCGTCGTGCCTGCTTTGATTCCTTCTATTATATTAACCATGGAACCCGCCTTACTTTCTTCAGGCTTTAGGTGCTTTTGAAACGGCCAAATCCCTTTCTGCATCCAATCCGACATATCTTGCGCCACCCCGCGAAAAATGGCAAATCCTGTATGAATATGCGCGTCGATCAGTCCTGGCATGATCAACTTATTCGTGGCGTCAATGACCCGTTCTGCCCGGCAATTCCTTCCCACTTCTTCCCTATGTCCCACAGCCACAATGCGGTTCCCTTTTATCGCGATCGCACCATGTTCGATGAATCCGACGCCATCCCCTTCCATTGTCAAGACATGCCCATTTTCAATTAATAGATCTACTTTCAAGCAATTCGCCCTCCCCCATAGCCTCTCATCAATTATTCGACAATTCCTTCACTTGACCTTCAATCAAATTCCAATCAGTTGAACGTCTAAGTTTGCGCCAGCCCGCATAAAAATTAAGGAAGCATATAGGAACATGCACCATCAAACAAATTATGGCTGAATGGAGGAGATCACTGTCCAAGATACGATCATTTGTAGGTGCGAAGAAGTGATGTTAAGTGAGATTATCAACCAGCTGGAAAGTGGGAGTGAAACGACGAAAGAGTTGAAACTGAAAACAAGAGCAGGCATGGGTATGTGCCAAGGACGGACATGCCGACCACTTTTAGAACAAGCCGTTTCTTTTCACACCTCTAATGCAATTCCGTGTGTTTCAGATTTAACGTACAACACTCCGATTCGCCCGCTTGCACTAGGAGAGCTTGCTCGATATGGAAAGGATCTGTGACTATGAGGATTTCAAATCATCCAATACTCGGCACTTTTGAAAAAAAGCAAGTCACCATCACCTTTAATGGGGTCGACTATTCAGCCTACGAAGGTGAATCGGTTGCAGCTGCATTACTTGCGAACAATATCCGCACCCTTAGATATTCCGATAAGTTAAAGCAGCCACGTGGCATCTATTGTGGCATTGGGCATTGTTATGAATGTCGTGTATCTGTGGACGGAGAAAAAAGCGTCCGCGCTTGTATAACGGCAGTCAAAGATCGTATGTGCATCCAGTCCAAAAGCGAGCACGGCTTATGAAAGCGGATCTTGTCGTTATCGGTTCCGGACCCGCCGGTATGAGCGCTGCTATTACAGCAGCAGAATACGGGGCAACCGTCACCATCGTGGATGAAAATCCTATCGCAGGCGGAAAACTGCTAGGACAATTATATGAGGATCCGAACAACGGTTGGTGGATCGGGAAAAATGTAGCGCAAGCCTTGAAAGAAAAAGTGAATCGATTAGGCATTACTTGTCTTCAAGAAACGGAAGTTTGGGGGATTTCCCCTCATTGGAAAGTGCAGTTGAATACAGGGCACGAGATAGAAGCAACAAATATCGTCATTGCATCCGGCGCCGCGGAAAAACCGGTACCTATCCCCGGCTGGACGACACCCGGTGTCATGGCGATCGGTGCCGCTCAAGTTTTAACAAATTATCACCGTGTCAAACCTGGAAAGAAAGTTGCCATTGTGGGCGTGGATCCTCTTTCTTTAACGGTTGCCCATGAGCTGAAAATGGCAGGTGTCGACGTGATCGGAATATTTTTACCTCCTTCGGATGAGTTCTCTTTACATCGGTCTCACCCGAAACAGATGATTTCATACTTATCGAGCATGTCTCAATTGGCTCCGACAAAGCCGCTCAAGTTAGCAGGTAAGTTGGCAAAAAACAGACTGATCCAAAACATAGGGGCGGCTCTTTATCCTCGAAATGGATTAAAAGTTTGGGGCATCCCTTTATTTTTACGAAAAACAGTTGTGGCAATCGAGGGAAACGAGCAAGTCGAAAATATAAAAGTTACCCACGTCGATTCAAACGGAATGCCCGATAGGAAAAATGTGAAAGCGATCGAAGTGGATACTGTTTGTCTGTCGGGAGGCCTCTCCCCCTTGGCGGAATTGGCAGGCGCAGTCCGCTGTGGATTCGCCCATATCGAAGAATTGGGCGGGCATGTACCTTTGCATGGTCCCGAAATGGAAACGACGCAACAAGGGATTTTCGTCGCCGGTAATATTACTGGCATCGAAAGTGCCCAAGTCGCCATGGCGCAAGGTGAACTAGCCGGAACATCCATCAGTGCCCGACTCGGTTTACTTCATGACGAGGCGGACACACACATAAAAAATGCCCAAAACCAAGTGAAAAAAGCACGAGAAAAATCCGCCATCACCTTTCAACCAAACGTCGAATGCGGCAGAGAAAAGTTAAACCGAATGTGGCATGAAAATCTTGCAACCTTTCGATAAAGGAGTTGAACTTTTTGGAAATAGCAGATGCAGTTATCATCGGAGGTGGTGTCATCGGCACATCCATCGCCTACCGGCTTGCCGATATTTGCGACAAAGTCGTCGTCGTGGAGAAAGGTGAGGTCGGCGCACAGACCTCAGGCTCTTGTGATAAAGCAATTATTTTACAATCAAAAAAGCCTGGCTTTCCTAGCAAACTCGCACAGGCGAGTAGAGCAATTTACGAAAACCTTGAAGATGAGCTTGGCATCCCTTTTGAATTTAAAAAAGCAGGCGGCATGATCGTCATACAATCCCCTGAGCATTTACAATTCATGAAACAATTCGTTGAAGATCAAAACAAAGCAGGTATCGACGTGAAATTATTGGACCGGAAAGAAGCGCTGGAAAAACAGCCTTGCTTCTCCCCCCATATCGTCGGCTCCACGTATAGCCGGGAAGATGCGGAAGTGAATCCATTGTTACTAAGCCAAGCTTTTGCTAAAGCATCTAGACAAAAAGGTGCCGACATCAAAACACATACAAAAGTGCTCGATATTACTTGTGAACATGGGAGAGTTAAAGGGGTCCAAACAGATAAAGGGTATATCGCAACCGAATGGGTCATCAATGCCGCGGGGCCCTTTGCGCCCGCCATCGCCGAAATGGTTGGCGTCGAACTAACAATCAAACCGCGTCGCGGCGTCATTCTGATTACCGAAAAGATCAAGCCAATTGTCCATGGCAATATATTATGTGCGCAGTACATTGCCGCCAAACATCTTACAGACAATAAAGGAACAGAGGTACCCCCTTTCGGCATCGGCCTTTCTTTAGGGCAAACGAAAAGCGGTAACCTGCTGATCGGGGGAAGCAGAGAATTTGTCGGTTTCGATAAATCTATCAATGCGAACATCCTCTCCTCTATTGCCGCCCATGCAAGCCAAATCGTCCCTTCTTTAAAAACAGTCCAGATCATCCGTTCAATGGTCGGTTTCCGGCCTTACACGGGAGATGGACTTCCAATCATCGACAAAGTACCCGAAGTAGAAGGTTTCCTCATTGCTGCGGGACATGAAGGGGATGGCATCGCCCTCGCTCCAATTACCGGATATTTAGTGAGGGAATTGATCGAGCGTAGCGGAAGACATAAAGAACTTTTGGAACCGTTAAAGCTGGAACGCTTCAAATAAATACCATGCCCGGAAAGGATGGAATATTTGATAGAGATCATTTTACCTTTGGCGTTGTTGTTTATCATTGCTTTAGCGAAAAAAATCCCTAAAATCGGCGGGGATGTCCGCGCCGCCCTTCTCGTTGCTGCACTCACGTCCGCTTTATTATCGGGATTAGCACCCGGTGAAACAATCATGGCTTTTGTGGATGGCATCGACCGGTTATCTTGGGTTATCATGCTCTCCATATTCGGCAGCCTTTACGCTGAATCCCAAGTGAAACTCGGTGCGATGGAAACAACTTTGAACAGTCTTCGGGCGGCATTCGGCAATTCACCAAAAGGGTTGATTGCTGCCATATTCATTACGCTCATCATTGCAGGTTCTTTTCTTGGGGACGCAATTGCTGCGGCTACGGTTATCGGCTTTCTTGTCATCCATTCGTTAACTGAATTGAAACTTAAGCCTGAACAAATCGGTATGATCATTTTACTCGGCGCTTCTATCGGTTCCATCATGCCACCGATTACCCAAGGCGTTTTTCTTTCCGCCTCTCTCGTCGGCATCGATCCGAGTCCAGTCATAAAAATCGCTTACGTAACCGTTGCAATCGGAGGGATTTTCGCCATTTTTGAATCTTTCCGGTTCGTACGTGGAAAAGTCTTGCCTCCAGAATTGATACCGCAACAGTCTATTTTTCAAATTTTAAAAGCAAGATGGAAGACGTTGATCCCTCTTTTTGTCCTCATCGCTATCGTCTTGGTAAATACTTTGTTCGAATACAATATCTTTACGGAAGTCACCTTTTTAGCTATTTTATTGGATCCGTTAAAGGAAATTCCCATTATCCAAGGTTTAACATTTCAAATTGTTTCCGCCATCATCATCGCAATTCTCGTCAGTTTCCTTTTTCCTTCCGTCCATAAACAATCGAAGGAAGTCATGAAAGGCGGATTAAAGAAAGTGAGCCAAACCGTGCAAATCCAAGTTAGTGCTGGCGTTATGGTGGGTGTTTTTTATGCTTCCGGACTCATTGACAAAGTTGCACTCTTGACTGAAGGGTTATCAGACTCATTCATAAAAATAGGCGGAGCCTTGTCAATGGTCGTTGTAGGGATGCTGACAGGTTCGCAAACAACTGCACAATCGGTCATCGTTACATTTCTCTCTCCTATTTTAGAAAATATGAATGTCGATCCGACACTTATCGCTTTAGGTGCTTCCCATATTGCAGCTGCCGGGCAAAATATGCCGCCTGTCGGATTAACGGCATTCGTCGTTTGTGGATTAATCGGTGGGATTTTAAATACGAAAGTGGATCCGATTAAAGTGATGGTGTTGGCACTTCCCAACTCCTTCTACTTCTTAGTTGTCGGATTAATCGCATGGTTTATATAGTATGAAGCATGCCGAAATCGGAATATTAATGTTGGACACGAGCTTCACTAGACCTGAAGGTGATATCGGAAATCCTGCTACATTCCCTTTTCCCGTCGCATATGAAATAGTTGAAAATGCGACAATTGAGCGGGTCGTCAAAACAGGAGATCCGACACTCATCAACCCCTTTGTGAATGCAGCAAAAAGGTTACAGCAACGGGGTGTGAAGGCAATTACGACAAGTTGTGGTTTTCTTGCACTGTTTCAAAAAGAAATACAACGTGAATTAGCTGTCCCTTTTTATTCCTCAAGCTTAATTCAAATCCATATGGCCAGTGCAATCACGGGTGGTACGGTCGGTGTCATTACGGCGCAAAAATCGAGCTTGACGTACAAACACCTTCAAGGCGTCAATGCCCACAATACACCAATTGTTATTGCAGGAATGGATGAAATGCCAACGTTTAGAGATGCGATTATCGAAGAAACAAAGCCATTAAATATGGACGCGATTGCTTTGGAAATGAAGCAGGTTACACGTACTTTGATCGAAAACCACCCTCATATAACGGCGATTGTATTAGAATGTACGAATATGCCGCCTTATAGAGATGCATTAAGAGACGTGACGGAATTGCCAATATTTGATGTAAATTCGTTGACAACATATATCAGAGATTCACTTCGATAACTAAAATTAGCAGAAGCCAGTCGCTCATAAGAACGGCCGGCTTTTTTTATATTATCTTCTTTCAACATAAATCTTGATAGACAATTTCTCCCCCAAGGTATCCTATCAAATATTTTCATCCTCTTCCGAATACCATTTCCACAAAGCCAGTCCGCTAATAATTAAAAAACCGATTGTCGAATATAACCAAATGGATAACATCGGATTGATCCACATAAATCATTCACCTTCTTTCATGATCGTTAGATTTTTAAGTAGTTGACGATTCTTAAAATGGCCGCAGCCACCCACATGACAATGATCCCGATAACAGTTGCCCAACCTCCTGCTGCGAGCGGGCTCGATTCAATCCCGCTGAAAAAGATGATTAAATAAGACAACAATCCAAGGATCATAGACGCTTCCGCCGCCCGCGGGGAAGCTTTTTTCCGAGAGAAGACTGCATATAGAACAGGCCCTAATGTACCTGCCGAGACGCCTGAAATCCCGATCCACATCAAATCTCCTATAAACTGGGGAGGATGAAGTACGAGAAGGCTTGCCGCCACCCCAACACCAATAACCGCTAGTCGGCTTATGAGAAGTGCCGTTTTATTCATTTTATCTTTATCTGCTTTTAAAATGCCTCTTCTTACTAACACTTTCCTATAAATGTCGTTCGCAAATACAGTCGACATGACAACGAAAAGGCCATCTGTCGTCGATAAAGCAGCCGCCAAGATGACTACCCCGACAAAAGCCGCGAGAGCTGCCGGCATCCCCCATGTCACATATTCAAGAAGAGCCAAATCAGCGGCTTCAATTCCTGGAACAGCCACCCGTGCATAAAGACCACCGAAAAGAACAAGTAAGCAAAGTATTGCCGCCACGATATACGTACTGATCATTTTCCGTAAATCTCTCGGATTTTTTAAGGAAAGCACTTTGTTGAAAAGCTGTGGTTGGGAGGAAAAGGCAAATTGAATGATGAATAGGCCGATGACAGCAGACGCTGCATAATAATTGGAATTCGGATTGAATATTGCAATTAAATCCCCATCTTGGCTGGCTAGATTTTCAGTGATATTCGTGAATGCTGTATGGATGTTGCCGTTACCAAAGAAAATAATCCCCGAAACAAATACAATAACACCGATCGCAATCATGAGGAGTGCTTGTGCTGCATCCGTATAAACATCCGCGTAAGAACCGCCGACAAACACATAAGCCATCACAATACCAGCAATCAAGATGAGGCCTGTAAAATAACTAAGACCTAACATATGTTCAAATATTTGTGCCGCCGCAGAAAATTGGGCCGCAATGTAAAAAAGGTTGAATAACATAATAAGTCCTGTCCCAACCCGAAGAAGATCACTATTATAATAGTCCCCAAGCCAATCCGGTAAAGACAATGATTTTTGAGTCGTATTCAACTTCCTGACCATTTTCGCCACTGCAATGATACCTAGCGGAGCCGCACCGATTAAAGATAAGAACAACCAAAGATTACTATACCCCCAAGCATATGAATAACCGGGATACCCCATAAATGTCGCTGCGCTAAAAAAAGTGGCCGCAAAAGACAGACCTAACACATACGGTCCTAAACTTGCACCACTGATAGCAAAGTCTTCAATCGTTTTTGTTTTCTTTGCCGCATAATAACTGAGAATGACCATAACTAGCATGAAAAGAGAAAATTCAATCCATAACAATGTACTCATGCTCATTTTGACAATCCCCTCCTTTTTTAGTTGTAATAGAATTAATATTCCGTCTATAATTAAGTTATGACTTGGAAAGCCTACTTGTCCTTTTAGACATAGTTTCGAAGGGGAATGCATAAATACGGATGTAGCACACTTTTTTGTTTGCATTAGTTTACTGGAATCATTGCATAGGAGGGGATTAGAAATTGGACAAACTACTCACTTACGACATAAAAACGGTAGCTGATAAGATTCAAAAAGGAGAGATTTCTCCAGTCGATTTAGTTGAACACGTTTTGACGCGCATTCAAGAAGTGGACCCACTACTGAATTCTTTTATCACTGTCGATAGAGAAGGCGCCTTACAGCAAGCCGCCGAAAGAGAAAATGAAATACAACAAGGGATCTACCGGGGACCTTTGCACGGGATTCCGATCGGATTAAAAGACAATATCGACAAATCCGGACTCGTCACAACAGCGGGTTCGAAAATTTTTGCAAACAATAAACCCAAAACAAATGCATCGCTCGTTAACAGCTTACAAGAAGCAGGCGCCATTATTATCGGCAAACAAAACTTGCATCAATTCGCTTACGGTCCTACGGGCGACCGCTCTTCTCATGGTCCAGTGAAAAATCCTTACAACTTGGAAAAAATGACGGGTGGATCGAGTAGCGGATCGGCTGCATCGGTGGCAGCATGCCTTTGTTACGGGTCGATCGGGACGGATACAGGGGGCTCCATTCGGATTCCCGCTTCATTTTGTGGCATCGTTGGCATGAAACCGACCTATGGGCGCGTCAGTAAGCGAGGTGTCTATCCATTATCGTGGACGCTTGATCATGCCGGTCCTATGACCCGCACCGTGACGGATAATGCACTTTTATTGAATGTGCTCGTCGAGAATGATGCAGAAGATCCCGATGCCATTTTCAAGGACAGTGAAGATTTTACACGTTTAATGGGTCATGATGTAAAAGGAAAGAAAATCGGGATACCTGACCATTTCTATTTTGACAACCTAGATGAAGAGGTTAGACAAGTCATCCAAGAAACGATTCAACATTTCGAACAGCTAGGCGCAGAAATCATACCGGTGACGTTACCGAATATGGGGGACGTTTCAGAAGCGCATAAAATTATTTTACGAAGCGATGCTTATGCGCTGCATGAAAAGAATTTAGCGGAATTTCCGGAGGATTGGGATGATGAAGTGAAAGAGCGTTTACTCACTGCGCTCGATACATCGGGAGCGGATTACGCAAAGGCAGTACAGGTGAAGAAAAAAACTGAACAACAATTCGCCCCTATTTGGGAGAAAGTCGATGTCTTGTTAACACCAACGATGCCCATCTTACCACCCGCTACCAATGAGCGGTACGTGGGCGATCAGAAAAAAGAATCCCAACATATCCGCTGGACGATTACAAAACTGACCGCGCCGACGAACTTAACCGGTTTCCCTAGTCTTTCAGTCCCTTGCGGTTACTCCACGGAAGGGCTGCCCATCGGCGTTCAACTTATCGGCCCGAACTTTGACGAAGCGATATTGTATCAATTGGGGGGTGCTTTAGAACAAAAGCTAGGCCTCAATACTGCCAAGTTCGACATTCATTCTGCTTCTACCCCTTAAGTCTTTTAAAGGAAAAAATAAAAACGGGTTCCTTGTTCATACAAGGAACCCTAACATATTGTAATCACATACGGCTGACAACACCTGGCTATTAGGCGATGTGCTCTTGCTCATTGGCCAGAAGTTGCTCGTAAATGCGTAAGTCTTCTTTATATAAACTTTGATAAGTCGCTAAACTGTATGTTTTTACTCGTTCAAAATGATCCCATTCCACGATTTTATGGAGGCGATTCAATGTTTCCGCATTCATCCATGCGGTCTCTTCGAAAACAATGTTCATCTCATGTTCTTCGATCAGCATTGAAAGTGCATCAATGTCTGTGAACAGTTCATGCAAGGGACGCTTTCTTTTCTCTTTCGCAATCTCAATCGTTCTCGGTAAAGAATCCATTAAAGCTTCGCGATCCATCGCGTGTCCGAGTTCATGCAATGTCAATGTTTTAATATGGGTTTCCAATGGCACGGGAATTTCCATTTCCTCATTGGATGAAATCGCCCGCACGACATCCAAACCAATATAATGATAAATGAAATTATAGCTCATGTTCACATTCGTCCGACGCAACTTCAGCTCTATGTCCATTCCGACTTTTTCCATTGTCGAAACGATCCATTCTTGCACGTTATTCTGTTTTTTCATTAAGTGTTCTCCGCTCTCCTTTTGTAGAAAAGTTTATCAACTCTTCCATTATACAACGAATGCTCTATTACTTCCATAAGAACAACTGAGCCGGACGTATCCTTCACAAAAAAGCGACATAAGCTGAAAAAACCTCCAACTTATGCCGATTATTTTACTTTTTCTCCACATTCCACAAAATGATGCCGTGCAAAAAGTCCATGTCCTCGATATTTGAACGTACCGTCGTGATGGTTGTCTTATTTCCGAACTTGATCACAGGTATGTAATCATAAAATTCTTCTTGCAGTTCGGAAAATAGCACTTGTGCTTCCTCTTGTGAAGAGGCGCTGTTGATGTCATCGAGCAGTTGATCCATCGTCGGGTCATTCGTCCACCCCGGCCACTCCGTCCGTGAATCTAGAAATACATAGCTCGACGGGATCGGTTCTGTCGGAAAGCCTGTGATAAAGAGGTCATATGCGGTTTCGTCGTTTCTTCTTTCCAAAACTGTCGCCCATTCGTAAATATCCAATTTGGCGTTCATCCCTAAGCTTTCTAATTGTTGATGAACAGCGATCGCCGCATTATAATGATCCTCATAATCCCTTGTCGCTAAAATGACGATTTCTTCACCGTTATACCCTGCTTCTTTCAATAATTTCTTCGCTTTTTCCGAATCATTTTGGTTGTACTGCTCTTTTCCCGCTTCGCTATACCATTCGATTTGATCTTTAATCATTAAACCATGTTCAAGTTCATAGAAATTTTCATTGGCAAAGGCGGACATCAAAATGGCTTCTTCATCAAGCGCCGCATTTACCGCTTGTCTCGCAAGCTTCTCTTGAAACAAGCCGGCTTTTTTATTAAATACGATCCCGTTGAAACCGTTATGGTCCACATGATTTTTCACATCATGGTTGGCTTCCAATTGTTCTGCACTATCGAAAGGGATCGCATTTGCGATGTCATAGTCTCCGGTTTGAATGCCCGCAAGTCTAGTGGAAGCATCCGTTACAAAATTGAAGTAAATCTCATCCACTTTCGCTTCTTTTTTTCCGACGAGACCACTTGCCGCTCCATCGACAGATTTGTAATCTTCATACTTGGATAAGCGGATGTACTGATCGCTTTTCCATTCTTCATATTTGAACGGGCCCGTTCCGATAAATTCCTTTAACCCTTCCGTACTTGCTCCGTCGATTGTACTTTTAGGGGTGATGACTGCCGCTACGCCTGGATCGGCGATCATATGCAAAGCGGTAAACAGCCTTTCTTCCATCTTTAGAATGACCGTATCCTCCCCTTCTCCACTGAATTCCGCATTGCTGAAATATGATTTACCGAGGTTCGATGTTTCCTGCCACCTCTCCATCGATGCGACGACGTCTTCAATGGTCATCTCTTCTCCATTATGGAAAGTGATCCCTTCTCTTAATTTGAACGTTATCATCTTGCCATCTTCGCTTACCTTGTAACTTTCTGCCAACATCGGTTCGACTTCAAAGTTTTCGTTCAGCGCGACCAAAGTCTCGAAAACATGACGGGTAATATCTCTTGTCACGACTGCCGTCGTCATTAACGGATCCATCGTAGGCGGTTGTGCATTTAGTGCGACATTCAACTTCACACTTTCTTGCCGGCCTTCCTCTTCACCTTCCTCTTTGCTTGCTCCGCCCCCCGTACAGCCAATCAAAGACAAGACGAAAATAAGCATAATCAAAGCAAAGTTGAATTTTTTCATCTTTCTCTCACTCTCCCTCGTTATCAAACGAATACGCTAATATATTCGATTGAGTGATACATTCTTTCATGTTTAAAATTATATAAAAAGAAGAAGGCGAACCTTCTTCCTTTTCAATCCAATTCACTTACTTCTCAATTTATAGAACTCGTTTTCCTAGTTTTTGGATACATTCCAAATGACAGGACCGTGGAAAAACTTAAATTCCGGAAGGTCTCCATGTGTGACCGTCACCCGATTGTATTCTCCGTACTTAATAGCAGGTAACTCATTCCACGTTTCTTCTTGCAATGCTGTGAATACTTCTTTCGCTTCTTCATCGGTAGGCGCAACCATCAGCTCCGCCAACAAAGCGTCTAGTTCTGGACTATCCGTCCAGCCTGGATATTCTTGCTTGGAGTCGATATATTGAATTTGCGTTGGGTCCGTTGCTGGCGCAAATGCGAACATATACATCTCATATGCGTTTTCATCGGCTCTCTTCTGTAATAATGTCGGCCAATCATATACTTCTAGATCCACTTTCATACCGATTTGTTCGAGCTTTTGCTGGACAACGACACCCGCGTGATATTGATCTTCGTAGTCTCGGGAACTGAGAATACGAATCGTTTCCCCGTTGTAGCCGGCTTCTTTCAATAACTGTTTCGCTTTCTCCGGATCGTATGCTTCATAGGCTTCGACACCCGCATCGTTATGCCAATTAACATAATCCTCTCCCAGCAAGCCGTGCTCCATTCTATAAAACTCATCGCTGGTAAAAGCGGATATCATCACTTCTTCTTTATCGACAGCTAAATTGACCGCTTCTCTTGCTCTCTTATCGGAAAATAACCCCTTCTTTTTATTGAAAATGGCTGTCGTATAACCGCCATCTGCAATATATAAGCCTAAATTGCTATCCGTTTTCAACTGCTCCACGTTATCGGACGGAATCGCGAGGGCGATGTCATACTCCCCTGTCTGGATCCCCGCCGTCCGTGTAGCCGGATCTTGAACAAAATGAAAATAGACATGATCTACCAAAGGCTCTCTTTTGCCAACTAATCCATCTATCTCATCAGACGCAGATGTATAGGCGTCATTTTTGGCCAATTGGATATATTGATCTTGCTTCCAGTCCACAAATTCAAAAGGCCCAGTCCCAATAAATTCTTTGATCCCCGTATTTGTGTCCGCATTTTCGATCACTTCTTTCGGCATGATCGCCCCGAAATTCGTATTCATCCCTAATAGATATTTGGCAATCGGCATAGGTTGGTCCATGCGTAACACAACCGTATAATCATCTTCTTTCACAAATTCAGAGCCGGTAAAATAAGAACTTGCTTTAGGAGATAAAGTACGCCACCTTTCCATTGAAGCGACGACATCATCAGCTGTCATTTCTTGGCCGTTATGAAATTTCACGTCTTTGCGTAGCTGAAAGACGATCTCTGTCCCATCGTCGTTCATCTCATACGATTCCGCCAACAGCGGCACGACATCATTTTGCTCATCGAAAGAGACGAGCGTTTCGAACACATTTCGCGCAATATCCCGGATCGCTACAACATCTGTGAAATGGGGATCAAAGTTAGGGGGTTGTGCCATATAAGCGATATTTAACGTACTTTCCCCGTTGTCATTCCCACTTCCATTTTCCGCACCTGAAGAACACCCGACCAAGAGAAATACGAACAGTAAACTCGTCAACAATCTGTACATGAAAAGCCCCCTTGTAATCATTTTCTAGTATAATGATCTGAATTTTCCGATTTTTATAATGATAGAGAGACAATTATGATAGATAGTAAGAAGAAAAGCGACCCGTTATCAACTAGGTCGCTATTATTTTTTACGAATTATGGCTTTTCAACGTTCCAAATAATTGGGCCATAAAAGAATTCGAAACCTTTCAAGTCTCCATAAGTCACGGTCACCCGGTTGTAATCACCAAATTTGACAGCGGGTAGATAATCCCAAGTTTCCGCTTGTAATTGGGTGAATACTTCCTTTGCTTCTTCATCACTTGGAGCGACCATCAATTCATCCAATAACGCATCGATTTCAGCGCTATCTGACCAACCTGGATAATTATCCCGTGAATTCAAATAGTAAATCTCCGTCGGGTCGGAAGCTTGTGCATACGCCATGATGAACATATCATAAGCGTCTTCATCGTTAATTTTCGCCATTAAAGAAGGCCAGTCATACACTTGTAAATCCACGTTGACGCCAATATCTTCTAGTTGTTGTTGGACGACGACAGCAGCGTAATATTGGTCTTCATAGTCACGAGTCGTTAAAATGCGGATCGTTTCTCCGTTATAACCGACATCCTTGAGGATTTTTCGTGCTTCCTCCGGATCAAAGTTTTCGTAAATCTCTTTCCCCGCATCGTTATGCCAACCCGGGAAATCCTCGCCAAGTAATCCATGCTCCAAAATATGGAATTCATCACCTGGGAAAGCGGACATCAGCACGTCTTTTTTGTTAAGAGCAAGGTTGACCGCCTGTCGCGCTTGTTGATCTGCAAATAGTCCTTTTCTTTTGTTGAAGATGACTGTTGTTGGTCCCCCGTATTTGATATGCAAATCCAAATTCGGATCTGCTTCCAACTGCGGTACGTTATCCGATGGGACGGCAAGCGCAATGTCATAATCGCCCGTCTGGATACCGGCTGTACGTGTTGAGGAATCTTGGATAAAGTGGAAGAATACTTTATCGACGAGCGGATCCCTTTTCCCTACTAAGCCATCAGCTGTTTCAGAAGCTGATTGATAGTCTTCATTTTTGGCCAGTTCAATATATTGATCTTGTTTCCATTCGACAAACTTGAATGGCCCTGTTCCGATGAAGTCCGTAACGCCTGTATCTTCTGCCTGATCGATGATTTCTTTAGGCATGATCCCCGCGAAATTATTGTTCATCGCTAAAATATATTTAATGATCGTCATCGGCTTGTCCATATGCAGAATGACTGTATCATCATCATCTCCTTTAACGAATTCAGAATCCGCTAAATAAGAGTTTGCTTTTGCACTTAACTTTCTCCATCTTTCCATTGAAGCGACGACGTCATCCGCCGTCATTTCTTCACCGTTGTGAAACTTGATACCTTGTCTTAATTGGAAAGTAATACTTTTACCATCATCGCTCTCTTCAAAGGACTCTGCTAACAAAGGAGCTACATTATTGTCTGCATCAAATGAAAGAAGCGATTCAAATATATTACGCCCAATATCACGGTTGGCAACCGTGTTTGTCACATGGGGATCTAAAAAAGGCGGTTGCGCCATATACGCCACATTCAACGTACTTTCGCTGTTGCTCCCACTTTCATCTTTGTTCTTTTCGCCACCTCCTGTTTCACCTTCGCTGGTACACCCAATTAATAGTAATACCATGAGTAAACTGAATAGCAACCTGTACATTCCATTCCTCCTCTTTAAAATGCAAAGCATCTTTAGGTATGTGAATCATATTAAATAGTTCCGTTAACGCCTGCCCCCTTGGCGATTCCTTCCATTTCCTCGACCATATGATGGTCGTATTTCTCAATGGCAGTTAAGTGTGGAAGTGCTCGCTCTTTCGCTTCAGCCCAACTGATCTGTTGATAGCCACGAAACAATTTTTCGTACGTTTCCAAACTGCGATGAACTTCCCGCTTCCCTTGGCTCCCATGCGCATACCCAATTTCTCGCGGCGACCCTTTCAACACTAGTTTCTTTATCATACTTACACCTTCAATTCCACCTTATTTCACACTCGCTACTGCCTTCATACTTTGGAATATCTTCCGGCATAAGACCGGCGGCTAGTAGCCGCCAGTCTTATAGGAGCAGTTACACTTTTGGAGATGCCTCAGCTCATTATTTTATTTTCCCTCGAACATTCTCCACCCTCTACATTTTAATGATACAAGTGGCAAGCGACCTCATGGCCGGGTTCTACTGCCCGCAACGTCGGCACTTCCGTTTTACACTTGTCCATGACATAAGGGCATCTTGTATGAAACACGCATCCTGAAGGTAAATTAGCCGGGGAAGGGACATCCCCCTTAATAATGATACGTTCTTTTTTCACTGTTGGATTAGGAACAGGGACTGCGGATAACAATGCTTTTGTATAAGGATGCAAAGGATTTTTAAACAGCTCTTCTGTCGAAGTTAATTCCACGATATTCCCTAAGTACATGACGCCAATTCGATCAGCAATGTGGCGAACGACGCTAAGGTCATGTGCGATGAATAAGTAAGATTGTTTAAATTCCTCTTGCAACTCTTGGAGTAAGTTGATCACTTGGGATTGGATAGAGACGTCCAAAGCAGAAACCGGCTCGTCACAAATAATCATTTTAGGATTGACAGCCATCGCTCTTGCCAACCCGATCCGTTGCCTTTGTCCTCCTGAAAACTCATGCGGATAGCGATAATATTGGTCTTCACGCAACCCTACTTTATTCAATAGGTCCATCGCTTTTTCCATTCTTTCACTTTTTGTACCGATTTTTTGAATTCTCATCGGTTCCTCAATACTGTAACCGACGCGCTTTTTAGGGTTTAAAGAAGAGTGGGGATCTTGGAAAACCATTTGCAATTCTTTTCGAACGTTTAAAAACTGCTTCTCTTTTAAATCAAAAATATTTTCCCCTTGGAAAATCGCTTCCCCTGCTGTCGGTTCCGTTAGCCGGAGAATCGTTCTACCTGTCGTACTTTTCCCGCAACCTGATTCTCCGACGATGCCTAATGTCTCTTTTTCATATAGATCGAAACTGACATCATTGACTGCTTTTACATAACCTGTTGTTTTTCCTATTGGATTACGGATTGGAAAATGTTTTTGTAATCCTCGGATTTGTAATAGAGGAGTTTTCTCTTCTTCATACTGTTGCAACATCTTTTTCTTCCTCCTCTTCTAAAATTCTTTCATAATGCCAACATCTGACACTTTGTTCTTCAGAAACTTTTTGCAGTGTTGGCGCTTGGCTCAAGCACAGTTCGTCAGCAAACGCGCATCTAGGTGCAAACCGACAACCTTCCGGGACTGCATTTAATGCAGGAACGATCCCTTCGATAACGTGAAGCTTCTCTGAACGATCCCCGTCAATTTGCGGAACCGACTTCAGCAAACCTTTCGTATATGGATGGAGCGGTCGAGCAAACAAGTCTTCGACAGCGCTTTCTTCGATTACTTGTCCGAGATACATGACGACAACACGCTGACATACTTCCGCTACGACACCAAGATCATGAGTGATCATGATGACGCCCATGTTCAAATCTCTTTTCAAGTCGTTCATAAGATCTAGTATTTGCGCTTGGATCGTCACATCCAAAGCAGTTGTCGGTTCATCCGCGATCAATAACCTTGGCTCACAAGCAAGCGCCATCGCAATGAGCACCCGTTGCCTCATCCCTCCCGAAATTTCATGCGGATATTCGTGGATTCTTTTCTCAGGTGCTGGAATACCTGTAAGTCGTAGCATTTCTTCTGCTTTTTTATACGCCTTTTCCTTTTTCAACTTTTGGTGAATCATAATAGCTTCGGCAATTTGGTAGCCGATCGTCTGCACCGGATTGAGTGAAGTCATCGGGTCTTGGAAAATCATCGACATTTTATTGCCTCGGATTTTCCGCATTTTCTTTTTGCTAAGCGTCAGCAAATTTTCTCCTTCCAAAAGTACTTCCCCTTCATATTTCGTAGACTCTTCATTTAATAATCTCATGATAGATTCTGACGTGACGCTCTTTCCACATCCCGATTCCCCCACGACGCCCAATGTTTCTCCTTCATCTAAAACAAAGGTGACATCATCCACCGCTGTGACGGGTCCATGTTCCGTGGAAAAAGTCGTTCTTAAATTTTTCACTTCCAGTAAATGCTTCGTTGTCATGTACATCCTCCTTCACGTGAACAGCTTCTCCGTATCATTATTTTTTCGCTTTATTCGCATGTGGATCTAATAAGTCTCGTATTCCATCACCAAGTAAATTCGAGCCGAGTACAGCTAACAAGAGAAACAGGCCAGGAAATACAGTCATCCACCACGCATTATGAATCACGCTTTTCCCGTCATACAAAATATTCCCCCAACTCGGTGCAGGCGCCGGTATTCCTGCCCCTAAAAAACTTAATGATGCTTCTATAATCATGGATATAGAAAATACGTACGTTATTTGAACGATAAGTGGAGATATAACATTCGGTGCAATATGGCTCCAAATAATTCTCCACGCTTTTGCGCCTTGCGCTTTAGCTGCCTCGACAAAAGTCTGTTCTTTTATTACTAAGGCAGCAGATCGTATAATCCTTGCCACGACTGGCGTTTCAACGATGACGAGTGCGATGACGACGTTAATCGGTTTTGGACCGAGAACCGCCATGATTGCGATGGCCAAAAGAATTGATGGAAATGCCATTAAACCATCGGCAATTCTCATAAGCACATGATCCAATGTTCGGAAGTATGCAGCATGCAACCCAATGAACATCCCGAAGACCGCAGTAATTAATGCAACGGAAAGTCCAACCGCTAAGGAGACACGTGCTCCGTAAACAACCCGACTAAATATATCACGCCCGAAATTGTCTGTGCCAAACCAATGCGTAGCGCTTGGTGATTGCAGACGATTCGTCGCTACCAATTCAACAGGGGTAAATTGTGTAATAAAAGGTGCTATTAACGCTATTAAACTAATAAGGAAAATGATTGATCCGCCGATGACAACCATTTTATTGGACCAAATCCGTCTTATGAATAAAGCGCGCCTTTCCTTCGAAAGCTGCTGCTTCTTTTCTGTAAGTTTTGACTCCACCACTTTTTCTGTTTCTAAAATCATCTTCCTCACCTCCTACTTTCTATTAAGCCTGACCCTAGGGTCTACAATGCCGTACAACAAATCGACGATTAAGTTGATAATGACGTAGGCCATCGCGATAAGCAGTACCGTCCCTTGAATAACTGCATAGTCTCTACGTGATATCGAGTTGACAATCAGTTGGCCGATTCCAGGTAAGTTAAAGACAACTTCCGTGACGACAGCACCCGCCACTAGTGTTCCGAATGTTTGACCGATCACTGTCAAAATCGGAATGAATGCGTTTCTTAAAGCATGTTTATAAACGACCGTTCTTTCCTTTAGTCCTTTTGCATGTGCTGTTTTAATATAGTTCGTACTCAAAATATCCAACATGGACGATCTTGTCATTCTAGCGATTAACGCCGCTTGAATCGCCCCTAATGTAATTGCCGGCAAAACGAGGAACTTCAAGTGATTCCAGAGACCTGCGCTAAGCGGTTGATAACCAGCGACAGGAAGCCAACCAAGTTTTACAGAAAAAAGTAAAATAAGCAATAATCCTAATAGGAAGCTCGGTATAGAAATTCCGAGTAAAGCAAAGACCATGAAAAATTGATCTGTCTTCTTTCCTCTTTTCGTTGCTGCAATAATCCCGAAAGGAAGTGCGATTAATACAGAAATAATTTGGGCAAATATCGCCAATGAAAGCGTGGGTCCTAAATGACTTGTGAACGCTTCCAATACCGGCATGTCCATGAAAATCGACCATCCCAAGTCACCTTTCAACAATGCCAAAAACCAAACGGCGAACTGCTGAAAAATCGGTAAATCGAGTCCCATTTGTTTTCGCAGCTTTTCGACATCTTCCGGGAGCGCCTCCGGTCCAAGTATAATAGACGCCGGATCTCCAGGTGTGAGATGAATAAGGAAAAAAACGACAACGGCGACAACGAGCATAACAGGTATCAAAGATAATAATCTTTGTAAAATATAGAGTCTCAGAGTAATCCCTCCCTAATTCATAATATAAGTGGTCTAATTGGTGATAACGAAATATTATCAGAATAGACCGAAGATTTCAATCGCATTTCGACTTAATATTATTTTATTTTTAAGTTTTTTCTGTTATCTTTATAGATTAACACTTAATAATCCTGCAGAATGTAAAAGACTCAGGAATGATTGACTGCTTTTAGCCACAATGTCCAATCTCGAGTCTTTATTCACTCGAACAATAAGATTGAAAAAGTTTGTGATACAAATCGTTCTAACATTGTATTAGAAATTTATCCCACAAGGCACAATCACGTTCTTACAAATAAGTATCAAATCTTTTAAACTTACTCTGTTTTTGAAACGTCCCATACGGTAGGTCCTTCAAAAAACTCGAAACCGTTTACCCCTTTACGAGTCACTGTCACTCGGCTATAATCACCGAGCTTAATGATCGGCAAGTAATCCCAATGTTCTTTTTGAATGTCCGTGAAAATTTCTTTGGCCTCTTTATCTGTTTTGGCGACAATAAGTTCATCCAATAAATTATCCAACTTCGAATTGTCAGACCAGCCAGCTGTATTCAATCTAGAATCTAAAAAGTATAACTTCGTAGGATCAGATACTGGACTGTATCCCATAATGTGTAGCTCATGTGACTGGTCATCTTCTTTTAGTTCAGATAAAGTCGGCCAGTCATATACTTGTAAATCAACATTTATGCCAATTTCTTCAAGTTGCTGTTGGACTACTACTGCGACTTGATATTGATCTTCGTAATGTCTTGTCGTCAACATTCTTAAGGTTTCTCCATTGTATCCTGCTTCTTTTAAGAGTTTCTTGGCAGCTTCTGGATCGTATTGCTCGTACACTTCTTTTCCTGCGTCATTATACCAATTGGCATAATTTTTAGATAATAAACCATGCTCTAATGAGAAGTAATCAGGACTTGAAAATGCAGCTGTCAGTGCATCTTCCTTATTAACAGCCATATTAATCGCTTGTCTTGCTTTTTCATGTGTAAAGATACCATGACGTTTATTGAGGATAATCGTCATAAAACCGCCCGGATACAAATGCTGTTCAAGGTTGGCATCGTTTTCCACGTTCGCGATATTGTCAGTTGGAATCGCTAAGGCAATATCATATTCTCCCGTTTGAATTCCGTTCAGACGAGTCGTCGAATCGGTGACGAAATAAATATACACATTGTCAACCAAAGGCTCTCTTTTTCCTACCAGTCCATTAGTTGGTGAAGGGATCGGCTCATAGTCTTCATTTTTCACTAAATGAATATATTGGTCTTGTACCCAGTCAATGTATTTAAAAGGACCTGTACCTATAAACTCCCTAACCCCTTTCTCATCTACATTGTCGATAATTTCCTTAGGCATAATTCCTGCAAAATGATTAGGATTCGCCAAAATATATTTAGCGATCGTTAACGGCTTGTCCATTTTTAATACGACCGTGTAATCATCTACTTTTTCAAATGTGGAATTGGAAAAGTAAGCAACCCCTTGTGTATTGATATTTTTCCATCTTTCCATAGATGCCACGACGTCATCCGCAGTCATTTCTTCTCCGTTGTGGAATTTGATCCCTTTACGTAAATGGAAAGTCATTTCCAAACCGTCTTCACTTTCCTCGAAATCTTCTACCAGTACTGGTTTGACATCGTAATTTTCGTCAAATGATAGCAATGTCTCGAACACATTACGTGAAAGATCACGCGTGGCCGTTGCATTTGTAAAATGAGGGTCGAAACTTGGTGGTTGCACATGATAAGCAACCTTCAAGGTACTTTCAGTTTCTTTTTCACTACCTTCTTGCTCCGTTTTGCTTCCTTCAGTTGCACACCCAACCAACAAAAGAATGATAAAAAGTAAATATCCAATTTTACGCACCCTATATTCCCCCCCAGTTGTTTCCCTTGTCCAATGATAGTTTGTTCATTAACTCAATACGGGAGAATGATCCCAAAAATCAAGTGTCTGGCCAACGCTTGCTTGTTTTGCTTTTTCATATAAATAATGACTCCAAGCAACATCTTGGATTGGCATACCACCAGTTAAAAATATGATATTTTCCTCTTCATTTTGCCTGCCGCCACTAATTCCTGAAACAATTGTCCCTAAACTTTCAATCTCACTTTCTTTTAATATCCCTTCCTCGATTAAATCAAATAGAAATGAGGTAGAGAAACGTCTCGGATCGTCTTTCGGAACGCTCTGATTTTGTTCATAATAGGCGACGTGCATTTTCCATTCATCAACAACTAATTTTGCATTTTGCATAATGCCGTCTTCCAAATGGACAGCACCAGGCAATGACAACATGACACCTTTTTTTAGCCATTCCGCTTTTATAAAAGGCTTATTCGCTCCAGAACTTGCAACGTTCACTATATCTGCGTCAATGATAGCACTTTCAAAACGATCTACTGCCCGAACGGTTATGCCTAACTTTTCACTCATTTCCTTTGCAAATGCTTCTGCCTTGTCCTGAATAATATCGTAAACTTTAACTTCTTTAATCTGCTTATTGGCTGCCGCCAATCCCATTAATGAAGTTTTGCTAATGATTCCCGCACCAATCAGTCCGATAACCTTTGAACCTTGCTTCGCTAAGTATTTACTCGCAAGTCCTGGGACAGCTCCTGTCCTCATTGCACTGATCGTATTAGCTGCCATAATTGCTAATGGCTTCCCTGTATCTGGATCATTTAAAACTGTCATTAAAATAGAGCGAGGTAATCCACGCTTCGCATTTTCTATGTTAGATCCGTACCATTTCATACCCGTTACATTAAAATCTCCGCCTAAATAGGCAATTAATGACATAAATCGGCGATCTGGTCCCGCAATCGGCATATTCGGAAAGTTTGTTTCCAATGGGAAAAATAATTTTTGACCATGTTCGTTTTGACTTGGTCCCCCCATTAAATAATCTCCTTTGCCAACTAATTTAAATGCATCTTCCATCACTTTTACACAGGCAGGCATATCCAATCCCCCGACCTTCTCCAAATCCCTCTCCGACAAAAACAAACACGTTAAATCAGTTTGTGACATTCGTAAAATCCCCCTTTTATTTTAACCAAATAGAGCGCTTCTTTTATACTTGTTCCTTATGCAAACGCTTGCTACGACCTAAGTCTAACTATGTTATCCCTGATGTCGATCATACAACCATAACCGTAGCAAGCAGCACATTAGTAGTCGTTGCGACAAGACATCGCAAGGAACTTCTTCATGAGTAGTCCGACCGTATGCTGATGTATGGTCCCCTTACCCTACCTACACTCCATTCACACCGTTGCTAATTTCTTCTGTCCAAACACAGGAATGCCATCGATGAATGTCGTAGTTACTGAAATTTCTTTTATAAGTTGTGGATCAATCGCTGTCGGGTCCTGGTCGAGTACCGCAAAATCAGCACGTTTCCCCACTTCGATCGTTCCCGAATTTTGTTCATCAAAGTTTAACGCAGCACCGTAAATCGTCATCGCTTTCAAAGCGGTAATGACATCACACCGTTGTTCGGGCCCCAATACTCGACCTTCTCTCGTAATACGATTGACTGCTGCCCACACCGAAAATAATGGTGAGATTGGCGTAATCGGGCAATCCGAATGCAACGTGAATAATAGATTACGATCAATCGCGTCCTTCAATGGACTAATACGCCTTGCACGTTCCGGTCCAAGGAAAATCCGTTCATGCCTGTCTCCCCAATAATACACATGGTTGATAAAAAACGAGCCTGCGACTTGCAGTTCTTTCATACGATCTAAGTCTTCTGTCGTCGCCGTCTGCACATGTTCAATTCGATGGCGATGGTCTTTAACTGGATGATTTGATAGCGCATATGCATAGGCATCCAATATTGATCCAATGGCACGATCCCCATTCCCATGCGTTGTGATTCTAAATCCACGCTTGTGTAGTTCCAAGATTTCTTCTTGAAACGGTTCTTGGTCGAAAATAAGGTTTCCCGAAACGCCCGGTTCATTATAATAAGGTTCTCTTAAAGCACCGGTCAATCCTTGAATGGATCCATCTTGGAAAAACTTCGCACTGTCTAATTTAGCGCGTCCTCCTGAACGTTCTTCAATCTCTTCATTTAACTTTTCTGAAGAGTAGCCACCAAAAATCCCATCTTCTCTTAAATGGTGATGACTAATCATTAGCTGTGCACGCATCGGATTTACACGTCGTTCCGCCGCTTCGATATGGGCAGAAATCTCTTCCGGACCGTAAGTTGTCCCTACTTTTGCATCACTATTCGTTGTGATTCCTTGTGCTATATATTCGTCGGCGGCACTTCCTAATGCTGCTATCATTTGGTCTTTCGTTGCTTTAGGAATATGTTCCGTTACAAGTTGCATTGCAGCTGGTTCGTAAAGGACACCGTTTAGTCTCCCCTCTTCATCTCGGCCAAAATGTCCACCTTGCGGATCTGTAATTGCATCCGTTATATTGGCTAATTCGAGTGCTTTCGAATTCACTACGCCCAAATGTCCGGATATATGTCGAATGTGAACAGGATGATCCGGCGCCACTTTATCCAAATCGGCTTTCGTCGGATGACGTCCTTCTGCAAGTAACGTATCGTCATAACCGTATCCTTCCACCCATTCGCCGACTGGTGTTTCTTTTGCACGCTGACCGATAAGTGCCATCACATCTCCAATCGTTTTGTTCGGCGGCGTACTGCAATCCACTTTCTTTTGCATGAGTCCATAACTGAGAATATGGTTATGCGTATCTATGAAGCCAGGAAGTAAAGTCGCACCTTTCAAATCGACTACTTCCGTATGTTGCGTTATTTCAATATCGCTCTTCGGCGGCTTTACCTCGTTCCAAATCCCACTAATCCGCCCCTCTGTCACTGCCAAAGAACGAGCACGTCGATTTTGTGAATCGAGTGTTAAAATGTTAGCATTAACAATAATTAAATCGGCTTTCATCATACGCTAAGTCCCCCTTATTTTTATCCCTTATTTCATTCAACTGAAATTGCTAATAATCGAATCCATTTGTGGAAGTGTATTTGTCCATGTACGCGATCGAAACACGATTACTCTTTCTCCACGTTCCAAAAAACCGGGCCGTGGAAAAATTGGAAATTAGAAACATTTTGGCGTGTCGCATGCGCCCGTTTATAATCCCCATACTTGATCGCCGGCAAATACGCCCAATTCTCCGCTTGAAGCTTTGCGAAAATTTCTTTCGCCTCTTCAGGTGTCGGAGCCACGACCAGTTCATCTAGCAATTCATCGAATACCGCATGATCCGTCCATCCGGGGAAGTCATACCGAGAATCGAGATACTGGATTTGCGTAGGATCTGTTGCGTGTAGAAAGCCCATCATGTAAAGATCATACGCATTTTCATCTGTTCTCTTTTCGAGCAATGAAGGCCAATCGTAAACTTCCAATTCGACATTCGCCCCGATTTGTTCCAACTTTTGTTGTAAGACGACACCACCATTATAGTAATCCTCGTAATCTCGCGTTGTAATAATTCTAATCGGCTCGCCGTTATAACCCGCCTCCTGCAATAATTGTTTCGCACGTTCCGGATCATATGCATTATATTCTTCGATTCCCGCGTCATTATGCCAGTTGACGTAATCTTCCGACAATAAACCATGTTCCAATGTGAAGATTTCTTCACTTGTATAAGCGGACAACATGACTTCTTCCTTATCTACCGCCAAATTGACAGCTTGTCTTGCTTTTTGATCTGTAAACAATCCTTGTTTTTTATTAAAAATACTCGTCAGATAGCCTAACGGATCGATATGCAATTGCAAATTGGGGTCTCCTTTGAGTTGTTCAACATTATCTGGAGGAATGTTCATGACAACATCATACTCTCCTGTTTGAATCCCTGCCGTTCGCGTAGAGGAGTCTTGCACAAAATGAAAAGTAAGTTGATCGACAAGTGCTACCCTTTTGCCGACCAAACCGCTCGCCTCACCTGTCGGAGATTGATAGTCTTCGTATTTCTCCAATTTAATATGTTGATCTTGTTTCCAATCAACGAATTTAAAAGGCCCCGTTCCGATAAATTCTTTTATACCTGTTGCTTCATCGGCACTTTCAACCGTTTCTTCCGGCATAATGCCAGCAAAAGTTGTACTCATGGCAATGATATATTTCGCAATTGTCAATGGCTTGTCCATTTTCAAGACAACGGTATAATCATCTTCCTTCACAAATTCAGATTCCGATAAAAAAGCGATCGCCTTGCCAGATAAACCTCTCCATCGTTCCATTGACGCGACGACATCGTCAGCTGTCATTTCTTTTCCATTATGGAAGGTGACGCCTTCACGCAAATGGAATGTAATGCTTTTGCCGTCATCCGCTTCTTCATATGACTCCGCTAATAGCGGTGCCACTTCGTAATTTTCATCAAATGCAACAAGTTGCTCAAAAATATTCCGGGCGATGTCACTCGTTGCGGAAGTATTCGAAGTGTGTGGATCAATTGTCGCCGGCTGTGCCATATAAGCCACATCCAATGTATTTGCATCGTTTCCTGCACCTTCATTACTCGTTGTTGAACAACCAACTAACCCAACGACTAAAACGAGACTTAATAACCGTCTAAACATGACATTCCTCCTTGCTATTTTAGTAATTCCAACGAATTGTAACCGCTTTCAATTATTAGCTTTGATGCGAACCACCTTCCTTTACAATCGGTTGTTCTCTTAATTTATAAAAAATCCAACTCGCTTCATCATTAATAAGTTATGACTTTCGCTAAGTTGGATCATTCATCGAATAGGTTTCAATTTTCTGTTAAATTAATTTTACATATAAAAAATAGAATGTCAACGGTATTTCGAATATTGTGTTTTCAATACTGTAAGTATAATAGGATGCCCTATTTCGAGAAATTTTACTAAGAAAATTGAAAGAAGAAAAAGGAATGCCCTTGTTTTAAGGTCCATTCCCTTTGGATTGATTTATTTCATCTTGAAACATTCATCATTTCGCTGAAAATAAAATAATAAGTATTACCTTATTATGAGCCCACTTTTTTTGAAATGACAATATCTCAAAATAGATCATTCTTTCTCTACGTTCCAAAAAATTGGGCTATGGAAAAAACGGAAATTTGAAATGTTTTTCCTCATCGCTTGCCCTCTTATATATTCTCCATACTTGATAATCGGTAAGTATTCCCAACTCTCTGCTTGTATAGCATCAAAAATTTCTTTAGCCTCTTCTTGTGTCGGTGCGGCTGCAAGTTCATCTAGCAACTCGTCGAATACTGGATGATCTGTCCACCCCGGAAAATTATATCTGGAATCAAGGTATTGGATTTGCGTAGGATCGGTTGGATTAAGAAACGACATCATATAAATATCATACGCATTTTCATCTGTACGTTTTTCGAGTAATGTAGGCCAATCGTATACCTCTAGTTCAACATTCATCCCGATCTTTTGAAGTTGCTCTTGTAAAACGATACCGCTATTATAATGATCCTCATAATCTCTCGTCGCAATGATTCGAATAGGCTCACCGTTATAGCCTACTTCTTGCAACAACTGTTTAGCACGTTCAGGATCATAATCATTATATTCTTCAATCCCCGCATCGCTGTACCAATTCTTTGACGTCTCTGGCACTAACCCATGATTCAATATAAAAAAGTCTTCCCCTGAATACGCAGATAACATGACATCTTCTTTATTCACAGCCAGATTGACTGCTTGTCTAGCCTTTTGCTCCGCGAACAGACCTTTCTTCTTATTGAATATGCTCGTTAAAAAGCCTAGTGATCCAATCGTTTCAACGTTTACTTTTACGTTTGGGTCTTTTTTCAACTGTTCTACATTGTCATTAGGAACAGACATGGCAATATCGTATTCTCCGGATTGAATTCCTGCTGTTCGTGTAGACGGATCCTGTACAAAATGGAAAGTGAGCTCATCCACAAGCGCTTCTCTTTTCCCTACCAATCCACTCGTTTCACCTGATGGAGATTGGTAATCTTCGAACTTCACTAATTTAACATGTTGATCTTGTTTCCATTCTACAAACTCAAATGGCCCTGTCCCGATAAATTCGTTCACCGTCGTCCCTTCTTTCGATTCTTCAATTACTTCATCAGGCATAATGGCAGCGAATGTCATGCTCATGGCGACAATATATTTTGCGATTGTCATTGGTTTGTCCATCTTTAAGACAACCGTGTACTCATCCTCTTTCACGAACTCCGAGTCAGATAGAAAAGCAATTGCTTTCCCTGATAGACTTCTCCATCGTTCCATTGAAGCCACTACATCATCGGCTGTCATTTCTTTGCCGTTATGGAACTTCACCCCTTTGCGCAAATGGAAAGTGATGCTTTTACCATCTTCCGCTTCTTCATAAGACTCGGCGAGCAATGGGGCTACTTCATTGTTTTCATCAAAAGCGACAAGGTGTTCAAAAATATGCCGGGCGATATCGTTGGTCGCCGAAGTGTTTGAAAGATGTGGATCTAATGTCTCCGGTTGAACATTGAATCCGACTTCCAATACATTCGCTCCATTGCCCGCACCCTCAGTGTTTGCTGAACAACCAACTAATCCAAAGATTAAAACAACACTTAATAACCGCTTAAACATGACATTCCTCCTTACTGGAATTTATTTGCCTGAAATAAATGTAATCGCTTTCAACTTACAAGTGAGACGGTCTTATCCCCCCTTTTTTGTACTAGGCGATTTCTATTCGTTTATAAAAAAATCCAACTTGTTTTCTTCTCTTAGTTAAAGCAGCAGAGTTCATCAAGTTGGATTATTAATATATTAAATTTTCAGTTAAATATATTGTAACAATACGAAGATGAATGTCAACAGCGTCCAGAAATTTTAACTTCATTTTATTCGGATATCGTAAATGCTGTCACTTTACACATGAAAACAGCTTTACTCCTTCGATTTGGAATAAAGCTGTTTTCCCATTATTCTTCGTGCCGACCGATGCATCGGTCACATTCATATAAGCAAGATTCGACTTCTTCAACAATTTCACAGCCACATTCACGACAAATCTTTCTAGGTTGTTCTTTCCGTTTTTGCATTATGGATCACCTCCATTTTTATTGGATCATTTCATAACCCGGCAACGTAAGAAATTCCACGAAATCATCTCGTAGGGTAAGAGAGGAAAACAATTCTCTTGCTTCCTCAAAACGTCCCGTACGGAAAAAATCATTCCCAACAATCACTTTAATCTTTTCCATTTCCTCTATTAAAATTTGCTTAAATAAATGGACTGTAATTTCACGGCCATCTTCCAACTTTCCTTCCGGATGGCGTATCCATTGCCACACTTGCGATCTAGATATTTCCGCAGTCGCTGCATCTTCCATTAAGTTGTTGATGGGAGCCGCCCCGTTCCCTCTAAGCCAAGACGCGATATACTGAATCCCTACATTAACATTCAGTCGCAATCCATCTTCCGTAATTGTGCCTTCTGGGACTTCCAACAGGTTGTCAGCAGTCACTTTTACATCTTCACGCTTACGGTCAATTTGGTTCGGTGTCGACATATGCTCATCAAATTGTTCCATCGCCACTTGAACAAGCCCCGGATGCGCGACCCATGTACCGTCATGCCCATCCATCGCTTCGCGGCGCTTATCTTCACGCACCTTTTGAAATGCGATGTCATTCGCTTCCGGATCATTTTTAATCGGAATTTGAGCAGCCATTCCACCGATTGCCGGTGCATTTCTTTTATGACAGGTTTGCACACATAACTGTGTATATGCCCGCATGAAAGGAGCAGTCATCGTCACTTGACCCCGATCGGGTAAAATGACATCCGCTTGATCGCGGAACCGTTTCAAGAAACTGAAAATATAATCCCATCTGCCGCAATTCAGCCCTGATGAATGATCCTTCAACTCATAAAGGATTTCATCCATTTCAAATGCAGCAACAATCGTTTCAATGAGCACTGTCGCTTTGATTGTGCCCTTTGGAATCCCTAACATTTGTTGCGCATAAACAAAGACGTCATTCCATAACTTTGCTTCCTTATGGCTTTCGATTTTAGGTAAATAAAAGTAAGGACCTGTTCCTCTCGCCATTAACGCCTTTGCATTATGGAAAAAGTATAAGCCAAAATCGAACAAACTCCCCGATATTGGCAAGCCGTCAATTAAGACATGCTTTTCATCTAAATGCCATCCCCGTGTTCTTACGATTAACACGGCCGTTTCATCGTTCAGCTTATACGTCTTGCCATTGTATGCTTGCTTGAATTCAATCGTCTTTCGGACCGCGTCTTTCAAATTCTTTTGCCCTTCGATCATATTGGACCAAAGAGGAGATGTTGCATCCTCAAAATCCGCCATAAACGTTTTGGCGCCTGAATTTAATGCGTTAATGACCATTTTCCGATCGACGGGACCTGTAATTTCTACACGGCGGTCTTGTAAATCATGCGGAAGTGGCGCAATCGTCCACTTCCCTTCCCGAATATGGGCTGTCTCCTTTAAAAAGTCCAGTTTCATTCCACCGCTTAATCGCCTTTGACGCGCTTGGCGTTCGGCAAGGATTGCCTTTCTCCGATCATTGAACTTTTCATGCAAGGAATAAATAAATTGAAGTGCTTCCGGTGTTAAGATTTCTCCACTTTCCTCGATCATGTCGCCTATAATTTCCATTTTTTCTGGAATCGTATGTTTCGTTACCAATGGACTCACCCTCTCCGCATTCAGACTCTCTCCCTTAAGCAAATTGTGCTTCTTCTGTCGAACCTTTCATCGCTGTGGTGGATGATGTTCCACCGGAAATGACTTGAGACACTTCATCAAAATATCCGGTACCGACTTCACGTTGATGCCTTGTTGCTGTATAGCCTTTTGCTTCATTTGCAAATTCAGCTTGTTGTAATTTGGAATAGGCTGCCATTCCGTTATCTTTATAATCATGGGCAAGCTCGAACATGCCGTTGTTCAATGAGTGGAAGCCCGCAAGTGTGACGAATTGGAATTTATAGCCCATTTTCCCGAGTTCTACTTGATACTTCTGAATCGTTTCATCATCCAGATTCGCTTTCCAATTAAATGAAGGAGAACAATTATAAGCTAGCATTTTACCAGGGAATTTTGCATGGATTGCATCTGCGAATTGTTGCGCTTCCTCCAAGCTCGGATGAGAAGTTTCGCACCAAACCAAATCCGCATAAGGTGCATAGGCAAGCCCCCGGGCAATCGCTTGATCGATGCCAGCTTTCGTCCGGTAAAACCCTTCCGGTGTGCGCCCTCCAGTAATGAACGGATGATCGGCCGGATCTATATCACTTGTAATCAAATCTGCTGCATCTGCGTCCGTCCGTGCAATGAGGATTGTCGGAACGCCCATGACATCCGCCGCTAACCTTGCCGAAATCAAGTTCCTCACTGCATTTTGCGTCGGCAGAAGAACTTTTCCACCTAAGTGACCGCATTTCTTTTCAGAAGCGAGTTGGTCTTCAAAATGAACACCCGCCGCGCCTGCTTCAATCATCGCTTTCATCAATTCAAATACGTTTAGCGGCCCTCCGAACCCAGCTTCTGCATCCGCCACAATTGGTGCAAACCAATCAAAACCATCTGTATCTTCCACATGATCGATTTGGTCTGCCCGTTGTAGCGCCTGATTGATCCGCTTCACGACAGAAGGAACACTATTCACCGGGTACAAACTTTGATCGGGATACATTTGCCCCGCCTGATTCGCATCCGCAGCAACTTGCCACCCACTTAAATAAATCGCTTGCAGTCCCGCTTTCACTTGCTGGACTGCTTGGTTTCCTGTCAATGCACCAAGCGCATTCACAAAATCCTCTTCATGAAGTGACTTGAACAACCTTTCCGCCCCTCTTGCCGCCAACGTATGTTCAATTTGGATAGAGCCTCTCAACTTCACGACATCTTCTCCTGAATAAGGACGTTCAATCCCTTTCCATCTACTCTCCTCCGACCACTGTTTCTCCAATTGTGCCGCTTGTTCTTTTCTGTTCATCCTGACAGTCACCCTTTCAATTTTAAAATAATTAAAGTAAAATCGCTAAAACTGTTTTACAACAGATGTAGTTGTTGTATAGTAATATATAACAGACTATTCAGATTGTCATAGAATTGTGACGAAATAGCTTATTTTAAGACAAACATGTTTATAAGGCGATAAAAGCAAAGTTTTTAAACTAAGGGGGCAGGACGATTGGTAAATGTGGATCAAATTATCGGGATTATGGAAGATTGGATACCAAAGGATGCATCTATCGCAATTGCCATAGATGGGCGTTATATGTATTACACGGCGGGCATGCACGATATCCAATTAAAAAAAGGGCAGAAGATAGAAAATGGGAGTGTAGCGGAAAAAATCCTTCTTCAAAAAAGAAAAATAAGCGCTTTAATGGAACAGTCATCATCGGGCATCCCTTATTATGGCATCGGTTATCCTGTTCAAATAGATGATAAGCCCGGTGCATTCATTGTCATTCTTCCACCTGACTATCGAGTGATAAAAAGCGATCCCTCTCGTTTTCTGACAGGCCGGAAGGAAGAAGTTTGGTTTCCAATTCCAATTGAAGATGTCATTTATTTAGAAAGTTTGCAAAAGAAAACGTGGTTTTATACCGAGGAAGACGGTTATCATTCTACACATACATTAAAAAAATTGGAGTATGAATTGCCTAAAACTTTCTTGCGCGTTCACCGCTCCTATATCGTGAATATCCCTTACATTCATCACTTGTCACGGGATATAACCGCCAATCTATTACTTACGTTGAAAAATGGAGTTTCCTTACCTGTTAGCCAAACTTATATGAACCACGTGCGCAGCACACTTGGTTTTTGAAGGAATGCAAACAAAACAGGGAATGCCCTTTGTAAAGGTTCATTCCCTGTTGTTCATTATTTAACTGAAACATTCCACAAAATAGGACCCGTGATAAATTGAAGGCCTTCCACGTTTTCTCTCATCGAAATGACCGCAGTGGAATTCCCCGTTTTAATGATCGGTAAATACGAGTAGAAAGCTTCATGAAGTTGAGCCGAAAACTTTTGGGCTTCTTCTTGGGATGCCGCGCCTAAAATCTGTTCTTTCAATTCTTCTAATTCTTCACTATCTGTCCAACCGAGCCATTCATGATTAAAAAATAAATATTGGACTGGCATCGGCCGGAACGCGAAAGCCGTGAAGAAAATATCATATGCTTGTTCGTCACCCGCCCGTTCGAGAACAGTTCCCCAATCGCTCACTTCCAATGAAATATTCATGCCAACCGCTTCCAGTTGTTGTTGGATGACGACAGACATATTATAGTATTCTTCGCGATCACGGGAAGTTAAAATGATGATTTCTTCTCCATTATACCCTGCCTCTTTCAATAATTGTTTCGCGAGTTCGGGATCATACGTATTATAGACATCACGACCAGCATCTGTATACCAATCCTTTTGATCTTCTTTCACCAATGCGTGATCCGCTTCATAGTACTTGCTGTCTCCGTACGCCGAAGTGAGCAAATCTTCCATATTAAGTGCCGCATTGACAGCCTGTCTCGCTTTCTCATTGGAAAGAAAGCGCGCCTTTTTATTAAAAATAATACTTGGAAATGAATTTGCATAAACTTCATTTTTAATCATCGGATCCATTGCTAATAACTCAATACTGTCTTGGGGAATCGCGTTTGCCATATCATACTCGCCAGATTGGATTCCTGCCGTCCGAGTAGATGATTCTGTCACGATATGGATATAGATTTCATCAAGGAATGCTTTCTTTTCTCCAGCCAGTCCATTAGCTGGCTCCGGCCGGGATGAATAGTCGTCGAACCGTTTTAAATGAATAAACTGATCTTTCCGCCATTCTTCCAAATGATAGGGACCTGTCCCAATATAATCTGTGATAGCTTCTGTGCTTCCCGCTTCCGCAATTTCCTTCGGCATGATTCCGGCAAACTGCGTCATGTCCGCAAAGATGAATAGATCTAATGTCGTCGGATCCGCAATATGCGCAACGACGGTATAGTCATCTTCCGCTTCGTATACTGTCCCTTCTAAATATTGTTTTGCTTGCGCCGACATTTCTTGCCACCTCTCCATCGAAGCAATGACATCATCAGCCTTCATATCTTTTCCATTATGAAATTTAATCCCTTGGCGGAGATGAAATGTGATTGTTTTCCCGTCCTCACTCACATCATACGTTTCAGCTAGCATCGGCTCCACTTCCAAGCTCGTGTTCAACGTCAATAATGGCTCGAAAATATGTTGGGCAAGGTCTCTCGTTGCAGTATCTGTTGTGAAGTAAGGATCTAGTGTTGTCGGCTGGACATTGAAGGCAAAATTTAGCGTCCCCCCGTATGCTCCTTCTTCAGCGTTTTCCTCGTTACTCCCCGTAGATATTTCAGGGGCCTCCGTTGTGGAACTACAACCACTCAGCATAAGACTTAACGTTAATAAAAAGAATCCATACCCCAAGCCCTTTAACTTCATACAATCACTCCCCCTAGAAGTTTACTAGCCCATTTTAAATAAGACTTTTATACTCAACTTTCTACTCTCTCCAACTTCTTATTTCTATCGAGATCAGGTTTGTTTTCTTCCTTTGCATAGACTAAGTTTCCATCCATATATGTCTGTTCGACCTCAATCTCTTTTAACTGTTCCGCGTCAACTTTAAAAGGATCTTCCGCTATGACAATCAAATCCGCTTTCGCGAAAGGCTTAATGACCCCGATAGTTTTTTCTTCACAAGAGCTATAAGCCGCGTCGTTTGTATAAGCCTTCAAAGCATCTTCTACGGAAATGTTTTGGGTCGTATCCAATACTTGTCCCGAAACCGTTTTTCGCGTAACCGCTGCATAGATGCCTGTCCACGGGTTGCCCCCTGTGACAGGTAAATCCGAATTACCTGGGGCGACCAAGCCATATTCTTTGAATGATTTATGGGGATAAACCCGCTTCATTCTTTCCGGCCCTAAATTATTCATATAACTATCTCCGATATGATAGAGAAAACCAATGGAGGAAGCCGCAATCAGCTCCAACTTTTTCATTCTCTTTAAATGGTTCTCTGTCGGCAGCGCACAATGCTCAATCCGGTTGCGCATCGAAGTGATATCCACTTTTTCATTCGCTTTTTCAAATGCTTGGATGGCCACCTCGATCGCCCTTTCACCGATCCCATGAATAGCGACTCTTAACCCCGCCGATAACGATTTCTCCATTGCAGGCGCGACGTCATCTACTTCACTATAAAGAATCCCTTTTGAACTATCATTCTCATAAGGTTCCGCCACCGCAGCAGTTCGCCCGCCCACACTACCATCCAACATGAATTTCATCCCTTGAATTTTGATCATGTCATTGCCAAATCCGCTTCTAATCCCTAAAGACAAGACTTCATCCAAGTGGCCTGTCCAATCATTTTGAGCGATTGCCCAAATCCAAGGCCTTACTCTAACCGTTAACGCATCCTCATTTAATAAATGTTGATACACTTGCATCTCAGCTGTTTGGGTCGACATATCATGGATTGTGGTGATTCCCCATTTCGCAAAGTCTTTTTGGGCGAGTTTCATCCCAGCCACAAGATTTTCAACCCCCTCTTTTGGGAGAGCGATCAAACCTTGTGCTTTTTCCTGAAGTAAGCCAGTGATTTCCCCCGACTGCGGATCCCGTTCGATGTGCCCGCCATCAGGATCTTCCGTTTCCGCAGAAACACCGCTCAACTTCAATGCCTTCGTATTGACAACCGCCATATGGGCACACGTCCTCGTCAGAAAAACCGGATGATCCGGTGCCACTCTATCTAACTCCCATCGTGTCGGCGCCCGCTTTTCCAACAGCTTACTATCGTCCCAGCCCCAACCGATTACCCATTCACCATCCGGTGTCTCTTGAACCGCTTCCTCAATCTTCTTCAACAGCGCATCGATCGATGGCGTGTTCTCGGGACGGCAATCCAGCTTCAATAAATTCAGTCCATATAAAGTAGGATGGATATGACTTTCAATGAAACCGGGCATCATCGTTTTCCCTTGTAAATCAATGATTTCCGTTTGTTCACCTTCAAATGCCAATGCTTCATTTTGATCGCCGACAAATTGAACGGTCCCGTTTCTCACGACAACCGAATTTGCCTGAGACATTTCTTCATCCATCGTAAGAATGTTCCCGTTGATAAAAATCAGATCAGCTTGATCTTTATTCCCCATACCAATCCCCTCCGTTATCATCGATTTAAAAATGCTTCATCCATAAATCAACTAATTTTTCACGGCACTTTTTTGCACATATGCAGATTTGTCATTTGCGACTTCCAAGACAGTATGAAGCAACACATTAGCACCTTTTTCAATATCTTCGTCATAAGATAATTCGGCTTCAACATGACTGATCCCACCAACGCTTGGGATGAAGATCATACAAGTTGGCGCGATCTCATTCATATATTTCGCGTCATGCCCCGCACCGCTCATCATCTTTTTCGCTGAATATCCTAAAGTGTTTGCACTTTCCATTACTTGCTGCACCAATTCTTCGCTGAAAGAAGCCGCCTCCGCTTCCCATAAGTCTGTTATTTCCAATTGGACTTCCTCTTCCACGGCGATTTGCTGCAACTCTCTTCTTAACTCTTCAATGAACTTTCCTTTAACCTCATCATCGCTATGCCTGACATCCAAAGAAAACACAACTTCTTTCGGGATACAATTGACAACGTTTGGACTTAGTGCCATGCGCCCGACCGTAATGCTCATATCCGAATCGGATCGCTTCGCTTTGTTTTCAATATGAACGATCAATTTGGATACGGCCAACAACGCGTCCCGTCTCAAAGCCATCGGCGTTGGACCCGCGTGACCCGATTCTCCCGTTACTTTGATTTCCAACCAAGTCATTCCTTTAATCCCTTGAACTGCCCCGATCGCGACTTGTTCATTTTCTAACACAGGCCCTTGCTCAATATGCAATTCTATAAAGGAATGGATTTCGCCGAGCCGGTTGCTCTTTTCGCCTTGATAACCGATGCGGTTCAGTTCATCTTTAAATGTTTTCTCATCACAATCCGTCCGGCTATAAACGAATTCCTCATCAAAAATTCCCGTTGCTCCACCTGAACCGAGTAATGGAGGTTCGAAACGTGCACCTTCTTCATTCGTAAAATTGACAATTTCAATCGGTCTCAACGTTTCTATTTGATGATCATTTAGCGTCCGGATCACTTCGAGTGCCGCCAACACACCTAAAATGCCATCAAACCTCCCGCCATTCGGCTGTGTATCCAAATGGGAGCCGACAACGATTGGCGGTAAATCGGCTTGTCCTTTTCTTCTCCCATACATATTGCCGAAATCATCAATTCTTGTTTCCAAACCTGCCTGTTTCATCCATTCCAAAAAGAGATCCCGCATCCGTTTATCTTCATCCGAGAGCGCCAGACGACGTAAACCGTTTCCAGGGATCGTACCGATTTCAGCACTCTTCCCAATCGTTTCTTTCAACCTGGCAATGTTCACACATAGATTCATTTCCCCCATATCAATCACCCCACCCTTTTATTTTTCATTGTAGTTCAATATTGTTAAACTGTTTTTCTCTTCTTGTGTCGTCATTAAGGAACCAAGAACAAGAGTTATGATAGATATAGGCAATCCAAGGAAAACGGGGTGTATCCCAAAAGGATGACCTAGGATTTGCCATGTAACTGCCACTATAAGGCCGATCCACATTGAAACAACGCCGGCTTTAGGTGTCGCCTTTTTCCAAAACAAACCGATTAATACTGGCGCCAATAATCCCGACACGAGCATCGCTGTCCCTGTTACCCAGAGATTGACCAATTCGGGAATATATAGCGCGAGCAGAAGGGCCAAAAACGAAACAATCACTACTGAAAGGCGGCTATAAGAAAGTAATTTCGCATCATCGGCGTCTTTCATTCTAGGTTTGATCACATCATTGACAATTGACGATGCCCCCGCCATAAAGAAAGAGTCCGCTGTCGAAATAACCGTCGCCAAAAGGGCGATCACCATGACAATGATCATGGAAAAAGGAAATACATTCCCGATCACTTCGTAGTAAACCAACGTAGGATTTATACCATTCAAATTAAGGCCGTATAAGCCGGCTACACCAATGATAATGACGACCGCTCCAGTTAAAAAGGCAACTAGAATGGAAACCCAATACCCCCGAACTGCTGTCTCCACATTTTTGGCCGCCCAAAACCGTTGCCACAAATCTTGTCTAACAAATTGATAGGCGCCGATCGTAAAGAGGTAAATGAAAACTTCAGTCTTCGATATATTGAAGACGCTTAAATGGTTTCCAGCATTGAATGAATTGGCCTGTGCCATGATATTGCTCCATCCACCCGAAGCCACAATGACGACAATAAACAGAATAAGAATCCCTATTGTTTGGAGGGTTCCGTGAAAAGCATCTTGCCAAATAACCGACTTCATGCCACCAAAGTATGTTTTTAATGTCAGCAGCACCCAACTAATAAGTATCCCTGTCGTTATACTTATACCTATCGTTAGATTCAAAATGGTCGCTATGGCAACAAATTGCATACCTGTGATCGCGCAATAGGCAACGAGTATGCTGATGACGGTCGGGATACGGGCACTTTCTCCGTAGCGGAGCGCAGTAAAATCCCCGATGGTGACCATATTATACTTTTCACCTAATTTCCTTATCCGCTTAACTAAGAAAAATGCAAGTAAAACTCCCGTAAACAGACTCCCTAAATTTAACCACTGCTCCCCCATTCCAAAACTGTACCCATTCGTCATATACCCGAGTAAAGTCGCCCCGCCTATTGCGGTGCCCACGAAAGTCAATATCAAAGGAAATATCGAAACCGACCTTCCCGCAACATTATAGTCATCATAGGTATTAATATTTCTGTTAATAAACAATGAGACAACAAAGAGAAAGATGAAATAAGTGATAACGAGAACACCTAAAATCAAACGTTCTTGATCGGTATACATCGACGCCACCTTCTTTTCTGTAAACTTTTCTTACTTTGAACCCATTTCATGTGCCAACTTCAGCTGGGCGAAAGAATGTCAAAGCCCATTTACAGGTAAGGGCGGGAAAAGGCTTCCCATCAACCCCCACGCCCGTATTCATTGTGAACTTGCAAGATAACCGTAGCCAAACAAGCATAAGACGAAGGAATGTACTATACTTCCCTTCGTCTTATCACACAACCGAATAACTACTCCTTCACGATGGCTCCTTGGACAAGATTGCTGTCACTTGGCTCGACAGCGTACCGCCATTTCCATGGACGAGGGCGACATCGCATTTTGACAGTTGACGCTCTCCCGCCTCCCCACGTAATTGTCTTACAGCTTCAACGATTAAAAAGATCCCTAGCATACCGGGATGACTATTGGATAGGCCCCCACCATTTGTATTTACTGCAAGTTGACCACCTGGGGCGATTCTGCCTTCGGAGACAAACGGTCCTCCCTCCCCCTTTGCACAGAAGCCCAAGTCCTCCAAGAATAAAATGACATTTATCGTGAATGCATCGTATAGCATCAACAAGTCAATATCTGACCTATCAACGCCAGCCATTTTAAAAGCACTTTCACCTGATACTTTAGCAGCCGTTTCCGTAAGGTCTGGCATCATGCTGATTCCTCTATGGAAATGGGACTCGCCCGCGCCGTTCAAATAAACAGGCTTCTGTTTTAATGTGCGTGCCCGTTCCGCAGAAGTTAACACAACGGCACCGCCGCCGTCTGTCACAAGGCAGCAATCCAATTTCCGAAGTGGCGAACTGATCAAAGGTGAATTCAAGACATCTTGGACGGTAAGCGGCTCCCGTTTCCACGCCTTCGGATTTTTCATCGCCCACTTTCTCGCAGCCACTGCGACTTCGGCAAGTTGTTCACTCGTCGTACCATACTGTGCCATATGCCTCCGTGTCGCCAAAGCATAGGAGCTGATCGGATATAAGGAACCGAAAGGATCTTCAAAAGGGTTCTGCTCGGACATACTGACCAATTTTCCCGCATCGCTTCGCTGAGAGCTTCCATAGCAAATTAAAGCGACATTGCATAATCCTGCGGAGATTGCCGCTGCCGCGTGCAATAGATGAGATACAAATGAAGAACCCCCGATTGTCGTGGAATCTGTATAACGCGGGACAATCCCTAAATACTCTCCCAAAGAAAGCGTGGACATATAATAGTACGCTGACGCTGAAAACAGCCCATCCACTTCCGACTTATCGATACCTGCTTCGTCCAACGCTCTTTTGGCAGTGATTGCCATCATGTCCATCGGTGATAATTCCGGCGTATACCAACTATCCGTTTCGGCAACACCGACAATCGCTGCTTTTCCTTTTATACTCATGATTGATTCGCCTCCTCTACGACCCGGAATACCGGGAATGTGAAATCATCCGTCACCTTTGAAAACTCGATCTTCACGGCTTGTCCAACTTTGAGACTTTCCGGATCATCGGTTCCTATTATATTCCCCATAACGCGAATGCCCTCAGCCAAATCAATCAACCCGACCGTATATGGCAAATCTTCTTTAAACGCCGGGTTGATCGCCTTATATACTACTGTATAAGAGTAGATTTCCCCTTTTCCCGATGCTTCTTTCCAAGATAGTTTTTCGGACATGCAACTTGGACAGACGACCCTCGGATAAAATATGGATGTATTGCAATTATCACACTTTTGAAATTTGAACTTCCCCTCTTTCAACGCTTCCCAGTATTCTTTAGTCACCGTCCCTTTCACTTGCGCCGGCAACGGTTTGTTATACACACTCATAAATACTCCCCCTTTTTCTTTAGGCCCTTTATAAAACTGTCTAAAAATGAAAACTCTTCCGATCCCACTCAATCCAACCAACCGGAACTGCAACTTTATCGTCCTTGGAAACTAGCCTCTCTTTTCTCTAAAAATGCGGATGTCCCTTCATGCTTGTCTTCCGTCGTATATAAGATGCTTTGGGCTAACTTTTCTATTAACAAGCCTGTGTGAATGTCTGTTTCCGAAGACGCGTTTATGGCCATCTTTGCAAGCCTCAAAGCTAATGGTCCTTTAGTGATCATCTTTTCGGCCATTTCCATCGAGGCTGCCAGCAATTGATCGGCTGGCACCACTTTATTCGCTAACCCGATTTTTTCCGCTTCGTCCGCTCTGATAATATCTCCCGTGAAAATCAATTCTTTCGTTTTCCCTTTCCCAACGAGGCGAGTCATCCGTTGTGTTCCGCCCGCCCCTGGGAGAATCGCTAAATTCAGCTCGGGCAACCCGAATTTCGCTTTTTCCGAGGCGATTCGGATATCGCATGCCATCGCAAGTTCACAACCGCCGCCCAGCGCAAAACCATTCACTGCTGCGATAGTCGGTTTCCCCAAATTCTCCAATTCTGTATATAATGCTTGCATATCAGATACCAATCCATCCAAAAACGTTTTCTGTTGGACCCCTCGGATATCGGCTCCGGCGATAAAAGCCTTCTCGCCTGCACCTGTGAAGATGACAGCCATTATATCCGGATCAGTTTCCAAGCTTTTCAAACAAGCCCTGATTTCTGTCACAGTTTCATTATCAAGCGCATTTCTCACATCCGGTCGATTTATTGTGATGACTGCGATCTTATTCTCGATTTCCATTAAAAGATTTTGATAAGTCATCGTTGTCCCTCCAATACAAAGACGGCTTCAGGTTTGTCCGTTAATATGTTTGCCGGCTGCAACACTTCTTTATCCAGCCTTTCCGCTAACAATTCCAACCTGCGGATTGCATCGTCCACATTGATTCCTTGGTGTTTCTCTATCGGTCCAACCTTGTCGCCGGTTCCCGATATCATTGCCAAATCGATATCTGCCGGAGTCGCCACCCCTTCTTCAATCAATTTTGCCGCTTCATTTAACTTAACGAGGTCTATATCACTCATCTTCAATTTATCGGTTCTCTTATTCACGTCGATAGTCGGTCTGCCATCCGCCCAATCATAGAAGCCTTTTCCAGTTTTCTTGCCCAAATCACCACGCTTTACTTTCTCAGCCAACTTTTCATAAGGCGCATAATCTGCGTGAAGTACTTGTTGACGGTATTGACCTGAATCGTATAGCACATCCAATCCTACATAATCCGACAGTTCAAAATGCCCCATCGGTTCACCATTGAATTTCATCAGCGCATCAATCTCTTCAGGTTTGGCAATTTCCTTATCTACAATCCCGCCCAATAAGACGCGTACCGGTGCGTTCACCCGGTTCACAATGAAAGAGGGGCTATCTTTTTCTACACGGACTGGTGTCTTCTTCATTTTCAAACATAAATCGTAGGCGACTTGCATCGTTTCATCGCTCGTTTCATCACCACGTATCACTTCTACAAGTTTCATAAGTACGACAGGGTTGAAAAAATGAGCGCCGACTACACGGTCTTTATGTTGGAGATTCTTCGCAATTTCCGTAATCCTCATATTCGAAGTGTTCGATGCAAAAATCGTATCCTTTGAAACGATTGCTTCCATATCTCTATATAGGCGCTGTTTCAGTTCCAAAATTTCCGGTACGGCCTCGAAAATGAAAGGAGACCTCGTGACTGCTTCTCGGAAATCCAATGTTGGATGCAGATTCGCTTTACAACGTTTCATTTCCTCGTCTTGGATTTTGCCTTTTCTATGCAAGATTTCTAAGCTGTCATTTATTTTCCCGACTCCCCGCTGAAGCGACTCATCGGCAGTATCATACAAATGAACAGTAAGACCTCCTAGTAGGGCCGCCTGCGCGATTCCATGCCCCATATCGCCTGCTCCAATAACCGTGACAGTTGTGATTTCTTTCATTTCCCTATTCCCCCTCTTATTGTAGTAATATTTCGTCATTAATATCGTTTCATATCTGAAATGGCTATGAACGCCCTTTCACTTCATAAGTACGGCCGAAGCTTTTATAGTTGTTGTGGACGTCCTCCGCTAAAAAAGACAAAAACCCTCGACAAATAAAGCTTTTTCATCGAGGGTTTATTTCTACATGATGTCTGACTATTTATGTTTTCACAGGGACAATAGTTCTACTTCATCCAAGAACTTTCCAACCGCGTCGGCTTGTACCGGCTCCCAATTGACGAGCTTTTCGAACACATCCAACAATGACTGATCCGCTATTAACACATCATCCAGTCCGTTCGACAAGAAGTAACGATGGATATACTGAGCAGTCAAATAAAGTTTCCGGTAACTATTTTGTTCATTGATTTCCACATTCGCTTGTTCGAACAGTAAACTGACAGCGTACAAATGGTAAAGGCGATTCATTAGTTGTTTTGCAGGCAGTTCCCGTGCTTGACCTTCCAAGCTGATCACCCGTTCCGCTTGCTTCTGGATTTTCTTATGAACCGCACTTAGTAACTTTGCCGTTCGTTTTGAAAGCGGATCTTCGGTAGCTTTCAACCGGTGGGCGATATCATCGAAGAAAGCATCCCCTACTTTATCCTTTGTGAAAGCACGTAATATATCAAGCGCCAATATATTTGTCGTTCCTTCCCAAATGGACCCTAGATGCGCTTCCCGGACAAGTTTAGCATTCACCCAATCTTCGATATACCCGTTTCCACCGCGCGCTTCCATTGATTCGGCCGTTGAATATCTTGCTCTTTTACAAATATAGCCTTTCAGCATCGGCGTTAAAATTCGCAAAAGTGCTTGATCTTTCGCGGAACCTTTGTCGGCCTCCGAATAGATTTGCGCTGTATGCAACACGGAAGCAGTAGCTGTTTCGCTATCTAGCAACAATTCAAAAAGCGTTTCTGTCATTAAAGGAAGTTCAGCTAACTTCTTTCCGAAAGCTTCCCGACCACGGGCATATTCAAGCGCTTCCAAATAGCTGCGTCGGATGATTCCCGCTGATCGTACCGAGTTGGATAGACGGGCGGAACTGACCATCGCCATCATTTGTTTGAAGCCATTTTTAATATCTCCGACTTCATATGCGATCGTGCCCTCAAAAGTAATTTCTCCCGACGCCATATTGCGTGTCCCGAATTTATCTTTCAACCGATTGATCCGGTAATGGTTCAGCGTGCCATCTTCCAACTTTTTCGGGATAAGAAATAGCCCTAACCCTTTCGTTCCCGCTGGTGCATTTTCTGGACGTGCCAACGCAAGTGCCACATCGGCAGACGCGTTAGAACAGAACCATTTATCTCCTGTCAGTTCCCAATGGTCACCCACTTTTTTGGCTGTCATCGTATTCGCGGCTACATCCGAACCGCCCTGTATTTCGGTCATGAACTGCGCCCCTGTCCACAGCTCGTCCATATCCATGCTCGTTAGTTTCGGAATATATTTCTCTTTCATTTCTTCGCTAGCGTACTTGCCTATCACGCGTGCCGCTGAGTCGGTCATACTCATTGGACAAAGCAGACTAAATTCGGATTGAGCGAATAAATACCAGAACGCATACTTCAAAACATAAGGGAAGTCACCTGGAAAACCGAGAACGTTTTTTTGGTGCGACATTGCGACCATGCCGAATTTGCTGTACCCTAGACGTTCCATTTCCTTATAGGATGGATGGTAGTCGATCCGATCTATCCGCTCCCCTTTTGCATTGTAGTGTACGAGTTCAGGCGGATTTTTTTCAGAAACCCGTGATAATTGGTCGAGTTCATCTCCAGCAATTTTCCCTAACTCAGCAAGGAGCGGCTTTGCACGTTCAAAGTCTTCTTCCGATAAATAATGCTTCAATAAGGAATTAAAGTTTTGGTCTTCCTCGAAAAAGTTCAACCCTGTCGTGTCGCGTAATTCCCCTGCTTGATTGTTTTTAACGAGCGTTGTCGTATTCATCTTCCTTCCACTCCATTCTTTACTTAATTATTGAACAAGTTCTTCTTTCTTGTTCATCCAATATTCCGGAAAGGCATCCTCACTAATTCCTTCAGCATCAGCACTTTTCACAGTTTCTTCCCATGCTTCTTGTAATTTTTTACCGCGCTCCACTAGTTCATCATTTTTCGCTTGATATTCTTCCGTCCACAGTCCCTCTTCTTCTAAAAATCGGATTGTGCCTTCATGAAAAGGAACACCGAGCGGTTCAACGAGAACGTTTTCCTTATACCAATTATGCAGATTCGCGGCAGCATCCTTCCATTTGTCGTATGTTTCATCCATTGCTTTTACATAACCGTAAATATGCTCTGCATTTTGCTCTGCATAGGCAGCTGCCGGGTAACCGTACCCCATGATAACTGCCGTATTTTCTTCGGACATCCCAGCTCCATTGTCCATCTCACTTGGCACGACCCATGGTGCAATTTCTTGAACACGCGCCCAGCTCTCCTCATCGTCAGCATCCATTTCAATCCATTTGATTTTGTCCATGCTTTCTAATTCGTACAACACTGAAGCAGTCGGATTCATGAAAATAATATCTATTTGGCCATTCTTCAAGGCATCCGCTTGTCCACCATAATCCGATAGCTCTATACGCTCCACATCGTCCCATGTCAAATCAGCGAAAGCCAAAGCAGCTTCCGTTTTAAGATTAACGGAATGGTTCCCTACAATAAAAGGTACTTTCTTTCCTTTCAAGTCAGCAACTGTTTCAATCCCAGCCTTTTCTAACCCAACAAATCCTAGATAACTAAAAGGAGACCAAACAACTCTCAAATCTTGAGGCCCCCATGCTTTCGTAGCGAATTCATAATCTCCTTCAAACGCAAATTGATATTCATCGCCAAGCCGACCGATATCTGCCGTCCCTTGTTTCATCGGTTGCATCCGCCCTACTCCACTGGATGAAGGCAGTAAACGGATTTGCGACTTATATGCCTTCGACAATTCATTGGCGATTGCCGTCGCTTCTATATAACCACCCGATCCGACGTCATAAACGCTCCATACCATTTTATTGGGTAAACCTTCAATCGCTTCACCATTTGCAGTACTTCCACTATTTGTGTTATCGTTTCCATTACTTTCTCCACAAGCTGCTAATATTAAAATGGAAATGAGAAGGATCGCTATGCCAATTTTCCTTTTCCGCATGTTTTTTCATCCTTTCATCCGATAGATGTATATCGAACTTGGCCTTGTTTACTCAAACCTCTACAAACTCTCTATTTAACTTTTCAGATATTTCTTGCGCTGCTGTTTTTACGATATCAATGAGCGGCTGAAGTTCATCGCGTTTATATTGCGCGCACATGCCAACAAATGTAATGGACATTTCGACTTGATTGTTAAAATTGATAATCGGGGCACCGACACCAAAGATGCCTTTAATCGCTTCATCATAAGAAATGGCATAACCATTTCTCTTCACTTCAAGTAGTTCGTTTTTTAAATCGGCTATTTCCTGTTCGGTGAAACTTTGGATACGCTTGCTCGATTTCAAACAATACGTCAAATCAGTTTCATTGGCATAAGCGATGATAGACTTGCCATAAGAACCATCCACCAAGTCAAAATGCCGACCAATCGAAACTTTCACACCATAATTCTCCCCTTCAACTTTCGATACGATAGTGGATCGATTTCTTCCCACTTTAGAGACGAGATAAGAAGTAAGTCCGGTCTCGGCTGTCATTTTTTCAAGATACGCGTTGATGATCGACAAATCATGCATATGTTCTTTCGCCCTTTCCCCCAATACTACGAGGTATGATCCCAATGTATAACGCTTCGTACGGGAATCATAATTGACGATGAACAATTGCTGTAATTCATATAAAATACGAAAACATGTCGTCGGACTTAACGTCAAGGCATTGGCGATTTCTGTTAGTGTACTTTTTTGGTATTTTTTCCGACTCAATAAAGTGATGATTTTAAATGCAGTATCCACGGCCGGCACAGAATATTTCTTTTCATTTTCCTTTCTCTTCACTTTCCTTCCCCTCCTAAACTACAAGCGGTGCCTGCCATTCACATTTGTGAGTGTCCTCGAAAGGATGCAGAAAGTATAGAAACAGAACACTTTCTACGGACATCCTCCATATCATCGAAGAAAAAATACGGGCCTACTTGCGACAAGCAGACCCCTCACTTTATTTCCTATTAGACTTTGGCAACGGGTTCCGCTGTATAGTCCGTATTATTTTCGACATAATCAAAGAGTTTCTGGCCAACACTCTCTTTCCGGCCTACTTCAATCTCTTCGACAATATGTGCCACGAGCCCGACTGCTCTCGATGCAACCGCAAATGACTTCATGACACGGTGATCAAAGTCCATATCCGCCAAAATGGCGCCAATGGCCCCGACTGCATTCAAAGTGATTGGCTTGCCTTTTCTTTCATTAAATTGTGCACTAATTTCATTGATGATCTCAGAGTTTTGCCTATAAAAACCGAGTTCTTTTGCGATTTCAAACAACTTCACCGTTCTTGGATCGACCGGCCTATGAATTGGATGACCGAATCCCGGCAAATGCTGTCCTTCCGCCTCTAAATCATCCAATATGGAAGTTGCAAGTTCCGCTGCACTTTTATCGGAACCATGTTTCTTCATCCCTTTTTCCAACATTTCCGCCACTTGTTCCATCGCACCGAGATAGACCGTACCTGCACCGAGCAATCCTGCGGCCACTGCCGCTTGAACAGCTTCCGGCGCTCCTAAATAAGTGAGTCGTGTGGAAATGGAACTCGGTGTAAAGCCGTGTTCGCAAATCGCCACTAAAACAGCATTCAACATTTTCGATTCGTTCTCCGTCGGCTTTCTATGCTTTGCACCTAGAAATGCCATATCAGCCAGTGTAATATTGCCGATTAAATCGTCAACTAGATCGTATCCATGCACAAAAATCTTATCGGTTTCCGACATCCCAACTTTTGTTTCAAATTGCATATCCATCTCTCCCTTTCATTGGCGATCGTAATACAGGATGCTAGATACGCCTCCATTTCGCAGTAAGATGCAAATGAATGTCAGCAACCTAGCATCCTTGTTAATTAAACCGTCACTGTTTCTCTTTTCGCGTTGAATTTCTTCCTTAACTGAGCGGCAATAATGTTTTTCTGGATTTCGGAAGTCCCTTCGTAAATTCTTGTGATTCGCGCATCGCGGTAATAACGCTCAATTGGATAATCCATCATATAACCAATGCCTCCGTGGATTTGCACCGCCTTATCCGCAATGCGGCCGTACACTTCCGAACCATACAATTTTGCCATCGCAGCTTCCCGGATCACTTTCTCTCCTTGGTCCACCATTTTAGCGACTCGGTACGTCATACTGCGTAACGTTTCAATTTCAAGGTCCATTTCAGCCAAGTAGTGCTGGATGATTTGTTGTTCGAAGATCGGCTTCCCAAATTGCTTTCTTTCCATCGCGAAATCCAATGAAAGTTCAAGCAACTTCACACAAGAGCCCAAATTCCGTGCAGCCAATCCAGCTCTCCCGTTTGCAAGGATCTTCAATGCATTCACATAGCCTTGCCCCAATTCTCCAAGCATGTTTTCAACTGGGACTTCACAGTTTTCAAAGAAGAGTTGAACCGATTGGACACCATGTAGACCCATTTTCGGCTCATATTTACCGACCGTTAACCCAGGCGTGCCCTTCTCAAGGATGAAAGATGTAATACCTTTCGCTCCTTTGCTCGGATCTGTCACGGCCATCACCGTAAAGACATCTGCAATATCTGCATTGGTAATATAAACTTTAGAGCCATTCAGTACATATTTATCCCCTTTTTTGACAGCTGTCGTTTTAATATTGGAAGCATCCGATCCTGCGCTCGGTTCTGTCAGTGCGAATACGCCGATATGTTCTCCGGAAGCTAGTTTAGGCAAATACTTTCTCTTCTGTTCCTCGTTCCCCATTTCAACGATTCCGACTGTCCCGATTCCTGTATGGCCACCGATAAGTGTTGTGAAAGCATTCGAAGTCTTTCCAAGTTCTTCAAGCACTGCAAATTTCCCAACTGTATCAAGACCAAGTCCGCCGTATTCTTCTGGGATACTTAAACCGAACAATCCCATTTCCCGGCTTTGTTGAATAATCTTTTCAGGGATCTTATTTGTTCTATCGATTTCCCCAGCCAGTGGATCGACCTCACTGTAAACAAAGTCACGCACATTTTTCGTAATTAGTTGTAGTTCTTCAGTTAGTTCATAGCTCATCTTTATTCCCCCTAAGTTTTAATTTCAATTTATTTTCCGTCTTTTTTCTTAATTTTAGAAAAGACACCAACACCATTTGCTATTAACAACCCATCTTCGTCGACGACTTTCGCATCGACGTATTGAATCCTACTTTTCGAACTGACGACAGAAGCTGTTGCATAGACGGTTTTACCGTAAGCTGCTGGATTGATGAAGTTCGTTGTCAATGAAACCGTCGTTACGAGTTCCGGAATGATGGAACGTAATGTCGATGAGATAGCTACGTCGATGAGCGATGCGATGGCACCGCCGTGCAATGTATCATTGTTATTTAAAACATCATCATCAACGGTCAACTTCACGCGTACATCGCCTTTTTCCAAACGATCGAAAGAGATACCAAGATTCTTCCAATAATTTGAGCTCTCAAAACGATCTCTCAACCATTCCAAATAATCCGTATCAGTTGATATCACAGGCCTCCCCCTTCTCATCTTCATACAAGAGTGGTAGATTTCACTTCGTCCCAAATCATCAAGCCGTCCAAAGCGATGATGCCATCACCTTCTTTCAAGACGACGACAGGGTTAATGTCCATTTCTTGCAATGTCCCGTTTTGTGCTTGGACAAAATCGGAAATGCTAACGAGCGCTTCTGCAAGCGCATCAATATCCAACTTCTCCTGACCACGCGTACCTAACAGCATCGGGTATCCTTGTAATTCTTCAAGCATGGAATAGGCGTCTTCTTTTTGGATCGGGATATGACGTATGGAAACATCTTTCAACACTTCGATAAAAATGCCGCCCAATCCACAAACGATGAAACTACCAAACTGTGAATCATTTTTAATACCGATGAACATTTCAACGCCTTGTTCTTGGAGCATCTCTTCTAGCAACACACCTTCAATCTGTGCATCCGCTTTATATTTTTTACCAGATTCGATGATTGCATGAAACGCCCGTTTCGCCTCTTCCACATTTTGAATGTCTAGCTTAACGCCGCCCGCATCTGTCTTATGCAAAATTTCATCGGAAAGGACTTTTGCGACTAACGGAAATTGAAGGTCACCAGTATGTTTTTCAATATCGTCGATGGACCGAATAACGATACTTTTCGGTACTTTCACCTTCAATTGTGCAAGAATTTCCTTCACCTTCTCTTCAGTCCATATATGCGTTTTATATTCATCTTGTACAAGTTGGATAGGATCCTCCGACAATCGTTCTTCTGCGACTATCGGTAAATCGTGAAACTCGCCTGCGTCCATTAAATGCTTGACTGCCACCATCGTGTCATAGGTTGTCACGTATGCCGGGACACCATTTTGACGTAACACCCGTCTTCCTTTTCCGCAATGCTGTTCTGTCCCTGTAACAGCCACAACGATTGGCTTGTCCACTTTTTTATCCAGCTCGACAATCTGCTGACAAATTTGTACACCCAGTTCTCCACCGAAAGTTGTTTGGACTACGATAACATCGACTTCGTCACTCTTCGCCAATGCTTCCACCGTATCAGGAATAATATGTTGTTCTGTCAACGCTTGCGCTGTCACATCGATCGGGTTTAACGCCGACCCGTATGCTGGTATGATCGCTTCGACTTTCTTTTTCGTTTCGCCTTGCAGCGGTTTCAATTGAATATTGAATTGCTCGCTGAAGTCAGCCATTTTGATCCCTTCCGCACCGGAATTCGATATCGTTGCCAATCGATTGCCTTTTGCCACTTTTCCTCCAGAGAAAATTTGCATCGCATCAATCATTTCATCAATATCTTTCACCATGATGAGACCATACTGTTTCGCAATCACTTGGAAAGTTTCTTCGGATCCTGCCAAGGAAGCCGTATGGGATAATGCTGCTTCTTTACCAAGCGCAGAAGTTCCCGACTTCAAAATGATTAACGGTTTTTTCAACGCTTTTGCCCGCTTTGCCACACGAATGAGTTGTTTACCGTCTGGAACACCTTCCATATACCCCGCAATGACAGTCGTATCCTTATCTTCCAACATGAATTCCATCGAATCCAATGTTGTAATATCCATTTCATTTCCAGTATTAATAATATAAGTGAAACCGAGATCTCTCTCCTGCGCTAAGCCGAAGACAGAAAATCCAAGTGCACCACTTTGTGAAACAAACCCGACATTTCCCGATTGAAAACGTTCGGCAGATTCAAGTGTCGTCGCGAAGCTCATCGGGATACTATCTTTAACATTTAAGCATCCCGCGCTATTCGGACCGATAATTCGGATGTTATTCGCTTTTGCAAGTTGCGCCACTTCGTCTTGAATTTTCCTGCCGCTTTCACCAATTTCCGCAAAACCAGAACTAAACAACAGAAGATTCCGAACCTTTTTCGCGATACAATCCTTTACAATGGACATTAAACGAGATGCTGACACAGCGACAATTGCCAAGTCTATCTGTCCTGGCACATCCAATACGGATGGATAACATTTCAGTCCGCCAATCTCCTCATATCGAGGATTCACAGGATAAATATCTCCCGGGAAATTATGTTGTAAAAGTATTTTAACCGGCTTTCCACTAATCGACGAAAAATTGGCAGAAGCGCCTATGATCGCGATTGATTCAGGATGAAAAAACTTCTTTAAGTCTTTCATTGGCATTCTTGCTCGTCTCCCTTCGCTTACATATTGAAATAAGATTTTCATCTAACGCGTCTTAAACGACTAACTTTTCCGATGAAATCGTATTTTTATTCGCTAAACGAATGACAAAAAACAGGACGGCCAACACGCCGATGCCGATTAAACTCGAGATGAGAAATGGCGCGATGACAGCTAAAGATGTAAGGATTAAAACCATTCGGATGGCTGTACTTCTGACTTCCCCTGCCCCTATGAGATAACCTTCCAAAGCGGAGGATAATACGAATACGCCGATGATTGCCGTCCCGACGACCCATAGTATGTCAAAGGCACTACCTCTACCAATCAAAGCCGGCTCATAGACAATGATGAATGGAACGACAAATGTCACGATTCCGAGCCGTACTGAAGTGAAACCGGTTTTCATCGCATTCGCCTTCGCAATACCCGCAGCCGCGAACGAAGCCAATGCAACAGGTGGTGTAATATAAGAAACCGTCGCCCAGTATAAGACGAATAGATGTGCAGCAACCGGATCAATTCCAATTTGAACCAATGCCGGTGCCATGACGACCGCCAAGAAAATGTAAACTGCCGATACGGTCATTCCCATTCCTAAAATGAAACTCGTAATCGCACCTGCAACTAAAATAAGGAACATATTATCTCCCGCCACTGTTACCAATTCTCTTGCAAAAGAGAAGGATACCCCCGTGATCGATAACGCACCGACGATAAAGCCGATCCCTGCAATTAAACACGTCAAGTCAGCTAAAATGCGGCCGGATTCTACAGCAAGATTATAAAGTTTTTCTTTATTGAAACGTGTTTCCTTTTTAAACATCGCAAGCACTAAAAGCAATAAACTCACATAAAATGGTGCTTGTCCTTCATTGCGCATGACAACAAGTAGATAAGTGAGTAACACGAGCGCAAAAAGGTAAAGCCATCCACTTTTTAACGTATTTTTCAAAGATGGCAACTGTGCTTTCGGAATGCCTTGTAAATTGTTCTTTGCTGCATAACCATCCGCTTGAATCATCAATGCAAAGAAATAAAGAACTGCCGGAATTGCTGCTGCCAAAGCAATTTCAAAGTATGGGACACCGATAAACGATGCCATGATGAACGCAGCAGATCCCATAATCGGTGGTGTGATCGTGCCGCCCGTTGAAGCAGTCGCCTCAATCGCGCCTGCGTAATGAGGTGGGTAACCTGCTTTTTTCATGGACGGAATCGTCATTGCACCTGTGGTGATCGTGTTCGAAATCGCACTACCGCTCAACATGCCGAAAAATGCACTACTAATGATTGCGACTTTTGCCGGTCCCCCACGAAAACGGCCAAAAATCGATTGGGCAAGATTAAAGAAAAAGTCGCCGGCACCTGAAGCTGTCAAGACAACACCAAAGAGCATGAACCCAATGAGCAATGCACCGACCGTGTCAAAAGGAATACCGATAATACTGCTCTCACTCATGACGTGCTTTCTTGCAGTTGTTACAAAATCAAAGCTTTGCCCCGATAAAAAACCAATCGGTACAGCACCTGCTAATAACGGGTACAAAGAAAACGTCCCGCTAATGAGCATAATTGGCAAACCGGCCACTCGCCGGAGCGCTTCCAGTAAAACAACCCAGAATACAATACTCAAGATCGTGGCAATGGTCGGAGATGCATATTCCCAACCTTCATAAATAATTTTTTGACTATTGATCGCCATATAGAGCGGTATGGAAAAGGATATGACGATCAAAACGACATCGTACCATTGAACTTTCTGTGGTTCCGATTTCTTTTTGAACGGATGGAAAATGAACGCCAATGGCATAAAAGCAGAAATCAGTAAGTATAGATATGCTGGTTTGATCGGGTTAAAGCCGAAAAGCTTCAAGTAAAACAATTGATTCACTGACAACAGGATTCCTAGCAAAGTCAAGACAATGACGACGATTCCCCAAAATCTGTTCACCCGTGGTATCATACTTTTCACCCCTTTTTTGTATATCCATGACGAAACGATGGGTAATATTCTTTCACTTCAGTTGCTCAGTGAATCAATTCAATTCAACTTTCTTTTCCAACCAATACTCCGGGAAGTCTTTTTCATTGATGCCTTCCTCGTCTGCGTTTTTCAACGTTTCTTCCCAAAGCGCTTTCAATTTTTGGGAGCGTTCGATGAGCGCATCATTTTTCTGTTGGAATTCTTCCGTCCATAATCCTTCCTCTTCCAAGAACTTGACCGTTCCTTCATGCATCGGCACGCCGAGCGGTTCTGCGATAATTCGGTCTTTATGCCACCCTTTGAGACCTGACGAAGAATCTTTCCATTTGTCGAACGTCCCATCGATTGCTTTCAGCAATGCATAAACTTCTTCTGGATCCTGTTCCTCGTAAACAACTAAAGCGTATCCATATCCGATTAGATCGGCTGGTTTCTCTTCAGTAATGCCTGCCCCTTCCGCGACCTCTCCCGGAACGAGCCAAGGAGCGACAGCTTGTAGCCTCTCCCAACCTTTTTCATCTTCAGCATCCATTTCCAGCCATTTTAGCCCGTCCATACTTTCCACTTCATATAGACCCGGTGCCGAAGGAATCATGGACACGACATCGATTTGTCCTTGTTTCAATGCGTCCGTTTGTGCACCGTATGCAGACAACTCGATTTTCTCGACGTCCCCCCACGTCAAATCGGCAAAAGCAAGGATCGATTCGGTCTTTATATTGACAGAGTGGTTACCGACGATGAATGGCACCTTTTTTCCTTTTAAGTCTTCCAAGGAATTGATGTCGGATTTTTCATGCGTTGCCACGCCATATGAAGTGTATGGCGTCCAAATGAGTCTTAAATCTTGCGGTCCCCATTCTTTGGAAGCAAATTCAAAACTCCCTTCGAAAGCGAATTGGGATTCGTCTCCTAACCTACCGTACTCAGCAACACCATTTTTCATTGGTTGCATCCGTCCCACTCCACTTGAAGATGGAAGAAGCCGTGATTGAACGCCGTATTCTTTCGTCAACTCATTGACAACTGCCGTCACTTCAACATATCCGGCGGCACCTACATCATACACACTCCAAACCATGTCGCCAGGTAAATTTTCTATCGTCTGGCCGCCCGTTCCCCCTGTCGTTTTAGCGTTCCCTTCTTCGCCACTGCAAGCGGTCAGTAGGAGAGTCAATGTCAGCAATAAAAAAAGTAGCAACTTACTTTTCACTTGAAACGCCCCCCTATCTCATTTTGATCTTGAACGTGAACATATTCGCTTTTCATCAGACCAATCACTAGTCGGTCAGTTTAACAATGTCCTGTGCCTCTCCCACGATTCCCTTTTCTTTCAATGTTTGAATTTCACTGCCTTGAAAACCTAGTTCTTTCAAAACTTCCTCCGTATGTTCCCCTAACAATGGAGGGTGTTTATCCAAGGCCGCTGGTGTATCTGACAACTTCACAGGAAATCCTGGTATTTTTAAATCTTTTACGATTGGATGTTCTACATCCAAAATCATTTCCCTTGCTTGAACCTGTGGATGATTGACAACTTGATCGATCGTATGAATCGGCCCACAAGGCACACCGGCTGAATCTAACTTTGCGAATATCTCTTCACTTTCCAAACTGGAAATTCTTTCAGTAATAATTGGGATTAATTGAGCTCGGTTGGCTACTCTTAAATCATTTGTTTTGTATGTAGCGTCTTCCAATAAGTCACTCCACTCTAAAGCCTGACAGCATTTTTCCCACAGCAAGTCATTTCCAACAGCAAGAATAATGTCCATATCTTTTGCTGGGAAAGACTGATAAGGAACGATAGATGGATGTGCAGATCCCATACGTCCCGCCGCTTTTCCTGTCGCGAAATATCCTGTTGCCATATGATTCAAGAGCGATACTTGTCCATCTAGTAGACTAACGTCTACGAATTGTCCTTTATTGGACTTTTCTCTCGCAAAAAGAGCTGTTAAAACACCGTAAGCTGCAAACATTCCTGTTGTTAAGTCCACGATAGACATACCTGCTTTGGCGGGCGGTCGATCCGGTTCCCCAGTAATACTCATCAAGCCGCCAAAACCTTGCAACAGTAAATCATATCCTGCTTTATATTTTTCGGGTCCGGTACGTCCAAAACCCGAAACTGAACAGTACACGAGGCGAGGGTTGAGTTCTTTCATCTTTTCATAACCTAACCCTAGCTTGTCCAATGCACCTGTACGGAAGTTTTCAATAAGCACATCCGATTCCTTTGCCAACTTATAAACAATTTCTAGCCCTTCTTCTGTTTTTAAGTCTAAGGCAATACTTCTCTTGTTTCGGTTAGTCGATAGATAATAACAACTTTCACCTTCCCATGTCGGCGGGGTGAACCTTCTAGATTCATCGCCTTTTCCGGGCATTTCAACCTTTACAATATCTGCCCCCATATCTCCAAGTAACATACTGCAATAAGGCCCGGCAAGTGTTCGAGACAAGTCAAGAACTTTAATTCCTTCTAATGCTTGCGTTTGCATTAAAAATCCCCCTTCTTACAAACTGCTACATTCCTCCGCTGTTAACGCTTACATATGTCGCCCGCCTGTCACTTCTGTGACCGTTCCTGTAATGTAATCTGCGTAGTCGGAACATAAAAATAAAACTGCGTTCGCAATGTCTTTCGGTTGACCCGGTCTTTGCATCGGAATTCCATTGATTGCGGCTTGCCGCGCTTCTTCAGGCATCGCTCTCGTCATATCTGAATCGATGAAACCGGGTTGGATTGCGTTGACGTTAATTTGATAACGGGCCGATTCTCTAGCTGCAACTTTTGTCATCGCTACGATTGCCGCTTTGGCGCCCGAATAGTTGACTTGTCCCATATTCCCAACTTTTGCCGAAATGGAAGAGATATTGACGATCTTCCCTTTCTTTTGTTTTCGCATATGAAGGGAAGCCGCTTGCATACATAAGAACGTTCCTTTCATATGGACTTGGACGACTTGATCAAACTGTTCTTCCGTCATTTTATGCATCATTGCGTCGCGCGTAATGCCTGCGTTGTTGACGAGAATATCCAAATCACCGAATGTGTTAATTGCTTCTTCAACCATTTTGTCGACATCTTCCTTTTTGGCAACGTTCACTTGACAAGCAATCGCTTTTCTTCCCAATGCTTCAATTTCATGCGCTACACTTTGGGCAGCTTCCAAATCCATATCCGCCACAACGACATCCGCGCCGTGTTTGGCGAGCACTAATGCAGTCTCTTTCCCAATTCCTTTTCCACTTCCCGTGACAATCGCTACTTTGTTTGATATGTCCATTTCCTCAAGACCTTCTTTCTGTTTTTTCTCAAAAACTTACAAAAAATACACAATCTACGGAATACGTCGAATTATCAATCTTATTGAGACGCACTACGGTCATTCGCTCACTTCATAACGTCTTCAAGCTAAATCATTTCAGCGCTTGGGGGCGGACTCTCACTTGAGCCAGCCCTCCGGAAAGCGCGTCCCATTTTTTTCCGAATCATATGCTAAGGCTTAGCACGTGCTCATTGTCCGACGAAAACAGGTTTTTTCTTATTGCGGAACGCATTCACACCTTCTTGATGATCTTGCGTCTGTTGCAAGATTGTTTGGGCAAACCGTTCTTCCTGCAATGTTTGTTCCAATGTTAATTGACCCGCACTGTTGACAATAGATTTTGACATGATATTCGCATAGAAAGGACCGGAAGCAATCTGTTCTGCTTTTTTCATGACTGTGTCATGAAGCGTTTCGCTCGGCAGTATGTCATTGACGATCCGGTATTCTTTTGCTTCTTCCGCGGGAATGGTCGCAGCGGTGACAATCCATTCTTTCGCTTTATAGGGACCTACAAGTTGCGTAAGGAAATAATGTAAACCGCAGTCTGGGACAAGTCCGATCTTATTGAACGCAAGACCAAATTTTGCCTTCGTCGACGCATAGACGATATCTGCCGCTAATGCCAAACTGAATCCAGCCCCGACTGCATATCCATCGACTTCAGCGATGACGATTTTCTCCATATTATGGATTGCCTTCACGACACTTCCAAACTTATCCATATGGTCGTATGTTTCTAGCACTGTTCGGCTGCCCATTCCTTTGACACTGCTACCCGTACTGAAATTTCCTTCCGCCCCTTTTAATACGACGACCTTGACATCTGGTGACTGCTCGCATTCTTGGAGTACCTCCAATAACTGATCCCGCATTTCCACCGTGATGGCATTCAATTGCTTTGGATTATGCACTGTTAATTGTGCAATATTGTTATTCACTTCATACTTGATACACGCTTCCATTTCTCTTAACCCCCTGCTTACTTTTCATATAGGAAAAGTAAAATCCTTTAACTCTATGAAAATATCACTGCAATTCTTTCTACTTCTGCTTTTAATTTTACATATAAAAAAACAATTGTCAATAATTTTCGGAATATTAATTATTGTTTACTTTGGTTCATTATCGGATCTTTTTTATTCAACCTTTTGCTCTCCAATTCTTCCCTTGCTAACTATAAAAAACGTCAAAGGAAATTTATTCTTCCTTTGACGTCTTCTTAATCAATTACGCCTCGGCCTTAGCCTGAGTTCCCTCTGATTCGAAGTACATTTTAATATTCATTCTGCCACTTATAGAAGTGGGGAACTTCCGCTGGGTCAAGTTAACCTTTTTTATACATCGTTACGACCCCAGCGCCGCCAAGCCCTAAGTTGTGTTGCAAAGCGATCTGGGCGCCTTCGACTTGTCGCTTCTCTGCTTGCCCACGTAGTTGCCAGACGAGCTCCGTACATTGGGCTAAACCGGTCGCTCCGAGCGGGTGCCCTTTCGACATTAAACCACCGGAAGGATTGATGACATATTTTCCTCCGTACGTATTATCTTTGTCATTGATTAGCTTTTCGGCTTCTCCGCGACCGCAAAGAGCGAGACCTTCATACGTGATGACTTCATTCGGCGTGAAGCAATCATGGAGTTCGACGACGTCCACATCTTCCGGACCGATTCCTGCACGTTCATACACTTGCTGTGCAGCACGGCTTGTCATTTCCGCACCTGCCAAGTTTATCGGATCTTCGTATGTTTCCTGCGTATCGGTCGTCATGGATTGTGCGACAATTTCCACTGCATCTGTAATGCCATGTTTTCGTGCAAATTCCTCTGAACAGATGATCGCGGCCGCCGCTCCGCAAGTTGGTGGACATGCCATGAAACGAGTTAAATTCGGAAAGAGGACCGGTGCATTCATCACTTCTTCAACCGTCAACGCTTTGTCGAAAAGGGAATATGGATTTTGAATCGCATGGTTTCTTGATTTCACGGAAACTTTCGCAAAGATATCCGGGTTCGCTCCGTATTTCTCCAAATAGGCTATGCCAGCAGACCCGAACATTTTAATGGCTCTTGACGGCGTTTCAGGCAAATCCGGCTTCAATTCATCCAACCGATCCACCGCCCAGCCGAATGGTGTCGTGCGATCATCCCAATTACTTTTCAACGCACCCGGTCGCATCTCTTCAAATCCGAAAGCAAGCGCACAATCCAACGCACCTGATTCCACAGCTTGACGTGCAAGAAACAATGCTGTTGAACCAGAAGAACAGTTATTGTTCACATTAATGACAGGAATCCCCGTCATCCCGACTTTATAAAGCGCTGTTTGTCCACATGTGCTATCTCCATATACATAACTGGCATATGCTTGCTGCACTTCTTTGTAATCGATCCCCGCATCTTCCAACGCTCCTTGGATCGCTTGGGATGCCATCACTTCATAAGGTTCTTGCGTCCCAGGCTTTCTAAATTTCACCATATTCACGCCAATCACTTTTGCTTTTGCACTCATTTCATTTTCCTCCCTTTTAATTCGAATCGTCATCCGTGTATTTAATTGGAATAAGCAATTATGAAATTAACTTTCGTTCTATTCTTTGGCTCGTACGTTATTGATTCGCCAGCTTCAATCGGTCTTCTTCAATAAGCGCACGTCGTAAAATTTTTCCGACGGCCGTTTTCGGGAGCGCTTCCCGAAATTCGATAACCCGCGGATACTTATATTTCGCTAGCCGCTCAGCACACCATTCGGTAATTTCTTCTTCCGTCGCATGCTTTCCCTGTTTCAAAACAATTGCCGCTTTCACCGTCTCCCCGCGATAAGTGTGCGGGATACCGTAAACGACAGCTTCTGATATAGCAGGATGCGCGTACAACACTTCCTCGATTTCGGAAGGATAAATATTATACCCACTGGCGATGATCATATCTTTTTTCCGGCCAACGATGTATAAGTATCCGTCTTCATCCATCGTGGCAATATCTCCCGTGTACAACCAACCATCTCGAAGTGTCAATTCTGTCTCCTCGGGATTTTTCCAATACCCTTTCATCACTTGTGGGCCTTTCACGATCAACTCTCCCGGCTCGTCAAAAGGCAATTCCGTCTTCCCCGTTGCAAGATCGACGATTTTAACATCAGTGCTCGGAAGCGGGATGCCAATGCTCCCCACTTTTCGTGTCCCATCCATCGGGTTGCGCGTTACTGCGGTCGTCCCTTCTGTTAAACCGTACGCTTCTATAATTCGCGCGCTTGATTTCTCTTCGAATTCCTTGATGACTTCTACTGGCATTGGTGCTGATCCACAACTGCATATCTTGAATGAGGTTAAATCATCGGCTTGCAAATTAGGGTGGCGCAACAAGGCGATATAAATTGTAGGAGAGCCCCCAAAACTTGTCGGCCGATGCTTCCGGATCACTTGAAGCAACTCGTTTATTTCAAACCGTTCTATTGGAACATAAGTCGAGCCCATAAAGATCGTTATATTCAAATTGGTCATACCCATCGCATGGAAAACAGGTGTGATGCCTAATGCAATTTCTTTCCCTTCTTCATAAACCCCGCCGTAAGAAGCAATATTTTGCTGGAAGTTACTGACGATATTGGCATGTGTCAGCATCCCCCCTTTCGGCCGTCCCGTCGTCCCGCCTGTATATTGAAGCACTGCAATGTCTTCTTTCGAACGGATCGTCAAAGTAGGCAATCGTCCTCTTTTTTCATCGATCCATCCATAAAGGCTTTTCTCCTCTTCGACCGGCCCATCAGTGGAAATAAGGGTCACCTTCTCTTCCAACCCGATGGCTCGCACTTTGACGTGCTGATTTCCCCGACTGATCAACCATTTCGACTCCGAGTCTTTCAAAATATGTTTCAATTCTTCCGCCGTATACAATGGATTCACTTGGACTAAAATTCCGCCTAAACGATGGATTGCATAAGTCGCAATGGCATACTCCTTACAATTCGGTAGCATAATGGCAATCCGCTCGCCCTTTTGGAATCCCCGATGGTGAAGGGCAGCCGCAAAATAGTCGACCGCGTCCTTCAACTCTGTATAGGTCAATACATCTTCCCCGTCAATGATTGCCTGATTGTTAGGATACTTCTGCACCGCACGTTCAAAAAGGTCATAAATCGAACAGTCAAGCACGTCAATTTCATAAGGAACAGTTTCTGGATAAAAAGGATACCACGGTCTTTTCAAGTTTTTTCCTCCCTATTCTTTATCCTGTTCATCGTCCACATCAGTAAAGTATCAGGTCATTGCTCCAAATTGCGTCTTTCCGCAATTTATGGCAGTGCCTAGTATCCCGGATTCTACAGGCCGAGATCTTTCGCAATAATGACTTTCATAATTTCATTCGACCCGGCATAAATCGGTGCAACTGCAATGTCCCGATAACGACGGGCTATTTTATATTCCTCCATAAATCCATAACCGCCGTGAAGCTGCATACATTCCGGTGCCATCTTCCTCGCATTATCCGAAATCCACCATTTCGCCATGGACACTTGAGTGTAAATGTCCTGTCCATCCATATGTTTCACGATCAAATCATCAATGAATGTACGCCCTAATTGGACTTGGGTGGCCATTTCAGCAAGTTTAAATTGAGTATTCTGAAAATCACTGATCGACTTTCCGAATGCTTTTCGCTCTTTTACGTAATCAAGCGTCAAACTAAGCATATCTTCTGCCGCCACTTGTGAACCCGCTGCTGAAATAATTCTTTCTTGTTGTAACTCTTGCATTAAATGATAGAAACCTTTTCCTTCTTCTCCAAGCAGTTGAGATGCAGGTACGCGAACGTCCTCAAAAATCAACTCGGACGTATCTTGACTATGCAAACCAACTTTATCGAGTTTTCTGCCCCGTGAAAAACCTGGTGTATTACTATCGACTAAGAAAAGACTAATGCCCTTATGCGCGGGCTTCACTTCCGTGTCAGTCTTACAGACAACAACAATGAGATCCGACAACATCCCATTGGAAATGAATGTTTTTTGTCCATTAATGATATAGCTGTCGCCATCTTTTACCGCGGTCGTCCGAATGGAAGCCAAATCAGATCCCGCTCCCGGTTCGGTCATCGCAATAGCAGTGATGGTCTCTCCTCGGATACACTCCGGTAAATACTTTTCTTTTTGCGCTTCTGTGCCAAGTCTCTCAATATACGGGACAACAATACTACTATGAATACCAATGCCACCAAGTCCAGCACCGACGCGTCCGAGTTCCTCACTTAAAATGACGGTGAAAACGAAATCGGCTCCGAGCCCCCCATACTTTTCGTCGACTGAAGGACAAATGAACCCTTGCTCCCCCATCTTTTTCCAGAAAGAGCGAGGAACGAGACGATCTTTTTCCCACTGCTCGAAATGAGGGACGGCTTCCTTTTCAAGAAACTTCCGAAGTGAATCTCGGAACATAATATGTTGCTCAGTGAAATAGGAACGCTTTGCATTTTTCGGCTCTGCTACTGTTGTCATTGTCATTTTTGTACCTCCCAGTACGTCATTTTATCGGCTATGAACCGTCGGATTCTTTGTTCTCTCTTCTTCCACTAATACACGCCTTAACACTTTTCCGACCGCGGATTTAGGCAATTCATCTCTGAATTCAATGAGGGTAGGCACTTTATATCTCGCCAACCGTTCATTGCACCAATCCACAATTTCTTCCTTCGTCACTTGAGCACCATTTTTCGGGATAATGATTGTTTTAACCGTTTCCCCCCGATACGGATGAGGGACACCGAAAGCACATGCTTCTGCCACCGCAGGATGCTGATAAAGCACTTCCTCCACCTCATCTGGGTAAATATTATAGCCACTTGCGATGATCATATCTTTTTTTCTACCGACGATAAAAAAGTAACCATCTTCATCCATCCTCGCTAAATCACCTGTATATAACCAACCATCCCGCAGCGCATGGTTCGTCTCTTCGGCATTATTCCAGTATTGACTCGTCACTTGAGGGCCTTTCAAAACCATTTCGCCCGATTCACCAATTGGCAATTCTTTCTTCCCTGTGGCAATATCAACGATTTTGGCGTCCGTCCCCGGTAATGGAACACCGATACTACCCAGCTTGTGGACTCTTCCCGGAGGTGTGCGATGAGTGATAAGCGCTTCCGACATGCCGAATGAAGAAATAACTTGGGCGCCTGTTTTCTCTTCCATTCCGCTTATGACCTCCATCGGTAAAGCGGCAGTTCCGCTTGCGCAAACTTTAAAACTTTTCAAGTCATCACTTTTAAGTTCAGGGTGATTTAAAAGAGCAATATAAAGTGTAGGGACCCCAGAAAAAATGGTCGGGCGATACTTTCGGATCAGCGACATCATGTCGTCGATCTGAACACGACGGACTGCGAGATAAACCGCTCCCGTTAGCACCGCCTGGTTTAAGTTGACAATGCCCGCTATATGAAATAACGGTGAAGAGCCGACCATCACTTCCCCTGGGATTTGTAGCACATCTTGTTGGAATGTGACAGACTGCGTTACATTCATGATTAAGTTCGTATGAGTTAGGACCACACCTTTGGATCTGCCAGTCGTTCCACCCGTATACTGTAACAGTGCTACATCTTCTTGCGGATCAATCGCTTCAGGTTGCACGATTTCATCTTCTTCATCTAACCACTTATATAAATGGTTAGGATAGCCGCTTTTCAGATCAGCCGAAATGACAATCAAGTCTTCTCGTTGCTCAATTTCATTTAATTTCGCCCATTGTTCCTCAAAACTTACAAACCATTTAGCTCCCGAGTTTTGTAAAATATAATCCAATTCACGTGGCTGATACATTGGATTCACTTGGCAAACTGTGCCCCCTAAACGGTGGATTGTAAAATAAGTCATGATGTACTCTATACTGTTCGGTAGCATGATCGCCATTCGATCCCCTTTACGGAATCCTCGTTTTTTAAGCGACGTCGCCAAACGATCCACTTTATCTTGCAGTTCCGCATACGTGATTTCACGTGTGCCATCAATTACTGCTTTTTGTTCTGGATACTTCTCCGCCGTTTTTGCGAGCAACTCATACAGTGAATAATGAGGGATTGCAATTTCATGTGGAACACTTTTTGGATAAGAAGAATACCAAGGTCTCGACATCTTAATTTAGTCCTCCTCTTAATCATAAGATACCAATCGTGACTTCCTATGATGTAAAACGATACTTAGCGACCCGTGCACGATTCATCAATTCGTTCTGTATATTTACGCTATATTACTTTGTCACATGCGCCAATTTCTCTAACAGCTCTTTCGTATGCTCTCCGTGTTTCGGCGCCGTAGTCGAATCCTCAAGCAATGATTGCCCCTCATTGAAACGTGTTGCGACATAATGATGACCCCATCGTTCTTGTATAAGCTTTCTAGTTTTATAATAAGGATGATCTGCCAACTCACCCGATTTCAATACAGGTGCCATACAGCAATCCACTTGCTGGGAAAATTGCAACCATTGGTCGAAAGTCCGATCCGCAAACAATTTTTTAATTTCCCCGTAAACCGGATTCGAATCCACCGGCGCTGTGAGATGCGCTTCGAGCCATTCTTTTTTCTCCACGGCCATACAAAAATTCTCCCAAAACTTCGGTTCCAAAGCAGCGAGGCTCATAAACCGACCGTCTTTCGTTTCGTAAAGCCCGTAACAAATGAGTTGTCTGTCCAACCGTTCAATGCCGTTCGCCTTACCGGTCGCCGACTCGATAAGGACGTGATTCGTCATTAAAGTGGCCATGACGTCGGCGAGCGCAATATCAAGATAGGCTCCTTTGCCCGATCGCTCCTTTTGTAAAAGTGCAGCGACAATCGATTCACTCGCCGCAACTCCGCCGACCAAATCAGCCAACGTCGTACTCGGGTGGATTGGCTTTTCATTGTCATCTTTCAATTGGGAAAGCACACCGCTCAGTGCCATATAGTTCAAATCATGGCTTCCTAAATGGCTCATTTCTCCTTCTTGTCCGTAACCTGACAGCGAACAGTAAACGATGTCAGGTTTCACTTTCGTCACGTCTTCGTAGCCGATGCCTAAACGGTTAGCGACTCCTGGACGGAAACTTTCGAGGACAACGTCCGCTCCCTTTATTAGGTCAAGTGCAATCAATTGCTCTGTCCGTTCTTTCAAATTCAACGTAACACTTTTTTTATCTCTGTTTTGGGCACGAAATACATATCGCTCTCCGCCATCTTGTTCAGGCGGGAAGCGTGCGGGATCCCCATTCGGCGATTCGATTTTAATAATATCAGCGCCCAAATCCGCCAAACGCAATGTCGTGTAAGGGCCCGGTAAATATTGTGAAAAGTCAATGACTCGAATACCTGTCAACATAGCCATTCCCCCATTTCTCCGCCACTTTTATTTGACACTTTCGCGATGTTCCACACTTTTACGGATAAATGCTAATGATTGCTCCGCCTCAGAGACGATTTGTTGGATGAGTTCCTCAGCGGATAAAATCTCCTTCACTAAACCGACAGATTGTCCGCATGACCAAATACCACCATCGAGATCCCCTTCAAAATAAACATGTTTCGCCCTTTGCCCCGTAATAAGCGGGAGAAGCTGTTCGATTGTCGCCCCTTCCTTTTCCAATCGCTCAACCTCTTGGCTCACTTCATTCAATGCCACTCTGGAAGGACTGCCAAGATTCTTTTGCACGATAACCGTTTCCGTTTCATCCGCTGAGAGCATCCATTGCTTCACGTTGTCATGAATCGGTGCTTCTTTCGTTGCCATAAACCGCGTTCCCATCAAAACACCTTCCGCTCCGAATGCCAAAGCACTGACAAGCCCTCTTCCATCTGCGAAGCCACCTCCCGCGATGACTGGAATACGAACCGAATCAATTACACGTGGCAATGCAACCATCGTCCCGACATCACTCATCCCGGGATGCCCACCTGTTTCATTGCCGACGACGATCACTGCATCGACGCCCAATCTTTCGGCTGTCATCGCATATTTCGCACCGACCACTTTATGCAAAACTGTAAAACCATTTTCTTTCAATAATGGCATAAGCGCTTTTGGACTACGTCCGCTTGTCTCGACAATTCGGACATCTTCTTCGATCATCACTTGGATGAAATCTTCATTCGGCGTCGCCGTTTGACTCGGAAAAAGGTTCAAATTCACAGCGAAAGGTTTTTTCGTCAACGCTTTCACTTTCCGGATTTCTTCACGTAATTTCTCCGATGTGCCTTGCGTCTTGGACGTGATGATGCCAAGCCCTCCCGCTTCAGATACCGCGGCGGCAAGTTCCGCCCGCCCGACTTGGAACATTCCTCCGCAAATGATTGGATATTCAATTCCTAACAGTTCCGTAATTCTCGTTTTCATCGTAAAAACCCCTTTCGATTTAAGTTACAAACCTGCGAATACCAGATGCCTTCACAATTCGAAGTACATAAATTGTGTTGGCACCTGGTGTTTACAAGTGTAAAGTTAAGTTACTATCACATCTTCGACGGTAAATACAAAGCAATTTGCGGAAACGCCATAATTAAAAGTAATGCGAGCAACATTACCACTATAAAAGGGATTGCGCCGACGAGGACCCGATTTGAATGAACGCCCGAATTCTCACTTACAATGAATAGGTTAATCCCAACTGGTGGCGTGACAAGTCCAATTTCCAATAACAGAACAAGCACAATACCAAACCAAATCGGATCATATCCAAGTCCAATGACGAGCGGATACACTAACGGAATCGTCAACAACATCGTACCGATCAAGTCCATGAACATCCCCATTACAAGATACATAATGACAAGCATCAACATGATTACCCAAGCCGGGAATCCACTCGCTTCAATTGCATTAATAATATCGTTTCCAACCCGTGTTAATGCGACGAAATAAGCAAACACATGGGCACCAATAATAATCGTGAAAATCATCGCGGATTGCTTTGTTGTAATCATAAGTGCCTCATAAATCGCCTTCCAATCCAAGCGTCTCATGAGGACACCGATGAGGAACGCCCCAAAAGCTCCAAAGGCAGCCGCTTCTGTTGCAGTTCCAATACCTAAGTAAATGATTGTAATAACGACCAAGACTAACAAGATAACAGGCCATATATGTTTTAGCGATCCCCATCTTTCGCTCCAAGAAGCCTTGACACTTGACGTTTTATTTTTCAATGAAACGAGAATGATATAGACACATAGAAGGAAAGCGATCAAAAGTCCTGGGAGAACGCCGGCAATCAGTAGTTTTCCGATTGAGTTCTCCGTTTGAATTCCATATAAAATGAGTGGAATGCTCGGTGGAATCATCGCCGCTAATATACCTGTCGCCGTCGCCACTAATCCAGCTGAAAAGGAATCTGAATATTTCGCTTTTATCATTTGCGGTACCGCAATTTGGGACATCGCTGCTGTTGCCGCCACACTTGACCCTGAAAGGGTTCCAAAACCCGCACTTGCCAATACCGTCGCGACTCCAGTCCCCCCAGGAAAATGTCCAATCCATTTAATGACACTATCAAACAACTCATCTGCAATTTTACTTTTTGAAATAAAATGCGCCATCAAAATAAATAGTGGAATCGCACTAAAAGTAAAACTGTTGACACTGCGATATGCCGTCGTCGATAAAATTCCTTGCAATGTATCGAACCCTTGAATCCATACAATCCCAATCGACCCTATCGTTAGCAGGACGAATGCAATCGGCATACCGATCAATAATAAAACAAGCAATGCTATCAGTAATACACTAATAACCATCTCAACACCCCTTTTGCCTCTGTAAATAGCAACCGCATGTAGCATAGACGTCTTACATGGATAGACGAAGCCAGAAGTCAGGTAGAAGTAGCCTGACTTCTAGCAGAAGATTTCTCCAAGCGCCTAGACGGTAATTACAGTTCCTTTTTTCCTCTCAAAACAGCAACTGTTTCTAATATTAAGTTAATAACAAGTAAAAATACGCCTAGTGTTATGATCATTAGCGCAGGTGCCAACGGGTAATCTAGCAAGCTCGTCGTACGAATATCCGTAGCAAAATAATCTAATCCTTTTTGATAGTTCGCGATACCTAAAAGAGTAAACGCCGCAATAGCAAGTAAATTTGTGACGACTCTCACTATTCTCTTAAACAATTGTGGAAATTTATCCTCGAATAACTCAACCGAGACGTGACCGCCTTCTTTATACGTGTAACTAATGGCAAAGTAGACAATGATGACAAGCAAGTACTCTCCCGTAATTTCAATCGTCCCCGAAATAGGTGCATGAAAAATAGACCTTAACAGCACATCCGCAACAATCCATAGCATCATAATAAATATCGTAATTGCCGATATATTCGTTATGATTTTATCTACTTTCGTCAGCAATTTCGTTAAGTATGTCAAAGTGTTACCTCCTATCTAAAAAAATGAAATGACAAGCACTTATTTCCTTAAGGCTGAAAGAACCTACAATCTTTTGATATTATTTATTCTCGATGTTCAATGACTTTCTTTTTGAAAGATTGCAAGACAGCATCCAAGTCAGGACTGTCTTGGGATTTTGTCCACGCTTCTTCAAAATCTTCATAAAACTTTTTCCACACTGCATATTCTTCCTCTGTTATACGGTGCATCTTAACTCCCGCATCTTCGAATTGGCTGATCACCTCGTTCGTATAATCATCGTAATGTTGCGCAACACTTTCTGTTAACTCATCGCCTACTTCAATAAGTACATCTTGGATTTGTTCTGGTAACCCATTAAAAACTTTTTCATTGATACCAACTCCTAGAAGACCGCCTCCAAAGCCTGCTCCAACTGTTCCATACTTAACTAAATCTTCCATTCCATAGTCTTTTGTCGACGCACCATTTAAAAGCATGCCATTAAATACGCCTCTTTCCATTCCTTCATACATTTCAGCCATCGTAATGTTAATAGGAGATGCTTTTAAATCTTTCATCGCTTTATTCGTTAACTCACTCGAGATCCGAATTTTCATTCCTTGGATATCGTTCGGCACTTTAATTTCTTTTCCATTCGTCCAAAACTCTGCTAATGGAGAAGCCAGACTAAACAAAGGAATAATTCCGTTATTGGCGTAGTCAGATTTAATTAAGGATTCATTTTCCTTAATGATTTCGTGATAAATAACGGATCCTTCATAAGAGCTTTCAAACAACCCAGGCATGTTCATCAAGTTACTCGTAATTGGCATTTTACTAGAGTAATAGTTCGGTATATACATCCCGATATCCGCAACACCATTGCCAGTTAAATCTAATAAGTCATCAATTTTTCCTAACTGTTCAGATGGATAAAATTCAAATTCTACTTGACCATCTGTACGCTTCGTTACCTCTTCCATGAAAGGCGTATACATAACTTTATTCATTGTGTGCGTTGTCGGCTGGGATACTGCAAACTTCAAGGTAATTTTCTCTTTGGAGTCATCACTCTTAGCTCCAGCATTGTCGCCTTCTGCCTCCACATTGCTACAAGCCGTGACAATCACCAACAACAAAAGCAGCAGAAACCCATACATTCCCTTTTTCATTCAAATCATTCTCCCCTACATATAGTGTGAAGCGATGATTCAATTATATTTTTGAACTTCTGCCCTAAATGCCTCGATTGCCGGTTCCACGTCAGCATGGTTCACTTCTTTCAATAAATCGGCTTCGATTTCATCGTAAAACTGTTGCCATTTTGCTTGTTCTTCTTCCGTCAATTCATGTAAAACAATGCCCGCCTCTTTCCACTCTGCTGCCAGGCTGGCGGCATATTCATCGTAAAACTTAGCATTACTTTCAACGAGCTCATCGCCTACTTGAATGATCGCTTCTTGAACATTTTCAGGTAAGCTTTGGAATGTTTTTTCATTAATAACTAACCCGCCGCCATTCCCACCCGTCATGACACCAGCTGTCCCATAACCAATCAATTCGGACATCCCGTAATCATTCATCGAAGCGGTATTCAAATTGACGATGTCGAAGACGCCTCTTTCAAAACCTTCGTACATTTCAGCGAGTGTGATGTTAATCGGTGTCGCACCAAGTTCAGCAGTCATTTTATTACCGACTTTACCACTCACTCTCATTTTTTTGTTTTTCAAGTCCTCTGGAACTCTCACTTCTTTTTCTTTTGTAAATAGCTCACTCGATTGTGCAGCATAGTAGAAAATCGGGCGCACGTTGTTGTTTAGAAAATCCGTTTCTAAAATCGGATCTTCCTTCATCAAGCTATGCATCGCCATCGATCCTTCATATGAAGAAGCATACAATCCTGGCATTTGAATTAATGCACTGTTGATCGGCATTTGGCTCGTATGGTAGGTCGGATAGTAAAATGCAATATCTGTGACACCGTCTCCAGCCAATATGAATAGATCGTCAATCTTTCCTAACTGTTCTGCCGGATAAAACTCAAAATCAACCTGTCCATCCGTCAATTCTTTCACTTTCTCCATGAACGGTTGAAAAACTTCTCGGTTCATATTATGTGTTTCCGGTTGCGGCACTGCGAATTTTAATGTCACTTTCTTCTGCGTTTCTTTGCCATCACCTTCCGCGTCCGCTTCACTACAGGCGGCCACAACGGTGAGCACACACGCCAAAAGGAAAACGAATACCCAATTTCTTTTCATGACTTCTCCCCCAGTACAACAATTTCCATGAAAACCATACATTCATGGCTAATGTTAGCTTCCCTTTGTCATTTATATTGCTCTACTTTCTCCTTGAATGCTTCAATTGTTTCATTCAGATCAGGGTCATTTTTTTCTTTCAGCCATTTTTCGCCCAGTTCCTCATAAAACTTTTGCCATTCCGCTCTTTCATCATCTGTCAATTCATGCACTTCAATGCCTAGATCTTTAAAGTCATCGATGACAGTCAAGTTATACTCGTCAAAAAACTTCGCATAACTTTCTGAAACCTCATCCCCCGCTTGAACAAGCGCTTCTTGCACATTTTCAGGTAATCCCTGGAATACTTTTTCATTTACGACTAAGCCAATTCCCGTACCTCCAAAAGCAATCCCACTTGTTCCATATTTAACTAATTCACCCATCCCATAATCATTCATAGATGCGGCATATAGACCAACGGAGTCGATTACGCCTCTTTCAAGTGCTTCATACATTTCGGCCACTGTGATATTAATTGGAGATGCTCCTAAATCAGACATTGCTTGAGTCGCTAAATCTCCCGAAACTCTCACTTTCAAACCTTTAAAGTCCTGAGGAACTTTTATTTCTTTGCCGGTAGTCCAGTATTCGTAAACAGGGACAGCTAAACTAACTAAAGAGCGAACGCCATGGCTCAAAAAATCTCTTTCTAACATGGGTTCTTGTTTCGTCAGCTCGTGGTAAGCCATCGTCCCTTCATAGGAAGTTTCATAGGCTCCCGGCATTGTCATAATCCCGTTTGTTAAGGGCATTTTACTTGGATAATAAGGGGACATATACAAGCCGATGTCAGCAACCCCTGTACTTGTCAAATCGAAAATGTCTGATACTTTCCCTAATTGTTCTGCTGGGTAATAATCAAATTTGACCTGACCATCAGTTAACTCTTCCACTCTTTCCATAAAAGGCTGATAGGCTTCTGTATTCAAAGTGTGTGTGGTCGGCTGTGACACGGCAAGCTTTAAAGTGACTTTCTTTTCTGAATCTCCTCCATCAGCATCTCCTTCTGCGTCGGCATCACCACAAGCAGACGCAACGATAAGCACAGACGCTAGAAGGAAAACAAGGATCCAATTTCTTTTCACAATTTCGCCCCCCAGTACAATAGTTTCCAAGTGATTTATACACTTTTGCTTTCATCAGTTACGTTTCATCATTTATACATTTCCACTTTCTCCTTGAATGCTTCAATCGTCTTTTCCAAATCAGGGTCATTTTTCTCTTTCAACCATTCTGCTGCCACTTTCTCATAAAACTTCTGCCATTCCGCTTTTTCAGCATCCGATAATTCGTACACTTCAATGCCAGCATCTTTAAATTCCTCGATTACACTCACATTGAATTCATCGAAAAACTTGGCATTGCTTTCTGTAAATTCGTCACCTGCCTGGACGAGCGCTTCTTGTATATCTTCGGGCAATCCTTGGAACACTTTTTCATTGATGACGAGACCTATACCGGTGCCCCCGAACGCGATACCACTTGTTCCGTATTTCACCAATTCTCCCATTCCATAATCTCTCATCGATGCTGCGTACAATCCGACAGAATCGATCACACCTCTTTCAAGCGCTTCATACATTTCTGCAACCGTAATATTGATTGGCGAAGCACCTAAATCGGACATTGCTTTCGTTGTAATGTCCCCGGAGACCCTCACTTTCATCCCTTTGAAATCTTCCGGAACTTTAATCTCTTTTCCAGTTGTCCAGTATTCATAGACCGGCACTGCATAGTTAAAAAGAGGTCGGACCCCGTGGTCTAAATAATCCCTCTCCAAAATAGGACTTTGTTTACTCAATTCGTGATAAGCCATCGTCCCTTCATAGGCCGTTTCATAGGCTCCTGGCATCGTCATGATCCCGTTTGTCATTGGCATTTTACTAGGGTAATACGGTGACATGTATAGCCCGATGTCAGCCACCCCTGTACTTGTCAAATCAAAAATATCCGACACTTTCCCTAATTGCTCAGCAGGATAAAAGTCAAATTCAACTTGTCCGTCCGTCATTTCTTCTACCTTTTCCATGAACGGGACAACCGTTTCTGTGTTCAAAGAGTGCGTTACAGGTTGCGACACTGCTAATTTCAACGTAATCTTCTTTTTGGATCCCTCGTCTTTGCCTTCTGCCTCTGCACCGCTACAAGCAGCCATAATAATTAATAACAAAGCAAACAGTAAAACCGTCATAGAATTTCTCTTCATGCGTTTTCCTCCTCAACTTGTAATGGGGATGAAGATTCTCTGTGCTCACAAACTGTTTGTTGAACCAATTGTTACTGCGGTACATAGCATCCACGAGGGATTCCCCTTATTTCAACCGACTTTTACTTAATTGTATTTCTTAACACCTTCCTGGAATGCTTTGATCGTTGCTTCGAGATCAGGATTGTTTTGTTCTTTCAACCACTTTTCTCCGATTTCAGTATAGAATTCTTGCCACTGTGCTATTTCATCTTCTGTTAATTCATACACTTCAATTCCATCGCCCTTTAATCCCTCAAGAACACTCACATTATGTTCATCAAAAAACTTCGCATTGCTTTCTGAAAATTCATCGCCCGCTTGCACGAGCGCCTTTTGCACATCTTCTGGCAATCCTTGGAACGTTTTTTCATTCACAACTAAACCGATACCTGACCCTCCAAATGCAACACCACTTGTTCCGTATTTAATCAATTCTCCCATCCCATAATCCTTCATAGATGCAGCATACAAACCAACAGAATCGACAACGCCTCTTTCAAGTGCTTCATACATTTCGGCAACAGTAATATTAATTGCTGAAGCGCCCAATGTTGACATTGCTTGTGTGGCAATATCTCCGGAAACCCTTGCCTTCAATCCCTTCAGATCGCTTGGTACTTTAATTTCTTTTCCTGTTGTCCAATATTCATAGACAGGAATTGCATAGCTTAGCAACGGTCTGACACCATGGTTTAAAAAGTCTGTTTCTAAAACAGGACTTTGCTTACTAAGCTCATGGTAAGCCATTGTTCCCTCATAGGAATTGGAATACATTCCAGGCATTGTTAATACTCCATTTGTCAGTGGCATTTTGCTTGGATAATAAGTGGACATGTATATGCCGATGTCTGCTACACCAGTGCCTGTTAAATCGAACGTATCGGAAAGCTTTCCTAATTGTTCTGCTGGATAATAATCAAATTCAACTTGTCCATCCGTTAGCTCTGTCACTCTTTCCATGAACGGTTCAAAAGTTTCTGTGCTCAAAGAGTGCGTAACAGGCTGGGATACTGCCAATTTCAATGTGATTTTCTTTGAATCTCCATCGTTTCCTTCTGCATTGGCATCACCGCATGCAGATACAATTATTGAAAAAACAGCGAACATTAAAACCAAAATATAATTCTTTTTCACTTTTCCCATTCCTCCAAGTTTTTTATCTAGGGTGAGACTTGCTCGTAAATCCGACGTACTTACTGGATTCAACGAATGGATTCCTTGAGGAATTACCCAATCTGCTTATCTCTTTTCACTCTTTAAATGATCACCTGAATAAAGAGTCTTCCTTTTGATCACTTATACTTTTCAGCTTCTTTTCTAAATGTATCAATCGTAGATTCTAGATCAGGGTTATTTTGTTTCTTGACCCAATTCTCTTCAATTTCTCCGTAAAACTTATGCCATTCCGCTTTTTCATCTTCCGACAGCTCATACACATTGATGCCGTCCTCTCTGAAACCTTGAACGACACGTTGACTATCATCATCATAAAACTTAGCCGTACTTTCTGTTACTTCATCGCCTACTTGTACAAGGATCTCTTGAACATTTTCAGGCAACCCTTTAAACACTTTCTCATTAATGACAAAACCCGCACTTACGCCACCAAAAGATACACCGTCTGTTCCATATTTAATCAATTCTCCTAAACCATAGTCGCTTATTGACACGGGATTCTGATTAATAGAATCAAAAACCCCTCTCTCCAGTCCTTCGTATAACTCAGGTAAAGCAATGTTTATCGGTGATGCGCCTAGCGAGGTGACTGCCTTATTTAACAAATCTCCTGTCACTCGAACCTTCATGCCTTTCAAATCTTCCGGCACTTTAATTTCTTTTCCAATTGTCCAAAGTTCAGAAGGTGGAGGTGCCAATATAAACAGAGGCCTTACCCCATTGTTCAGATAATCTGATTCCAACACCGAGCTTTGTTTACTCAATTCATGGTACGTCATGGACCCTTCATAAGCTGACGAATAAATTCCCGGAAGTCCTAAAAGGCCATCCGTGATCGGCATTTTACTTGGGTAATAGGAAGCGTAATAAATGCCGATATCTGTCACGCCATCACTTGTCAATTCAAGCAAGTCTGCTGCTTTTCCAAGTTGTTCTGCGGGATAATATTCGAATGTCACTTGCCCGTCTGTCATTTCCGTCACTTTATCCATAAACGGTTTAAATGTTTCGGTATGCATCGTATGTGTCTCGGGTTGGGATACCGCAAATTTCAAGGTAATCTGTTCTTGTGATGTACTATCGCTTCCTTCAGCACCAGCGCCATTGCAAGCGGTTACAATAATCAACAGAAAAGCACACACACAAGCCAATGTAAAGCGTTTCTTCATATTTCACTTCCACCTTTACTATTTGTATTCACTCATTCTGCTTTCACTGGACTTTTTTCTTGTTCTTCTTCTACTAATTGACGTCTTAAAATTTTCCCTACTGCCGTTTTGGGAAGTTCTTCTCTGAATTCGATGATGCGCGGCACTTTATACCTTGCCAACCTTGCCGTACACCATTCATCGATTTCAGTTTCGCTGACAGGACCGTTCGTCACGATGGTAGCTTTAACCGTTTCCCCACGGTATGGATCCGCGACACCGAACACACAAGCTTCCCGTACGAGTGGATGCTCATAAAGAACATCTTCGATTTCCGCCGGGTAAATATTATAACCGCTTGCGATAATCATCTCTTTTTTACGGCCCACGATATAAAAATAGCCATCTTCGTCTTGTGTAGCGATATCGCCCGTATAGAGCCAACCATCCCGAATGGTCTTTTCAGTCTCTGCTTCATTTTTCCAGTAACCTTTCATCACTTGTGGTCCTTTCACGACCAGTTCCCCCGGTTCTCCTATGGGCATTTCAGCTTCTCCATTGTCCATATCGACAATTTTTGCGTCCGTACCCGAAATCGGAATGCCAATGCTACCAATCTTCATTTTCCCTGGAATCGGACTTCGATGGATCGAAGTCGTCGCCTCCGACTGTCCATACCCTTCTATGAACAAAGCATTGGACAATTTTTTAAACTTCTTAATCACTTCCATCGGCACAGGAGAAGATCCTGCTACAAAAAGTTTAAAACTACTAAAATCGTCTTCTCGCAAGTCAGGATAATTTAACAAAGCGATATAAACCGTCGGGGACCCTGTAAAAAGTGTCGGTCGGTGTTTCCGGATCAAGTCGATCACTGGCTCGACCTTAAATCTTTTCAATGCGATATAGGTTCCACGATATAATATACAGAGGAGCATGTTCGTTACCCCCATTGCGTGGAACATTGGTGCCAAACCTAAAAACCGATGATTTTCTTCTTTATAGACATTCTGACCGTACGTATAAGCTTGCGTAATATTTGCGATCACATTAAAATGTGTAAGCATCACGCCTTTCGGTCTGCCTGTCGTTCCACCCGTATATTGAAGTACGGCAATATCTTCAACTGGATCGATCAACAGATCGGGAAGCTCAGTCCTTTTTTCTTCCAGCAATGTTTGAAAGGCCTGTCCACTCTCTGTCCCGATATAAAAGGCTTGCAGTCGATCATTCAGTTGAAGTTGATCCAGTTTTTCTTTTTCCGTTGAAAAACCAACAAACCAACTGGCCTCGGAATCTTTTAAAATATGATCTAACTCATACGGCTGGTACATCGGATTCACTTGTACAATCGTCCCACCCAGTCGCTGTACTGCAAAAAATGTTATTACGTATTCTACGCAATTCGGTACCATTAAAGCTAGTCGATCTCCTTTTTTGAAGCCGCGCTGAAAAAGTGCTGCGGCGAGACATTCAGATGCTTGCTTCAACTCAAAAAAGGTGAATTCTCGTTCTCCATCAATAATTGCTAGACTGGAGGATTGTTCCATCTCTGCACGTTCAAGCACTTCAAACACTGACATAAAAGCGTCAACTTGTATTTTGTAAGGGACTGCTTCCGGATAAAATTTATGCCAAGGTCTTTCCATGGTAACCCCGCTCCTTATTTACGACTTCACGCATATATTTAGATACCATCAATCTTATTGAATGAAGCGACTTTTTTAGAACCTCCCCTTCCTATTATTCTAGCAAGATCATTCGACATAGATTTTGTATAGAAAAATCGAAAAACCTCTTCAAACCAACCTTCAAAATAAAAAATACCTACTTAGATTTACGTTAATTTTACACATAAAAAACCCAATGTCAATAATATTTCGAATATTTAAGGTAGTCTATTAATTGGTCGAGGCCTGATAGATAACAATAATGATGTTAAAAAGCCTTTTCCAAACAAATTCATTGGAAAAGACTTTTCTCTTGTTACGCTTCATAGCATGATTCAACTTGTTTTCCTGACAAGTAAAATTAGTTTCCTAAAATCATGTTCACTAAATTCTCTTTTGTGCGTAATATATGTTTTTCTGTGATGTCTCTCAGTTTCTCTCCATCGCGCTGCTTTGCGAAGGCCACCATCAATTCATGTTCTTTTTGCGATGCTTGAAAATGATCTGGCAGTAAACTTGGTGTATAAGAAGGAATCCCTTTCCACAATGTTTCGATAAACCCTTTCGTTCTTCTCCATGGGCAAGCTTCTATTAGTATCCCGTGGAATCTTTCATTTAGCGACATATACATTTCAATCTCTTGTTCGCTCCCATTCAGTCCGATCATCTTGTCGTATAACGTTTCCAATTCTTCAAAGTCTTCTACATCTAAATAATTGACCGCCATTTCAGCGGCTTGGCCTTCCAATAACGCTCGCAGTTGATAAATCTCTTCTATATCTTCCGTAGAAATGGGGGTAACAATGGCACCTTTCCGCGGCTCAATTACGACTAGCCCCTCTACTTCCAACTGACGAAGCGCTTCTCGGATCGGCATACGGCTGACACCTAGTTTACTTGCCCACTCTTCCTGCATAAGCCGCTCGCCCATGCTGAATTGTCCCTTTAAAATAAGTTCTCTTAATTTCGTTGTTACTTTGAATTGTAATGTAGCCCGGTCATGCTCCGATAAAATAAACTTGCTCATAAGTCACCTCGTTAGCCCTGATCTTCCGCCGCTTCTTTTTTGAATGTAGAAACACCTTCTTCGTAGACATCCCCGCCATACATGTCATTAATGACCACAACGGGAAAGTTTTCGATTTCTAATCGCCTGATCGCCTCTGTTCCCAAGTCCGCGTATGCCATCACTTCCGATGATTTGATGGATCGGGAGATGAGTGCAGCCGCACCGCCCACGGCACCGAAATAAACCGCGCCGTTTTCTACAATCGCCTTTTTCACTGCGTCATTCCGATGTCCCTTCCCAATCATTCCTTTTAAGCCTTTTTCAAGTAATCTTGGTGTGTATAAGTCCATTCTTTCACTCGTTGTCGGACCTGCGGAACCAATCACTTGGCCAGGCTTAGCGGGCGTTGGTCCAACATAGTAAATCACTTGATCGGTCAACTCGATCGGCAAAGGCTCTCCTGCTTGATCTTGCTCAATCATTCTTTTATGCGCGGCATCCCTTGCGGTGTAAACAGTCCCCGACAATAAGACGCGGTCTCCCGCTTTTAAAGATTGAACATCCTTTTTAGTTAAAGGGAGCTGAATTGATTTTTGCATATAATCCCCTCCCTATCCCAACGTCACAGTTTGATGTCGACTTGCATGGCAATTTAGATTGACTGCCACGGGAAGCGCAGCAATATGACAAGCCGCAGATTCTATTTTCACATCGAGCGCCGTTGTACTGCCCCCCATCCCTTGCGGACCAATCCCTAAACGATTAATATCTTCCATTAGTTCGAATTCCAATTGAGCGATCGTTTCGTCTGCATGACGTTCGCCTATCGGTCTGAATAACGACTTTTTCGCCAAATAAGTACAACGTTCAAAATTGCCCCCGACACCGATGCCGACGACGAGCGGTGGACAAGCATTGGGACCAGCCTCTTCTACAACGTGCAGGACATACTTTTTGATCCCTTCCAGTCCATCCGATGGTTTCAACATTTTCATGCGACTCATATTTTCTGCGCCGCCCCCTTTTGCCGTCATATGCAATGTCACTGAATTCCCTTCTACAAGCTCAATATGAACGACAGCAGGTGTATTATCTCCAGTATTTTTCCGATTCAATGGATCGTAAATCATCGAATTTCTTAAATACCCTTCCTGATATCCTTTTGCCACTCCTTCATTGATGGCATCGATCAAGTTGCCCCCAACAATCCGACAATCTTGACCAAGCTCTACAATAAAGACAGCGGTCCCGGTATCTTGGCACATCGGAACTCGGTCTTGCGTTGCGATATCCGCATTTTCCACCAATTGATTTAGAATCTCTTTTCCTGTATCCGATGTTTCCGTCGATAAAGCTTCCTGAAAAGCAGCGTACACATCTTCACCTAAGTCAAAGTTCGCTTTTTGACACATTTCTTGAACGTTTCGAACGATTTCTTCGTATGTCACTTCATTCACAAAATCACCTCTATCTGTTTGCACATTTATGGTTGCGTCACAAAAAATGTGCCAAAAGCTTTTGCAACAATCTCGCCTGCTTCATCCGTGATTGCACATTCCGCCACGACAATCGTTTTCCCCCAACTGAGCACGACAGGCGTTGCGATCAAGCGCGCACCCGAACCTTTTTTAATGAAATTTACTTTCATCTCCAAAGTGAGCACTTTTTGCCCTTCCGCTAAACGATCTAAAACCATGAAGCCGATCGTGACATCTGCCAATGTATACAATGCGCCACCTTGTGCCACGCCGTACGTATTCAAGTTTTGTATACCAAGACCCATTTCAACTTGGTCCGTATCCAAACGCTTCAAGCCTGTTAACCGGCCATAAAAGTGCATCGGCAGTTCACCGTTCCGCCCAGTCGTTTCTGTTTTTTCATACGTCGAAAGAAGATATTCGACTTCTTCCAACTGTTTGAATGAAAATCTATCCAATCTTTCCGCGATCGATTTCCGCTTCTCCTGAACTTCCACACTCACTTCTTCTGTCATCATCGCAAAAATCCTTTCTTATACGTATAGCACGTTTTCGCTCAACTCTTCCATCAGCTCCGCAACGTTTTCAACCGTATCGAGTGCCAATAGCTTCTCCGCAAATTGTTTCCGCTGATGTTCCGGTAAAATTGTCGCCAGATTGGAAAATTTCTGTTGTAGCTGTTCCGAAGATACTTGGTTCTCCGGATCACCCTTTGGATATTCCGATCGTTTTTCAATCACGTTGCCATTTTTCAAAATGACTTTCACTTTAGCTCCCCATTTTTCCGGATACGCGCCATCCACTTCAGGGTCTAATGAAGCGTCCACCTTATGGACGACTCCTCGAATTTCAGAATCCCATAAAGCTTTTTCATTAAAGTCGTCCAAATTCGCACTGCCTTTCACTAACGCAAGCGCTGTACAATATTGGATACTGAATTTCGATTCATATTGTGTCTGTGGATCGGCATTGTCCGTAATATCCATTGTCGATTTATAAGCGCCCACTTCCACCCTGTCTATATCCTCACTTTTGAAGTTGTTCTCTTTTACAATTTCAATGGCCAGATCGATCGCTGCATGTGTGTGGCGGCAAGAAGCATGGACTTTGAATGAATTCTCCAGTATTTTGAATTCTTCTCCAAGGTTCAGCGTAATTTTCTCCGCGTCGTATTCATCGCTCATCGCATTGAAGAAACCCCTTTTACCTTCCAAAATTTTCTGAGCACCTGTAAACCCTTTTTGTGCGAGTAAACTTGCCAATAAGCCATTCATCGCCGCTTTCCCAGGGTGTAACTGTTTAGACATTGCCCCGTCTTCGATAAATTCCCATAAACCGGCAGCTTGCGTTCCCGCATTCCCTAACGCGTTGATGAATGCTGCTTCATCCAATTGCAGCAATTTGGCAGCGGCTGCCACCGAACCGAAAGTGCCGCATGTTGCCGTATTATGCCAATAATAATAATGCGAAGGAGACACTGCCTCACCGACGCGGAAGCAAATTTCATACCCAAGGACGACCGCTAAAATGAGATCCTTCCCACTTAACTGCTTCCATTCTGCAACGGCAAGGGCTGCCGGTACAACGACAGTCGCCGCATGAATGATGGATCCTTTATGAATATCATCCAATTCAACGATATGGCTTGCGGCGCCGTTTACAAGCGCTGCGTTAAGAACGGATGATTTCCCACCAGTGAGAAGCGTCGCTTGCGGATTCCCACCCATTTCGTTAATTGTTTCACTGATCATTTGGATCGGTGGTTTATCGACACCTGCCAGTGCTGAACCAAAATAATCAAGGATACATAACTTCGCAAATGAAATGACCTCTTCCGGTAAATCTTCATAGGTCAATTCGGCATGATACGTCGCTAATTTCTTGCTTAAATCCATCATTTTCTCCTCCTTATAAATTTGAGCATGATGCGAGCCGTTTTAGGCGCACTGCAGCTCACTTTAGGCGCGCGATTGAAACTTTGGGCGCGAAACAGCTCTCTTTAGGCGCACGATTGATGCTTTGGGCGCGAAACAGTCTTCTTCGGGCGCAAGATTGAAACTTTGGGCGCGGAACAGCTCTCTTTAGGCGCACGATTGATGCTTTGGGCGCGGAACAGCCTTCTTTGGGCGCACGATTGAAGTTTTGGGCGCGGAACAGCCTGCTTTAGGCGCAAGATTGAAGCTTGAGCGTAGTACAGCGCAGCACAATACATATTTTCATTCCTTAGAATGAAAAAGGTCTTTGCGATTAACAAAGACCTTTTTCAACATGCATCAAAACGATCTCGGCATGCCAAGGACGTGTTGACCGACAAAACTGACGACTAAATTATTGGCAATCGGTGCGACCATAAAGAGTCGTGCCTCTCTAAATTTCCGTTCAATATTATACTCGGTGGCAAACCCATAACCGCCGTACGTGTCCATTGCCGCATTGGCCGCTTTCCACGCTGCCTCCGATGCTAAATATTTCGACATATTTGCTTCGGCTCCGCCTTTTTCGCCCGCGTCGAACATAGCCGCTGCTTTGTCTCGCATCAATTTGGCAGCTTCGATATCCATATACGCTTTGGCAATCGGAAATTGAACCCCCTGATTTTGGCCAATCGGTCGATCGAAGACGACCCGTTCGCTCGCATACTGTGTTGCTTTGTCGACAAAATAATAGCCATCTCCGATACTTTCAGAGGCGATCAAAATGCGTTCCGCATTCATACCGCTTAAAATGTAACGGAAGCCTTTTCCTTCTTCACCGATTAAGTTTTCCTCCGGGATTTCAACATTTTCCAAAAAGACTTCAGTCGTCGCGTGGTTAATCATCGTATCGATTTCACGAATTGTAATATTGTCTTTTTGGTCATTCATATCAAGGAGAAACAGGCTTAATCCATCCGTCTTCTTCGTCACTTGCTCTTTCGGTGTCGTTCTCGCCAATAAAAGCATCAAATCTGAATACTTCGTACGGGAAATCCAAATCTTCTGGCCATTAACGATATACTTATCGCCCTTTTTCACCGCTGTCGTCGAAATGCTCGTCGTGTCACTCCCCGCAGTCGGCTCAGTCACGCCAAATGCTTGCAGTCGTAATTCCCCAGAAGCGATTTTCGGGAGGTATCGCTGTTTTTGGTCTTCATTTCCGTGGTTCAACAACGCACCCATCGTATACATTTGCGCATGCCCCGCACCCGCATTTCCACCGGAACGGTTAATCTCTTCCAAAACGGCACACGCCTCTGCCATGCCAAGTCCTGCACCCCCATACTCTTCCGGAATCAAGATCGAAAGCCATCCTTCATCTGTCAGCGCTTGAATGAATTCTTCAGGATAATCCATGTTTTTATCCAGTTTCGCCCAGTAGTCTTCCGGAAACTTCTTACATAGCGATCGAACACTTTGACGAATTAACTCTATTTCTTCAGCTGAATTTTTAGTCTGTACCATATAAATCATTCCTCCTAGTGGTTTATAATTATTGAGATATTCATTTTCACAATTAAGAAACAAGTATTGATAGCTTGGCAATGTTGAATTCTAATCCTAGATTACTTCCCTTTCCAAACCGGCTTTCTTTTTTCATTGAATGCCAGCACACCTTCAACGCGGTCTTCTGAAAAAGCACATTTATAATATTGATCCAATTCAATCGACACTGCGGTATGCATATCTGTCTGCAATCCTCTATCGACGGAATGTTTAATCGCTTTCAAGGATAGAGGTGCATTCGCCGCTATCCCTTTGGCGACTTCAATCGTCTTCTCCATTAGCGCTTCAATCGGGAAAACATCATTGATGAGACCGTATGACAAGGCTTCTTCCGCGGTAATATGCCTGCCGCTCAATAAAATCTCTTTCGCTACTGCGATCGGAATGGCTCGCGCCAACAGTTGCGTACCGCCGACGCCCGGCATGATACCTAATGTCACCTCAGGCAAACCGAGTTTTGCATGTGCTGCAACGTAACGAAGATCAGTGCTTAATAGCATCTCCATCCCACCACCAAGCGCATAGCCATTCACCGCAGTAATGACCGGGAACGGAAAATCCCGGATCGCTTGGAAAGCCTGTTCAAAAATATCATGCTGTTTTTTCCAGCCATCTTGATCCAATGTCTTTCTTTCCTTCAAATCCGCGCCCGTACAAAAGCTTCGCGTCCCGCTACCTGTAATGATCAACACCCGTAAATCCTTTTTTTCTTTCAGTTCAGCAAGACATCCGATGATTTCTTCCGTCATTAATGTCGTAAAAGAGTTCATCGCTTCCGGGCGGTTTAGTTCCAAAATATAGACCGCATCTTCTTTGTGTGAATCGTCCACGTTAATCGTTTGCCAACTCGTCGTCACAGTCATTCAAAATCCTCCCCATCGGTTAAGTAATATTATGGTGAAACAGGGACCGGGTATTTTTTATCTGACGGTCCCGCTTTTAACAAATAACTCACGTTTTCGTGTCCAACGACTTCTTCCAAAACGGCGGATGCTTCCACCAATTGTGCCAGATCGATATTCGTTTTCATCCCCATGTTATGTAACATATGGACGACATCTTCCGTACACACATTCCCTGTCGCTCCGGGCGCGAAAGGACATCCACCCAGTCCACCGAGCGCCGTGTCGAAACAAGTAACTCCTGCTTCGATCCCGGCTAAAATATTGGCTAGTCCCATTCCTCTCGTATTGTGGAAATGAAGTCCTAGCTTTTGATTCGGAATGGTAGTGCGAACAGCGGTAAGCAAGTCGAATACTTGCTTTGGGTTCGCCATCCCCGTCGTATCCGCCAATGTCAACATGCCAATTTCCAATGCCGTCGCTTGTTTGACGATCGACAGTATTCGCTCCGTTGAAACTTCACCTTCAAACGGAC
>CAOKMT010000002.1 GCA_948469885.1 uncultured Sporosarcina sp. | reverse complement strand
GCTACGCCTTCGCCTTGCTCGTTGCCGGCTTGTTCTTAAGACAATACTTCAGCATCGTTTTCTTCTTCTTTTTTCCCAGCGTTGCATGCTGTCATGAGCAGTAAGCAACAGAAAATGACAGTATATAGAAATATATTTCTCTTCACACAAATCTTCTCCTTTCTTTTATTTATATATGTAGATGCGTTCGTTTTTTCTCTCCCTGAAAATAAGAACGATAAACCTATTTATACGCCAATTTTTGATAGGCAAGCGTATAATCGTTGAAAAGGTAACGGAAAATAGACCCAAAAAAGAAGATTCTTTTTACTTGCATAAATTGTATCATAGACAAAATAAAACACTGGAAGTTTCATAAAAAAAAGGAGTTTTATAGTTGTTTCACAAAATAAACAGTAGGAATTAATGTTTATGAAAGTGAAAGATTACTAGGCATATACGATCACCAACGATTAGATTTCAAATAAAAAGCCGATCCTCCATTTCTAAATAAAATGGGCGAATCGGCTTTTTTCGTTATTCATCTTGGTCGATGGCATTTTTAGACAAACGTTTACTCATTTCTGCATACTGTACAAAAACGCGGGCAAGTTCACGTAAACGATCATGCACGCCTTCGTCGATAATATTATTTTGTTGATCGAAATGATCGGCATGTGTATAGACATAATTCGGTGTTACGAGGCAGCGGAAGTAATCTAAAATCGGTTTCAACTGGTTCTCGACAACAAGATGGTGTTGATAGGTACCCCCGTTCGCTACAATCGATACAGGTTTATAACGCATCGTGTGCGGATGAAGCAAATCGAATGTATTTTTTAATACACCCGGGATCGATCCTTGGAAAATCGGTGAAGCCAATACATATCCATCCGCTTCTTCAAACTTTTTAATGAGTTGTTGCATATCCTCGTTATAATCTTTTGCAGGACGGCCATCGACAAACTGATGGTCATATTGTGCCAAATCCACTAACTCCAGTTCAAAACCGCATCCTGTCTGTTCTATGTAATCTTGAACGATTTGAAGGACAGCCCCTGTTTTCCTTCCGACAATCGTTCCATCTACAAATAATATCTTCATCATATATCCTCCTTACAAAACGACTCTCATCTTTCATACTAACAAAAAAAGAGGCTGTCGACTCAAAATGAGCTTAGACAACCAAGAGACACTTATTTGAAGTGCAAGTTAATTTGTAAACAATTCTTCCAACTTCTCCATCGGAATATCCGATTCTTTATTTTCCACATCCAGACGCTCTTTTACACGTTCAATCGTTTTCGTAGGAGATGTTAGCGTAACGACCGTATCCCCTGCTTGGGCTTGCAGTTCCACATCAGGTGAATAAAAATCAATGGAGCCATTCGCGCGGAAAATATAAAGCAAGATCGATTTGTCATCACGTTCCCGCAAATATTGCGTGTAGCTATACTGTTTTGTAATCGCTGTTTTACGGATAACATGCCCCCCGTTCATCCGTTCTTCAAGCGCGTAAATAGACACTGCCGGTGTAAACAGCGGACGACCTCCCGAAATCGACATCGAGGAACCTTCCTCTCTGTAATGGAAAGACGTTTGATATAAATGTTCGCGTCCAAGATCCGGTGCGAAATCTTCGCACACATGCGCATTGTACGTGTCGATTTTCGTCATTGCCAAAATGAATCGGTAAGGTGTCAGATCGAGGTGATAATCCAGTTGCTCCGTCAATATATCACCGATATATCCATTCAACCCGATCTTACGGGCATGCGTTAGCCCGGCCCATGTCCGGTCGATAAGCAATACTTCGTTGTTCGTCTCTTTCACCGACTTGGCAAGTTCCGCCGCAAATCGGGTTCCTCCGACAATTAACACACCCGATTCGTCCGTTGTCGTCAAATTCAGCCTTTTGGCGAGTGGCCCGATTGTAAATCCATGCGCCACAACGGTGGCGAACACAAGGGCAAATGTCAAAGCAGTCAATAACTCCGCATCAGGATAGCCGTATTCCTGTAAAATTGTCGCGAAATATCCCGATACCGTCAGTGCGACAATTCCACGCGGGGCAATCCAACCGACGAGCAACTTCTCTTTTGATGTCAAGTCCGTACCGATCGTTGAAAGCCAGATCGACAGTGGGCGGACGATGAACAACATTGCCACGACATATAAAATGATATTCAAGTTGAAAATTTCGATGAGCACATTCGGATTCAAAGATGCCGTCAACATGACGAAAATCCCTGAAATGAGCAGCACGGATATGTTTTCTTTAAAATGAAGGATCTCCTTCATTGACGTCAAATGCATATTCGCCATCGTCATCCCCATCGCGGTCACCGCAAGAAGACCTGTCTGTTGCATGATTTCATCCGCAAAGACAAAGGTGAAAATGACAACAGCGACAAGCACGGGCGACTTCAAGAACTCTGGTATACTCCCCCGTTCAAACGCACGACCGACCACCCACGCGACAGCGCATCCGAGCAAGACGGCGAAAAGTGATGCTGCAAAAAACAGCAAGAATGAATTCAACGGCAACTCCCGATTGATGAAACGGATGAATTCAAAAGCGAAAACCGCGAGCAACGCGCCGAACGGATCGACAACAATCCCTTCCCACTTCAGGATAGCGGCAGGCCGCGGTTTCAATTTTGCCTGTCTCAATAACGGCAGGATGACCGTCGGACCTGTGACAATGAAAAGTCCACCGATGATGAAAGCGACAGAAAGGGATAACCCCGCCACATAATGGGCTGCAAGTGACCCGGCGATCCAAGCGATGAACGCACCGAACGTCACGATACGGAGAACAGGTTTGTTGAACCCACTGATCTCCTTGAAATCGAGATTCAGGCTTCCTTCGAATAAAATAAGCGCAACAGCGAACGTAATAATCGGACTAAACAGATCTCCCATGCTTTCACGCGGATCGATAATGCCCAATATCGGACCCACAAGCAATCCTGCCACTGACATGACAACAATTGCCGGCATTCGGAACCGCCATGCGATCCACTGCGACACAATCCCGATTAAAACGACGAGCATCAGGTCAAACAACAACGAATTGAACACTCGAAGTCGCCTCCAATCCCTTTTGAAATACAACTAGTTTATCATACTATTTTGCGGACACAACCGTGATTGTACATATTTCAATACTTCGAACCATACGATAAACAGATGAAACAATCGACCTGATAGAAAGGATGATTCCAATAGTCGAACAACCTAAAAAGAAAGTGGCCATTTATGTTGCCGAGACAGACGGCAAAGGGACATACCCTGCAAGACGGGCTAACATTATTGCCCATGCATTAGCCGACACGGTTGATATTATATTCATTTCCGAAAAAGATGTGACCGACACGCCGAAAGGTTTCCCCACAGTGACGATCGACAGGAAACTCACTTTGGTACAAGCTTTGACAACGGTCAAACCGGATCTTTTATTACGCGATAGCGGTTCGACGCAACGTGAAGACGTCGATAAAATAAAAAGGATTGTTCCTTCCATCATCCATTTCGATGATTTCGGTGACGGAGGTCTCAGTGCGGATCTCGTTTTCCAAACGCTGTACACCGATTCCAATGATCAAGCACCCGACCATTACGTTGTCGGAATGGCTAGTTTCATTGCGGATGAGCAGTTTGCCGCCTTTAAACATATCGGATTGCAAAAGCGTCCAACGCGCCCACTTCCCCATCTTGTCATTTCATTTGGTGATGAGGATCCAGGCAACTTAACATACCGGGCACTCCGTCATATGTTGCAACTGCAAATCCCGCTTAAAGTGACCGTACTCGTCGGCAAAAACTATAAGCACGACGTGAGCGAACTGCGAATGATGGCACTTGGCAGACGGAACACATTCATCCAAGAACAGCCGGATCATGTAGCCGAAGTTTTGGCAACCGCAGATATCGTCCTTTGTGCATCTGGCTATATGCCTTATGAAATCGCGGTCATGGGCATTCCGTGCGTCGTTCTTGCTCAAAACGACTTCGAGATTTCCCTTTCCTTTCCGAAAGAACAACATGGTTTCATTCATCTGGGAGCCGGAAGAAAAGTGAAGCAATCGAGCTTACTGAATGCCGTGATGGAACCTCTTTTACATGAAGCACTTCGTAAAAAAGCGATCGAACGTCAAGTTGCGCTTAACCTCGGCGATGGAAAAGATACGGTATGTGAAGCCATTCTTTATTTTTTAGAATACCCGAAGCGCCCCGTACAAGGGGAAACGGGAAAAGAAGAAATCGATGTGATATAGTAGGAGTAAAGATTGGGGTTTTTCACATGAGCAAACAACAGATTGAAAGAGAAATTGCCGAGTTGAAAATGGACTATGTGAACCTGCAAGGAGATATTGAAAAACTTGAATCGACAGGTATCCATAGCTTCGTCAAAAAAGCGGAAGGCCGACTTGCAGCGATGGAAGACAAGCTTGCAGACCTCAACAAGAAACTTGCTGAATATGACTAATCAAAGCCATTCCTCTTTATTTAGGAATGGCTTTGTTTTTTTAGTGTAAATGATCTGTAAGTATCCCCCATTATCGAGAGGACAATGATCCATTCAATACGTTGTCAAATTCAGCAAGTGTTGCAAAGCGATGATACCCCGTTGAAAAAACGTGAAAGAATCTTGATACGTTTCGAATTCGACCGTATATAAGGCATCTTCATTGTTCCATAACCTTTCAAAGTAGGCTTCCACTTGTTGCATAAGCTCACTATCCATTGGAGCAATGACACGCAAATTCGCTTCCAAGTTATAATCATCCAGCGTCCGTTCCGTTAAATTCGCGGAGCCATTGGAAATATACGTACCATCAGCCGTCTGAACGACGACAAGTTTCGTATGATATTGCCCGATCACCGTATTGTACCACCGGATCTCCATTTCGTCTCCAGACTTCTCCATCATCTCTTGGGCGACTGGCCGATTCGGAATCCCCGTTTTTTCATTGCCAAATGAATTTTCATTCGGGTCTAAAATCATTTTCACCTTAACACCTCGACTTGCCGCCTCCATCAGCGCTTCGACAAGCTCTTTTTTCGCGATGAAAAACATACCGAGCCAAATGGTATCACCTTCTTCGGCTTTTTCGATATCATCGAGCATCGCTTGCAAAATCTTTTTTTCGGTCAAGTATTGCACAGCATACATGCCTTCCGTTTGCTCCGCAACTTCCAATCGCGGCAAAGTGCCGCCTGTTGAATACGCGACGACTGCTTCCTCTGCTTCCAAAATATCATTCAACACAGGCCCTTTCACTTTCAACGCGACATTGCCGTGTAACCCGCTCGCATTATGCGGATTACCTGAAGTGACGAGTGCCTCCTGATCCGTCACGATCGTCTTCCGATGATTCGCTTTCACGTTCAGCAAAGTCATATAAGAAGCGAGCGTCATTTTAGGTGCTTCACTCGCCATCGCATTCGGAATCCATCCTTTTTTCTCTACATCCAACCATTGAAAGATCGTCCGATATAACCCCGAATAAATGGGCGTCGAATCCCGTAGTGGCTTCAAATCCGAATAGACGATGTCAATCCCTGCTCGTTCCATCTGCTCGAACCATTCATTTTCATAAGAGCCGTACCCCGTGTTGATCGGATCCGTAATAAAAACAATCGTAATGTCGGGATGATCTTCCTTTTTTCGGATCAGTTTGGCGGTCATTGTTTCTACCAGTTTCGGAAAATTAACCTCTTCATCAAAATGATCATCATATAAGAAAAAATCGAGCACGATAAACTTTTCCGCTCGATCGATCATTGCATAGATTTCATCAAAAATGGAAAGTTCTGCCTGTATCTCTTCATCGTCAGCATCGTAAACATACGACAAATCTACGAACATCTCGACGTCATCAGCCCGGTGCAAGGGCCCCGCATAAGAAATCCCCGCAGGCAACGGTTTATAAATATGCCAGGCAGTGACGCTTATGTAAAGGATCAAAAATAAAGAAAGACCGATAACAATCTTCCGCTTCCGCCGTGTCCATCTTTTCTTCTTTTTCATAACCATCTCATCACCTTCGTTCCACTCACAACGTTCTCTCCAAAAGAGTTCCCTTGATTGCACGGTTGCAAACAAAAAAACACAGCTATGCATACATAGCTGTGCCAGACAAAATATTTAAGCAGTGACGTACTCACGTACCGAATAATCTTCCATCAACATTTCCTTCAAATACTTTCTTGCACGGAACAGACGCGATTTCACCGTTCCAATCGATACTTTCATTTTTTCAGAGATTTCAATGAGTGAATATTGATCGAGATAGAAATACTCGATCGTCTTCCGGTAAATCGCATCCAACTCATGGATTTTTTGCTGTATGAGCAACTGGATGTCATTTTGCTCTACGATTTCCGCCGGTGTCATCGTCTCGCTCGGAACTAAATCGAGAAGCGGTACTTCCAGAGTCGCAGGTTGATTCATCACATATTCACTTCTTCTTACATTTTTCCGGTATCGATCCCGGAACGTATTCATGCAAATCGTCGTCAACCATCCTTTTACATGGTCGACGCTGTCCAGATTCGCACTGGAGCGGATCACTTTCACCCAGACGTCTTGCATGACATCTTCCGCTTCTTCTTTATTTCGTGTCAATTTCAGACATAAATGATAAATGTAGCGGCCATATTCTTCATACAAGCCGTCCAGATTGTTTTCCATTGAATTACGCCCCCGTCTTTCTACTGTTAATTACATTATCAGCAAAAACGACGCGTAAAACCATCGGATTCTCTTTCAGTTATCTTACAAATGTGTAAGAAATGATTAAATTCGTGTAATATACCTCAGTTACAATAAAGGACGTATCACTTATCAAGATGTTCCCGCATTTATGCGGAAAATGGTGCTCGAAAAATCAAGGTACTCAAAAAGTCTACTGAATGGCGTCAATTCCGGAATAGAGAGTTAAAATTAATATACGAATTGAGTTGATTGCCGCTCTAGGAAGACGCTTTTCGCTTCAATCAACAAACAATAAATTATAGCATGTCCTGTATTGACATGAAGAAGCAAGCTTCTCCTCGATTGACTCAAGGAAAGGCTCGCTTTTATGGCTACCTAACTTTTCAATGACGCTCACTATTTCCTCGAACTCCAGCGCTTACGCATTACGATCCGTTCATATGGCAGTTGAGGCTAAATGGATCTACACTACTCCCTATGTACTTTTACCGTCATTCTCGTAATTCGGTTTCTGTCCATCTCTTCCACTTCGAAATGCAAGTTCTCATACGAGAACCGTTCGCCTGCTTCGGGCAAATGTCCAAGTTGTTGCAGAACGAAACCACCGATCGTTTCGTGGTCTGTCGGCAACTCGATGTCAAGTAGTTCCATCGCGTCTTTAATTTCCAATCGACCGTGACAGATGATTTCATCCTCTGACTTTTCATAGACGAGCACTTCGTCTTCAATATCAGTCTCATCTTCAATATCCTGTCCGATCATCTCTTCAATAATGTCTTCTTGCGTGACGATGCCAAGCGTTCCTCCGTATTCGTCGAGCACGATCGCCATATGCTTCTTCTCTGCGAGCATCATTTTAAAGACGCTTTCCACACTCGCCGAATGAATGACATACAATGCATCGCGGTCGATTAAGTCAACAAGCGGCCGCTCGGGAGCCAATGACCATTCGATAAACATTTTCGAATAAAACATACCGACAATCTCGTCCATATTTTCATCATATACCGGATAACGAGTATAAAAGTATTCCAAAATCGTCTCCCGCACTTCTTCATAGGACGCTGTCATTCGAAGGCCAATAACGTCCGTCCGATGCGTTTCCAGTACATCCGACACGTCTTTTTCCGGAAAATCAAGAACACCTTTTAAACGAAGCGTCTCTTCTTGCGCGAATGTACCTTCCGTCGAAGCGATATCGAGCATCGACTTCAAATCTTCTTTTGTCAACGTCGCTTCTGTGACGGCCCCCTTTGAAATAATACGGATGAAGACGTTTGTAAATAACGCGAGCAACGCTGTAATCGGTTGCAATACTTTTACTAGTAATCCAATAATCGGGGCAACAACGTAAGCAACCCGATCTGCAAACGTAGCAGCAATCGTTTTAGGCAACACTTCACCGAATACTATGATAATTATTGTTAAAATCCCAGTTGCAACACCGACTGGCCAACCTTTTTCAATCCCAATAATCGTCACGATCGTTGGCAACATAATATTCGCTATATTGTTTCCGATTAAAATTGCGGTTATCATCCGATCCGGCTTCGAAATAAGATTCAACAATTTCACCGATTGTCGATCTCCTTGCTCGGCGCGCAGCTGAATTTTCATCTTGTTCACCGCGGTGAGTGCCGTTTCACTCCCCGACAGGAAAAACGAGACGAATAAAAAGAATCCGAGTGCAATAAACAAAAAGCATTCCTCCCGGGATTTTTTCCTTATTCCTCCAAAATCTATCTTCTCCTTAGCATATCATATTCCTCCTTTAACGTAAGAATATTTCACTTATTTCTTGCCTATTCTTCGAGGTGTCAAACATTAGCCGCCGCACCCTTTAAATTTCTTACGACGTATCAATACGTGACATGACTTAAATTTCCATATGTCTGGTATACTGGTTGTCATAAATCTACTATTTGAAACGAGGGATTTCATTGACACATTTAGAAAAACTCGATCAATATTTCACAACGAAACGAGAAACTCACCTTGAAGAGCTGAATGACTTTTTACGCATTCCAAGCATCAGTGCGTTATCCGATCACAAACAGGATATGCAGCGCGCGGCAGAGTGGCTTGTCAATTCACTTCAAAAAGCGGGCTTGGAAAATGTTTCGATCGATGAAACCGACGGCCATCCCGTCGTTTACGGAGATTGGCTGCATGCCGAAGGGAAACCGACCATCCTCGTCTATGGACATTATGATGTACAACCCGTCGATCCGCTTCACCTTTGGGAAAGTCCGCCATTCGAACCGGAAATCCGGGATAATAAATTGTATGCCCGCGGTGCAAGTGACGATAAAGGACAAGTGTTCATGCATGTGAAAGCGGTGGAAGCATTGATGCAGGATCAAGGAAGCTTGCCGGTCAACGTCAAATTCCTGATCGAAGGTGAAGAAGAAGTCGGAAGTCCGAATCTCGAAAAGTACATTGAACAAAATAAAGAAAAATTAGCATCCGACCTGATTGTTATTTCAGATACAGGGATGCAAGGACCTGGCCAACCTGCCGTCTGCTATGGGTTGCGCGGCTTATGTGGTGTCCAAATCGATGTCCAAGGTGCAAAAGGTGATCTTCATTCCGGTTTGTATGGAGGCGGCGTCCAAAACCCGATCCACGCACTCACCGAAGTGCTTGCGAGTTTCCGCGACAAGGAAGGCACGATCGCCGTCGATGGCTTTTACGACAAAGTCCGGCCATTAACCGATGAAGAACGGGAAGCATATGCAGCACTTGGCTTCGATGAAAATGAAGTGAAGGAAGAAACCGGTGTTTCCGAACTGTTCGGTGAAAAAGGGTTCACTTTCTTGGAGCAGACATGGGCCCGGCCGACACTGGAAGTAAACGGGATTTTCGGCGGATTTTCGGGTGAAGGCATCAAAACGGTCTTACCAGCGGAAGCAGGCGCTAAAATTACATGCCGCCTCGTTCCCGACCAAGATCCAGATGAGATTGTTGAAAAGCTGAAAGCGCATATCGACAAACATATGCCTGCGGGCGTGACGGTGAATGTGACGGAGTTTGACAAAGGGAAGCCTTTCATTACACCGTTTGACCACCCAGCCATCCAAGCAGCCGGACGTTCTTACGAGAAAGTATACAAAGTACCAACAGCTTATACGCGTGGCGGCGGGTCGATTCCGATCGTGGCCGCATTCGATGAGATTTTACAAGTACCCGTCGTTTTAATGGGCTTCGGCTTATCAAGCGAAAACTTCCACGCGCCAAACGAGCATTTCCATTTGGAAAACTTCGACCAAGGACTACGTGTGATCAGCGACTATTATTACGAGATCGCCCAGTTTTCAAAAGCAGCTTTAGAAAAATAATATAATTTCCATTTCACACGTAAAATCGCGTAGGGATATTCATCCTCTACGCGATTTTTTATTCTTGTTGGGCAAAGCTTAATTGTCACAATAGAGTCCTGGTTTTTCGCCTATGAGAAATAATCATTGATTTTAAAGAAAATATACCTTGCGTCCGGCGTGCTCGCATAGGAATCTTTGTATGCCCAGTGGCGATGGCGTGTGTTGTATGTGTGGGCGTTGACGAGCGGAACAGCTCCGTCTTTTGCGGTCACAATCGTGGAATGGTCGAACCGTCCATCATTCTCGAAGTCATACACGATGACATCACCGGGCATCAACTGTTCCGCAGAACTAACTTGGGTCGCGGTCAGCCCTTTTTTGGATCCCGCCAAATACCATCTAAGCGAATGGGAGGTGGACCAGCTCAAACTCCAAGACCCACCTCCTATCCACCAGCCTGTTTCCCGATTTGGATACCCCCACATCGGCGCCCCTCCTGCGCGCAAACATTGCGAAACATAATTCGTACAATCGACATCGAATTTAGGATAAGCCGGATTATAACTATCCCACCACTTATCCGCATACCGAACAGCCGCTTCTCTGTCGTACAATTTTTCGCCTCCTCATGCCAAAGTATGAGATATGGAGTCGCCGCATGCACAGTCGATCCCCCTTCCCACGCCCAACCCAAAAACGTCCAGTTCTCTATATTCGAAGAGACGGACGCTTTGCTGTTATTTCAAATCCAATCCAACGAGGTACCCAAAATTTCCGTTCACCGGATTACGTTCTATTCCAAAAACGTTGTGTCGCGATTGCGGAGACGAATTCATTTCCGAAATCCGGATTGTTTCCGGCAAAAACGACGCCAGCCAAGTTATTTTCTGCTGATGTTTTAATATATAACTGGCCTGTCGTCGCGACACCGATCGGTTTATAATGTTTGTAAGCCTCACTTATGAAACTCTTGACCTCTTGGTTGAATCTTGTTTGATTGCTGGCCTCCCCACCCACAACATAGATCGAGTCATACAACACAGGATAAGTTGAAACAAATATATTATCGACGTTTATTTCTGTTCCATCTGCTCCTGTAACCGTACCGAGCCTTTCACCGATCACTTCTATGAAAACACCATACTCTTCTAAGACATCCAAGGTGTTTTGCACTTCTTCCCCGTTGAAACCATCCCCGATAAGCACACCGACTTTTTGCGAATAGGCGTAATGCGGCGTATTCGCCAAGCTAAGGGCCGGAGAACTTGCCGTGACAGGAACTTGGGATCCGGTTGGCGGATCGACGCCGATCGTTTCAGCAATTGCTGTGGCCATCCCTGTATCGACATTTCCGAACATATCGACAACTTGCTGGCGTACGGATTTGCTTTTCACATAGCCGAGGTGAAAACCGAATGTTTCGATAATATGCCGTTTTTCAACAGGCGACATACTATTCCAAAAAAGTCTTGGCTGTGAAAAGAAATCAAAGAACGATTCGCCGGGTCGTTCTCTCGTTACATGTCCTTCTACTTTCTCGGGATAATGCGCGTAGCCACCTTCTTCTGGAGGGGTCTCGGCAGGCGTATTTCCAGCCAATGAATTTTCATGATAGTTAACAGAATCAACATCAATTCGGTATTTCGAATAACTATCCCGCTCGTTATAGTTCACTTCCACGATCGGCTTATTGACGGGGATTTCATTAATATTTCCTGTTCCGAGTCGATGATAGTCCGTATCTCTGTAAGCAAAAGATCTCCCTTGCAGTACGGGATCATTGGTAAAATCAATTCCTGGAACAATCGTTGACGGATCAAAGGATGCCTGTTCTTCCTCTGCAAAATGGTTATCCACAAGGCGATTCAACGTCAATTTACCGACAATTTCCACAGGAATGACTTCTTCCGGCCATAGTTTTGTATCATCCAAAATATCAAAACCATATTTAAATTCATCTTTTTCGGCGATGAGTTGCACACCTAATTCGTATTCGGGATAAGCGCCCCGCTCAATGGCCTCATTTAAATCGCGTCGATGGTAATCCGGGTCAACGCCACCAATCACATTCGCCTCATCCAACAGCAAGGAATGGACGCCGAGTATAGGTTTCCAAACGTACCTAACAAACGTCGATTCGCCTTGCTCATTAATGAACCGGAACGTGTTGACTGGCCAAGCTTCCATCATCCGCCAACTTCTAGGCCGTCCCCGTTCGGACATCAACCACATAATAAAATGGGCAATTTCTTGATTGTTGGCTACATAGTCCCAAGCATTATCATGCGCGACAGTCGCTTGCGGAACGTCAGTTCTCGGATTCGGTTTCACCGCATGGACGAAATCCGGAAACTTCATGGCATCCATAATCGAGAAGACAGCGAAAGATAGTGCCAATAGATCGTAATTCCCTTCTTGCGTGTAAAACTTAGTCGCGAAACCGCGGATATCGATCGCCGTATCTTTGGAACCTTTACTCCCTATGAAGTTGGAAAATCGGACAAACACAGGCGTTTTCGTACCAGGCTCTTGCAGAAAATCCGCCTTCGTAACATGTTTCAGTGATTTATATAACTCAAATTCTCCGTAGGCCCCATCGCCTCTCGCATGCACCACTTTTTCCGGGATGCGCTCCCGATTGAAATGCGACTGCTTTTTATAAAAATGAAAGTCTTGGAATAAAGTAGGTCCACGCTTTCCCGCTCTCAAGGACCACCGATCATTTGAAATTTTTAATCCGGCATCACTTGTCAGCTTTTTACCTGGTCCCGTATTTTTTCTACGGTACTGTTCTAGTTGTTCGCTTTTCTTATCGCTTTCAGCAGGTTTCTTATTTCTTTCTTTATCCAATGAATCACCTTTTCAGTCGTATTTTCACTCCCGTTCAGATCATATGATTTCTGTATAATTTTATTCATTGACCGAATCAGTCTACTTACCTATCAATGAATAAATAAAACACCGCCCATAGTTGGGATCATTCCTTACCTGAAATTTATTGAAATAGCGACTGGATAATACTATGTCCTATCCCGCCTTGAACACCCGATCAGCTTCCGACTTCCCATATTAATGAAAGACAAAAAACGCCTACGTATCTCAACGATACATAGACGTTTTCAAAAAATGGAGACTATCGGGATCGAACCGACGACCTCTTGCATGCCATGCAAGCGCTCTCCCAGCTGAGCTAAGCCCCCGTGAACACTGATATTTCAATTATAACAGCAGTACTTCTAAAAAACAATAGGCAAATGGCATGCCATTTGTTTCTCAAAAGAACCTCGATCAAAATGATTACGCCTTTGGGTTTAACTTTCTGAAATAAAGGCAAAATAATATAGTAATGGGAACAAAACGAAAGGTTGTGGATTCTTTGAACAAATTTAAAATACTGGGCGCTGTTCTCTTCTCATGTGCATTAATCATCGGCGGATGCGGGAATAGTGGAAAGAATGCGCCAGACGGAAGCCAAAAAGAAGACCCTCTAATTGAAAATCACAAGGGGAACAATGTCGGCGGCTCCAAAGAGCATGCTGATGGTTTCGGTTTCACCGACTTCGAACTCGAAATCGACGTTGACGGTAAAGACGCCATCGATACCGACTTCGATGTGAATAAAAAAGCCGAAGCTGAGTTCGAAAACAGACTCGAAGGGATAGACGTAGAAGGCGAAGATGCCATGAATGAACTGAACAAACTGTTCGTCAACATCACCCTCACAAAAGAAACACCAAAAGAGGAAGTCATGGAAGAAATTCTAAAACATTTCAATATCGATGACTACACGAAATTCGATCTCGATGTGATCTTCGACGACGGAACACATTTAAAAATTGACGAAATGAAGTAAACACATACCGAACGAGAAAAAGGCTACGAGTCCGCATCCCTCGAGCCTTTTCACTTTCTTTCATAACTTTCCACGCCTGTTCAAGCACGTCCTTCTTGTAACATATTATGATAAACACCTTTTTTCCGTATCAGCTCTTCCTGGCTACCCGATTCAATGAGCTTGCCCTTTTCCATGACATACACTTTATCCGCTTTTCGAACTGTATTTAGTCGATGAGCAATGACAAAACTCGTTCTTCCTTCCATAAGCCGATCCAAGGCTTCTTGAATTTCAAGTTCGGTGACCGTGTCAATACTGCTCGTCGCTTCGTCCAGCAAAAGAAGAGCTGGGTTCGCCACGAGCGCTCTCGCAATGGAAAGAAGTTGTTTCTGACCTTGCGAAATTTCGCCACCATCGGCTGTCAAAACGGTATGATAGCCATTCTCCAGTCTACTGATAAAATGATGCGCATTCGCTTTTTTAGCCGCTTCAATAATCTCTTCATCTGTCGCATCTAATTTTCCGTACCGGATATTATCAAAGACTGACGCTTCAAATAGAAACGGATCTTGTAAAACGAATGCCATCTGACTCCGCAGCGTTTGCCGCGGCAACGCATCGATCGGAACACCATCAATATAGATTGTCCCTTCATCTGCTTCATAAAAACGGGCAAGCAATTGCATGATCGTCGTTTTTCCGGCCCCGGTCGCGCCAACAAAAGCGACTGTCTCCCCTGCCTTCACATGGAAGGATACCTTCTCAATCGTATACCCATCCGTCTCTGTCGCATACCCGAAGGACACTTCATGAAATTCGATATCTCCTTGAAGAACAGCATCCGCATTTTGAGTGGCTTCATCTTTTTCCGTAGGCTCGTCCATAATTTTGAAAACCCGCTCTGCCCCTGCAATTGCAGATAAAACCGTATTGAACTGATTCGCAAGATCATTCAAGGGCCGGGTGAATTGGCGCGCCAACTCTGCGAACACAACAATGGTTCCCACAGTTACAAGCCCATCACCTTTCAAAGCCAACAAACCGCCAACACCGGCGACAATAGCAAAACTGGCATTGTTCAACATATTCATCACTTTCGGGATAAAACCCGAATACGTCATTGCCCAAAATCCTGTTCGGCGCAATCTCTCATTCTTCGTCGTGAATTCGTCCATTACCCGCATTTCTTGGGAATACGCTTTAACAATCCGTTGACCCGAAATCGTCTCTTCGATCATTCCATTCAGTTCCCCGATAGCTTGTTGCTGCTCTTTAAACAGCTTTCCCGTCCGGCGTGTAATCCACCGAATGGCGAAAAACATCGTCGGAATGATGATCATCGTCAAAAGCGTCAACAACGGACTTAAATAGAGCATCACTGCGACCGTCCCCGTCAACGTTAACACACTTGAAAACACCTGGATGAGAGAAGTATTTAACGTTTGGCTGACATTTTCAATATCATTCGTCAACCGGCTCATCAGCTCTCCATGTTGGTGTTTATCGAAAAAAGGGATCGGTAATCTTTGTAAATGAACGAATAAATTCGTCCGTAAACGAAAAACCGTTTGTTGGGCGATACCGATCATCCAATAGTTCTGGAAATACATCGAGAGCGATAATCCGCTATAAACGGCAACGAGCATTCCCATTTTCAGTCCAAGCCCTTCGAATTGTTTCGCCATGACATGATCATCAAGAATACGACCGACCATGACCGGTCCGAGCAATGTCAGAACCGAACTGACGAAAACGAGCGCCAACACCGTCACAAGCAAAGCGCGTTGCTCGTCGACGAGATGCCAAATCCGTAGCAAGACGGCTTTCGCATTGCTCGCCCGCTCTCCTTTTTTCTTTGGCGTCCCTTCTAAGTCTTCTTTTGTTAAAATCGGTTCATAACCGAACGGTTTACGGAGTGCGCGGAACATAGCGTTCCACCTCCTCTTCTGACTGAGAAGCCGCGATTTTTTGATATAATGTCGACTCCGCCATCAATTCCTTATGTGTACCATATCCGACAACATTTCCTTCATCCAACAGTAAAATCATATCGGCACCTTTTGCGGTCGAGATCTTTTGGGTAACGACGAGCATCGTCGACTCTTCTTCCGCCAACGCATCCCATAACGCCGTCTCCGTTTTCACATCGAGTGCACTCGTACTGTCATCCAAGATGAGAATGGACGGCTTCCGGACAAGCGCCCTCGCGATGGATAGACGCTGTTTCTGGCCGCCTGATAAGTTGACCCCTTTTTGTCCGACCCGCGTTTCATACTTTTTCGGAAAAGAAGCGATCGACTCATGGATTTGCGCTTTCTTTGCAGCTTCTTCCAACTCGTCGACTTCCGCTGCGGGGTCTCCCCACGATAAGTTATCCAAAATCGTACCGGTGAAAAGAATCGATTGTTGCGGCACGAGACCGATTGTGTCACGCAACTCTTTTAACGGCCACTCCTTCACTTCTTTTCCCCCGACATAGATTTTCCCTTTCGTCGCGTCGAATATGCGGGGGATCAAATTGAGCAATGTCGACTTTCCAGAACCTGTGGCTCCCATAATCGCGAGCTTTTCGCCTGGCGCGACGTGGAAAGAAACACCGTTCAAGATCGGCTCCGCTTTTCCGGGATAGTGAAAAGTGACATTATGGACAAGCAAGTCGCCTGTCAGTCGATCACTTCGACTTCCTGTTGCTTGCTCGAACCCTGTGCCATCATCCGCTCGCAATACTTCCTCCATCCGTTCCGCCGAAGCTTTTCCGCGGGAAAATGCGATCAGAATGAATGAAAACATGGAAAAAGCGCCCGTCATCCGCATTGCATAATTGACAACAGCGACAAGTTCCCCGACTTGCACACCCCCTTTTTGGCCATCCACCGCCCCAAACCATAATACCGCCATTAAACTGGCATTCATGATGAATAACAAAATCGGTAAAATGAGTTCCATGAGTCGCATCGCTTTCACAGTATCGACGCGTAAATGATCCGCAACTTCCGAAAAGCGACTCGCTTCATATGTACCACGCAAATACGCCTTCACGAGACGGACCGCTTGTAAGTTTTCTTGGATAACGCGGTTCACCACGTCAAGCCTTTGCTGGATGCGGGCAAAATAACGCACCCCCATTTTCATCATAAAAAATAAAAAAACTAATAAAACCGGCGCACCAACCACTAATAATAAGGCCAGCTTCACATTCACGATAAACGCCATAAGTAAACTACCGATCACAAGAAGCGGCGCACGCAACATAATACGTAAACTCATGAAAAATACTGTTTGTACCATCGTGACATCACTCGTCAACCTCGTGACCAAAGCTGATGTCGGGAACCGAAGGAACGTTGCCATTGAAAATGATTGTACTTGCTGAAACAGCGCTTTCCTCAAATCGAACGCAAAACTTTGCGCTGCATGTCCGGCAAAATAGGAGTTGATGACACCCGAAAAAAAGGCGGCAAACGTAAGCCCCATCATGCCGAGCCCCCACGCCCACACAACACTCACATCTCCTGCGATAATGCCATCATCAATGATTTTGGCAATGAAAAGCGGTTGGACAAGCTCGACACCCAACTCGATCAACATGAGACATAATGCGATGACGACCGGCCATTTATATTGTTTTGCATATGAAAAGACTGTCTTCATTTCACGGCCTCCTTAAATCCTTCACATCCCGAATTATTTTTTATTACTTTTATTATGCCACACGCCTAAAAGCGTGTATAGACAAGTGGATTTCAAGCGTGGGAACGACCAAGACAACTTTTCACCGCTAAACAATTGTATTTTCTCTTCAAATGATATATAGTACATTACAACAGTAATGCACTGATAAGGAGGTGGTAACTTCGATGCTTGATATGGACGGTTCAAAACCGATTTATGTCCAAATCGCGGAGTGGATCGAAACGGAAATTATCGATGGAACGCTCGGTCCCGATGCAAAAGTATATTCTCAGTATAAGCTGGCGGAACTATTCAATATTAATCCCGCCACCGCAGGAAAGGGGTTGTCGATATTGTTGGAAAACGGCATCGTTTACCAAAAGCGGGGTCTCGGTACATTCGTCTCCCCTGACGGACGCGACAAGCTCCGCAGCAGAAGGAAAGAAGTCACTTTGCGACGGCTCATCCAACAATTGCTCGATGAAGCGGAGTTGCTCGGCGTCGACGACCATCATCTACAAACATTGATTGAAGCAGAACGGAAACGAAAAAAGGGGGACTCCGAATGACCGTCATCCATTTCAAAGACGTGACGAAATCTTACCGAAAGCATAACGTATTAAAATCCATGAATTTTACAATTGAACGGAATGTGATTACTGGCGTGATTGGAAGGAATGGCGTCGGCAAGACAACGCTTATGAAAATCATTGCGGGTTTTATGGAAGAAATGTCCGGAACAGTTGAGGTTTTCTCCGAAAAGCCATTCAACAACTTGAGAGTATCGGCGAACTCCATCTTTATCGACGATGCGATGGCCTTTCCACAAGCGATGACATTGCAAGATATCTTAAAAGAATGCAGCCGGTTCTATGCGAATTGGGACGGAGAGCTTGCAAACCGTCTAGTTGATTATTTTGATTTTCATAGAAACGCGCGTCATCAATTTTTATCGAAAGGCAAAAAAAGTACATTCAATGCGATTATCGGCATTTCCGCCAGATGCCCGCTCACCCTGTTTGATGAGCCGACGACCGGCATGGATGCTGCGGTGAGGAAAGATTTTTACCGGGCGCTGTTAAAAGATTATCTAGCCCATCCACGCACCATTCTACTGTCCAGTCACCATGTGGAAGAAATCGAGGATCTGCTTGAAGACGTTTTACTCGTCCAAAATGGCGCGATACGTTTCCACGGAGCAATCACTGAACTGCAGGAAATGTTCATCGTATTAACCGGAAAGCACGAAAAACTTTCGCGTCATACAGTAGGCAAAGAGGTCGTGCTTCGCGACACATCAGGTCCCTTCCCGAACTGGACGGTTGCCAATTCGTTCACCGAAGCAGAAAAGGATCAGATGGTTGCAGATGGCATCATCATCTCCCCCGTTTCTGCAAACAACGCATATATCGCCCTCACAAACGGGCCAAAAGGAGGTATTGACGATGTATTTGACCGAACCGAAACTGTTTGACATCGTCAAAAAACAATTTCGTTTTAAAATGAACGCGCATGCCGCGGCGTTTACAATGCTCGTTTTCCTTCAAGGAGTCAGTTTTGCACTTGAACTGAGCAACAACAATGCTTTCAATCATTTCCATGAAATGATGCCAAGTATCACATGGATCAGTTTTTCCAGCGGACAATTTCTTGGATTGACATTGGTATGGGCATTCGTGCTTGGGGTTCTGATTACCAATACGGCAAGGAAAAACGAATCTTTTTCGTTCGTGACAACCCGGTTAAGCCACCATTTGGCCAATTTCCTTTTCATGGTGTTCGCCTCGGTCATCGGCGGCATTACGGTCGTGCTATGCGGCTCCATGCTTAAGCTATTCACCTTTTTCCGTTACGGGGAAGTAGCCGTCCAGACGCCCGGTCTCATCGCGGCACCAGGAGACTTTTTCATCCGGCTCGTCACCGCGATCGCGCTGGTCTCCCTACTGTTTTTTATCGGCTATACAATCAGTTCCCTTTTCCAGTTTAGTCGTATACTCATTGTCCTTCTCTTCCTCGGATGGATGACACCGTTTTTACAACGATTTGCCGAAAACGGCATTGGTTTCCTTTTTAACGAGCCGTCTTTCATGTTGTTTGTCGTCAAGATTGTGATGACGTTATTCATCTTGTTCGGAATCTCAGTTGCCAGCACGAACCGATTGGAGGTAGGACAGTGATAGGAATCATGACACTCACTTTTATACTTATACTAGGCATCCTCCTCTTTTCTCTAACAAAAAGGAAGAGCCATATTATCCCTGGTCAGTTTAAGAGACGCACCCATCTCACCATTTCGGCAGTCTTTATCAGTTTTCTTTTCATTACTGCGGCAATCGCCGAACTGATGGAACCTTTCCGGGCGACAGAGATGGATTTAGTCAAAGTGCCCGCCTCCCTTGAACAAGAACGTATCGATTTGGAAATGAACATGATGAATGGAACAAATGTGGATTCCACACTCATTTTGGAAACGAGGACACACCCCGTCGGTGACACTTTGACGATTCACCGGAACCACGGCGAATACGAAGGTCCGATCGTCTACGTCGAACGGAAAAAAAGTAATGATGCAACAGTCGAAGAAATTATCTATAAGCCGTTTCTGATGGTAAGTGACTATGATTTTTCAGATGCGCTCACTGTCGCCATGCCCGTTTGGACAGACGACTCGGTCACGTTCCAGCAGAACTCCCTCATGGAGGTGACAAAAGTTTCCTATTACGACGCCCCTTTTTTAACTAGATGGACGCAACATCCTGTCCAAGGCGATGATGGGTACAGCTCTGTTTCAAGATCTCCGGTCGTCCAATTAATCGTCCCGGAACATGTGGAAATCATTACGCCAAGCGGGGATGAAGATGTTTTTTTCATTGATGAACTTAATGGATAACGTCCGCACAAACTCCGCTAGCACTTTGTTTCTCCAATAAAAAAGGAGCGGATTCACGTAAGTGTCCGCTCCACAATCTTTTCCATTTCCTCTTCTTTCCCTGTTTCCACCCGACTCCCTGCGATTGATAACCATGTCACACCTGACAACATGATGATCGCGCCACCCAATTGCCAAAGACCGAGCATTTGCCCAAACCAAATCGCTGTAATCGCCATTGCCGTCAACGGTTCAAAGCTACTCAATACACTCGTTTCAATCGGCGTAATGTATTTCATACTACCAAGGAACAGACTAAAGGCTGTCGTCCCGACAACAATAACAAGGAACATCATAATCGCCGATTGCCAATCGAAGAGGAGGGGTGTTTGCTTCACGACCGGCACGATATTCAATATGAATAACGAAATCCCCCCGATGACCATTGCCCAAGCAACGGACAGCAAGACTCCCCATTCCCGCATCAAGTTAACCGGATAAAGCGTATAGAAGGAAAACGCGAGTCCAAGCAAGATCCCCCAGAAAACCGCAAGCTTACTGAGCGCAAACCCCGATAACGTCCCATTTGTCAGTAGCAGGAACAGACCAATAAGTGTAACGAAAATGGCGAGTATTTGCGCAACTGGCGGCATTCTTCGCTGTGACAGCGTGACGAAAATAATGATATAAATCGGCGCAAGAAATTGGAACAATGTGGCCACGACCGCGTTACTCGCTTCAATGGAAGCCGCAAACGCATATTGAACGCCAAGCATGCCCACCACCCCGAAAATGACGAGTTGCCGCGCCCACACTGGTTGGCGCCACGGCAACATAACCCGCCTTCCTTGCATTTTCAACATCGCCAGCAACAGGACGCCCGCCGAAAAAAGACGTATCGTGATCATAAACGAAACAGACATGTCCGTATTCCGTAATATCCATTCCATCATCGGGCCTGTCGCTCCCCAAAGCATCGCTCCCGAAATAATCATGACGATACCTTTTAATCTATCCATACGCCTTCCCCCTTTATATCATTGGAATAATCCCTTTCTTTTTGATGTCACTTTAACGCCAACATGAAAACGGCGTCCTCTCCAAATTGGAAAGAACACTCCGTTTTATTTTCTATGTATCTGCAATCATTCAGTTCTTCAATTTCGATAACCATCGCAAGTCCATTCGATCTATTATATCACTTTCAAACTGGTTTGTATAAAGAAGAATATTCATATTGTTTAGTCGTTTAGCCTTGCATGGAATAGGGAATAATTATTTTGCTTAGCAATCATGAAAGGGAGTGAGTTTTTGACAACAGCAGAAGAGGTGCAGAAACGGAATTTAAAACCTTATTGGATAATCCTTGCTTTTGTTGCACTTATTGTTATTACACTACTGCCCACCCCCACAGACTTGCCCGTCATGGGACAACGGGCGCTCGCAATATTAGCGTTTGCCGTTATTCTATGGATGACGGAAGCTGTCCCTTATCCCGTAAGTGCGGCAATGATTATCGGGCTCGTGGCGCTATTGCTTGGACTAGCCCCTGACATCTCAAATCCCGATGTCATACTCGGCACAAGCGCAGCGTTAAGAATGGCGCTGGGCGGATTCTCGAACTCCGCTGTTGCCCTCGTTGCAGCGGCGTTATTTCTCGCAGCCGCTATGCAAGCGACAAATCTCCATAAACGGCTTGCCTTGTATATTTTATCAAAAGTCGGAGTAAAAACAGGCGCGATCGTATTTGGTGCGATCCTTGTGTCGATTGTCCTTGCTTTTTTCATACCAAGTGCCACAGCGCGTGCCGGCGCGGTCGTTCCGATTTTACTTGGAATGGTGGCCGCATTCGGGTTGCCGCATAATAGTCGCCTCGGGGCATTGCTCGTCATCACCGCTGTCCAATCCGTCTCAATCTGGAATATCGGTATCAAAACAGGTGCCGCCCAGAATATGGTCGCTTTAGGTTTCATCGAATCTGAATTCAACGAAACCGTTGCATGGGGATCTTGGTTCCTCTATGCAGCGCCATGGTCGATCATTATGTCGATTGTCCTCTACTTTGTCATGATTAAACTGATCAAACCCGAAACCCAAGTTGTAGAAGGTGGGACAGAACTGATTCAGCGACAAATGAAAGAATTAGGGCCGATTAAACCAGCTGAAATTCGGCTCATTATCGTCGCCATTGCCCTGCTTTTCTTTTGGTCAACGGAAGAAACGCTCCATCCTTTTGATACATCGACAGTTACAATCGTTGCCATTGCGATCCTTCTATCTCCAAAAATTGGCGTATTTAACTGGAAGACAGTCGAGAAGCTAATTCCTTGGGGAACGATCATCGTTTTTGCGGTCGGCATTGCGCTTGGAACGATCTTGTTGAATACAGGCGGTGCACAATGGCTATCCAATAAAGTTTTTGGCGCGATGGGATTAGAGAGCATGCCCATACTCGCGACAATAGCCTTGCTTTCAGCTTTTAACATCCTGATTCACCTAGGATTTGCGAGTGCAACAAGCCTTTCATCGGCTCTTATTCCAATCTTCCTCGCCTTGACGACGACGATAGACTTTGGCGTCAATAGTGTAGGGTTTGTGCTGATCCAACAATTTGTCATTAGCTTCGGTTTCCTGCTTCCTGTCAGCGCGCCGCAAAACATGCTTGCTTATGGGACAGGGGCTTTTACTGTAAAGGATTTTCTCAAATCAGGAATCCCACTTACGATTATCGGCTATTTGCTCATCCTTCTTTTCAGTGCCACCTACTGGAAATGGATCGGATTATTATAATCAATCGTTTAAGTGACGCAATATAAGGGAAGAACCATAGCAATGAATCATGAGGAGGGATATGTTGAGTCAAGACAAATACGAAAAAATCGATAAACAAGTGCCAGCACAAACGCAGAACGAGCAACCAGGCGTTGAAACGGAAATGAAACCCGCACCAATTTATGACGATGAAAACTACAAAGGATCAGGTAAATTAAAAGGAAAAAACACATTGATCACCGGCGGAGATAGCGGGATCGGCCGAGCCGTGGCAGTCGCCTTCGCCAAAGAAGGCGCCAATGTGGCGATCGCCTACCTCGCCGAAAGAGAAGATGAAGATGCACAAAAAACAGTTCAACTTATAGAACAATACGGCGGAAAGGCTTTGAAAATCCGTATGGATATAAGTGAAGAAGAACATTGTGAAAAATTAATCGATGAAGTCATCCAAACATTTGGAAGTTTGAACATTCTCGTTAATAATGCGGGAAAACAATTTCCACAGAAGACGATCGAAGCGATTTCGGAAGATCAATTACGCGAAACATTCGAAACGAATTTCTTCGGCTTATTTTATTTGACGAAAGCGGCAATCCCACATATGACGGAAGGTGATGCCATTGTGAACACTTCATCCGTGACAGCCTATAACGGCTCTCCCGGCTTGATCGATTATTCCGCGACTAAGGGTGCGATTACTTCGTTCACCCGTTCACTTGCGCTTAACCTTGCAGACAAGGGCATCCGTGTCAATGCAGTGGCACCGGGACCAATTTGGACACCACTTATTCCGTCTACATTCGACGCCCAAACAGTGAAACAACACGGCGCAAACACACCTGTGGAGAGACGCGGACAACCTGCGGAAAATGCACCCGCTTACGTCTTTCTTGCATCGAACGATTCCAGTTATATGACAGGTCAAACAATTCACGTCGATGGCGGCGATTACGTCGGATCGTAAAAAAATCCCCATCCCCGAGTGCAAACACTCAAGGATGGGGATTTTCTATTTACCAGACAGCGATGGCGCCATCTGTTCTCGCTTCCGTTCCACCTCGTAAAACGCCTGTTTCAGGATCTCGCCAAATCGCTTGACCTCTACCAAATGAACCACCATCGACATCTACTTCAATCTTATGCCCTTTTCTTTCCAATGCTTGTGCAAGATGATTAGGAAACTCCGGTTCTACACGAACTGTTTTTCCTTCAATCCATTGCCAACGCGGCACATCAAGCGCAGCTTGTGGATTCAGTAAGAAATCGATCGTATTCGTGACAAGTTGGAAATGGCCTTGCGGTTGCATATATCCGCCCATGACGCCGAATGGACCGACCGCTTTTCCTTCCTTTGTCAAAAATCCTGGAATGATCGTATGATACGTTCTCTTCCCTGGTTTTAAAGCATTCGGATGCTCGGGATCGAGTTTAAAGTCGTGACCTCTATTTTGAAGGGCGATTCCTGTATCCGGAATGACGACTCCTGAACCGAAGCCCATATAGTTACTTTGAATGTAAGAAATCATATTGCCTTCTTCATCCGCAGCCGCCAAATACACAGTCCCACTACCTGGCAATTCATACGGTGCCGGTTCATGCGCTTCGCTTCCTACCTTCGCTGCACGTGTCTTTGCGTATTGTTCCGACAATAAATGCTCGACGCTGATCGGCATTTCTTCGCTTTCTGTAATAAATGCTTGGCCGTCCGTGAAAGCAAGTTTCATCGCTTCAAGCTGACAGTGCATCGTCTCTGCCGACTGCCACACCGGCTCGCATAAGTGGTTGTAAATATTTAGCGCAGTGAGCGCGACCAATCCTTGACCATTCGGTGGGATTTCCCATACGTCATACCCTTTATAGTTCGTGGAAATCGGATCCACCCATTCCACTTCGAATTTCGCCAAGTCTTCTTTTGTTAAATAACCTTCATGCTCTTTCATGAATTGATCGATCTTGTCGGCCAATTCCCCTTCATAAAATGCCCGGCTTTTCGTTTCAGCAATTTTACGCAACGTCGAAGCATGCGCTTCAGAACTCCACATTTCACCGATCTCAGGCGCTTTTCCACCTGGGGCAAATGTTTTGAACCATTCAGCGAATTCCTTTTCGCCTTCATATTTCATAAATTGTGCATGCGCTCTTTTCCAGAACTTTCCGAGCACTGGTGTCAAAGGATACCCCTCTTCCGCATAACGGATTGCAGGCTCCAACACTTCGGCGAACGGCAGCTTACCAAATCTTTCGGAAAGCGCAGCCCATCCTGCTGGGACACCTGGTACTGTTATAGGTAATACACCGTGAACCGGTATCTTGTCATGTCCGCGTTCTTTCAACGCTTCGATTGAAATCGATTCAGGTGCAGGACCGGATGCATTCAAACCATGAAGTTGATCTTTCACCCAGACGAGCGCAAATGCATCTCCACCAATTCCATTGGAAGTCGGTTCGACAACTGTCAATGTAGCTGCCGTCGCAATTGCCGCGTCAATGGCATTTCCACCTTTTTGCAAAATGTCCAACCCTGCTTGTGATGCAAGCGGTTGTGAAGTCGCGACCATTCCTTTTTTAGAAAAAACTGTCTGACGTTTCGATGGAAACGGATGATATAAGTAATCCATGAAAAATTCCCCCTTTATTTAATAAAAAAGATCTCTTTATCTATTGAGTCAATTTCATAATTAGCTATACTTCTTAAAAATCCGAACAATGTTAATTTCCGTTCCGGGCGGGTATTGAGCCTCCTCGGTCGCAATGCTCCCTGCAAGATTCAACTGTCCCGCTAATCCCACAAGAGTCGGCGTCCTACACTCCTTAAGTTGAATGTTTATAGAATTAGCCTCTTCAACGTCCGTCTTTATTGCTGAAAACAGCAATTATGAAATTGATTCGATTAACTTAATAATATTCCTTACAATTTCAAGCCACTTCTACTTTTAAAGCGCCGTAACAATATATGGCTTTCCACGCGCGTAATCCCTTTTACCGCATACAATTCCTCATTGACGAATTTCTCCAAGTCCGTAAAATCATTGACCAATACATGCATATGAAGTGTTGAAGGACCCGTCATTTGGTAGCAGCTAGAGACGCTTGGATTATCCGCTAATGCTTGTGCTACTTCGACGAGAAACATGGGATCGCAATCAACTTCAAAAAAAGCGGACACGTCTTTCCCAACTTTTTCACTATTAATGACAACAGTAAACTGTTCAATTATATTATTTTTTTGTAAATTTTGTACTCTTTCACGGACCGCGACTCTTGACAAATTCAAATCTTTGCCAATGTCAACATAAGACATCCGTCCATTTTCAGTTAATAAGTCTAATATTCTTTTATCAATCTCATCAAGCACTTCAATCACCTACTCTGTTGTAAATAGCAAAAGTTCGGGATTGACCATTACCTATCCTAATAGGACCGCGCCATACAACAAAGCGCCCCCAACAACGTAAACGGGATGTACTTTTACCCTCTCCAGTAAAAAATAACTGGTCGCCGTCAGAAAAATCGTTTGGATAACACCGATTCCTTCGTAAGAACTAAATAGAAATTCCCACGTCATGACGCCTAAAAGAACTGCAATTGTCGGTTTAACAAAGGTTGTCATTTTCTTCACTTTTGGTGAATCTTTAAATCTCATCAATAAACTTAACAATGCGATCATTAATATGAGGGACGGTGCCACCGTGGCAAATACACCTACGAATGCCCCGAGCGTACCTGCTTGCTGGAAACCGATGTACCCTGCCATCTTCGTCGCAATCGGTCCAGGCAACGCATTGCCGAGTGCAAGTACCTCTCCGAACTCATTCACCGTCATCCAGTTATAACGATCGACGACTTCATTTTCCACCAACGGAATGGACGCTGGTCCTCCGCCGTATCCAAGTATATTTGATATAAAAAAGGCTTGAAATATTTGCCAATAAATCATTCATTCTTCACTTCTTTTTTCTTCGGACTTAGTAAGGCATAAGCGAGAATCGTCCCGATCACAATTGCTGGATGGATACCAAGCAACTCAATGATTATGAGACTGCCGATAAAAATGCCTGACATAACCGCCCAGCCCAATGCTCCTTTAGATTGTTTGATGAAATCCAAAGTCATCACACCGAGCATAACGCCAACGACAGGGACGACGGCTTTAGACATCCCTTGCACCCAAGGTTTGTCCTTATACACATTCAATACCGTCAACAACATAATCATCATAATAATGGTCGGGACGACCGATGCAATAATAGCATTGAGCATGCCAAGAAAGCCTCCGACCCTCCAGCCGATATAGCCCGCCATTTTCGTCGCAATGGGACCGGGCAATGCGTTTCCAAGCGCAAGGATGTCTGAGAATTCCTCGTCATCCAACCACTTGTACTTGTCCACCACTTCTTTATGCACGAGTGGGATGGATGAGGGACCACCCCCATACCCTAAAATACCTACACGGAAAAATGCCAAAAATAATTGGAGTTGTAGGGAGGGTTGTTTACTTTGTTGTAACCCTTCTCTTGACTCCTCTTTTACAACCAAAAGATTCCACCCCGATCCCCTCAAATTTCATACGAAGTCGCACATGATCTGAATTCATCTTGTTATGAATAATGACATGCACTAAAATGTCCGTCTGCTACTTCACGATACACCGGTTCCTCAGCCTTGCATTTATCCGTCGCCAACGGACATCTTGTATGAAAGCGACAACCCGTCGGAATGTTATAAGGACTCGGAATATCGCCTTCTAAAATAATTCGTTCCCTTTTTTCTTCTTGGCCAACAGTCGGTACAGCGGAAAGCAAAGCTTTTGTATATGGATGGCGTGGGTTGCTGAATAAATCCTTTTTATGGGCAAGCTCCACAATTTGTCCTAAATACATCACGGCAACGCGATCACTAATATGTTTGACAACACTTAAATCGTGGGAAATAAAAACATATGTCAAATGACGTTCTTGCTTCAAACGCTTTAATAAGTTCAAGATTTGTGATTGAACCGATACATCCAAAGCGGAAACCGCTTCGTCACAAACAATCAGCTTCGGATCCACACAAAGAGCTCGCGCAATTCCAACACGCTGACGTTGACCACCCGAAAATTCATGCGGAAAACGATCATAATGTTCTTGCTTCAAGCCGACTTCTTCCAACAGACGATAAACATAATCGTCAACGTCTTTTTTCGGAACGAGTTTATGGGTGTTGACGATTTCCGATAACATCGCTCCTACTGTCATACGTTGGTTAAGCGAACCATAGGGATCTTGGAAAATAATTTGCAGGTCTTTCCTTTTTTGACGAAGTTGTTTTTGACTTAACTCCATAAGATCTTCGCCTTCGAAAGTAATTTCACCGCTCGTCGGTTCATGCAGTCGGAGGATAGCTCTCCCCATCGTTGACTTTCCACAACCAGACTCTCCTACAATGCCTAATGTTTCACCACGCTTCAATTCAAATGAGACGCCATCTAAAGCTTTCACCACTTGTTGGTCTTTCGAAAAAAGCTTTGTTTTTCCCATGAAAAAATGTTTCTTTAAACGTTCGACTTTAAGAAGGGACTTTTTCGATTCTTCTACTTTCACTGACATTCTTTAATCCCCCTTCCTCGGTATCCCATTTATCCGTATAACGCCAGCACGCCACTTCATGCCCATCATCATTGACAATCGGCGGTGGATTACTCACGCATAGATCACGCGCAATCGGACATCGGTCGGCAAAACGGCAACCCGCCGGCATTGCATCCGGCGACGGCACCGACCCTTTAATAACATACAAATCTTCTCCGTCGTCTTCATCCGTCAATTTCGGAATACAGTTCAACAATCCTTGTGTATAAGGATGCAGCGGGTTGGCAAAAAGCTTTTCCCGAGTCGTGTATTCCACCATCTTCCCTGCATACATGACAAGAATACGGTCAGCGACTTCCGACACAACTGCCAAATCGTGCGTAATTAAAATAATCCCCATATCCATCTTGACTTGGAGTTCTTTCATCAGCTCCAAAATTTGTGCCTGAATCGTCACGTCTAATGCCGTCGTCGGTTCGTCCGCAATGAGCAATTCCGGATTACAGCTTAATGCGATCGCAATCATGACACGCTGTCTCATCCCACCGCTCAGCTCATGCGGATAAGCATCCACTCTATTTTCAGGCGAGGAAATACCGACCAATCTTAACATTTCAATCGCCCGCATTCTGGCCTCTTTTTTATTCAATTTTTCATGGAGCATAACCGTTTCAATAATTTGCTTACCGATCGTTAGAACAGGATTTAAAGAAGTCATCGGTTCTTGGAAAATCATAGAAATTTGATTGCCGCGAATTTTACTCATTTCTCTTTCACTTTTCGTGGAAATGATATTGTTTTTGAACTTGATTTGTCCACCTGAAATTTTACCTGTTTTAGGTAATAGACCCATGATGGACAACGAAGTTAAACTTTTTCCACATCCTGATTCTCCAACAACGCAAAGGGTTTCCCCTTTATTCACATTAAAACTGAGCCCATCTACGATGGTCAGTTTGCTTTTCTTGTTTTCAAACGAAACTTGTATATTGTTAACTTCAAGTAAGCCGTTATCCAAGGCTTTCACTTCCTTACACAATAATCAAACATACTTTTCGGACATTACAGGTCATTTCATCTTCGGATCAAGTGCGTCACGAAGACCATCACCGAATAAATTAATAGAAAGAACCGTTATAAATATGAATACACCTGGAAACAGTGCAATCCATGGGGCTTCCGCCAAATAGCCTTGTCCCATTGACAACATTGAACCCCAGCTCGGTGTCGGCGGTTGTGTACCAAGCCCTAAATAGCTTAAAGAGGCTTCTGCAATAATAGCCCCTGCAATCGCCAAAGTGGCTTGCACTAAAATCGGTCCTAGACAGTTCGGGAAGATATGAAGGAAAATAATTTTCAAATCCCGTATTCCCGATGCCTTTGCAGCTTCTACGTATTCACGCTCACGCTGACTTAATACTTCCGCTCTCATCAGACGGACAAATGTAGGAACGTAAACGATTCCGATGGCAAGCATCGCATTTTCCAACCCGGCGCCAAGTACTGCTGCCAAAGCAAGTGCCAAAACGAGTGGTGGAAAAGCAAGAATGGCATCCGTCAATCTCATGACGACGTACTCGTCAAGTTTGCCGCGGTAATATCCCGAAAATAGACCGATCGGTAAACCGATAGCAAGTGCAATTCCAACAGAAATAATTCCTGCTTTAATAGATACTTGCGCTCCATAAATGACTCGACTCAATATATCTCGACCGATTTCATCTGTTCCGAACCAGTTTTCCGCACTGGGGCTTTCCAAGTATTTCGCATAATCTTGTTCCACCGGATCATAAGGCGCTAGAACAGGTGCTAAAATAGCGGTACAAATTAGAAGGATTGTGAAAACGCCGCCGATGACCGCTAATTTATTTTGAAAAAAACGCCCGGCCATCTGCTTAAATGCTCTTTTTCTCGGACTCAGCCTTTTCATGTTCTCATAAGGATTTTTTTCCATATTAGCTTTTGCAGTCGCCATTAAGATTGACCTCCTGTTAATTTGATACGTGGGTCAAGAATGGAGTAAAGAATATCGACAACAAAGTTAACAATGACAACGACGACCGCCATAAGTAAAACGGCTCCTTGTACGACCGGAAAATCTCTCGTCAATATACCGTCTATAACCAAACGGCCGAGACCCGGCACTGCAAAAATGGTTTCAGTGATGACGGCACCGCCAAAGAACGTTGCCAATTGTAAACCGCCGATTGTGACAACAGGGATTAATGCATTTCGGAGCGCATGACCGACAATAACTGTTTTACCGAGTAGGCCTTTTGAATAAGCAGTCCGGATATAATCCGCTCCAAGCACTTCCAGCATGGACGATCGGAGCATCCGTGTAATTTCAGCCGATAGTCTAATCCCAATGGCGATAGCAGGCATAATCATCAGAAGAATACTTTGTTTAAGATCTACCCACGGCTCTACATAACCCGATGGCGGCAACCATCCGAGTGTGATAGAGAAAATGAAAATGAGTAAAATCCCCAAAAAGAAAGGTGGAATAGAAACACCGGATAAAGCAAATGAAGTACCTGCATAATCCCAAATTGTTCCTTTCTTTGTCGCTGAAAGAATACCAGCGGGAATTGCGATCATTAAAGCGATCACAAAAGCGAAAACGGTCAATTGAATCGTGACCGGCAGTTTTTGAAGTAATATGGAAAGAACAGGCGTATTATCTTTTATCGAATTGCCAAGATCTCCTTGGATAACGCCACCAACCCAGTTCAAATATTGTTCATAGAGTGGTAAATTCAATCCCAATCTTTCACGTAAAGCTTCCAATGCTTCGGGAGTAGCTTCTTGACCAAGCATCATCAGCGCGGGATCACCAGGCGTGATATGGACCAGTGAAAAGATAATCATACTAACTAACAGTAAAATAACGAACATTAAACCTAATCGTCGAACTATAAATCTCGCCATGCTCGTGCTCTCCTTTGTAAGACCTCTTCTTTATCATTTCATCTTTTCAAATCTATGTAACAAAACAATTTTGCAAGTAGTTATGAAAAACTTCAGGTTCAGGCACTTCGCAGTAGCCTGAACCCGAAGAAATCAATTGCTTTGGCGTGATTGCGTCCAGATTTTGAATCGAGCTTGAGGCTCACAGGAAGTGGGGTGTGCAGTCGTTGCGAATCGAACAGCGAAGGGTTCGATTTGCCTTAATTTTTGCGCCCTTTGTAGAAATTAAGGCACTTTTCTAGGACGTCGCGAACTTAGACTGCCTTCTCCTCACTCCCTCCAAAATCTGTGACCTTCGCCGGAAGCTTAGGCCAACAGGATGTTGGTCATGCAGGCGTCGCCACAGGACATAGCGCCTTTAGCCTGCGTTCTTCTATCGTTCAGCGAGAGTTTGAACATTCACTGAACAAGAAAAACAAAAAGCTTTTTCCTTCCCACCTAAAGAAGTGGGGGCTTCTGCTGAATGAAGATAAACTTATTGCACAGAAACTTCATGGAATCTCATCATATTGTCCGGTAACTGCTTAAAATCTTTGACGAACAATTTATACGCGTTGAAGTCGATTTCGTGATAAAGGAAGATATAAGGTACTTCCTCTTTTGCATATAAAGATGCTTCTGTGTACAATTTTTTACGCTCTTCCTGATCGGAAGTTTCCCGTGCATCTGACAGCAATTTATCCATCTTCTCATCGGAAAATCCGTAGTTAATGGATCCTCCTGTATGGAACAATGGATGCAGATTGCCATCTGGGTCTACTCGACCACTCCAACCGAGACGAATGGCGTCGAAGTCAAAGCTGTTCATTTGGTCTATCAAAGCACCAAACTCTACCATCTCAAGCTTCACTTCAATACCCGCTTCTTTTGCCATCGATTGAATCATTTGCCCTAGTTGCTCTTCAATCGGCTTTGGTGCCAACTTTAATGTGAATGAGAAGCCATCCGGATGGCCAGCTTCTGCCAACAATTTTTTCGCTTTTTCAATATCTCTTTCCGTCACAGTGACGCTTTCATCGTATGCCCATGAACTTGGCGGAATGGCACCAGCGGATGGAACTGCCATATCACGCAATGCAACTTTCACAAGTGCTTCCCGGTCAATGACCAAATCCAACGCTTGACGAAGCTGTTTATTGTTAAACGGTTCAGATTCCAAGTTTAAATACAATCCTTGGAAACCGAGCGCTTCTTTTTCGGACACTTCAAGTTGACTATTATTCTTTAAATCTTCGACATCTTTTGGTGGCACTTTGTTGACGATATCCGTGTTTCCGGATTTCAAGTTTGTCACCCTGACGTTCTCATCAGAGTAAGGATAATAAATAATTTTCTCAATTTTCGGTGCACCGTTCCAATAATCCTCATTCCGTTCTACGACAAGGCGATCTTGTTTAACTCTTTCGACAAATTTGAAAGGACCTGTCCCAACTGGTGAGTTTTGGAAATCATCTCCTTTTTCTTCTAACGCTGTCGGAGATAACATCATCCCTGCCCGGTCAGCCAATGTCGCCAAAAATGGTGAAAATGGCGAGGACAATGTGACGACGACTGTATATTCGTCTTGTGCTTCCACGTTTTCTACTAAACTAAGTTCAGCCGTTCGTGATGAACCGAGGCTCGCATCCATCATTCGGTCAAAATTATACTTTACTGCCTCTGCATTAAATGGTGTTCCATCGTGGAATTGCACGCCTTCTTGTAAGTGGAACGTATACACTTTGCCATCCTCAGAAATTTTCCAATCTGCCGCTAATTGAGGTACAAAGTTAAGCTTGTCATCAACGTCGACAAGCTTGTCATATATGCTATGGAATACTTGTCTGTCAACGGCCGCAGTGGAGAAATGAGGATCTAATTGCGGCGGATCATCGTCCATTCCCACGATTAGCACATTTTCATCTTTTGCTCCGGCTGTTGCTGTTCCTTGGTCATTTTGTCCATCGGCTGTTTTACCGCTACCCGATTTTCCACCGCATGCCGCTAACACGATAGCGCAAACGAACAGAACAGATAGTAATAGATACTTACTTCTAGTCAAAACTTTCTCTCCTCTTAATCTTTTTATTTTTTCTAAAAATTCATTCTAAAAGAAAGCCAATAACTCCTTCTAGTTGCAAAAGAACATATTTTAGAGTTTTTTGCTTTCTTTATGAATTCTGATTAATTATAGTACACTTGAAAATTAAAATCTACATATAATTTCAACTTTCTAGATTATTCCACTTCATTTCGACGCTATATCGCAAAATAATGAGAAAACTAGATGGAAACAAGTATGAAAAAGTCGAACTTTTTACAATCCTTGTAAGAAATTCGACTTTCCGTAAGCGATTATGAAATATCTACGAATTTATTGTACGGTTGTCTGATGAAATCTCATCATATTATCCGCATACTGTGTAAAGTTTCCAACGTATTGCTTATACGCGTTGTAATCTATTTCGTGGTAAAGAAAAATGTATGGTACTTCCTCTTTCGCATACATAGACGCTTCGGTATACAACTTTTTACGTTCTTCTTGATTTGCCGAAACACGGGCATCCATGAGCAACTTGTCCATTTTTTCATCAGAGTACCCGTAGTTATTGAATCCCCCCGTATGAAAGAGCGGATGTAGATTCCCATCGGGATCGACGCGCCCGCTCCATCCAAGTCGAACCGCGTCGAAGTCATATGCTTCCATCTGATCGAACAGCGCACCGAATTCCACCATTTCAAGCTTCACTTCTATGCCTGCTTCTTTGGCCATCGACTGAATCATCTGTCCCAATTGTTCTTCAATCGGCTTAGGCGCAAGTTTTAACGTAAACGAAAACCCGTCCGCATAACCTGCATCCGTCATTATTTTTTTCGCTTTTTCAATATCCGGTTGCGTCACATCCAAGCTTTCATCGTATGCCCACGAACTCGGCGGAATCGCGCCCGCGGAAGGAACCGCTGTATCGCGCAAAGCAACTTTCACTAGCGCTTCACGATCTATGACGAGATCCAATGCTTGGCGAAGTTGCTTGTTATTGAATGGTTCGTCTCGTGTATTCAAGAAAAGCCCTTGAAATCCGAGCGCTTCTTTTTCCGACATTTGCAGTCCACTATTGTTTTTCACATCTTCCACATCTTTAGGCGGTACTTTATTCACGATATCCGTGTTGCCGGACTTCAAGTTTGTGATTCTCACATTCTCGTCTGAATACGGATAGTAAATAATCTTTTCCAGGTCAGGGGCGCCGTTCCAATAATCCTCATTCCGCTCGACGACAAGCCGATCCTGTTTCACTCTTTCAACGAACTTAAATGGCCCTGTTCCTACCGGGGAATTTTGGAAATCATCCCCTTTCTCCTCTAGCGCGACAGGAGACAGCATCATGCCTGCCCGGTCGGCAAGTATCGATAAAAATGGGGAAAATGGAGAAGATAATGTCACGACAACGGAATAATCATCCTCTACTTCCACCTTTTCCACTAAATTTAACTCGGTTGTTCGAGCAGAACCAATATTTTGATCAAGCATCCGATCGAAATTATATTTGACCGCTTCTGCATTAAAAGGTGTTCCATCATGGAAAGTGACACCTTCCTGCAAATGGAAGGTGTAAACTTTTCCATCTTCCGAAATGTCCCAGTCCGTTGCGAGCTGCGGAACAAAGTTCAAGTCTTCATCGATATCAACAAGCTTGTCATAGATGCTATGGAAAACTTGCCTATCTACCGCTGCTGACGAGAAATGGGGATCTAGTTGAGGCGGATCATCATCAATCCCGACGATTAATATGTTTTCCTCCTTTTCCATCGTTGAACCCTTCATTGAATCGGGTTCACTTTCATCCTTTTCTGCGCCGCATGCGATGACCATCATCGACATAAAGCAGACCATCACTAGAAAAACGAGCCTTTTACCTCCCAACACTATTCCCCCTTATAGTTTGTTTGACAACCGTTTCATCCAAAGAACACCGGACACTCATATGAGCGCCCAGAATGCTAATTTATTATAATATACAAAATATTCAAAAACTACATTTATTTATTTTTCCTATCATTTTTTGCAAGAATACTTCTTCGGTATCATAACTTTATTAGAAACAAAAAACCGATTACGCCACCTTCTTAGTGTGCGTAACCGGTTTTCATAAGTTTTTATATAGAATACCCAATCGCAGATGAAATGCTCACGATTCTACTTGTTTTTACTTGACGATCCGAGGCACATTCTCTACCTATCGCAAGGTCACTACAACTTCAGCTTTCCCAATTGCTCGATTGCTTTTTGGATCTCCGCAACTTGCTGAACAAGTGCCAGTCTGACATACCCCGCCCCTTCAGAACCGAAAACACTCCCTGGCACCATCACAACACCCACTTGTTCAATCGCCTCAAAAGCAAACGGGACATCGTCCATATCGTACGGATATTTGGCCCATACGAACATACCTCCTGTGGATGGCGTTACCGTCCAACCAATTGCTTGCAATCCTTCCATCAAGACGCTATGCCGCTCAGAAAATTGTTGTCTTAAACGATCCGTAATTTCCTCCGCATGATTTAATGCGACAACAGCCGCTTCTTGAATCGGACCGAACGTCCCATAATCTAAATTTGACTTGAGCTGCTTGAGAATGTCAATCATTTCGGAATTACCAACAATATAGGCAATCCGGGCACCTGCCAAGCTGAAACTTTTGGATAATGAATTGATTTCCATTCCGACTTCCATCGCGCCGGGCGTAGAGAGGAAACTCGTTGGGCCCGCACCTTCAAAATAGTATTCCGAGTATGCTGCGTCATGCAAGACGATGACATTGTATTTCTTCGCGAATGCCACCACTTTTTCAAAGAATGAAGCATTCGGTAGTGCAGGAACCGGGTTGCCGGGCAAATTTAAAATAAGTAATTTAGATTTCCTTGCCACTTCTTCCGGGATAGCTTCCAAGTCGGGCAAATATCCGTTTTCCGCTCGCAATGGCAATTCATAAGGAACGGCACCCGCAAGTTTGATGCCCGCATCATAGGCGACATAAGCAGGGTTTGTTGTCAGCACTACATCTCCTTCATCGCAAAATGCGAGTGGCAAATGGACAAGCCCTTCCTGAGAACCCATCGTTTGTACTATTTCCGTTTCAGGATTGAGCGACACGCTGACTCGTCGCTTATAATAATTTGCAACAGCTTCATAAAAACGTTCCGTTCCACCAAGCGTGTAACCGTAGGCGTTTGCTGATGCACTTTGTTCCGATAATGCCTGTCTGACTTTTTCATCCGGTGGTAAGTCGGGACTTCCAAGACTTAAGTCAACCAATGGAGCACCTGATGCTTTTTTCAATTCCGCCGCGCCTTTCAACTTTCCGAAGATGGAAGGTGTAAATAAAGACATCCTTAAAGATGGTTCAACGATCATAGCAATGCACCCCTCGTTTGGCTTCTTTCACATCTATCAAATAGTTTAACATATTTTTTACATATTCTTGAAATGATTTTGAATACATTTAGTAGCGGGACTTCAAGCAGTAAATTGCCGCACGAAAAGTATACAAGACAAACAAATAGCGCCAGCATAATAGCGACACTATGTCGATACGCTGGCACCATATTCGTTATCCGAAATGATTGATTCTACTACCGTTCAACGACAGGACTCTTTTCACGAAGTACCATCTCCCGACGATAATCCTTCTTCAAAGGGCTGTACGATCACAAAACCATCCCCGGAAAATTCCATTTGAATAGATTCCCCACTACCACGACCTAGTAATGTTCGAAAACTGATATCTGTCCGAAATTCAGGGGCTAAATGTCCCGACCATGCAACGGTCGCATTCGGATCTGTAATGACAGGTTCACCCGGACGGACAAGTAAAGTGAGCGGCTCATAATGCGAAGTAATCGCTACTTTCCCCCTACCTTTTAACGTCACATTAAATAATCCCCCTGAAACGACACCTGCCATTTTTCGCATCAGTTGAATATCCCATTCGATGGAAGGTTCGAAAGCAAGTAAGTCATTGCCATTTACGGTAATCGATTCACCATTCAAATCGAAAATCGTAATTTTCTTCCCTTGATCGGCTAAGTATAGACGTCCGCTCCCCTGCGCCTTCATGAGTGAAGTGCCTTCTCCTGTCAACGCTTTCTTAAACATCCGTCCAACGCCATGTTCCGTTATTCTTTCCCGTTCAAATTTGATATTCCCCGTATAAGAAATCATCGAGCCCATCTTCGCCCATACGAGATCTTTCAAATTCACTTCTAAAATGCGGGGCGTCTCCAATTCAAAATAATCATTTTCCCGTTCATCTTGTTTCGTTCGTTTAATAAACTCTTCAATCGAATAATTACCCATACACCCATCCCTTTCCAATCTAACCTCTTGACCTTATATACGTCTACGATTGGAAAGGCATGATCGTTTCAAATAAATCAATCACTCGATACTCGATAAAGTTGATTTTTGCTCCAATCAATATACCAAAGAATTATCTACTTATGCTTCTTCCAACGGATTAGAGATACTTCCCATGAAAAGGATTGACTCCGTCGCATCATCCGAAATCACGATGAAAAAAGGTCGATTCACTTTTAGCTGAAATGGTTCGTCAACAGGAGCAGACGTCGTTTTTATTTCCACGGAAGTTGCCGCAGATGCTTCTGTCCCTTCTTCATGGACATCGATGAACGTTTTTTGTTTCACTTCGCTAATCCACAGCGGGTTTTCTCCTTCGATCATCTTGCTGAAATCTGCTTTTTCCCTATCAAACGCTGACTCCAAACCGAGTTTTTGTAATGTATCTTTCAGCATAACTTCATACGCTAATTGGAATTTCGGTAGCAGGACAGTCCCTTCTTGTGGACGGAATTGTTTATTCCACGTCGTCCAGTTTTCAGCTGTCAACGTTTCTTTGAAAGTTTCCAAATCGCTTTCTTCATCCGGCAAGAAGACAGTCATCTGCATATCTCCCTCTCCGTAAGGCAATTTGACCGCTTGGAAATCATCCGTTTCTAGATAAGCCAATTCTTCGTGTAATGTCATAAGCGACACATCTTTCACTGCACCGTCTGCCAAATGGAATGGTTCCGTTTCCGTTTTTTCCTTATCAAATGCATATGTCCAATCCCCTTTGAAATAAATCGCATTGACAAGAATCGACACTAAATTCGCATCAAGCGGGGCTTCGACAATATCCTCTATCTTTCCTTTCGTCGCATCCTGTACCCAATCATTAATTTTGTCGGCAGATTCAGGTGCGGCTACGTCAATCTCTTCAACTTCTGCATTGAAATAGTCTTTATTCTTTTGGACAAAATCATTTTGGAATTGAAATTCTTCATTCAACCAAATGGAGTTACCAATTGCCAACTCAATTTCCTTTTTGTCTTCATGAAGTTTTGAAATAAGCGAGGCGTTCGCTTTGTTCAATTGCTCCGCTTCAATCCCTTTCACTTGCAGCGCTTCTGCAATCTCTTCTTTCGTAGCACCATCCGCGCCATTATAAACCATGGACAATGCCATCATTAAACTTGTCGGCGAAATGAAGACGTTACCGTTTTCATCCTCCGCCACTTCTCCTAACAATTTAAAACCTAATGCATTGTTACCTGTGACAAGTTCCTTATAATCATCTTCACTAAATTGGACATCGTTTGAAATTTCCGTTCCTCCTGACTCTGGTTCTGGCTCTTCAACAGCCCCACAAGCTGCGACTACAACGAGAATACTGGCTACTAAAAGTGCTTTCACTGATATCTTTTTCACTGTTTACACATCCCTTGTATATATTGACCTAAAGATTCCAACTCAATCAACTAAATATCGCATTCTTTATTTCAACTTATATAGTGCGTAATAAAGAAGAAACAAATCTTGCTTAACTAAGACGCTTCATCGCTTTCCTGTCTCCGGATTCATAATCATTCCCATGAAAAGGATCGCATCTGTTTCTTCATCTGTAATGGCGATAAAGAACGGACGATTCACTTCCATATAAAATGGCGGATCAGCAGGTGCTGACTCTGTCACCATTTCCACAGAGGTGACCGCGGCCGCCTCAGTTCCTTCTTCATTGACATCAATATATGTGTTTTGTTGTACTCTACTAATCCAGATTGGCACTTTTTCTTGAATCAACTTCCCAAAGTTAGCATCTTTGCTAAACGCACTAACCATACCGAACTTCTGTAAAGCGTCTTTCAACAACACTTCATATGCCAATTGAAATTTCGGCAATAGAATAGTACCGCTCTTTTTTTGAAACGTCTTGTTCCATGTATTCCAATTTTCCTGCGTTATTGTTTTCTTGAATTGTCCCAAATTGTCCGCTTCCCGAGGTAAAATGATCGTCATGCTCATTTCTCCCTTTCCATACGGAAGCTTCACCGCCTGCATCTTATCATTTTCCATATACGCTAATTCTTTTGTCAAAGTCATGAGAGGGACAGCTTTTTCTGTTCCGTCCGCTAGATGAAATGCCCGTTCCTCTGTATTTTCTTCATCAAATGCATACATCCATTCCCCTTTGAAATAGATTGCATTCACTAGAAAAGTGACTAAATCGGGATCTAAAAGTTCATCTTCATCAAGAATCTCCTCAATCAGATCATTTGTCGAAGCCTTCACCCAATCATTGATTCGCTTCGGTGAATTCCTATCAGCGACGTCGACTTCTTCGATTTCCGCTTTGAAATAATCCTGATTGCGTTGCGCAAAGTCGTCTTGAAAATGAAATCTATCACTTAACCAAATTGAGTTGGCGATCCTTACTTGAATTTTCTCCGAATCCTTTTGTAGCATGGATGTTAACGACGCATTCGCCTTATTCAACTCTTCGACGTCGATCCCTTCCAATTGGAGTGCCTGTGCAATTTCTTCTTTTGTCACCCCATCTGCCCCGTTATATACCATAGACAATGCCATTAGTAGACTTACAGGAGATATAAACGTGTTATCATTCTCATCCGGCTCGACCTCTGCCAATAATTTGAACCCTATTTCATTATTACCCGATATAATCTTTTGATAATCATCTTGACTGAATTCCACATTTTCCGGACGGGCATTGTTCCCAGTTTTACTCTTCGTTCCGCAAGCGGTCATGAAGACAAGCATGGTCGCCAAGAAAAATGCCATGACGCTCTTTTTCTTCACTGTCATCATCCTCCTTCTATAAGGATTAGACAGCCGAAAGGAGGAAAAGTTACAAAATATTTGAATTTCAAATAAACCCAACCTAAAAATCCCCCTTGAACCGCCGAACTGACGGTCAAGAGGGATTTTCAGATTATTTCATCTCACGCATATGTTTTAACGAATTCTTCAATGACGACATCACGTTTTTTCAACTCTTCGATATATTGTTCACCAGGCACAATGAGCTCCGGTGGGTATACGCCACGTTTTGAAATGAGCCCCGAGCCGACCATTTGTGCAACAATGGACATCGTATTCGCTGTTGCACGTGCCATTGCCGTCACATTTTGCTTCTTATCTTTTTCAGTGATCAAATCGTATTCATATGTGACAGGTGTCCCGTCCTTTTCTCCGCTCACGATGACACGTAAAACGACAGCATCCGATTTATCGCCCAAACGGATTTGTGGTGACAAATGTTCTCTCATGACGTCCCGCACTTTAACCGTTTTCCCATCAATCGTCACTTCATTTTCACGTTGCAAAAGGCCAAGATCCACAAGCAATTGGAATTGCTCCGCATGTCCTTTATAGCGAACTGTCTTGTATTCGAGCGTCTCCACGTCAGAAAATGTTTCTCCCAACGTCGACGTTCCTCCTGATGTATGGAACGCTTCAAGTTCTCCGTATCCGTCGAATTCAATCATTTCAATTTCGGATAAGGACGGAATTTGCTGTTTTTCCCCGTTGCGGATCACTTTCGAAGGGTCTACGTAATGATCGAATACGCCTTCAAGCGAGAATACGACATTGTAATTAAGCGGTGGTTCCGGTTTCACGGGAATTCCGCCTACGTACAATTTGATAGACTCGACTTTATCTAGTTTCCCTGCTCCGTATCCCGTCAAAATGTTGATCATGCCAGGTGCAACCCCTAGGTCAGGAATGATCGTGACACCTTTCGCCTTCGCTTCATCAGCCAGCTTTAAGACCGCATCCGTCGCGCCACCGATATGACCGCCCAAGTCAATGGAGTTTACACCGCGCTCAATTGCTGTTTTGGCCACTTTTTCGTTGAACGTATAGAAAAGTGCGTTGACAACGACATCGCCCAGCGCCATAACATCCCCAAGTTGCTGGTCATTCGTTGCATCAAGTTGAAGCACATCAAGTTTGTCTGACATCAGTGCTTCCGCAAATGCTTCCGCCTGTCTTACATTCAAATCCGCTAAGTATACTTTCTCCACTTGATCACTTTTCACGAGATCTCGTGCTGTTTCTTTCCCCATTAATCCTGCACCTAGTACGACAACTTTCATTTCCCCATCCCCTAACTTTTCCTTAAAATTTACAAAAGGCGTCCAAGCTGCCTTTTTATTTTTATATAGTGAAGCCGTTATATTCCCATATTATGTTTTTGTTTGCAGAAGAGTGCCAAGCACCGCTCGCTTGTCGAAACGACGATATGGTCGTTTTTCCGTCAAAGCCTATCGCGCGGTGCTTGGCTCCTATGTCAATATGAATAAATTAAGGATCGATCGTCCGACAAATCAATATTATGAGTTATCAATTTGTGCACGTTGTAACTTACCACTAAAGTCCACATAAACACTCTTCCACTCTGTAAAGACGTCCAATGCCGCTTTACCGGAATCTCGGTTACCGTTTCCTGTACCTTTCGTCCCCCCGAATGGCAAGTGGATTTCTGCGCCTGTCGTTCCCGCATTGACGTAGACAATCCCTGTGTCAAGGTCACGTTGCGCTTGGAACACTTTGTTGACATCGCGCGAGAAAATTGAACTCGAAAGACCGAAGATGACGCTATTGTTCACTTCAATCGCTTCTTCCAAACTCTCTACTTCAATTAAAGATACGACGGGTCCAAAAATTTCTTCTTGAGCCAAACGGCTATCCCACTTTACATCGGTAAATAATGTTGGTTCGAAATAGTGACCTTTTGCAAGTTCACCTTCTGTCAATGCGCTTCCACCAGCGAGTAGTTTCGCGCCTTCCTTTTTACCGATTTCAACATAATTTGCGATCTTTTCAATAGAACCTGCGTTAACGACCGGACCGACTTTCACCGATTCATCCGAACCGTCACCGATTGTCAGTTGTTTCATTTCTTCTACGAGTCTTTGCTCAAGTTCTTTTTTCACGTTTTTATGGACGATGACACGGCTACATGCAGTACAACGTTGCCCTGCTGTTCCGAAAGCACTCCAAAGAATCCCTTCCACCGCAAGATCAAGATCTGCATCCTCCAGAACGATGACCGCATTTTTACCGCCCATTTCAAGCGATACTTTTTTCAAGTGACGACCACCCAACTCGGCGATACGACGACCTGTATCCGTTGAACCCGTGAATGAAATAACACGCACATCCGGATTTTCGATCATTGCTGTCCCGACTTCCGACCCGGCGCCAAACACGACGTTCGCAACACCTTTCGGAAGACCGACTTCTTCAAAAATAAGTGCCATTTCATAAGCCATTAACGGCGTTTCTGTCGCAGGCTTCCAAACGAATGTGTTCCCCGCCACAATCGCCGGGAAAGACTTCCATGTCGCAATCGCGATTGGGAAGTTCCAAGGAGTGATTAGCCCAACGACACCAATCGGCGCGCGCACACTCATCGCAAACTTGTTTTGAAGTTCAGATGGAACCGTTTCCCCGACTAGGCGACGTCCTTCTCCCGCCATGTAAAAAGCCATATCGATCCCTTCTTGCACTTCGCCACGCGCTTCTTCAATTACTTTCCCCATCTCTTTCGTCAACACTTGAGAAAGATGTTCTTTTTTCTCAATCATAATTCGTCCAATTTCATATAGATAATCCGCGCGTTCTGGTGCAGGTACAAGCGCCCATTCTTTTTGCGCTTTCTTTGCAGCCTTAACCGCCAGATCGACATCTTCTTTTGTTGAAAGCCTTACTTGTGCAATTTCTTCCCCATTCGCAGGATTCTTTACAGCGGTATACTTCGCATTGCCGGCTTCCTGCCACGCACCTCCGATGTAGTTGTCCAGTTGTTTAATACCATTCTCCTGGATAGTGACATTTCCTTGCATGATGACATTCCCCTTCCCCAAATCTTTTTTAAGAAAACGTTCAGAAAACGCTTACACTCAGACTATTTCGACATATCACTAGATAATCCTTTTTTTATTTTAATAAAAAATAAAAAAACTTGGACATATTGTACATGTCCAAGTTTTTCATGAATCGTTTTATAGTTTCGCACGTCAACCCATTTTGCCGAGTCAAATTAACCCCCGACTTCTGCCTCCGCGTAGCGCGTGGAAATCATTTCGCGAACACTTTCTGCATGTTTTGTCATCGATGCAGGCGAGACACCAAATAACGTTGCTACTGCACTATTCGTCATCGGTTCTTCATCCAGAAGTTCACAATCGATAGCAGCCCGGAAAACACCTGCCGCCACGACGTTCGCTTTCCGGAATTTCGGCTCTTCTTCCAACAAGTATGCCACGCAAATGTCTTTCAGCCTAGTCCGTACTGTCAGATCTGCTTCTCTTTCTTGCAATGTCTGATCTAATAGCATGACCGCTTCTTCTTGGATCGGCGTCAACATCTCTAACGATGTGGCCTCCAAATCATTTTCTTGCACTGGCGACTCTGACTTTTCCTCCACCACTTCTTCCGCTTTTTCTACAATCGGAGAAGACTTAGGTAAGAAAGATTTACCGAGTAAGATTTCGTATATATTGACCATATGCTCTTTGAAAAACTCATCCACTGTTTCAGTGTCGCTGGATTTTTTCAATGCGATAATTTCTTCTTGTAAAATACCTTTCTCGTCCCTTGTAAACATAAGGGATGACACGACATAAATACCCTCTGGATGTAAACGATGGTCTGGCAATACGATACCATACACATATGTATCTGGATCGGTTGGCATCTTTTCAGCCTTTTTCAAATAAAACACCTCTCCACTGAACATTTGTTCAATGCGAAGCATACCCTTTTGCTCTCCTTTTACTTTCCCTAGAAGAACGACTGGATCTTTCCACTTTTCAAGGACAGTCCGAACCGACATACGTAATGTTTCGTTTAAAGATTGCTCACGCTGACGTTGCCATAAGTCGCTTCTTTTAACGAACAAGAAATAAGCACTGATCGCCTCTTCAATTCTTTGTTTCTGCCAATGGCCTTCCAACTTCTCTTTCCATTCTTTCATATATTGTCTAAACTCAACCAAGTCTTCTGGACTTGCAGATTGTTCATAAGCTTCTACTAAAATTTGCTTTAACTCTTCTGCAACTTGCTGTTCAAGAAACCGCTCGTTCGTGTTGATACAACATCTTTTATATTTTTTCCCGCTCCCACAAGGACACGGGGTATTACGTCCAACCATGAAATACACACCTTTCCTCAACCTGCGATATATCGCAAAACAAATCCTGCTACTCAGTACATCCCTCTGTTCCTGAAGCTACTGAAAAAAGTTCTCATCATGTCCGGTTTGAATACTGTTGATTTCCACTCCAACCAACGGCATGTCGACATTCAAACTAAATAACGTGAACGTTTTTCATGAATCTTCTGTTCCATTGGATGACTTTTCGCTAGTCCATGATCTACCTATTATAACAGAAAACAAAAAGCTTCGCATAAGCCCTCCCGGCTGACACGAAGCTTCGACATTCTTCTTAAGATGTCGATTTTTGCTCCTCTGATAATGCGGCCTCTTCTTTCCGCGGTTTGACCCGTCGAATGAAAAACGATAAAAGAAGGGCGACAGCGGCGATGAGCGTGGAGATGAAAAATGCAAAGTTAATGCCTTCCAGCATCGCTTTCGCACCTAACATCTCTTCCAACGCTTGAATGCTTTCTTTAGACGTCGGTGCATTGCCGGACGCCATCGCTTCATCAAACAATCTCGCTCCGGCAGATTCCATCCGTTTTGTCATAATTGTTAAAAGTAACGCTGATCCGATCGCACCCGACACTTGTTGTAACGTGTTGTTCATCGCAGTCCCATGCGGATTGGATACCATCGGCAACTGATTCAATCCATTTGTCATCACTGGCATCATGACAAGCGAAATTCCAAACATACGAATGGTATAAATCATCATGATGTAATAATACCCCGACTCCATCGTTAGCTGACTTAAGTAAAATGTCGTAATGATTGTGACCGTAAGTCCGATGACCGCCATTGTGCGAGCACCGTATTTATCGAATAGCCGCCCGGTAATCGGCGACATAATTCCCATTAAGATAGCCCCTGGAAGCATAAGGATACCAGAATGGAACGGCGAAATTCCTCGGATCGTTTGCACATACAGCGGCGTTAAAATCATCGCCGAGAACATCGACATCGACAAGACGATTGAAATCGCGGATGATAATGCAAACATCGGATGTTTGTAAATCCTGAAGTCGAGCAATGGATCTTCCATCTTCAACTGACGAACGATAAATAAAACAAGCGCAATGGCGCCGATTGCAATCGTGCCGTAAACGTGGATAGAATCCCAGCCTCTGTCCCCTGCCGAACTGAAGCCGTAAAGCAAGCCGCCAAATCCGATACTTGACAAGACGAGCGAAAAGACATCCAATTTCACATCGCGATTCGGTGTAATATTGCGTAATCTAAACACAGCATAAATAAGCGTCAACAAGGCAATCGGCAGGACGATGCCAAATAATGTACGCCAAGAATAATGTTCAATCACCCAGCCTGATAACGTCGGGCCAATTGCTGGTGCGGTAAACATGACAAGACCGAAAAGCCCCATCGCGGCACCACGCCGTTCAATCGGGAAAGCTGTCAACATGACATTCATGAGTAGCGGCATCATCATAGCCGAACCCGACGCTTGAATCATTCTTGCGATAATGAGCACACCAAACTTCGGCGCGAGCATCGCTAAAAGTGTACCTAATGAAAATAACATCATCGCCGTGATGAATAATCTACGATTCGTAAACTTTTGAATGAAAAACGCACTCGCGGGAATCAAAATTCCATTGACAAGCATATAGCCCGTCGTCAACCATTGTACTTCCGACGGTTTTACACTAAATTCTGTCATAATCGTCGGCAAAGCGACATTTAACAACGTATTATTCAAAAAAGCAACGAAAGCACCTATAAACATAATCGCCATCATGCCATATGGTGGCTTTTTATGAAGTTCCTTAATATCCAATTTCATGTCCTCCACTCATATGAAAAGTATAACTGTTGTTCATTACTTTTCATATATTATACCCACAGTCCAAAAAAATCAACTTTTAAATTCGTTCCATTCATTTACATTGATATGTATGAATTTAAAGACTAATATATAACTATACTGATAGTCCAAGGGTGATAATAATGAATGATCGTAAACGACAAGTTATACTGACAGCACAAAAGCTTTTCGTCGAAAAAGGATTTGCCGCCACTTCCGTCCAAGACATTTTAGATGAAGCTAAAATTTCAAAAGGAACATTTTATAATTATTTTTCGACAAAAAATGAATGTCTTATGGCCATTGTCAATAATGGGAAAGATGAAATTACAGTTCGCAGACAGGAACTTCTAGTGGGGCAAAAACTTTCCGATAAACAAATCTTCATCGAGCAAATTTCCATTCGACAACAAGTCAATCGCGACCGTAATCTACTCCCCATTTTCGAGGCGCTTTTTCACTCGGGGGACTCCGAATTAAGAGATTTCGCCCAGAAACACCATCTGGCAGAACTTTCTTGGATGACGGGTAGATTAGTCGATATTTATGGTAAAAAAGCAAAACCTTACGCATTGGACTGCGCTGTTTTGATGTTCGGGATGATGCAACATACAATGCATATAAAAGTGATCAGCGCAGCGGATATAGTTGAAGTCGAAGCACTCGTCGCTTTCACGATGCGTCGAATTGACACGTTAATGGAAAACATGATCGCCACATCAGATCGACTTTTCCAACAGGAAGCGCTACTGGCATTCGAAAAGATAAACAGCGGAAATAACATAACAAAAACACAATTAACTGAACAGCTACAAAACTTCCAGCAATGTAACGAGAACACTTTACAGCCAGACGAGAAACAGTATTTTGAATTTATATTGGAAGAACTAGTTACCCCAAATCCCCGTCCATTTCTCATTGAAACAGTCACCCGCTCACTACGCGAAGCCTTTACCGGCACAGATCATGCGTTTGAAATACGGGAGCTCGCATTGAATATCGGGGAATATGTAGCACAACTAAAAAAAGGCGTCTAAACTTTAGACGCCGTATCCCAAATACGCGTGGGACAACCAAAACAAAAAATGAAGAAACTAAAATCCAACTCGGATCCTTAGTTTCTTCCACCTTTCTAATTTTCTAAACTAAGAGCCGCCACTCTCATCGCACAGTGAACTACTGGAAACTTCGATCGCCTTGTAATAAACGTCTCGCAATCGTTCGCTTTTGAATTTCCGTCGTCCCATCTGGAATGCGCATCGTTCTTGCCCATCTCCAAACTTTTTCTAATTTCAATTCATTCGTCAAACCCATTCCTCCATGGATTTGCATACAACGATCGACAACCCGCTGTGCCATTTCCGTACAGTACGCTTTGATCATCGAAATTTCTTTAATCGGCAACTTTTTCTGGTTCTCCATTTTCCAAGCGCAGTGCAGCAGCATATTACGTGCTGCATAAATGTCCATCGCCGAGTCTGCCAACATTATTTGAACGGCTTGGTGATTGCCGATCGTTACGCCAAATGTCTTCCGTTCGTTTGCATAATCAATTGCCTTGTCCAATGCCCATTGAGCAGCCCCCACACAATTCGCTGCCATGACAACTCGTCCTATATCGACACCATGTAGCGCCTTCCCAAACCCTTCATGCAAATCACCGATAATATACTTTTCATGGACTCTCGCATTTTCAAGCGCAATGATACCGATTCTTGAACCGATTTCTCCCAAATAAGGAATTGTCGAAGTGGCGACACAAGTTTTTCCGTCGAAGGGGACAAGAAAACAAGTAATGCCACCTTTTTTCTTTTCCGCCAATTCAGGATCCGTAACAGCAAAAACGATGCCGTACTGCGCGTAATGCGCATTCGTGATCCATTGCTTCGTCCCATTTAAGATCCAATGATCGCCGTCTTTCACCGCTCGGGTCTTCATGCTCCAAACATCGGAACCTGCATCCGGCTCACTCAAAGCGAAGCAAAGGACAGTTTCCCCACTCGCAATTTCAGGTAATATCTCTTCTTTTACTTCCTCTTGCATTCCCAGTAAAGCTGGCGTAAGTCCCCCTGTAAACAATCCCGGCGGAAAAATTTCCGCCACCAACGGATCGACACCATGTTTTTTCTTTAACGCCTCATGGATCAATGCAACCGCTACCGGGCCGAATTGATCCCCTGTTCCTCCCAATTCGGGTTCACCGAACATATTATAAAATCCGGCTTTCGCGGACCGGATCCGCACTTCCCGTATCGCTTCCTGAATCTCTTTTGAATAGACACCGTCCTCATCGTAAAAGTGTCGTTCATTTTCTAGTTGTTTTTCATACTTTTTTTGAAGCGGTGCAATCTCCAGTTCAATGAACCGATCTAGCGCAGCAATTACTTCTTTTACTTCTTCAGGCATTTTGAAATCAACCATTCACAATTCCCCCTATTGTAAATATCTATTGTGTGAATCCTTATTCCAATGAATATAAAACTCTTTAGTTCAACTGATACGATACCAACGTCCAAACAAACTACACGCCCGAAACGCTATGCTTTTTCCCGCAAAAACTGTCCTTCAACACTGTTTTCACTTCGATAATTGATATATTTTTCATTCATCCCATTCATGTGCACGAACTCCTCATAATACGCCGTTAGCGGTTCGCCATGACGGATGAGCCGTTGTAAATGTTTGGCAATGCTTAACTTCTCGTTTTTCTTGCGGGTCGGAAATTGCTCCGTTTGCTTTTTATAATAAAAGATCTCCTGATTCGCCAACTCTTTAGGTGGACACCCTTTTCGAATAGCAGCTTTAATCTTCTTTTCCCTTCGCTCAATGACAGCAAGGTATCTGTGTAACTCCTTTTCATACTCATCTCTTAAAAAAGTCCCTTTATGATGAGATGTGACAAAATACTTTGCGTCCACTTCCAACGTCTTTTTAGCCGATTCAATAAAATGATCGATATCGCTATCAGCATCACCGTAGTACGGACCGAATGTTGTTAGGTCAATATCTCCAACGTGAAGAATACCATGTTCTACAATATAAGGGGTGCAAAATCCTTCCGTATGCCCTGGGGCATGAATGAATACAACTTCGACCCCTGACATATCAATGATCTCACCATATGCAAACGTCTTGGAAACGTCCAAAGTCCTCGGATTGACGATCAAATCTCCAAAACTTCTCTTTTGTTGTTCTCTCATCCATTCTTCTATTTCCGGTTCCTCATACACTGCGTAGATTCCTTCTGACTTGGCAATTTCATTTATATTGGAAATTTTACTGAAGTCATACGGGTTGATAAATTTCTCCGCTTCAGGAAACAGCTGTGCGCCCCACATATGATCTATATGATGATGGGTCAAGTAGATGTTCTTAACATGATGTGCCTGTTGCATATACGCAAAAGTCTTATAGCCCGCCCCACAATCGATCACTGTGGAGTATTCCTTACCCGTGATGACAAGTGAAGTCGAAAACGGGACACGACTGTCTTCATCCCCCATAATTTCAACGGGCCCTATCTGTTGATAAATCATGTTCTTTACCCCCTTCTACGATCGATCATTCTGTTTCTCGCCAGTCGATAAGACCTTCTGAAGTAAATAACAATTCTATATTTCATTCTTCTCAGTACGTTTTCACCTTTTGCAAATTCGTGAAAGAGAAGAATTGCGACCAACGAAATCACAAAGAGCGTCGTCAATACGAGCACATATTCATTGCGATCCGGATAAACTTCTTGGAATAACGTCAAGAGCTTACCCGACACTGTCACACCGATGCCTCCACCTATATATTGAAAGAGTTGTAGCGTGCCGATTCCCGTCGACACATAAGTGACAGATAAATTTTTGGTCAATATATTCGGCAAACTCGTCGTAATACAGACGAAGCTACAGCTTGAAACAGCAAAAATTAAAAGAATAAATAGAATAGACGCTTTCCCAAACACACTTGCAAGGAGAATCGCCAGCGGCATGAAAACCGTACCGCAAAACATCACTTCTTCAGGGCCATATCGATCGACCGCCCTTCCGATAAAAACAGAAGAAACCGACGCGGCGATCGCACCCGGAAACAAGGTGAGACCGATGAGCGCAGTGTTTTCCATCCCGTAAAAACGAGACAATATGAGTGGCAATGAAAAAAACAAGGAAAAGTTAACAAAATAAATAATAAAACCGACGCCGATGACTGTTAAAAATTTCTTATCCCGCAATAAGGAAGGCTGCATAAATGGAGATGGGTGACGGTGAATATGAAGGAGGTAAATGATAAACACGAAGAGTGCGAGTGGTGCATAGACCCATGAAGATGCAATTCCTCCTAACAGCAAAACGACAGCGGTAAAAAAAAGAATCATCCCTGTATAATCGAACTTTTCCTTCTTCCCTTTTTCATACGGCAATAGTAGCAAGTAAAACGGGACACCGACCAACGCGACTAAAGATATGCCAAATAAATATTCCCAACCTAAATACTGCGTTAAGACCCCTCCCGTAAGCGGACCTAACCCGAATCCGAGTGTCACTGCCGAAGCGACTACACCTAGACGTTTTCCTCTACGGCGAGACGGGACATATTTTGTCGTAATGATGATACTAAGCGCCGAAATGGAAGATGCCCCCAATGCTTGAACAATACGTGCAACTATCAGCAATGGATAAGAACTGGCGATCATACCAATGATAGAGCCGCCTTCCAGTAATAAGATCCCGCCTAATAAAAGAAATTTAATCGGGAATACAGAAGAAAATTTACTATATAAAATCGCACTTAGCGCAAATACAATGGAATAACTACTAACAATGAGTGAAGCCGCTTTGGCATCAATGCGAAAGTGATCGGAAATGTCAGGAAGTGCTACATTGAACATAGAAGTATTCATCACGGTGATTAATGTGTTTAAAAAGATAATGCCATACAAAAGAGATTCTTTTTTGATAAACGGAGAGGATTCCTGCCCTTCCTCCGATGCATCAGATGAAACCATATTCCTTTGGTACCTCCTCACAAGACGTGTGACCCTTTTACGCTATAAACGATTTGACAATGAATTCAATAGATTGAAATTTCAAATAAATCATACTTTCTATTATAACAAACAATCTATCGGTTGCAACAGCTTTTCAAGACAGAAATTTTCCTTATAAAAAAGAATGCCAGGTTTCAGCATTCTTTAGGATGACAAACGATCGATCACGCATCCATTGTTGCAAGACGCGACGAATTTAAGATGCAATCCTCTGCCTTCTGTAAGTCTTAGCGCTACTTGGCATCCTGGATCATATTTTAAACGGCGGGCTCATCACCCGCCGTTGTTCACCCTAGTAATCTTACATCCAATTTTTCCAACAACCATTTCGGAACGGCAAATCGCGCTGTCATGAGCGGATCAACAATTTGACAGATTTCAGACTGCCCCACCGCGCTCATTAACATCGTCACTTCGCTTACTGGCAACCCCGATTTGTCCACGATCCGTTCCACCATTTCCTGCGTCGCCAATTTAGCCGCCTCATCCAATGTTTCAGCAGAAACGATTTGCGTGAAAACTTCTTCGTTCTCAAGCATCGGATGATCGATTGATTCTCCTTTGATAACGTCAAGCGTAACAGTCGCCGCCCCTGGGACTTCGACGCCCGACACACTCACTTCCCCGTCTCCCATCGCCGCGTGAAAATCACCTAAACCGAACAAAGCCCCTTCCACGAAGACAGGAAAGTAAAGTGTTGCTCCTTCCGTCACCATTTTGTTGTCCATGTTGCCACCGTGCGCACCTGGCGTTCCACAGTTGACACCTTCTCCAACAGGGGCGACCCCGATTACGCCAATCATTTTATTGACTGGCAATTCAAGGTCATTGAAAATTACTTTATCGTCTTGGATCGGCAACACTTTCGATTCCATCCGTTCGATGCGGTGCCCCATAACACCTAGTTCCGGCCCAACAACCATGACGCCTTGCTCACCAATCTCGATTTTTTCGATTTTCACTTTCAACACATCACCAGGCATGGCGCCTTCGACATAGATTGGACCTGTCGCTGGATTGATCTTGTTCCAGTCAATGGCCGCCACTTCTGTCTTTTCCGACTGGATCTGATTTTGGAAACAATCGTAAGTTTCAACCTTTAACGTCGTCCCCGAAGCCACTTTCTTCGTATATTTATTGTTTTTATTGAACTCGTAAATGATGCCTGATTCATAGCTTAATGTTTCCATTCTAAACACCTCACCTTAAAATATGTCCGGGTCCCCTGCTGAGGCGCCGAAACCCGTCTCCAAATAATCAAAATCGCACCCTTGATCCGCTTGTTGAATATGATTGCTGTACATCCACCCGTAGCCACGTTGGAAACGAGGAGGCGGTTGCTCCCAATCCGCCCGTCTTTGTTCAAGCTCTTCATCTGAAATTTCAAGATGGATGGAGCGTGCGGACACATCAATAGAAATCAAATCGCCCGTTTTCACGAATGCCAAAGTACCACCTACATAGGCTTCCGGTGCCACATGTAATATGCAAGCACCATAGCTCGTCCCACTCATCCGCGCATCTGAAATACGGACCATATCCCGAACCCCTTGTTTCACCAACTTTGTTGGGATCGGCAACATCCCCCATTCTGGCATGCCCGGACCACCTTTCGGCCCTGCATTCCGAAGAATTAAAATATCATTTTCCGTTACTTCCTCTTCTTCATCATCCACGAACGCTTTCAAAGAAGGGTAATCATCGAAAACAATTGCAGAGCCGGAATGCTTTAAAAACTTTGGATTACTGGCACTCGCCTTAATCACACAACCGTTCGGCGCCAAATTCCCTTTCAATACAGCAAGTGATCCTTCCGCGTAGACCGGCCGATCTAAAGGACGAATGACGTCATCATTATATACTTCCGCCTGATGGATCGCTTCACCAATCGTTTTCCCGACAACCGTCAGTGCATCGAGATGTAAAAACGTACGTAGACGGTTTAATGTTGCCAAAATACCGCCCGCATAACAAAAATCTTCCATTACATATTTGTCCCCACTTGGCCTAATATTGGCAATCACAGGAATTTGTCTACTGATCCGCTCAAAATCATCCATCGTAATTTCGCAATCCGCCCTTCTTGCCATTGCGATAATATGAATGATCGCATTTGTTGAGCCTCCAATGGCCATCGCGGTAACAATGCCATTTTCGAAAGATTTTTTCGTCAAAATTTCACTTGGCGTCATATCCTGCCAAACCATATCTACAATCCGTTTCCCTGCTTTTGCACACATTCGATTATGGTCTGTCGTCACCGCTGGAATAGAGGAAGCGCCCGGAATCGACATACCGATCGCATCGACGACGGCCGTCATCGTACTCGCTGTCCCCATCGTCATACAAGTGCCGGCGCTCCGCGCGATGCCTCCGCAAATCCCTTCCAATTCATCATCCGTAATATTCTCGGCTCGGTACTCATCCCAATACTTAAACGCATCGGATCCCGAGCCGAGCGTTTCTCCTCGGTAATTCCCCCGTAACATCGGACCTGCTGGGATGAAAATAGCAGGCATTTGCACACTGATCGCGCCGAGCAATAACCCCGGCGTCGTTTTATCGCAACCACCCATCAAAATGACGCCGTCCACCGGGTTGGAACGCAATAATTCTTCCACTTCCATCGCCAACATATTGCGGTACAACAAAGCAGAAGGTTTCACCATGTTTTCAAAAAGCGACATACATGGCAACTCCACCGGTAATCCTCCAGCCTGTAAAACGCCTCGTTTCACATCTTCTACCCGCTCTTTAAAATGATGATGGCAAGGATTCAAATCCGACCATGTATTTAAAATAGCAATGATCGGCTTGCCTTCCCAATCTTCTTTTCCATACCCCATTTGCATCATACGCGAACGGTGATTGAAACTCCGAAAATCATTCGCCGCAAGCCACCTTGCACTTCGAAGTGTTTCTGCTGTTTTTTCACGCTTCATATAGATTCCCCCAAACCTTTTTAGCGTTCCAATTGCCCTTATGCCAGTTTTGTAGTTATAGCCAAACCTTCAACTAACATAGTGAAATTTCAATATTTTCTATCTTTAAGTATACAGAAGGACAATTTGACATGCAATTTCATGTAGGAATAAGCGGTACTCACGAATTCACCTCGTTACGACTACATGCGACCTACTTTGGGCGCTGACGGCCAACTTCATCGTATGAAATAAAAAACTGTGCAACTACACAAACTGCACAGCCTCATGATCTTTAAATTCCTCCTCTTAACAACAACCAAATATACCTCGCTTCTGCTTCGCCACCCGGTTCAATTTCTTGGAACCGTGGATACCGAATCGGTTTTGCATGAAATGTTTTTAAATGCATCACATGCGGATTCGCTTTCGTCGCCATTTGCAACATTTCGTCCGCATTTCCCGATTGACCGCCATCGTGTTCGAGTTTCCAATCCAAGTACAAATACGTCGCATCCTGTTCAGAACCTTTCTCATAACGGATCAATATCTTTGCTGCTTCCTGAAATCGTTCTGCATGAATAAGCGAAGCAACCGCTTCATATCTTGCCCCTTGGTTGTCCACTTTGTTCATTTTCAATAAATCCATAAACAAAGACGCAGCCTCATCATACTCACCACGATTGAACAAATAAACGCCATAGGCAAAAGCGGCACGCATGAATGGCCTATTCGGAATGTTTTGCCACGGATTTTCCCCAGGTTCGAACAGAAGACTCGCATTTCGGATCGCCTTTTCGTACAACGTAACGGCTTTTTCATGCTGAGTTTCTACTTCCGCCTGCAATAAAAGAACATCCGCATTCGTCGGATCTATGTTCGCGGCGCGCGCTGCCAATTCCCGTCGCCCTTCCTCTGTTCCCGCTTGATAAGCTTCAAAGGCAAGTAATTGTGCGCGACTTCCCGCCACGCTCGGCCTTCGCTCCGGTTGAACAACCCCGCCTGTCGTCATTGATGTTTCCCAAAGCCCTTTTTCTGCCGGTCGTGGGTCTGTTCCAATTTCATAACGCTGTACAGCAACCGGTCCATCCCCGCTATCCATCATATCAGCGTAAAGTGAAGTGAGTGCCGCCCTATATTCAGAGACACCCGACTCGGTCGCGCCAAATCTTTGGATCAGCTCCTGCGCTTCAATCCCTTCTCCTTGAACAACACCAATCGCCATACCTGTCTGCACTGCGGCTACCACAAAGTCACTTACGAGCGAAACCTCTTCATTTTCATTCATAAAGTAAGCAACCGCTAACTTATGCATCATTTCCCGAGCATCAGCCATTTGTTCCAAATCTCGAAGCGCCCCTTCGAGCGCGGCTAATGCATCGAGTTGCCCGGATTCGAGCACTTCTTCGACAACTTCGTCCATAGAAGCCACACTTCTTTTGATAAATAACTCGTATATGTCGAGCGCATGCGCCACAATAAATCGATCATCCTGTTGATCTACGGCCTTTTCCCGCAATTCCTGTAAGAAGCGTTTTGTTTGCTTGCTCCACTTAGCTAAAAATAACATGGAAGAAACAGGTGCAACTGCATACTCCCCTTTCCGTGGATCGCGAAGGACAACACCAAACAGCAAAGTCCCTGGATCGGTCGGCATCCCTTCATTCCGTCGCACAGCATAAGTCTTTTCACCATATAACGCTTGCACATGGATGACATGCGCCCTTACTTCTGTAATTTCCGCCAGTAGCATAATCGGCTCGTCCCATTCTCGTAAAACCGCCTTCACGGCTTGACGCTCGGTCTCTTCAATTTTCTGTTTCACATATGTATGCCATCCTTCATTGTTCTGGATAAACAAATAAAACTCACTCGCAGCTTCTTCAATATCTGTTTTTTGCCAACTGCCATCCAAACGTTCCATCCATTTTCGCATCACCCGATCCATGTCTTTCCCGCTTGGATAACTTTCAAAGAAACGCGACAAAATACGATCGAGTTCTTCGTTGACGACCAGATCGACCAAGTCCCCTCTTGCACTCCCACAACATCTTTTATACTTCTTTCCGCTACCGCAATAGCACGGATCATTACGCTTGATCATTTTCCTCCCCCTTTCTCAACACCTCAACTTATCCCCTTGATCACTTCACCGCTTAAACGAGCGATCAACAATATCTACAACATGTCTGACAGATTCGGATACCATATCCCCTAACAATTTACTAGCATCCCCCCAAATATCCCGCTGCTGATGAAGCAAATCTGAAATTGCCTTTTCGCACGTCTGTTTCTCCTCTTGCAATTCATTTACCTTCTTCAAGCCATGCGCTTCTATTTTTAGCAGAACACCCATCCGTTTCTCGTAAAGCTCCGAAAAAAAAGATGAAAACGGTTCTTCGTCGAGTAATTTTTGGATACGACGCGTTTTTTGAATTTCTTTATCATAATAATTCATTTGTTCTTCAATAATATACTGCAAGTTTAAGAGTTCTTCGATTTTCACCAAGTTTTTCCGCCGAACTTTATACGTTTTGCAAAGTTTCATGGCTCTTTGTACTTCATACTGTTTGGAATGGGTTTTCGGATAATAATCGACAATTGCATTTGTTTTGTTGGCCAACACCCTTGGATAAGCATCGTAGTAAATTTCGTTAAAAGGGATAAGCATCGCTTTCATTTCTTTTCTTGCCGGCCGTTCATACGTATTTTTAGGATAATAAAGTTCCAACTGTGCCTGTAACTTCCGCCACTTTAAAAAACGGCTTTTTACCTTCCACAATTAAAAATCCCCCTTTCTCAGCATGCATTTGCTTTCATTATACGTCATTCCACTTACTTTTTAAAAAAAAGCCATAAAAGCAATGACTGCTTCTACGGCTTCCCTTCAAGATTCAATTAAAAACACTTACGCAAGATTAAACTAAAAACAAATAATAGAATTAGCGGCACCGCATGGTCGACAACGACGGAGACGCCTCTGCTAAGTATTAGGCTAAGCCTATATAAAAGGGAGTTTTCGTTTTGGAATTTTTTCCCTCACAAATACTGTGAGCACAAGCTTTTTTGATGATTTTTCAGTAAGTTGACTTTATAATAAGACAGGCTGGAGAAAAGTAGTTGTCAATAAAGAGAAAGTTGTAGTTGCAATTTTCTGATTTCCATGTTTAAATGAAAAATACTTAAATAAATTAGGATGAGGTGTTTTTAGTTGACGAAAGCAATCGAATCATCTTTAGATATACATCGTATCAACAGAGGAAAAATGGAAATTTTGGCAAAAGTACCGTTGGAAAATAACGTTGATCTAAGCTTGGCCTATTCACCAGGAGTCGCAGAGCCTTGTCTCGAAATCGCCAAAAACCCATCTGCTGTCTATGAATATACAATTAAAGGGAATTTAGTTGGCGTCGTTACCGATGGAAGTGCTGTTTTAGGTTTAGGGGACATTGGACCAGAAGCTTCACTCCCTGTCATGGAAGGTAAAGCATTATTACTGAAAAAGTTTGCCAACATCGATGCATTTCCAATTTGTCTCAATACACAAGACGTTGACGAAATCGTCAATATCGTACAAGCGATGAGCCCGACTTTCGGTGGCATTAACTTGGAAGATATTGCGGCACCACGCTGCTTTGAAATCGAGCAGCGGCTACGTGAAGTATGTAATATTCCAGTCTTTCATGACGACCAACACGGGACCGCGATCGTTGTTGGGGCAGGTTTGCACAATGCTTTGAAGCTCGTGAAGAAAGATATTAACGAAACGAAAATCGTCGTTAATGGGGCAGGTGCTGCCGGTATTGCGATTGTCAAGTTACTAAAAGAAATGGGCTTTGAACATATCGTTATGTGCGATTCAAAAGGAATTATTTATAAAGGGCGCCCAGAGGGAATGAACGCGATCAAAGAAGATATCGCTGAATTCACAAACGAAAATCGCGTGCAAGGTACCCTACATGATGCACTTCGCGGAGCAGACGTTTTCATTGGTGTATCTGTCGCCAACCTATTGTCCCAAGAAATGATCGCAAGCATGAACGAAGATCCGATTGTCTTTGCTCTTGCCAACCCTATCCCGGAAATCCTACCGGAACAAGCAAAAGAATTCGGCGTCCGTGTCATTGCAACGGGTCGTTCCGATTATCCGAACCAAGTGAATAACGTATTGGCTTTCCCTGGTATCTTCCGCGGAGCACTTGATGTGCGGGCGACGGATATCAATGAACAAATGAAGTTGGCCGCAACGTATGCCATCGCTTCTTTAATTAAAGAAGAAGATTTAACAGAAGATTACATCATCCCGAATGCATTTGATGAGCGTATCGCCACAACAGTTGCCAAAGCGGTCAGCGAAGCAGCCGTTGCCACAGGTGTGAACAGAATTTAAACATTTACGATTGCCAATGAAATTGAACCATTCTATCAATACTTGCGTACATGTTACATGAAAACATGTACGCAGTTTTTTTTAGAAAGTCATTCCACCATCTGACTCTTCAATTGTGCGTTCACTTCCGCACAACCGTGCAACACTTCTTGAAGTAAATTTTCTTTATCATATTCTTCAATCCTGACGGAAGGAATAACGATCGTTATGGCAGCGAGCACTTCGGAATATTCGTTCAGAATGGGTGCGCTGAAAGAGATTGTCCCTTTTACGCGCTCACCAAAGCTAATTGCGTATCCTTGTGCTTTAATTTTTCGTAAATCTGCCACCAACCGCTCTTTTGACATGATCGTGCGATCGGTGATGCTTTTCAGCTCAGTCTCTCGTAAATAGCGGGCAATCTTCTCTTCCGGCAAGTGTGCCAACAGGACTTTTGCAGAGGCACCCGCGTAGAGCGGAGAGGAATCCCCTACGTACGTATTCGCACTCAACTTATGCTGACTTTCCAAATTGTAAATACATCGACGTTCATTATTTTCAATGACATTCAAACTGACACTCTCAGTCGTAATGAGGTTTAGCCGTTCCAAGACAGGTTGCGCAAAAAATAATAACCCGGTGTTCTTCTCCACTAGCTCACCCAAAAATAACAGACCTAACCCCAATTGGTACTCTTTCGTCCGTTCGTCTCTATGCAAAAATCCTTCATACACTAATGTGGAAGTTAAACGCTGAAGGCTGGACATCGTGATGCCCGTCTTTTTATGGATTTGCGTCAATGATAAATAACGGTCTTCCCTCGAAAATGCTTTCAATATTTGAATGGCACGATGAACCGTTTGCATGGAATAATTCTTGTTGAATTTCGTTTTATTCATTGGTCCCGCCTCCCTATACATGATCGATTGCACTTTGGCGTCTGTCTAGCAACCAAGTTTCGGATTACACCATTGGCTGACGTAATGTGGGAGGTAGACGCATAATTCAAGACTTCCACCGAAAGCTTAACTTGAATCAGCAGGGAGTTTGAACTCCCTTTAATTTGAAAGGTATTTTGGCATTCATCCCCCCACTTATAAAAGCGAGGGATTTCTGCTGAATCAAGTTAAATCTGGACGCAATTATGCCAAAGAGTAATTAATCAATTAGAGAAGACACCCGTATTTCCAAATCGAATGACGCCATTATCACTCAATTCCTTCAGTTCTTCATCGTCAAGACCGAGTTCTTCTTTGAAAAATGACTCTGTATGCTCACCCAATACTGGTGGTGCGTGCCTACTTGTAATATTTAAGCCTGAAAACCTCATCGGACTTCTGACCATTTTCACTTCGCCCGCTACCGGGTGTACCATCTTCTCAACTGTCTCCCGTGCTTCTACTTGCGGATGCTGGATCGCTTCTTCGATCGTATTCACTTTACCCGCCGGTATTTTATATTCAGATAACAGCTCAAGCCATTCTGTCGCTGTCTTCGTCTTCATAATTTCTATAATTTGTGGAATCAATTCTTTTTCGTTTTCTTTGCGCGCTGCATTGGTCTTGTATTTTTCATCATCCGCCCACTCAGATTTGCCGATCAACTGGCAAAAACGCTCAAAGAGCCTGTCATTTCCAGCAGATAACATAATCGGATCATCCGCACATTGAAAAACTTCATAAGGAACGACATTGTTATGGGCATTTCCAACCCGTTTCGAAATCTGTCCTACATTCAAATAACTGCTCGCAATATTGGCCATATTACTCATTTGAACATCAAGAAGAGATAAATCGATATGTTGTCCGACCTTGGTGAAATCCCTCATTCGAATGGCCGCCAAAATACTGATCGCCACATAATTCGATGTCAAGATATCGACGATTGGAATCCCGACTCTTGTCGCTTCGCCATCCGCCCTCCCTGTCACGTCCATGACACCGCTGATCGCTTGAATGACCGGATCGAAGCCCGGCTCTTCATTCATCGGACCGGTTTGTCCATAGCCTGTCACCGAACAATAAATGATTTTGTCGTTAATTTTTTTAACCTCTTCATATCCGAGTCCCATTCGGTCCATCGTGCCCGTTTTGAAGTTTTCTAAAATGACATCCGCGTTTTCCACAAGTTTCCGAAACAATTCTTTTCCTTTTTCCTCTTTCAAATTCAAAGTGACGGAACGCTTATTTCGATTGGCAGCCAAAAAATACGTACTTTCCTCATTCACGAAAGGCCCCCAATCTCTCATACTATCAGTGCCGTCCGGATGTTCAATCCGAATAACATCCGCCCCGAGATCCCCCAAAATCATCGAGCCGGCAGGTCCAGCAAATACACGGGACAAATCTAAAACCTTTATGTCTTCCAAAGGCTGTTTCATTTTTTTTCCCCCTCATTAATTCCATTCCCACTTACGGGATGCCAAGTCGCTGTCACCGTCTTAAGTGAGATACAAAACGACTTGGTATCCTTAATGATTCGTCCAAAACGATGTTACATCAATTGAATTTCGCTTTCCTCTTCTCAACGACCGCTTGGATGCCTTCCTTGTAATCTTCTAATTCCGTTACAAGTCCCATTGACGAAGAAATCATATCAAGGGCAGGTCTTAAAGCCATAGTCTGACTTTGATAAACCGCTCTTTTCGTCATACGGATTGCTTGTTGCGGTCCTTCCGCCAGCTTTTGGACATACTGCTCCGTGAATGATTCAAGCTCGTCATCAGGAACAACATGCGTCACCAAGCCTATTTCTTTCGCCTCTTCTCCGCTGACCACTTTGGCCGTCCAGAACATGTCCAATGCTTTGTCTATACCGACAAGCTTCGGTAAGAAATATGCCCCTCCGTCTCCTGGGACAATTCCTACATTAATATAGCTTTCAGACATCTTTGCGCTTTCCGCAGCGATTCGGATATCACACATAAGTGCCATATCCAAGCCGGCACCGAACGCAAAGCCGTGAACTTGCGCAATAACAGGCTGATCGATTTCTTCCAGCAGTAAAGGTACGCGTTGCACTTTTTTCCACAAAGAATTTTTCCGAGCCAATGCGGTAGAGGTGACGTCTCTTTCACTTCTGTAAAAACCTTCGCCCGCACCCATCGCTTTAATATCTCCACCCGCACAAAATGCTCTTCCATTCCCAGAGACGATCACCGCACGGATATCGTCGGAGTCACGGACAGTCTCCAATGCTTCAATCCATAAGTCGATCATCTCTTCGCTGAAACCATTCATACTATCCGGTCGATTCAATGTAATTCTCGCAATATTACTTTCCACGGAAAAAAGTAAATCCGCCAATGTATTTCCCCCTCATTTTTTCTTCTGTTTAGAATGCCAGGCACCCTATATTTGTTAATCTAAAGGTTCTAACTCAAACAACCTGTTGCCTTCCATTCCAATCAACTACATATCGCATTCTTTATTTCAGCTTATATAATCGAATTAATTATTTGTGTTTGTCATCGCTTCCCAAACACCGACATCTGGATTGTCGAGTAAATGCTCAACTGTTTTGTCTATCCAAATCGATTCGTTGCCGAATTCTTCACGCCAAGCCCATAGTCTTCTTGTAAACTGGTGCAAGCTATGCTCATATGTTACACCGATTCCCGCATGTACTTGGTGAGCGCTTTTCGCCACTTTTTCGGCCGCTTCATTGACACGGATACGTGCGTAAGCCAATTCTTGTAAAAACTGCCCTTCCTCGTATGCTGCAATCGCGTTATTCATCGCTGCGATGGAGATGACTGTTTCTCCCGTCAGTTTCGCCAAGTGCTGTTGAACCGCTTGGAAACGGTGGAGGAATCTACCGAACTGCTTCCGTTCACTGACATACCGGACACTCAAATCCATAATCATTTCCATCGCGCCCGCCATCATCACAACTCTCGATAAAGCACCCAAATTGAGCATTTTCTCTCGGAATGCATCACCGTCGACTTCACAGAGTGCCAGCTCTTCAAAAGCGATTTCATCAAAAACAACCGTATCTCTCGGTTCTCCTGCAATATTATTCACTTTTTCAATTTCTGCTTTTTCCAACGGCAATTGGACGACAAAAGACTTCCCTTCCATTTCCGCTAAAGCGACGACATTTTTAGCATGCCGTGCCCACGGAACGTTGGCTAGTTTTCCTGAAACGACTGCGCCTTCATTCGTCTTTTTGACTGTCACTTCGTTCCCCTCTTCAAAACTAAAAGTGATCGGGTCGTTGCCGGCCTTTTGCCCCAGTTCACCGAGCACCCTTTTCGCGATGATCGTTTCGCTCAACGGAATCGGCGCTGCATATTTACCTGCCAAATAAATGATACTGAATGCATCATCGAAGTCCCCGCCCGAACCGCCAAGGTTTTCCGGCACACCGATTGAAATGAGTTCAGATTCTTTCAATACATCCCATAGGCTTTGCGTCCATTCACCGTTTTCAGATTTGTCGATGGTCTCCTTCGTAGAAAGATCCTTGAAAATATTATTCGTCACATCAACAATCATTTCTTTCATATCGCTCAACTATTAACAACTCCTTTTGCAACGATTCCATTTAATATTTCTGTCGTCCCGCCTCTTAATGTGAAGCCCGGGGCGTGTAAAATAGATTGCGCCATAAACCTTTCAAACCGGCTCTCCCCGTCCAATCTTGGCTGGCAAGAAATGAGCAAGCGCGCAATTTCAGGTACACTTTGTTCGAATTCCGTTCCCATGTTTTTCACGAGGGCTGCGATAATGCCAACTTCTTCGCCTTCTTCTAGCATTTTGGCGACTCCAATAGACATAGAGCGCAGACTCCACATACGAGCAAGTAATTTAGTTGCTTCTTTCAAGCCGTTTTCATCTTTGTTTTCTTTAAAAATTTCAATCATTTCATCCAACAAGGGGAAAGTACTTAAAATTCTTTCAGGGCCGCTTCTTTCAAATGCAAGCTCTGCCATCCCTTGTTTCCAGCCATTTCCGATCTCCCCAACGACGCGATCATCAGGAATGAAGACGCTTTCAAAAAACACTTCATTGAAATGTGGAGCGCCCGTCAAGTATTGGATTGGTTGAATCGTCACGCCTGGCGCAGACAAATCTACGACAAGCTGACTCAGCCCCGCATGTCTGTTATTCGGATCTTGGGGGGATGTTCTACAAAGTGTTATCATGTAATTTGAGTGATGCGCGCCGCTCGTCCACGTTTTAGAACCATTTAAAATCCAGCCGCCTTCTGTCTTTTCAGCTCGTGTGCTGACAGAAGCTAAATCGGATCCGCTATTCGGCTCACTCAACCCAATGGAGAAATAACATTCCCCTTTTGCAATTTTAGGAAGGAAATATTGTTTTTGCTCTTCTGTACCATATCTTAAAAATAACGGACCGGATTGTCGGTCTGCAATCCAATGCAATGCGACCGGCGCACCTGCCGCTAGAAATTCTTCTGTGACGATATAACGTTCGATCATACTTCTTTCTTGCCCGCCATATTCTTTCGGCCACGTCATTCCGATTAATCCTTTTGCGCCAATCTTTTTGGAAAACTCCTCAGAATAGCCGTTGAGCCATGTATCACAAGTTCGCTCAAACGAACCTTTTGCTTCTTCATCTTTCAGAAACTGTCGCACTTCTTTTCTGAACTCATTTTGCTCTTCTGTAAACTTTACTGTTGGCAATACTAGACTTTTCATTCGATAATCCCTCCAACTCGATACTACCGGTAAACGGTAATCATTACCGACTATGTATATCATATTAAATCAACTCTACAATAAAGTCAATTCTGAATCTTTGAATTTTCTATTTATTAGATATTGAATGCTAGGTTTCTTTTAGATATATCCAACTGCATGTGGCAACTTGAAAGCGTTGGACTATCCAGAGACGATGTTGAACCCCAAACCCATTTCGTTGGACGATCATGAAATGCTGTTAGAATATCCAAAATCTATGTTGGTTTTCAAAGTGAACATAGTCGAATTGCAGGCGAAGCACAAAAAAGCATTCCCGTCGACTTGTACAAGTCGGGGGAATGCTTACCTTCTCCTCGTTATTCAATTCCGCAAGCTTCTGCAACCATTTCCACCAGATGTCTAACTTCTATTTCATCATCTAAACCTTCCCGCTGTAAACCTAACAACATTTGTAAATGGCAGCCCGGATTCGTTGTGACAATCACTTCGGGAGTTGCACGCTTGACATACTTCATTTTATCGTCCAAGACAAGCATCGATTCCGCATGATGTACAATGTTATAAATGCCTGCTGACCCGCAACACATATCTTTCTTTTCCATCGGGACATAAGTGACTCCCTGTACCTGTTCCAATAAATGAAATGGGTCATCTACAACTTGCTGAACGTTCGTTAAGTGGCACGAAGGTTGATAAGTCACCACTTTATTCACTTCTTTTTGGAATGGCAATTCTAATTTGGCTAGCAAGACGCTAATGTCTTTATTTTTTTCTGCAAAGCGCTTTGCCCTGCCAAACCATGGATCCTGTTCATCGAAATAAAGATGATATTCGACAAGTGCTGCCCCGCAACCACCTACGGCATTAACGATATAGTCAAATTGATAGCGCTCGAATGCTTCGATATTTTTCTTTGCCAGTTCAATCGCCAATTCCTTCTCCCCACTATGTTGCTGAAGCGCCCCACAACAACCTTGCTCTTGAATGGTTACCACTTCACAACCACCCATTTCAAGAAGTTTAATCGCCAAATCATTGATGTTCGCGAAAACAGTATCCATGACGCATCCCGGAAAATAACCGATCCGCAAATACGGCTGTTCTTGCTGCGAACGCTCCACTGCTTGACGTTTTTCCGGAAGTTTAACGGTCGGCGTAGCTTCCTCCATTCTCTGCATGGAGGTTGGCAAGACCTTCATCATTTTCGATTTGCGCAACACTTTATTCAATTTCGTTTTTTGTAAAACGTAAAGACCTTTCCCCATCAAGCCGAGTATTTTTTTATTCGTCAATGTTTTATGGAAAACGATATTCCTTAAAGCTTTTTCTTTGCGCGACCGATCCTTTTCACGGTATTCAGCCAACACATTGACAGCTGACGTCAATATTTTCCCGTATTCGACATTTGTCGGACAGACTGTTTCACACGCACGACAACCGAGACAAAGATCGATTGGATTCGCCATATCATGGATGGAAATCTTTCCTTCTGCTGCAAGCTTGACGAGGTTAATCCTACCGCGAGGCGAATGTGTTTCCTTCCCAAAAGACACATATGTAGGACACGCCGGCAAACAATAGCCGCATTGCACGCAACTGAATGTTGCATCATATGCGAGATCCTCTCTTAACTTTTTCTCATCAATCATTCCGCAACTCAAATCTTTGACCCGGTTCTGGGAAGATTTTCCCCGGGTTTAATATATTTTGTGGATCCCATGCTTCTTTCACCATTTTCATCAAATGGAGTCCATCTTCCCCCAACTCCATTTCCATAAAAGGAGACTTCATCGTCCCTATGCCGTGCTCCCCCGACAATGTACCGCCAAGTTGGACAGCCGCCTCGAAAATCTCTTCCACCGCCTGTTCCACTCTGCTCATTTCCTCAACATCCCGTTGGTCGGCAATAATATTCGGGTGTAAATTCCCATCCCCTGCGTGGCCGAATACAACAAGATGGACATTATACTTCTCACGAATTTCTTTCAACCGTTGAAACATCGCAGGAATTTCACTACGCGGAATTGTGGCATCTTCTGATATTTTAGTCGGCTTCACCCTCACAATCGCGGGAGATACGAGTCTTCTCGCCTGCCACAATCGCTCGGCTTCTTCATTATCCTGCGCCACTTGTACATGTCTAGCACCAACCGCCATACACGCATCCGCCACGCGTGACATTTCTTCCTCGATAGCAAGCGGATGACCATCTAATTCGATCAATAAAATCGCTTCCACGTCTATCGGCAATCCAAGCACAGCATATTCTTCCACCGCAATAATGGAATGTTGGTCCATGATCTCCATTTTGGAGGGTAAAATCCCCGCGCTTAACACTTTGGAAATCGCCCGTCCAGAATCAATGATCTCGTCAAACAAGACCATTGCTGTTTTCGTTGCTAGTGGCTTTGGAACGAGGCACAATGTCGCTTCCGTAATCACACATAATGTCCCTTCCGAACCGACGATCAGCTTAGTCAAATCATAGCCCGTCACATTTTTAACCGTTTTCCCCCCCGTACGGATCACCTTCCCGTCCGCTGTGACAATCTCCAAACCGAGTACATAATCTTTGGTCACTCCGTATTTCAAGCCGCGGGGACCTCCCGCGTTTTCAGCAAGATTACCGCCAATCGTCGACACATGTGCACTACTCGGATCGGGCGGATACATCAACCCAAACTCACCTGCTTTGTCGTTGATATGGGAAGTGATCACGCCGGGAGAAACGACAGCGACTAAATTATCCGGGTCAATTTCCAATTTTGTGTTCCATAAGGAGAAATCAAGAACGATTCCCCCTTTGACCGGCAAAGGTCCCCCGCTTAAACTGGTCCCCCTTCCCCTTGCGACAATCGGAACAGCATATTTCGACGCGATTTTTATAATATCGACAACTTCTTCAGTCGCCATCGGTTGACAAACAATATCCGGTCGATAAACCCCAAAAGAAGCATCAAATGAAAAACTATACAAATCCTCCATTTTCGTCAGCACCCTCGCTGAATCGCTGACCACTTCCATCAACTTTTGGATAATCTCATTTCTATGATCCCCCATTTACATTCTCCCCTGTTCAAACTTGAATGCTAAACCCTTTATACGTGAACGAACGTAAGCGCTTTCCAAAATTGGAGGGTAAGTATGTCTGATCATTTCGGCCAGCACGAAAAACTCCCTATGCAACACTTTACGTCTCTTAACTTATCGACTTCGTCCTTTCTTCGCCGTACTCCTCCTTAAACGAGTCGATATTTCGTCTTGCCCGATTAAAACGGTTTTCACCATAATAGCCAAATTGGTCTCCTCTTGCTTCTTTGAACAACGTCCATAACGTCCACAAATAATCTTGAAAAATCTGATGCATCCGGACTCTGACCAACTCTGCCTGCGTCACTTCTCGCTGAAAATATGCAGTTAAAAAAAGTTGTTCTTCTTCATATGAAAATCCTACTTCCAAGCAGTGTGCAGCAAGATCCCATAACGGGTCGAACATGCCGCTATACTCCCAATCTATCAAGTAAAGCTTCCCCGCTTCACCAAAAATAAAATTCCCGCATGCTGGATCAATATGGCTCGGGCAATGTTCAATCACCATTTTCTGGTACTCGTCAATCAATGCCATCACGTCTTTTTTCACTTCTTCAAACGCTGGAAAGAAACGAGCCTTTGCTGATAATGCCAATCGTTCATACCGATCCATCCACTCAAACAGCTCGAACCGGTTTGCCATTCGCGCATCGGAATGGTGCAACGTACGGAATATTTCTGCCACTTTTCCCATCGTTTCTTGCTGTTTTGCAGTTTCGATCGTCAGCGGTTGGGCATGCGGTATTTTCTTTGTAATTTTCATACCTGATTCTATATTAAAGTAAAGCAATGCCGGATTGATCCCAAGTGTTGAACCGAGTTCTAGGTTCGCTTTCTCTTCTTTCCGATTGATGAACGAATCTGTCCCATTGCCCGGTACACGTACAATATACTGTTCGCCGTTAATCGTCGCTAAGTAATTCAAGTTCGTCATACCGCCCATTCTGTGGATACTTTCCACCTTAGCTTCCGGCAATTGTAGCGCATCTCGAATCAAACCAACTAAACCTTTCATAGACCATGCCTCATTTCTTTTCATTATTTTGTATACTAAAACAAGGAGCCGATCGTTAGACCCCTTGCTCAACATATGAATTCACTTTTCCATCCGGACACGAACTCCAATCGCTTCAGCCAATTACAACTTGTTGTTCTATCGATTTTAACGAAGACAATATGCTTAGCGCCGTCAAATAACTTGTCTTCGGATTCATGGGAGACGGCTCGTTCTCCACAGTCACTTCAACTGTTCCAAATTCACCTTCCGCATAAATCGTATGCACATTTCTTTCCACGTTAGGGTCTGCAATAATTTTCACTTTAGTGTCATGCACACCAATCCCTGCCAATGATAATGTGATCGCTACGTTGGCATTTTGTGGGTACTTTCCAATCGCCTCAGCGGCACTTCCTTCAAACAAAATCGTCTTTTCATCCGCCAATTCAATCGACAACGAAGCGGGCGGCTTTCGGGTCACTAATGTAACCGCATTCAAACCGCCTAATGCTTTGGCTGATTTAATTACGTCAAGCCCGCCGATTGCCCCTGATGGTAAATATACTTTCTTTCCAGAAGACTTAGCAATTAAGCTCAATTGCTCGTAAAATGCTTGCTCCACCAGTGCGCCTACACTGATAAGTAACACATCTTTCTTTTCAACCACCTGAAGTGCATATTCTTTTGCAACTTGGACATTTGCGCATTCGACAACGATGTCAACGTCTGATTGCAAAAAAAGATTCAAATCGTCATAAACCGTCAAACCGTATTGATGGGCAAGTTCCTGTAACCGCTCTTTAGATTTTGTACGGTTGTCAAAAACAGCTGTAATTGTAAACGAAGGGCATTTCCTTTCACCATTCAATTTTTCCATTAAAAAGCGTCCAATTGCCCCCGCTCCGATTATTCCAATATTCATTTGCATCACCTCAACGAAATCCATGCTTGCGGCACAATTCATTCTTCCATTTAGTATATCATATTTCAACAAATTGATTTCTGATTATTTTAAAAATGGACAGAAATTTAAAATCTAAAATAAACCGCCTGACTTTACTGCAATCATAAAGTCAGGCGGTTCATCCGTTAAACATTAACGTTCTTTCCAGCATTTTCAAGATGCAGTCGTTACGAATCGAACAGCGAAGGGTTCGATTTGCCGTGTTCTTCGCAGAAATTAAAGCACTTTTCTTTGTAGGACATCGCGGTCTTAGACTGCCTTCCCTTCGTGAATCAACAGGGACTTCCGCTGAATCAAGTTAAACGAGTGCTTTCTGTTTCTTCTCGTACGCTGCTATTTTATCTTCGTATTGGAATGTCAGTTCAATCTCATCCCAGCCATTAATCAACATTTTCTTATAATACGGATCAATTGTAAAGGAATAGACTTGACCGTCTTGTCCCGACACTGTCTGTTCCTCCAAATTGATATCGACTGTGTACGGAGCTTCCTCGCCTTTCCTAAGAAGCTCTTCGACAGCTGCGGTTGGAAGGACAATTGGCAACAAACCGTTTTTCATACAGTTGTTATAAAAGATATCCGCGAAACTTGGCGCGATAACAACGTTAAAACCATAATCCACAATCGACCAAGGTGCATGTTCCCTCGACGATCCACAACCGAAGTTTTCATGTGCTACCAATACTTCGGATCCTTTAAAACGTTCGTCATTCAACACAAAATCTTTATTCTCGTTTCCTTCTGAATCGTAACGCCAATGGTAAAATAAGAACTTGCCAAATCCTGTACGTTCAATTCGTTTCAGGAATTCCTTCGAAATAATCTGGTCTGTATCTACATTCACACGGTCAAGCGGCGTTATGACGCTTGTCACTTTATCAATCGGTTTCATCGTGCAACCAACCTCCCTTTCTGTTCATGAACGACTTAAGCGTGGGTTATTTCCATTTGACGGACGTCTACAAAATGACCTGCAATTGCTGCTGCTGCTGCCATTGCCGGACTCATAAGATGCGTGCGAGACCCAGCGCCTTGTCGCCCTTCGAAGTTACGGTTGGATGTTGACGCACATCGTTCGCCAGCTGGGACAACGTCATCGTTCATCGCCAAGCACATACTGCAACCAGACTCTCTCCATTCAAAACCAGCTTCCAAGAAGATTTTATCAAGCCCTTCTTCTTCTGCTTGCATTTTCACCGTTCTGGAGCCCGGTACAATAATCGCTGTCACGGACGGGTGAACTTTTTTACCTTCAATCACTTTTGCAGCATCTCTCAAATCGCTTAAGCGAGCATTCGTACAAGAACCGATGAATACATGCTGAATTTCGATAGACGTAAGGGGCTGTCCTTCTTCCAAGCCCATATATGCAAGTGCTTTTTTAAGTGCTTCCTTCTCTACTGCGGAACTATAATCTTCAGCTCTCGGGACATTATTCGTGATACCTGTCCCCATTGACGGATTCGTTCCCCAAGTGACAAATGGTTCGATTTCATCTGCATCGATTTCGAGAACCGTGTCGTATGTCGCACCATCATCTGTCGCGAGTGCAAGCCACTCTTTGACCGCTTGATCGAATGCTTCTCCAGTTGGCACATGTCTTTTGCCTTTCAAGTAAGCGATCGTCGTTTCATCCGGACTGATGAGCCCTGCTTTTGCACCTGCTTCGATGGACATGTTACAAACCGTCATCCGTTCCTCCATTGTCAAATTCCGAATCGCTTCTCCTGTGTATTCGACAATATGTCCATTCCCCATATCAATACCGAACTTGGAAATGATCGCCAAAATGATATCTTTTGCTGTCACACCAGTCCCCAATTCTCCATTAACCCGAATCTCCATCGTCTTCGGTCTCGCTTGCCATAACGTTTGCGTTGACAGGACATGTTCCACTTCACTCGTCCCAATCCCAAATGCGATCGCTCCGAAAGCGCCATGTGTGGATGTATGGCTATCTCCACAAACAATCGTTTTCCCTGGTTGTGTAAGGCCTAACTCCGGTCCAATAATATGAACGATTCCTTGATCAGGATGATCCATATTCGCCAGCGGGACGCCAAACTCCTCACAGTTCTTTTCTAAAGTCGTGATTTGCTTTTTCGCAATCGGATCTGAAATGACAGGCAAATTTTTCGTGGGAACGTTATGATCCATCGTTGCAAAACATAGATCTGGGCGACGCACTTTACGATTTGCCAAACGAAGCCCTTCGAACGCTTGCGGAGAAGTCACTTCATGCAATAAATGGAGATCGATGTAGAGAAGATCCGGTTTACCCGCTTCTTCATACACGACGTGTTGATCCCAAATTTTCTCAATAATTGTTTTTGCCATTTGCTCTTCTCCCTTTCTTAGTTGTACGTATGCATAATACTATTGCAAACAGATTGTAAATCGAGTTCATCGACTACTTTATCTGTCCATTCGTCTGTTGATAAGATCCGGTGTCCTTCCGCAGCTAAGTCGGCTGTGAAAAAGCCATCCTCAAAGACGACATTTACGGCTTCTTCAATCGCTGTCGCTTCAACTTCCAAGTTAAATGAATACTTTAACATCATCGCAACCGATAAAATAGTAGCCGCCGGGTTCGCCTTTCCTTGGCCTGCAATATCGGGTGCGGACCCGTGAACCGGCTCATATAATCCGAATCCGTCCGAACGGATACTCGCAGAAGGTAATACACCTAACGAGCCTGTAATAACAGATGCTTCATCGCTCAAAATGTCTCCAAACATATTTTCCGTTACGACGACATCAAAGGCGCTTGGATTCGTGACAAGTTGCATAGCGGCGGAATCGACTAACATATGTTCAACTTCAACGTCGGGATAGCCTTTTCTTTTTTCTTCCACCACTTCTCGCCATAGTTTGCTTGATTCCAACACATTTTCTTTGTCGACGGACGTCAATTTCCCATCCCGCAGACGGGCAAGTTCGAATCCTTTTTCAACGATCCGCGTAATTTCTTCCCTCGTGTAGACAAGTGTGTCGACAGCGGATTTTTCGGTTCTTTTACTTGGTTCTCCGAAATACAAACCACCTGTTAATTCTCGTACGATGAGTAAATCAACATCTTTCGCGATTTCTTCTTTCAGGGGAGACGCTTGAAGCAAAGATGGTACAGCTTTTACAGGTCGAAGATTCGCGAACAAATCAAAATGCTTCCGAATCGCCAGCAATCCCTTCTCTGGTCTAATTGCTGAAGGAACTTGATTCCATTGCGGTCCGCCAACAGCTCCGAGCAGAATTGCATCACTCTCTTCACAAATTTCAATCGTTTCGTTAGGTAGCGGTGAATTATGCTCGTCAATTGCTGCCCCTCCGATCGAACCGTATGCAAATTCAAATGTATGATTAAAACGTCTTGCAATGACTTGTAACACCTTCACTGCGGCTGTTGTCACTTCCGGTCCGATCCCATCACCTGGTAAAACTGCTATTCTTTTTTTCATTTTTAGCCCTCCTCCTGATGTTTTTTTACCCATATACGAATCTCTTTTCACTTTGAAATAGTTCATTCACTAAACTCCGGTGCTTGGAAAGAGCCTTCGAAGCTCTTTCCTGACCGAATCATATATCTATTCCGACTATTCTTGTCGTTTAGGTATGGACACTTGATTGCTTTACTTATCGCATCGTTTCTATTTCACGAACTTTTCCGTTAATAATTTGTCTATTGATAGCATTCAAATAAGCTTTCGCCGATGCTTCAAGAACATCTTGTGCAACGTCACGCCCGATGGAATCATGACCGTCATAGCTTAGATTAATGACTGCTTCACCTAGTGCATCCCGACCCTTGCCAACTGAAGACACCCGATAATCAAGAATGTGGACTTCACCTTGGACAAGTTCTTCCAGCGTATTGAAAATCGCTTCCACTGCGCCAGCCCCCGTTGAGGACTTCCGGACACTTTCGCCGTTCGGTGCAGTGATTTCAATCGTTGCTGTGGGCACATTCGCCTCAATGTATTGTACTTTCACTTCATCAAGTTTATAGACTGGCGTTTCCGTATCATGTGTTTGCTGATCTGTAAATAACACGAGCAAGTCTTCTTCCGTAATTTCTTTTTTCCGATCTGCCAACTTTTTGAAATCGCGAAACGCGGCATTCAGTTTTTCATCACTCAATTCAAAGCCCATGGAGATGGCACGCGCTTTGAAAGCATGTCGCCCTGAATGTTTGCCGAGTGCCAAAGGAATTGGATTTTCGCCGATAAGCTCCGGCGTGATGATTTCATACGTTTCCGGATTTTTCAACATGCCGTCTTGATGAATGCCCGATTCATGTGCGAATGCATTTTTCCCGACGACCGCTTTGTTCGGCTGGATAATGACGCCTGTCAACTGACTGACAAGCTGGCTCGTACGTTTGATTTCTTTCAAATTAATGCCAGTTTCAAAGCCGTATATATCTTTACGAATATGAAGGGCAACCGCAACTTCTTCGATGGCGACGTTTCCTGCACGCTCCCCAATTCCATTGATGGTTCCTTCGATTTGATCTGCACCATTTTCGATGGCCGCAATCGTATTGGCAGTTGCCATACCCAAATCATTGTGGCAGTGTGCGGAAAGTTTTACTTTTTCTACACCTTTGACATTTTCTTTCAAAAACTTGAACAATGCGCCGTATTCAGCTGGCGATGCATAGCCGACCGTGTCTGGAACATTAATAACATCGGCGCCCGCCTCAATGACTTCATTGATAATGCGGACAAGATAATCTCGATCTGAACGGAAAGCGTCTTCCGCTGACCATTGAACGAGCGGGAATTTTTTCTTTGCATACTTCACTGCGTTCACTGCGAGTTCGACGACTTCATCCGGCGTTTTCATCAGCTTATCACGCATATGAATCGGAGACGTTGCGAGGAAAATATGAATATGCGGTTGGGCTGCGTCGCGTAATGCTTCCCAAGCTGCATCTATATCTCCTTGCGTTGTACGGGATAAACCAGTGACAATCGTGTTTTGTACAGTATTTGCAATCCGCTGTACCGCTTCGAAATCACCTGGGGATGAAGCAGGAAACCCTGCTTCAATAATGGTGACCCCAAGTTTATCCAACTGGCGTGCTATTTCCAGTTTTTCTCCCGTATTTAAATTAATCCCGGCAGACTGTTCCCCGTCACGTAGTGTCGTGTCAAATATGTCAATTTTTCGCACTCGTCACCACTTCTTTCGACTTATCATTATTGATAAATGGCATCATTTCACGTAGTTTGCTTCCAACTTCTTCAATTTGATGTTCTTTTTCTTTCTCTACGATCGCGTTAAATTTCGGACGTCCATCTTCGTTTTCTTTAATCCAACCTTTTGCGAATTCGCCCGATTGAATTTCAGCTAGAAGCTCTTTCATTCTTTCTTTCGTACCCGCGTCCACGATACGGTCACCCGCTACATAGTCGCCCCACTCTGCTGTGTCTGAAATAGAGTAACGCATTCCGGATAGGCCGCCTTCGTACATAAGGTCAACGATTAGTTTCAACTCATGCAATGTCTCAAAGTACGCAAGTTCCGGCTGATAACCTGCTTCAACAAGTGTTTCGAAACCAGCCTTAACAAGTGCTGTCGTTCCACCGCAAAGGACTGCTTGCTCACCGAATAGATCTGTTTCTGTTTCTTCTTTAAATGTCGTTTCAAGAACACCACCGCGTGCAGAACCGATTCCTTTTGCATACGCAAGAGCAGTTTCTTTCGCTTTTCCAGATGCGTCTTGGTGTACTGCAAACAATGCTGGTACGCCTGCGCCTGCTTCAAATGTTCTACGAACTAGATGTCCTGGTCCTTTTGGTGCAACAAGGAATACGTCAACATCCGATGGAGGGTTGATCTCATCGAAGTGTACGTTAAAACCGTGTGCAAAGACGAGTGATTTTCCTTCTTTTAGTGCAGGTTCGATCTCTTCTTCGTATACTTTCTTTTGTCTTTCATCCGGTAGGAGTACCATGATCAAATCAGCTTGCTCCGCTGCTTCTTTTACTGTTGCAACTTCCATGCCGTCTTCTTTCGCTTGATCGAATGACTTTCCTGGACGAACACCTACGACAACGTCAAATCCTGAATCTTTCAAGTTCCGTGCATGTGCGTGACCTTGTGAACCGTACCCGATGATTGCAATTTTCTTATCCTGAAGAACACCTTCGTTGATATCTTGGTTATAATACATTTTAGCCATTTTTAATTTCCTCCTAATAATTTTCTTATCTATTTTTATTTTAAAATGGATAGCTGTGGTAATTGCGACTTTTGCGTTTCTCTGACAAATGCAGTGGCGCCAGTTCGCGTTAATTCTTTAATGCCATATGGTTTCATCAGATCGATGAACGCTTCAATTTTCTCCGGATTCCCTGTCACTTGATAAGTGAGTACATTTTTTCCTATATCAATGACAGTGGCGCGGAATGGATCCGTAATACTATTCATTTCAGCGCGCATATGCGGCGGTGCAATGACCTTGACGAGTGCAAGCTCCCTCATGACCATCGACTTGTCTGTAATATCATCTACTTTAATGACGTCAATTTGCTTTTGTAGCTGTTTGACGAGCTGTTCAATTTTCCGCTCGTCTTCCACATTGACGATAAACGTCATTTTCGACATGCCATACTGTTCCGTATGCCCGACTGTAATGCTTTCAATATTGAACTGTCTTTTCATAAGCAAGCCTGTCACTCGGTTCAAGACGCCACTTTGGTTAATGACTGTTACAGTAATGACTCTTTTCATTTTCGGCTCACCCCAATCATTTCACTTAATCCTGCACCCGGTGCAACCATCGGATAAACATTTTCCAGCTGTTTCACCCGACAATCGATGAGAACCGGTTCATCGGACAGTAGCGCCTCCGTGAAGACGCGTTCCGCTTCTTCCAATGTGTCTACACGATAACCTTTCAGATCATAAGCTCCGGCAAGTTTCACGAAATCCGGTTGTACCGAGATTAATGATTCGGAATAACGTTCTTCATAAAACGTTTCTTGCCATTGACGAACCATCCCTAAGCTTTGATTGTTCAAAATAATAACTTTTACAGGGATGCGCAGTTCTTGTAATAAAGAAAGTTCCTGTGCCGTCATTTGGAAGCCTGCATCTCCGACAATCGAGATGACTTTCGCATCCGGCTTTGCAAGTTGTGCACCGATTGCTGCGGGGAAACCGAAGCCCATCGTTCCGAGGCCACCTGACGTCACCCAATGATCTGGATTGTTGAACTTATAATATTGCGCTGTCCACATCTGGTGTTGCCCAACGTCCGTTGTAACAATGGCATTCCCTTCGGTTATACGATGGATTATTTCAAGTGCCTGTTGTGGCAAAATACAAGACTCATCTTCGTTATACCAAAGAGGAAACTGTTCCGCCGACTCCTTCAAATAATTGATCCAATCTTCTGACAGCGGAGATTCAAAGTCTTGATTCAACAGTGCTTCCAATGCTTCCTTCGCATCTGCGACGATCGGAATTTCTGTCGGAACGTTTTTCCCAATTTCGGCTGGGTCGATATCAATGTGAATCACTTTTGCATTCGGTGCAAACTTCTTCAAGTTCCCTGTCAAACGGTCATCGAACCGTGCACCGATATTGACGAGTACATCACATTCACTCAATGCCATGTTCGACGTATACGTTCCATGCATCCCGGCCATGCCAAGAAACAGTTCATGTTCCCCGTGAATGCTTCCTAAACCGAGTAACGTATTCGTAACTGGGATGCGGTGCTTTTCAACAAATTCTTTTAGCTCGCCCATCGCTTGTGCATGAAGAATACCCGCCCCTGCAAGGATAAGTGGTTTTTCTGCATTTGAGATAGCTTTAACGGCTTTTTGAATTTGCAGGAAATTCGGCGTTGTCGTCGGCTGATAGCCTGGTAAATTCACTTCTATTTCCGCTTCCTCTTCCATTGGGACAAACAGATCTTGCGCGATGTTTTTCGGAATATCGACGAGCACCGGACCACGTCTTCCCGTGGAAGCGATATGGAAAGCTTCTTTTATAATTCTTGGCAAATCATTAAGATCATTCACTTGGTAGTTATGTTTTGTGATCGGTTGTGTAATCCCGATGACATCTGCTTCCTGGAATGCATCTGTTCCGATAACCGCTTTTGCCACTTGCCCTGTGATGACAACCAATGGTAAGGAATCCATCATCGCATCCGTAATCCCTGTTACTAAGTTCGTAGCGCCTGGTCCAGAGGTGGCGATAACGACACCCGTTTTTCCAGAAACACGTGCGTACCCTTCTGCCGCATGGATTGCACCTTGCTCATGCCGAGCGAGCACGTGAGAAATCGGGTTTTTATATAAAGCGTCGTAAATCGGAAGTACAGCTCCTCCCGGATATCCGAATATGATGTCGACGCCTTGATTTTTCAAAGCTTGAATGAGTACTGCAGACCCATCATTTACTTGTTTCGGTTGTTCTTTCGGCTCTTTTTGCTGTTTCGGCATAACTGTTGGTTGTTCTTTTACTTGACCTCCAGTATTCATCAACAAACTCCTCCTTACATGTTTTCTGAAACCTCATACAAAAAAGCCTTTTCACCCCACGCAAAGAAACGATGTTCTTCACAGAGGGATGAAAAAGCTTTTCATGGTACCACCCTTGTTCGTAGCGATTAAGCTACCTCTTGAATAGACTGCTGTCCATTCATTCATAACGAGCGCATAAAAGTTACGCCCGGGATTACCTAATCAGTTACCTTTTTAGTAATCCACTCCGAGGGGATGTCGCAAGTAGATGTATTGCCGGCTTCCAGCACGACCGGCTCTCTGGGAATACATGTGTCTACTTCCTTTTACCTCATCAATGATTTATATCTATACAGTTTTACGAGATGCTTTCGTAATGCACGACTTAACTTCACCGTCTTGAACGATATCTATTTACGTTCATGTATTAACAACTAACATTTCAAGCTTGTGAATTGAATCACGAACTCGAATGGATTGTTGCTATCTTACCGCGAATAATTGGATTCGTCAACAGATTCTTTGTAATTGCGCGTTAATTATAAATAGTAAATTCAATTGGATCCGCTTCCAATGTTGTTATATCAACATTATTCAGTACAGTCACATTTCCTACATATTTCTGAATTTAAAGGATTGGATAGATTTACTCATTTTCAGGATTCAATTCTATCCGCTTTACTTTTCCGACGATAAAGATATAAGAGACTGCACCAATCACTGCTACTGCACCTATATATATGATCGCACCAGCGTATGAACCGGAAAGTGCAACAATAAAACCGATCAACATAGGCGTAAGAATTCCCGCTAAATTCCCAAAGAAACTAAAGACGCCACCAGCAACCCCGACTAATTCCCGCGGCGCAATTTCGGCCAGCATCGCCCAAGATGTATTAGACATCCCTTGTGCGAAGAAAGCGACCGACATGACAGCAATCACCCAAGCAGTAGACGACGTATAATTGGCTAAAATGATGCTGCTCGTAAGCAATAAGCCAAGCACTACTGGCAACTTACGGGCGATATTAATCGAATAGCCCCGATTGAGCATCCAGTCAGACCATACGCCACCGAAAAGGACACCGAAAAAAGCTGCAATATATGGAATGGATGCCACAACCCCCACTTTAAGAAACGACATACTCTTTTCTTCTGCTAAATAGGTAGGAAACCAAGTTAGAAAAAAGAATAATGTAGAGGCAATTGCAAATTGACCAATATAAAGGCCAAGCAATTGACGATACTTTAATAATTCTAAAAACTTGGCCAATGTAATCTTTTCGCCTTGCGGTACACTGTCAGCAAGAGCGCCACCTTCACGAATATAGGCTAACTCTTCTTGATTGATTTTTTTGTTATTTTTTGGGTCTTGATAAACTTTAAACCAAAAAATAGAAATCAGTATACCGACAACCCCTAGCACGACGAAAACAGAGCGCCAACCATAATGGGACATAAGCCAAAAAAGAACGGGTGTCGCAAATGCGAGTCCCATATATTGCCCTGCCGAAAAAACACTTGATGCAAAAGCACGTTCATTTTGTGGAAACCAAGTCGTTGCCACCCGATTATTTGCAGGAAAAGCTGGCGACTCGGTAATCCCAAGAAGCATTCGTGTCCCTAAAAGGAAAGCAAAACCATTTGCAAGGGCTTGAAGCCCCGTTGCAATAGACCACGAGATTAAAGATAGTCCATACGTTAGTCTCGATCCAAATCTGTCTACAAGCAATCCTCCTGGTATTTGCATCACTGCATATGTCCAACTAAACGCAGAAAAAATTAACCCAAGCATTGCCGGACTAAGTTCAAATTGGGCTTGAATCGCAGGGGCGACAATTGATATACTCGCCCGATCCATATAATTAATCGCCGTAATTATAAACAATAGAAATAAAACTGAGTAGCGAGTACGGGTACGTGTTCTTACTTTCTTCTGTTCCTTTACCGCCTCCACTACCTCTAACTGAGTACGCATCCCTTTCCTCCTTAGCTGTCAAAACATCATAGCAAACTAAGATTCCCTTAACGATTTCTCTATGTAAAACACAACTCACCGACAACCAAGTAAGAGTTACGCCCAAATTCCTCCACTTAGCAGGTTGATTCTTCATTAACTTGGAGCAGGGGGAGTTTGGACTCTCTCTGCTTTGACATGCATTTTAGCATTCCTCCTATTACTTATAGAAGTAACGGACTTTTGCTAAATCAAGTTAAAATCTTATGTACACATAGGAGGCTGCCCTATTATACTGGGCAGCCAAATTTTAATTCGCTTTTCTCATTTTCGAAAAAAAATCTTGTTCTTTTCGAGGATGAAGCGCAAGGTAGTCTTTTGCCGATTGTAAGCAACGTCTAGCAAACTCTTCGTAACCTAACTCCTTAACGCGCTCAATATTCGGCAATTCAATGGAATAAGGGACTTTTGGAATCCGGTTAACGATACTTGCCACATCGATGCCCCCTTCGCCTACATAGGAGCGTGCTTCGCGAAGAATTCGGGTCATTTCTTCTTTGTCAGTCGGTATTTCAGCAGGTGCATCGCAAAGATGTAAGTAGCGGAACCATTCACGCGGGACTGCATCCAAATCTTCTACCTTGTCTCCAGCGCGATGGAAATGATGGATATCAAGCATAAGTCCACTATTTTCTTGTTTAGCAGTGTGTAAAACGTCAAGCGTCCCCGCTAGATCTCTGACCCCTGCAATTGGCACGTATTCGAGCTCAATTGTGAGTCCAAACGGCTTTGCGAGTTCGCATAGTTCCGCAAATCGTTCAATTGCAAAGTTACGATCTTCTGTCCAAATGCTACTTAATACGTGACGCCCACCGAGTTCAGCTGCAACTTCCATCGCGGGTACATAATTTTTCGGGTCAACACCGTCATATATTCTCGCTAGCTCAATATCCAGCAATTTCAGTCCCGTGTCCGCCAGTGCTGTTTTCGTTTCGCGTAGCATTTTCTTGTTTTCAGCAAGGGCATAATTCGGCTCGCCAGGAAGCCCCATATAAATGGGGCGGAAACTGACAAAATCATAGCCGGCGCGAGCAGCGAGGTATGTCATTTCAGGTGGCGCACATTCAAGTACTGTCAATTGGGCTAAAGAAAACTCATTAGTCATTAGTGATTCCTCCAGTTTAGCTATTTTTTAATTCGTAGCTACGTGATGTACCTTTTTGTCTGGTGAATAGATATCCATAATGTTCCAATGTCCCGCTGTCGGTACTGGGTTATTTAACATGGCCACGTCAATAACGACCGGTTTATTCGCAGCAATCGCTTGTTCAAGTGCTGGCTTAAATTCTTCTGCCTTTTCGATTTTAATGCCTTCTACTCCGTATGCACGGGAGATTGCCGCAAAATCAGGAGATTCTTCGAATAAAGTACCAAGCGTCGTATCGAAGTGCGCTTTTTGAAGTCCGGCAATTGTACCGAACGCAGAGTTGTTCATAATAATCCAAATAACTGGGATATTCTCTTCTGCTGCTGTTGCAAGTAGAGCAGGGTTTTGACCAAATCCGCCATCACCTACAAGTGAAACGACGACACGTTCAGGTTGTGCAATTTTCACGCCAAGTGCTGCTGGTGCGCCAAAGCCCATCGTTGCAAATCCACCTGGTGTAAAGATTGTGCCCGGCTCTAAAATATCGAATTGTTGACCTACGCCGTTTTTGTTCCACCCAACATCTGTTGTGATATACGCATCGCGTGGCAAAACTTCACGTACTTCAGCCAAAATACGTTGCGGCTGCATCGGGAAACAATTGTCTTCGATATATTCCTTGTTGCTATTTTTGAACGCTGTTTTGTTCGCTGCAATTTCTTGTTTCAATACTTCATTGTCACGGCCTTCTGGTACAATTTTCTTCGCGACACGGTTCAATACGGTAAGTGCTTGCTTCAAATCAGCGACTGCCCCAATTTCAACTGGGTAGTTGCGTCCAATCTCACTCGCTTCAATATCAATTTGGATTAATTTTGTTTTCGGGAAGTCAAATGTATATTCATTTTCCCAAGAACTACTATCCGCTTCTGCAAAACGTGTACCTAAACCGAAGATGTAGTCCGCTTCTCTACACTTTTCATTAATAAATGCTGTTCCCCAGAATCCTGTCATCCCAAGAACGAGTGGGTTGTCATCCGCAACTGCGCCTTTCCCCATTAAGGAGTGCGCGACTGGGAAATCAAAATGGTTCACAAATTCAGCCAGTTCTTCTGCTGCGTCTGCAAGGAGTACGCCGCCACCAGCATAGACAACCGGATTTTTTGCCTCCAAAAGTGTATTGATAATTCTTTCAGCTGTTTCATCATCGATGGATGGCTTTTGAATTGTTTTTGTGTGATGTTTTTGTCGTTCGAATAGTTCTACATCGATTTCTTTTGAGAAAATATCCATCGGAACAGAAACAAGAACTGGACCTGGTGTTCCACTTTCAGCAAGTTGGAAGGCTTTCTCTAAAATTTCCGGGAAAAGATGATCGCTATCTACGCGCCATGCGCGTTTGACAAATGGGCGATAGATCTCGTATTGTGTCGCGTCTGCGTGCAAATTGACCTCTTGGTGGGGATGCTTTCCATAGTAATGGGATGGCACGTCACCTGCTATGACAACCATCGGTATACAGTCGAGTGCCGCATTCGCAACGCCTGTCGCCGCATTCGTTAGTCCAGGCCCTAGGTGGCTTAGAACCACCGCTGTTTCCTTTTTGGCACGTGCATAACCGTCTGCTGCATGTGTCGCAATTTGCTCATGACGAACGTTAATGAATTTGATTGAACTATTTTCAAGCTCGCTTAACACCGCAATATTTGTATGTCCACAAAGGCCAAAGATGTGCTCTACGCCACGATTCTCAAGATACTTTACAAGTTGACGTGAAATTAATTCTTTCATGATTTAGTCCCCCTTAAAATTTAAAATAATTTTTGCGTGCTCTCCCGAAGCAGCTGCTTCATAAGCACGTTCGTACTCATTAAACGGTATAATTTCTGCGATAATCGGATCTACTGTAAAAGTAGGTTCATTTAAATACTCAAGGCTATCTGCAAAATCGAAGGGAAAATTGTATATGATACTTCCATGAATCGATATTTCATTACGAACAATTTTCATGATGGGCAATGTCGCTTCTGCTGTTAAACCGATTAAGACGACATCACCGCCAGGTTTAACGATATCTACCGCTTGTTTAACAGCCGGACTCACACCCGCTGCCTCAATAACAACATCGAATTCTAGATCTCCATCGACCGCTTGTGGCGTTAAGGTCGTAATATCTCCATACGAAGTAACACTTTCAAGCTTTTCTTCATTAATATCTATTGCCGTTATCGTCGCTCCAAGATAAGTCGCGAGCGCAATTGCCAGCTGGCCTTCTGTTCCACAACCAATCACTGCAACAGACGTATCTTTTCCAATCGTGACTTGTTTAAACGCGTGAACGACGACGGCGAGTGGCTCGATTAAAACTGCGCGTTCATCTGAAAGGCTGTCTGATACAGGTAAGATATATTTAGCGGAAAGCGTAAATTCTTCCGCAAATCCACCGTCTACATTCACACCGAGAGATTTTTTATTCACACAAAGATTTGTTTTGCCGGCTTGACATCGTTCGCATTCATCGCAATATGAGTTTGGTTGAACAACGACACGTGTGCCCACCGCAACCTCAACATCCGCACCTGTTTCGATGACAGTGCCGAGAAGTTCATGCCCAGGTGTGACTGGATATGATGCGTGGGCAATTTTCCCTTTAAAAACACTCACATCTGATCCACAAATACCACCGTAGATTAATTTAATTTTTACCTCGCCTTGTTCAGGCGCCCGAGACTCCATATTTTCTTTTAGAGAGACTTCACCCGGATTTGTGATATAAAGGCCTCGCATTTTATTCTCCAGCACATTTCTTTCCTGATCCTTCATTAAAGTGTTCATAGGATCACTCCGGAAGTTGAAGTACGATCATTTTTGTTTCCGTCATATCTTCGATTGCAAAACGCGGACCTTCACGGCCAATTCCACTATTTTTCACACCGCCGTATGGCCAGTGATCGAGGCGGTAGTTCGATGTTCCGTTAATGACAACACCACCAACCTCAAGCGTCTTAGCCGCTTTGTATGCAAGATCAAGTTGGTTCGTGAAAATCCCCGCTTGTAAGCCAAAGTCGGAGTCATTCGCCTCAACGATTGCCTCTTCAATATCTTCATAAGGCAAAATGCTAACGATAGGTCCAAATACTTCTTGGCAAACAACATTTGCTTTTTTCGGAGGATTAAATAAAACTGTCGGTTGTACATTTGCTCCGTTTTTCTTTCCACCCGTAACAAGTTCTGCGCCTGCCTCAACAGCTAGATCGATCCAATTTATAATTCGATCTGCTGCATTTTCATCTACGAGTGTCCCCACGTCTGTTTCTTTAGAAAGCGGATCTCCCACTTTTAGTTTCTCTACTTCTGTTTTCAGCAACTCTTTAAAATCGGACACTACCGCTTTATGGACATAAATTCGTTGAACAGAAATACAACTTTGCCCTGAGTTACTATATCCTGTTCTTGCACACATTGAAGCCGCACGTGCAAGATCGGCATCTTCATGGACAATGGTTGCTGCGTTGCCACCTAATTCAAGTAGAACTTTTTTCATCCCAGCAAGGTCGGTAATATTTCGTGCTGCAACCGTACCTCCCGTGAATGAAATGACGTTCACACGATCATCTTTTACAATTGCTTGCCCTGCTTCTACGCCGCCAAGAATCATATTTACCGTGTTTTGGGGCATCCCTGCCTCATGGAATAATTCTAGCAAGGCCGTCGCAATAAGCGATGTTTGGGGCGCTGGCTTTAAGACGACTGCATTTCCCCCTGCAAAAGCAGGCCCGATTTTATGGCAAACTAGGTTAAGCGGCGCATTAAATGGAGTAATTGCTGCAATTACGCCCACCGGAACGCGGAATGTTGTGGCAATCGCGCCCGTCCCTCTTTCAGAAGCATCCCCTGGCATGCTCTCTCCTGTAAGACGTTTTGCTTCTTCTCCTGACAATTGCAACGTTTCAACAGACCGTGCTACTTCATCCAATGTATTTTTTAACGGTTTTCCAAGTTCCAATGAAATAAGCTTCGCAAATGATTCTCTACGTTCATGTAGTAAATCGGCTGCTCGTTTTAATATTTCCGCTCGCTTGTATGCAGGAATGGCACCAATTTCTTTTTTAGATTCAAATGCAGATTGAAGGGCCACTTCCACATCATCCATCGTTGCTAAATATTGCTCACCGACCACTTCTCCTGTATAAGGGCTTTTTACTTCAATTTTATCGCGCCCATCTAAAAGCCATTCACCATTCACAAATGGTTTTGCTTGTTTGAGTGTTACTTTTTCTATTACTTTTTCCGCCATAGAACTCACCTTCTTATATAAATTTTTATCTCTCATGAATTAAGTAGATCGATCTAAATTTGCGTTCTAATCATTTACTTATACTTAACATAAACTAGATGTCACGTTCTCGGCTTGACTAGATCGATCTAATATAAATAAAGCAAACGCTAGTTGGAAGCGTTATCAACATATTACATGAACTTTTAAAATTATGCAATAAAGTTTGTCGAAAAAGCAAGAAAGATTAAATGATTAGACGCAATTATCAATCTCTGCTACTATTTCAGTGAACTAGATCGATCTAAGGAGTTGGCTACTTATGAGAATCATAGCTTATACACTCGTTATTATTCTTTATTTACTTTCAAATTTTTTTAATGGCCCGATGCTACAATATTTAACAGGAGGCGCCGCAATCTTAGCGCTAATCGTCTCTGTTAAACGGGCATCCGGTTTATACTTCTACTCAGGACTTATCTTTTTAATCATTGGGACTGGATTGTTTTTAACAAATGATCTACCTTGGCTCGACTTTTTACTTCTATTCGATTCAATGCTTGGGATCTTAGCGCTCTTTTTTGTTTTACCGTTTTTAAACTCCATCATCCGTGTCGGCCATTATGATACAAATCTTAACCGGCTACTCCAACGTGGGACTGATAGACTTGACGTTTTGTTCAGACGAAGTTTTTCAATCTCACACACGCTAGGGCTCTTTTTAAATATCGCAACAATTCCCTTGTTGAGGAGTTCACTCCACCGAACATTAAAACCCTTGCCTATTGAAACGTCCAATAAGTTTTTAACAGAGAGCTTATTGCGAGGTTATGCCCTTTGCCTGATGTGGAGTCCACTTGAAGTGCTGGTCATCGCTTCACTTGATATGACAGGCTTTCAATACTATCAAGTTATTCTCCCGATTATTTTGCTTGTCATTTTATTTTTCGCAATTAATTGGGGGCTTTCTTTTTTTAAATACCGACAAATCAAATTAAAGAAAACGGAGCATGCACGCATGCCTGCCTTTTCTAAAACTGTAAGAAAACTACTTGAAATGCTCATCATGTTATGCATACTCGTCTTACTCACATCAGGACTTCAACATATTTTGAACAAAGGCTTTTTACTTGCAGTCGTTTTAACGATCATCCCTATTTCTTTCGGATGGGCACTTTACATAAAAAAACCAAAAAGGTATGGCACATTTACAGTTCCCCATTGGAAAGAACGAACGAACGGACTCGCCAATTATTTTTTCATGTTTCTGAGCGCAGGTCTCTTTGTAGAAATGCTTTCAAATTCTGGTGCCCTTTCTTTTTTACAAGTTTGGTTTAGCGCATTAGCAGATCGTACTCTTTTACTATACTTTATGATCGGAGCGTATTTTTTATTCACATCATTAGTCGGCTTTCATCCGCTCGTCGCCATTACACTACTTGCCCAACTGCTCTTACCAATTTTGCCGGAAGTTTCATCTATCTCGTTAGCTATCGTTTTGATTACAAGTAGCCTTGCAACAGTCATGTATAGTCCGTTTAATTTATCTGTCTCTATTTTAGCGAACTTACTTCAGATCAATCCATATAAAATTGTAAAGTGGAACCTCCCATTTGCACTCCTTTACATGACGGTAAGTATTCTAGTCGCATTTGTCATTCAACAATTCTTTTAATGCAACGTAACGTTTACAAAATTCAGACACTATACTATACTTTTAAGTACTATCATTGTGAGAAAGAGTGTTGAATTTGATAACTAGAGCAGTGCCGGTAAGACAACAAAGTATTGTTTTAATCGGCTTTATGGGTGTTGGGAAGACAACAATCGGTGAGCTTGTCGCAAAGAAACTTTATCGCAGTTTTATCGACATTGATCAGGAAATTGAAAAACATTTTGGCATGTCTACTACGGAAATCTTTAAAGTTCATGGTGAAGAAGTATTCCGCGAATATGAACGAAAAAAAATCCAAGCTTCCTGCGAGCTAAGATTAAAAATTATTTCAATTGGCGGCGGAGCCTTTATGCAACAAGAAGTACGAGAAGCCTGTCTTAACAATTGTACGGTTATTTACCTTGACGTCTCATGGGAACAATGGAAAGAACGATTAGACATTTTAATTGATAGCCGACCTATCTTGCAAAGTCGAAATATCGATGAAATTGAAACACTTTTTCATGATCGACAAGGTGTGTATGCCTTGAACCATTCGAAATTATCAGTCGATGATCGATCTGCTGAAGAAGTGGCGGATCATATCGTCGATTCGTTAAAAACAGCGTGGGATCTATACGAACCGCATTGATCCCCTATCTATTTAACAGTAAAATCCCCAAGAGAAATTTAAGCTTGGGGATTTTTGTTGCTTATTTTCACAAGTTTCCAGAACGAGATAGCTCAGAGCGACGGCTTGTCTTTATATTTTTTGGAGATTCGTATCTCAGAACCCTATTGCCTTGACGATAGGAGTTATTAAGCCTCTACTTTCTCCTGCCCTTTTGGTTTCGGACTTAACGCTGAACATGGTCCTGCTTGAAGCAAATGACTGCCCCCGTCATGACCGAGGTATTCTTTCATCTCCTTTGCTACATCAATCAGTCGATCCACATCCATCCCTGTATCGACGCCCATTTCTTCAAACGCATGCACGAGATCTTCTGTCGCGATGTTGCCGCTTGCACCTGGCGCATATGGACAACCACCAAGTCCTGCAATCGAACTGTCAAAAAGCGTAACCCCCCGTTGCAGTGCTGCGACAGCGTTCGCAAGCGCCATACCTCTTGTATTATGAAGATGCATTGAAAAAGCGATGTTCGGAAATGCTTCCGTTAATTCACCAAGGTAATCATACACTTGTTTCGGATTGGCCATCCCTGTTGTGTCAGCTAGTGATACTTCACTTACACCCATTTGATTATATCGATCTACTATCGATGAAAGACGCTCTACTGACACTTTGCCTTCATAGGGACAACCGAATGCAACTGAAATGGAACCACCTACTGTGACATTACTTTTCTCTGCAAGCTCGATAATGGGTGCAAATCCATTTTGTGCGTCTTCAACAAGACGATTCGCATTTGAAAGACTGTGTGAATCTGTTGCCGAAAGCATAAGTTTTAATTTTGTAATCCCTGCATCAATCGCTCGTTCTGCCCCTTTTACATTTGGGACAAGCGCCCGGAATTTTATATTCGTTAAGTCTTGCACGCCTTGTACAACTTCTGCCGCATCTCTTAATTGCGGGATCGCTTTAGGATGAACGAAAGATGTGATTTCCATTGATTGTACCCCTGTGTTAGCAAGAGACCGAACGATCTTAATTTTTTCTTCTGTTGGAATCCATTCTTTTTCTGCTTGGAAGCCATCACGCGGTGCCACTTCACAAATTGTAACTTTTGATGGCAATATCATTTTAGACATTTAAATGACCCCTTTCTCTTTTAGCGAAGCTAGTTCTTCTGTCGATAATCCTAGGCCCCCTAAGATTTCTTCGTTATGTTCACCTAATTCAGGCGCGCGGTGACGAATCGCTCCCGGCGTTTCAGAGAATTTCGGCACGATGCCTGGCATTTTCACTTTTCCGAGACGTGGATGTTCAACTTCAACAATGTTTTCTCGTGCTTTATAATGCTCGTCTTCGAAAATATCTTCTATGCTCAAGATCGGGCTTACCGGCACACCAAACTCATCTAACCTGGACTGCAAATCTTTTAATGTATATTGACTGATCCAAGTCGAGACAATTTCTTGAACTTCCGCATCATTTTTTAAGCGTTGAGCGTTTTTATAGTAGCGGTCGTCTTCCAGCATATCTTCTCTCTCCATCGCTGCTGCAAGACGGTCAAATGTAGGGTCCGTACTGCAAACAAGCACTACATATTTCCCGTCTTTCGTTTCATATGTTCCGGCTGGGCTTGAGTGTCCCGCAAGACCCGGACTTCTACCCCTTACTTTTCCTGTTTGGTCATATTCCGCAACTAAAAACTCCATCATGCGGAAAAGAGACTCATATAACCCCATCTCAACCATTTGCCCTTCACTGTCCGTTGTATCGCGGTGGTACAAAGCGCTCACCGCAGCAAAAGCTGTATAGACACCTGTAATATAATCCAATAAAGAATAAGATGGGCTTACTGGCGGGCGATCTGGATACCCTTGCAAATATGTATGACCGCTAAATGCAGTGCCTGGTGTTCCAAATCCAGCTCTCGCACTGTAAGGTCCAGTCTGTCCAAAACCAGAAATCCGCACCATAATTAACTGTGGATTTTCTTTCTTCAGCTCTTCATAACCAAGTCCCCATTTCTCGAGTGTTCCTGGTCGGAAATTTTCAATTAAAATATCCGATTTTTGAATGAGCTTTTTAAAAATCTCTTTTCCTTCATCAGAACGGATATCTAGCGTAACGGATTTTTTATTACGCGCCAGTCCCGGCCACCTAAGTGATTCTTCATTTTTCCACGGACCGACTGTTCGCAATGTATCCCCTTTGTTTGGCAATTCGATTTTCGTTACATTTGCCCCTAGGTCTGCAAGAAGCGTTGCCCCAAATGGAGCCGCGATCATCGTTGAAATATCTAAAATATTAATACCTGTTAATGGTCCAAAATTCTTCATGTGATTAATTCCTCCCACTATTCTTTTTCACTTATAAGGCCGAGCACATTATTTGCTAGATGTTGCAAATGGGTGTGCATCGCTCGGACGGCCTTTTCCTTGTCACCTTCTTTAATAGCTTCCAATACGTCTTTATGTTCTTGAAGTGACTCCGTGTAACGATCTGTTGAAGTCAACGTCTGCTTTCGGACTTGACGGTATAAATTTAAATTCACTTCCATGAGAGACACGAATACAAAGTTTTGAGTAGCTTCTGCCAACGCAAGATGAAAGTTACTATCTGCATCTACTTTTTCTTCAGGATATTTTAATTTCTCTTCCATCGTCTTCAAAGCAGATTCTATTTTAGCAATATCTTTTTCCGTTGCCCGTTCACACGCTAGTTCAACAATCTTTGGCTCTAGTGCTTCTCGTGCTTCTAAAAAATGCATAACTGCCGTTTTTTCAATCATATCGACAGGATTCACACGGTATTTCACAGTCAGTCGCTGATCAACTTGTTGTACAAACCTCCCGCCGCCAGCCTTCGAAACGATCAACCCTTCCGATTCAAGCACCCGACATGCCTCGCGTAGTGACGTTCTGCTACAACCAAGCTTTTTCGCCAGTTCACGTTCGCTTGGTAGGCGATCGTTTGGCTTGAGCGTTCCATCTTCAATGAGCTTTCTAATTTGTACGACAATTTTTTCATAGACCCTTGTATTTTGAAGCTCGACAAACATTTCTGTCATTTCTTCACCTTCCTTTTATCCGGGCTACTGGTTAGTCCACTTTTGTCTAAGTATATGCCTAATTATCTAAACAGTCAATCAAAAATGAGTTTATTTCAAAAGATTAAAAGATTCCAACGCAAATTGATTTCCGATTCCATTCATACAATTCGACCTTATGCTCTTTCACATTAGCTGAAGTCTAGCTCCCTTGTATGTAAAAACAGCCGAAGGAAATTTTATTTCCTTCGACTGTTCTCTGTTAGATACACTTTTTCAAATATTTTCATCAAGCGCTACGCCCTGCCTCATTGCCATTGCCGAATCATCTGAAGCTGGTTCACTCCCAAAATCTTTTCCGACCACTTTTCCATAGCGATAATAGACATATGCGGCAGCAAAGAAGCCCGTACAAGCTAAAAATGCGTCGAAAATAAAAATATTAGAAATATTACCCGTCTTTGATAGAAGTCCTGTCGCAAGCGGCATAACGACAGAAGCAAGCCCACCTGCCGTCGCAATGATGCCGGTCACTCGGCCTTTCTTAGTCCAGAACAATTCAGTTGCGATTGCAATCGCCAACTGAAAGATCCCTGCAGTTGAGAGTCCGACAAAAAAAGCTGCCACGATGGTGATACTCTGAACTTTGATTGTTAAAATCGTCAGAATCGATAAAAATGTAATGATCGGGTAGATTACGATAATGGTTACCGGACGTATAAATTTCTTCATCAGTACGGCTAACGTTAAGACAGATGCTATCCCACCGATACTGTAATAAGTAAGCAATCTGATCGAATCTGCGGTAGACATCCCAAGAACCTCTTCCCCATAAGAGGGCAACCAAATTTGTGCAACGGTGAACAAACCTGTTGATGTAAAGCCGATGAGCACAAGGGCCATCCCTTCTTTTTTAAACAGCGGTTTTGAAACGAATTTTCTTTTCGGGACGTCTTCTGCTGTTGTATCGGCTGATTGTATCTTCCGGTGGTCAGGAAAGGATGACCAAACTAAGAGCAGCATTGCTAGAAAATAAACAGCTGCCGGGACAAAAAAACCATAGCCGTAAAACATTTCTCTTTGAGCAAAAAACAAAACGAGTAATGGCAAGAGTGCTGTTCCAGAAGCCATAAAAGCTTTTACCATTATATTAGCCGAGCCGCTAGCTTTTGGAAATACTTCGGTTAAAGCTGGATAGGACCCCGCATCCATTGCTGAGTTCCCCATCCCAGCAAGCAAAGCAAGTATAAATGCGATTTGGTAGCTGGGTGCCAGCGGAATACCGACGAGAAAAATGCCCATTGTAAACGAGGCGAAAATGATTAATGGTTTTCTACCATACTTGTCGGATAATTGACCCGCAATTGTATAAGTAAGTAATTTTCCAATGCCAATCGCTGCAATAATATAGCTAATCCCCGCACTATCTGTATTCCACTGTTCCGTCAATGATCTCATGTTCGAAATGAGAATCACGTTAACCATCCCAAGTATGAAATAGTTTATGTACATTCCCATGGCCGCTCTATTGTACATGGCTCATAACCCCTTTCTTGGATGTTGTTACCTGGATACCCGGCTTTTCCATAATTCGCAGAGAGGACACAAAGGGATGTCAGAGACTTAGCGTCCTCACAGACCCTATTTTTTAGCTTCGTTTATAATAAATCGCCTTGCTCACCAGTCACCCACTGTTTCTTGAGTCAGTTCTATCATTTGTTTTAGTTTTTTAATCGGAATTTGCCCTGGTGCCGAACTTTGTACTCCTAAACCAAACGTAACAATCGAGCCATATGTCCAACCAACAATCCTGCTCAAACCACCCAAACTTCCCATAGACATTGTGATAAGCGGGATTGATAGCCCTTCATCCGCTTCTTTCGTCAATGTAAGCAAACGCAAGACGTCCTCTTTACTCTGAGGCATCACTGCGGCCTTCGCGACGTCAGCGCCATAAAACTCAGCCATGAAAAGTCGCTTCATAATTTCTGAATTATGAGGCGTGAAGTCAAAATTATGATAAGACAAAACGAGTTTCTTACCATTCTCTTTCGATACTTCTCTTAGCTTTTTAATATGTTCTGGATCATTCGATACTTCAAAATCAATGTAGTCTACTGCAGCAATTTTACACATTTCACTTAACAAATTAACCTTTGAATCTTCTGTCAATGGTATTTTTTCTCCGCCTTCTTTTTCGGAACGAATGGTAAAAAGAATAGGTAGATTACCGACAGCTGAAATCTCTTCAGCAGTTGCTAAAACAGATGCGACATCCTCAATTTCTTCGTAAAAGTCTGCTCTCCATTCGAGCAAATCTGGTTCCTGAGGAAGAATCCGCTCAAGTTCTTTCATAATTTCTTCTTTATCTTTCCCGACTAAGGGTGTACAAATATAAGGTGCCTTTTTCCCACTGATCAATTCTTTTTTCATCCTTCACACTCTCCTTAAAACATTAATATAACATAATATTAATACCAAAAATTCAAATATTTCATAGATCGATCTAATATCGAAAATTATGCTTGATATTTTTGTGGTGTATTTAGTTAAACTAGATCGATCTAACTTTAAAAGTAAAGCGTTTTCATTTTTAAGTTTTATGTATTAACGTAACCCTTTTGAAATTATACTTTGCTGTAAACGCTAACATAACATTACCTCATTTTTTATACTATTGCAATAACTTTTTTTATTCTTATTACTTGAACCCATTTCGTAATTGCTTGTCTTAACATATAACACGAACGTTACAATTAGTTTAAATCTCATTGTTCTCTTTTAAAGATGGCTCCGTAGATTGGAGGGGAAGGCGGTAACTCTTACTGGATTAGCTGGACAGGTGAGAGCCCGAAAAGAACAAACGACTGAGTAGGCTCAACGCTAGCCCCGTGGAAAGCGTCCGCCTGAAACGGAAATCAACATCGTTCGGATTTTTAAGGAGTATAGCTAATTATGAAATTGGCTCACTTATGTTTATGAAAATGAATACTTCTTTTTCACTCCGTTGTATTATGCCAGAGACATTGCGATTGCTAGCTTTCTATATTATGATTTGGAAGGATACTCTATTTTAATTTCCTAGAAACTGTCCACTTAAGAATTTATCATTTCGTTAGGAAGTGTGATAAATGCATTCAAAAAAAAGACGTCGCGTCACTTTACAAGACGTCGCTAAACATGCGGGTGTTTCACGAGCCACTGCTTCCCTAGTCGTTCGTAACAGTCCAAGTATTTCCGATGCGACAAAAGAAAAAGTTCATCAATCCATACGAGAACTAGGCTATGTATACGATCGCATTGCTGCCAATTTACGCTCACAAAGTTCTTCCACGATCGGCATTATTATTACAGACGTCGCAAACACATTTTACTCAGAATTATTAATAGGCGTTCACCAAGAACTGGAGAAACACGGGTATACGGTATTATTAGGAACGACTTTTGACTCGGTTTCTAAACAAGAACAACTTATTTCGACCATGTTAGAACATCGCGTAGGCGGATTAATCTTATGCCCCGTATCAAAGAGTGGTAAAGAAACGATTGAACGGATTAAAGGCTTAGACGTACCAATCGTTCTAGCCGTAAGAGAATTGTCCGGCGTAATTCGTGACTATGTCGGCATCGATTATAAATCTGGAGCGCAAATGGCGGTAGAGCATCTACTGAAAAAAGGCCATAAGCGTATTGCTTTTATTGGAGGGCGTTCTGAGTCCTCCACTTGGAAATATCGAATGGAAGGTTATCAATTAGCACTTAAAGAAAGAAATATAGCGATTGATGAGTCCCTCATTTTACCGAGCTCTCCAACTCAAGAAGGCGGTATGGAAGCTGTCCGAGAAATTCTTAACTTTCCAAAATCTGATAGGCCAACTGCTATCTTTTGTTTCAGTGATTTGGTCGCATTCGGCGTGACCCTCGGCCTACGAAAAGCTGGTTTAACGCCAGGAAAAGACATAGATCTAGTTGGGTTCGACAATGTTCCTGAGTCAGAAATTTTGTACCCTCCTTTAACGACTGTGTCATCCTTTGCTAAATCCATTGGTAAAAAATCGGCAAATCTTCTCCATAGACGTTTGTCAGACAATCAAGCCACTACACAAAAAATCATTTTACAACCCGAACTTGTCGTACGGGATTAAAATAGCGGCCTTTAGGTATCCCTAAGGCCGCTATTTTTCATCCAAAAATCCGATCAATCGCTTTAATCTCAGCTTCTGTCAACTGAACCTCTAGCGTTTTTAAATTATTTTCAATTTGACCTGTACGTTTAGCACCTGGGATAATAACGTCAATAGCGTCATGCCTTAGTAACCAAGCAAGAACCACTTGCGCAACTTCTTGACCTTTTACATTGGCAATTTCGCGTAAAGACTCTACTTTTTCTAAATTTCGCACAAACGCTTCACCTTGTAAATGAGGCATTTTTTCACGATAGTCATCAAATACTGTATCTTTCGTGTATTTACCCGCTAATAGACCAGATGCCAGAGGATAGAACGGCACGAATGAAATCTGGTGCTCCACCGCATACGGCAATATTTCCTTCTCCACTTCTCGGCTAATTAAGCTGTACTCTCCTTGATATACATCTACATATCCATCTTTGTTTGCTTCCCTTAACTGCTCCATAGTAAAATTCGATACACCGATCGCCCTAATTTTCCCTTCGTCTTTCAATTGTTTTAAAGCACCTACTGCTTCATCCTTCGGGGTATTTTCATCGGGAAAATGGATATAGAATAAATCGATATAATCTGTTTTGAGTCTCTTTAAACTTTCCTCAACAGTTTGCTTTAAAAAAGCAGGAGAATTATCAAGTTGCATACCAGAAGGAGTAAATCTTTGGGCGCCTTTTGTAGCAAGAATAACATCATCGCGCATACCTAATTCTTGAATTGTTTCTCCTACTAACTCTTCAGATCGTCCTCGTCCATAACTAAATGCAGTATCTATGAAGTTAATCCCATTCTTCAAGGCTGTTTGGGCAAGTTTTTTTCCGATCTCTTCTCCTAAATTCGGATAGAGATTATATCCACCGATGCTATTTGCCCCAAGTCCGATCGGATTTACATATAAACCTGTTTTTCCAATTTGATTTTTCTTCATCATATTCTCTCCTTTTTTGTAATTTTCTTGTAAAAAACGCTTTCTATATAAGTTAAACTAAATAACTTCTGCTAACTGTTGGTTTCTGTTCCGAGCGGACGCTTTCCGCGGGTACGACTTCAGCCAATCGAACAAGGAAGCGTTCGATTGGCCGTATTTCTGCGCTTTTTGCAGAAAGTAAGACATCCTAAGCAGTGCTCATAACGCTACGCTTTTACTTGCAAAAGCCGTTCCTATAAGGTCTTCAACTCGCGCTATCCCTACTAGAGTCGCCACTTTAGTTTAATTATTGGATCGCAGCAACGGCAGCTCGTAAACCAAGAAGATAACTATCGACCCCAAAACCACTAATCTGACCTTTTGCTAGCTCAGCAAAAACCGAGTGATGGCGAAACGCTTCTCGTGCATGAATATTAGACATATGAACTTCAACGAATGGAACTGTTAGAATGGCTAGCGCATCCCGTAAGGCGTAACTATAATGCGTCCATGCACCGGCATTGATGATCACAGCATCTTTTTCTTCGAGAAATGCTTGATGAATTCTTTCACACATCTCCCCTTCGCTATTGGTCTGAAAACTCTCGAGCTCAACACCTAATACTCCGGCAAGCTCATTCAATTTCTCGTCAATCTGTTCAAGCGTAACCGTACCATACTGTTCAGGATCTCTCTTGCCAAACATATTGTGATTGATTCCATGTAACATCAGTATTTCCTTCAATCTTATCTCTCCTAAGTAAACAAAATAAGCTGTTCCGAAAATATGTCGTCTCTCCTTTTATTGCATAAAACTCAATAGAAACAAGGAGAGTTGGGGTATAAAAATAATGATTACAAGCGTCATTAGCATAATGAAAAAGAAAGGTACTGTCGCCCTTGCAATTGTCATGACCGGTAGACCAGAAACACCTGACCCTACAAATAAGTTAACACCGAGTGGTGGGGTGATAAATCCGATCGCTAAATTTACAATCATAATAATACCGAAATGAATTGGATCATAACCTATGCTTATCGCAATCGGTAGCATAATTGGCGTCACAATAATAATTGCTGCAAGTGTATCCATAAAACAACCGATAATTAGTAATAAAAGATTGATTAATAAAATAATAACTAATGGATTCTCTGATATAGAAAGCATTGTTTGTGCGATTTGTTCTGGAATTCTTTCAATTGTTAACAATCTACCGAAAGCCGTTGCAATTCCCACAATGACTAAAATTGTAGCCGAAGTTAAGGCGGATTCCGCGAGAACTTTTGGCAAATCTTTCAGTTTCAGTTCCTTATACAAAAAGAACCCTACGAATAGGCCGAAGACAACTGCAACGCCTGCCGCTTCCGTCGGTGTGAAAATTCCACCATAAATGCCTCCCAAAATAATAACAGGTAATAGGAGGGCCCATTTCGCCTCCCATATTGCTTTTAGTATAGATGAAAAAGATGTCTTTTCATTGGAGCCAGTGTAGCCTTTCTTCTTGGAATAGTAATAAGTCCCTGCCATCAACATCACACCAACAAAAATACCAGGCAGAATTCCTGAGATGAACAATTTTCCAACTGAAACGTTTCCAACTGCGCCGTAAATAACCATTGGAATACTTGGTGGAATAATCACACCAAGTGAACCAGCTGTGACGACAATCGCAGTGGCAAATTTAACATCATAGCCTTGACGTACCATTGACGGAATCATGACACCGCCAATTGCGGCCACAGTAGCTGGTCCTGAACCAGATATCGCGGCAAAAAACATACAAGTAATAATTGTAGCAATGCCAAATCCTCCAGTTTTATTTCCTACTAAAGAGTTGGCAACATTAAATAATCGCTCTGTAATGCCACCCTTTCCCATAATCTCACCAGCAAGTATAAAGAAGAAAACAGCCATTAATGGAAAAGAATCGATCGATGTAACTAGCTCTTTCGCTAAGAAACTCAGGGGTAACACACCTGAACTTATAATTGTAATGAGGGTAGCTAACCCTAGCGCAATGCCAATCGGAACGGTTAATAGCAGGAGCAACCCAAGCGACCCGAATAATACGATTGCAGTCATTGTTTATCCTCCCTCCTTAATTTGTTTGAACCTCTTCTTGTAGTTGCTCAAGCTCCGTTTTTACCGTTGCATTTCTTTTTCCGGATAATGTCAGTAATTGTTGAATAATACTTTGAATAAGCCGTATCGCCGCTAACCCAAATCCAACGGGGGCTGCCGCATAAACATATCCCATTGGAATATGGTTGGCAGGCGACTTCTGACCAAATGCAAGTAACTTTGAAGAAACATCAAACCCGTAAAAAACAACAAACAATGCAAATAATAAAAATAACAAGTCGGAAACTAAATTTAAAAGTATTCTACCTTTACTTTTAAATAACATAAGTAATACATCAATTTTAATATGCTTATTTTTCTTAACAGCATAGCTAATCCCAATAAAGACAAGCCAAATTAAACTAAATCGTGCAATCTCTTCTGACCAATGAAGCGAATTTTTGAAAACATATCTCATGACTACTTGCAAGAACACAATAAAAATCATGATGATTGAAAGAAAAGATAATAAGATTTTCTCAATATTTTCATCCAACCAGTGTACTATTTTCATCTTGAAACCTCCTTATTGTTTGTTCTTGGATGACCTTTGAATACCTTAACTATGTACGTCACTAAACCCTAAAATTCATCACGCCACTTATGTAAGTGGTGGACTTCTGCTGAATCAAGTTAAAGTCTTTTTTGTTTGCGCTCATAAAAGAGAAGCCCCAAGAAATATTCCGCTGTTTCTAGGGACGCTTCTCATTTCATTGCACCATCTTTATCACTTTTTCCACCAAATCTTCTCCAATTTGATCTGCATATTTCTCCCAAACAGGTTGAACAGCCTGAAACATTTCTTCATAGCTTTCATCCGACAACTCTGTAATTTTCAAATTTGTTTCTGCTTTTAAATAATCTAAGGCCATTTCCTCTTCCTCAGCATTTAACTTTCTTTGATAATTCTTTGACTCCTCGCTAGCTTTTACAATGATCTCTTGCTCCTCTTCCGAAAGAGAGTCCCAAAAGTCACGAGAGATCATAAAAACACTTGCATTGTAAATATGGTTTGTTTTCGTTAAATATTTTTGTACTTCGTAAAACTTCGCAGTGGTGACATTGCCCAATGGATTTTCTTGTCCATCTACAACGCCTTGTTGCATCCCCGCAAACAACTCTGTGTATGCTAACGGTGTTGGATTCGCACCAATGGCTTGCCAAAAGTCAAGATGAAGATCATTTTCCAATGTTCTAATCTTCAATCCTTTCAAGTCATCGATGTTCTTTACTTCTCTTTTATTATTCGTTAAATGTCTAAAGCCGTTTTCCCAATAGCCTAACCCGATAACGTTTTGATCTTCCAAATCTTCTAATATTTCATTTCCAATTGGTCCATCCAATATTTCGTAGGCAGTTTCGGTATCTCTAAAAAGAAACGGAAAGTCAAATAGCGAAAAGCGTGGGGCGAAGGATGCAACAGGTCCTGTCGAAATCGTTGTCGCCTCAATGATCCCAAACTGTAAACTTTCAAAAACCTCTCGGTCACCTCCTAATTGACCGTCAGCGTAAATTTCAACGCGAATCGCCCCATCTGTCTCCTGTTCAACAATTTCTTTAAATTTATACAACCCCTTTGTCAACGACCGATCTTCAGAAGTAACAACAGAAATTTTCATCATTTTTGAACTTTCAGCAGCCAATGCAGAATTAGGATCTTTGCTACACGCCCCAAGTAAAATCAAACTTAATATTCCGATGAGCCATCCTATTTTCCTCATTTACTGTCCCCTCCCTTTTTTCAATCCAGAATAGATAGCGCTTTCATTTCGAATTTGTTTTAGATCGATCTAATTTTATTGTGTACTTAGATCGATCTAAGTGTTTCGTAAAAATAGTATACTGTATACCATAATAATTATCAATCTATTTTAAATTTACCGAAGACGGATTTAATTGAATAATGCCAGGTACCGGCATTCATTCGCTTCCTTCTACGAATTGTGACAGTACCTGGCATCCCAGATCATCGTTTGAAATTTAAATACCCATCGTGAATCAGCTTTCCGAATTTCCCATTAATCTAGACCGATCGCAACATATTGCGATTCTAAGTACGCTTCCAAACCTTCATGTCCTCCTTCTTTTCCAATACCGCTTTCTTTCATCCCACCGAAAGGTGCTTGTGCTGCGGATGGCAAGCCATCATTCCAACCGACAATGCCGAAATTCAATTGTTCGATTAATTTTGTTCCTTTTGCAACACTTTCAGTAAAGACATACGCTGCCAGTCCATACGGCGTATCATTTGCAAGTGCAACTGCTTCTTCAATCGACTCGATTTTCTGAATAGGTGCGACAGGTCCAAATGTTTCCTCTTGCATGACAATCATCTCTGGATCTACGTTACTGATAACAGTTGGTGCATAGAAAGTTCCGCCATCCAGGGAGATACGCTCCCCACCGGCCTCTAATTTCGCGCCTTTCGCAAGCGCATCATCGACATGATGCACAACTTTTTCTAAGCCGCTTTGATTAATGAGTGGACCGACTTCAATAGTGTCATCGGCACCATTCCCTACTTTTAGCTTTTTGACCGCTGCCGCAAACTTTTCCACGAATTCATCATGTATGCCCGATTGGACATAAATGCGATTCGCACAAACGCAAGTCTGCCCCGTATTTCTAAATTTGGAATCTAAAGCGCCTTTTACTGCCGTGTCCACATTCGCATCGTCTAAGACAATAAGCGGTGCATGTCCCCCTAATTCCATGGACAACCGTTTTACTTGGTCGGCACTTTGCTTAATTAATGTTTTGCCGACTTCTGTGGAACCGGTAAATGTTATTTTTCGAACTTTGTCGTTCTCCATAATCGCTTTTCCGATTTTCGAAGACGAGCCTGTCACTAGGTTGATAACTCCTTTAGGAAAACCTACTTCTTCACATAACTCAACTAATTTAACAGCAGACAGCGGGCTTTCACTAGAAGGTTTGATCACAATTGTGCATCCAGCAGCTAAAGCAGGCCCCATTTTACGCGCAAGCATAGCTAACGGAAAATTCCACGGTGTGATTGCCGCAACAACGCCAACCGGCTTTTTCCATACTTGCATACGCTTATTTCCGACATGCGAAGGAATCGTTTCTCCATAAATTCGTTTCCCTTCTTCTGCATACCATTCGATAAAAGTTGCACTATAACCGACCTCGCCTCGTGATTCTTTAATCGGTTTGCCCATCTCTGCCGTCATGATTTGCGCTAATTCTTCTTCATGGTTTAAAATACTTTGATGCAATTTCTTTAAATAACCGCCTCTTTCATAAACAGTGAGTTGCGACCATGTTTGAAAAGCTTCATGTGCAGCCTCAATTGCTTCATTGGCCTCTGCTTCCCCACCATTTGGTACCGTCCCTACCGCACGGCCATTAGCCGGATTTGTCACTTCTAACTGATCAAGATCTTTGCCTGTCCATTCACCGTTTATATGCATTAAATATTTTTTCAACTCTACTTTAGATTGTGTAAGACTCATTTTACATTTCCTCCTCGTCATAAAGCTGTAATTTTATAATAAGCAAGACGCCTGTCCCAAGAACGGCAAAGTGATAAGCCTGACCTTTCTCAGTCTGACTTATCACGAAGTCACCATAGCGCCCTAGCAAATTTCCTATATTGCAGATAGTAATCAATCGCGCCTCGGCGTGATTGCGTCCAGATTTTTTCGAGCTCGCTCGAAAAGCTCCTCTGAAAATCTGTGACATCCGCGGGCCGACGGGATGTCGGTCATGCAACCGCCGCCACAGGACGTGGCGAACTTAGGTTGCCTTCCTTTGAACTTGAATCAGCAAGGAGTTTGAACTCCCTCTGATTTTAAATGCATTTTTAGCATTCATCCCGCCACTTATGGAAGTGGAGGACTTCTGCTGATTCAAGTTAAAGAAAAACGTTTTTTGAGATTAGGACTTGATACTAATTTCTTGTTGAACCGACAAAATCGCATCATGCAATCTCTCAATAACTGTGTCGACTTGCGCTTTATCCATCACGAGAGGCGGCGAAAAACAAATGATATCCGTCTGATCATAAGTAACGGAACGACAAATGACCCCTCTTTCATGTAAAGCTTCAATCACTCTCGGTGCCACACCCAAGTCGGAAGAAAAGCGCTTATTGGTCGCGGGATCCTCGACAAGTTCCACTGCGCCGAGGAGTCCGAGCGCTCGAACTTCTCCTACAATATTCAATTCCCCTTTAATTCGCTGGAAACCTTTCAGAAGCTCTTCGCCCATTTTCCGAGAGTTTTCAACTAATCCTTCATTTTCTATAATTTCAATATTTTTTAACGCGACTGCGGCTGCTGTTGGATGCCCACTGTACGTAAAGCCGTGGAACAAAGTCCCGACCGATTTCTCTTTCAACACATCATGGACTTTATCTGATACGATCACGCCTCCAAGTGGGAGATACCCGCTTGTCACCCCTTTAGCAAATGTCATTAAGTCAGGTTCAACTTGCCAATGCTCAATCCCAAACATTGTACCTGTTCGTCCAAAACCTGTAATGACTTCATCCGCAATAAATAAAATACCGTACGCATCACATAGTTCACGCACTTCTTTAAAGTAATCTTGGGGTGGAATGAGCACGCCTCCTGCACCTTGCACCGGTTCCGCTAAAAACGCTGCAATCGTTTCAGGACCTTCCGCTTCAATCACTTCCCGGATCGACTCAATCGACTGTTTTGTTCCGATTTCATAAGGGGTACGCGCATGTGCAAAGCCAGTCATCATATGACCCGCCATTTCCCAAAATTGCGGAATGCCCGTCGCACTCGTCGAACCTGCCGCGACTCCGTGATAACCGCGTTTAAGCGAAACAATTTTATTGCGTTCCGGTTGCCCTTGGATTTTCCAATAATGACGTGCAATTTTAATCGCAGAGTCATTAGATTCGGAGCCGCCTGATGTGAAGAAGACAGCATTTAAATTGCGAGGCGCCAGATCCGCGATCTTTTTTGCCAAACGAATTGCAGGTTCATGACTAAATGTCGAAAATGTCGAGCTAAACGCTAACTTTTCCATTTGCTGTTTCGCAACTTCAGCCAACTCTTTTCGACCGTGGCCAATATTAACATTCCAAAGAGATGACATTCCGTCTATATACGTGTCGCCTTTAGTATCGGTTAAGTAAACGCCCTCTCCTTTTTCAACAATTAATTTTGCTCCTTTTGCTTGTTGATCTTGAATAGACGACGTCGGGTGAATAAAATGCTTTTTGTCCAGTTCAATCAAGTTTTCCAATCCATTCTCCCCCTTAAGTTTGCATTAGACGGCATACGAATAGAAAGCGCTTTCTTTTTAACATCGCACTTCTTTTAGTTTTCTATCAATCTGCGTAACAAATGTCATCAATCGATTCGTACATGATATTCACTATATCTCACGCTCTTTTTAATGTCAATTCAATATTTTCAGTTTATTCGACAATGATGACATGGACAAAAAGGAGCCAGTCGCAGTGCTTCAACTAGCTTCTTTGCGCAAAGCTATCATCCGTATTACTAATCCCCGGGATGCCCGAATATTACTCTTCCTTAAGAATCCGATCTATTTCCTTATCCATATGTGCGTTGGAATTTAACGTTCCATATTGGGACATCGATTTTTTATACAAAATAACACCGAGTATTGTCCAGATGAAAATAATGATCCATTCATATGGCCAGACGAGCGCGGATGGCATTCCGGGCATATAAAGAATCGCAACACCGATCGACATCAACATGGCAATCCATCCAATCGATGTGCCCCCGGAAAGACGAAATGGTCGTGCCATATCCGGTCTTTTTTTCCTTAGAATGACAAACGACAATGCGACCATAAACCAAGCGACAACCAATGCCAGTCCGCCTGCATCGACAAGCCAAACAAGCGCAGGTCTCCCAAACAATGGAGCAGCTGTTGACAGAATAGCGATCAATAAAATTGCTTTATGGGGTGTTTTATATTTAGGATGGAGCTCTCCTAACGATTTAGGGAGCATGCCCGCTTTAGCCATCGCGTAAATCGCACGGCTTCCTCCGACGTAAAACCCGATCCAACTCGTCAAAATTCCGCCAATTCCACCGAGCACGAGAATATTCCCCATCATCTGACTGCCACCAAAAGCTTTGGCCATCGCATCAGCTGTAACGAGATTAGAGTTCGCGATTTCCGAAGGACTTAGCACGCGGGATACTCCAAAAATAATAGAAACGTACCAAGCGACCGCAAGGAAAACAGAAAATATTAACAGTTGTCCAATTCTTTTTCGAGGCAAATTGATTTCTTCCGCGGCTTGTGGAATGACATCGAAGCCAACAAACATAAACGGTGTCATGATGATGACAATGAGTATGCCCGCCACACCTTTTTCAAACAACGGTTGCATGTTTTCGAAGTTTCCTGAAACAGAACTTCCTGTAATTAACAGCACACCTGCAATTACAATTAAAAGCGTTAAAATAAACGTAATGACCGTCGTCAATTTAATGCCACGATAATTAATCCAAGCGATCAAAATAGAACCGATAACCCCTACACCAACCCAAGTCGCCGTGACATCCCAGCCTGCAATCGTATACATATAGCCCACACTATAATTCGGGATTAAATATTCAAAAACAGTCGGAAGTGCAACCGCTTCAAAAGCAACAACGGACACATAACCGAGGACAATCGCCCAAGTTGTGACAAATGAAGCGACTCTCCCCATTGCGCTATAACTATAAAACATTTCTCCGCCTGCAAGTGGGAGAGCTGCTGCCAACTCCGCATACGTTAATCCGACAAGAACGACGAGCAGTCCACCGACCAAAAAGGCTAAAATTGCGCCGAGCGATCCGGCCTCTGTAATCCAAAGACCCGCAGTAACAACCCATCCCCAACCAATCATCGCACCAAAAGCAAGGGCCAGCACATCCCGATTCCCTAAAATTTTCAATAGCTTCTGATCTTCCATGTTCTTACCTCCAGTCGGGTACATTCAAATTTCGAGTATTATTGCAAAATGGAATGTAAATGAAACATGCATTAAGTAAGTCAGTTTCATAAATAGAGCGTTTAGGACTAATATCCGAACAACGTCGATTTCCGCTCCAATCAACAAAATAAATAATTATGTCATTGATTTGGTATTCAATAAAAACGATTGATCTAAATACGATTTAACTTTCGTAGCAACCTCCTTCCTCCACTATGTCACTTAGATGTCAGTCTGCTCATTATTGTTTGTACAAGCTTAGACATTGGCATCCTATGTATCGTCTCCCATGAATATGTCTATTGTTCTAGTAACTTTCATGAAACATGAGCGTGGTTCACCGTAAGAATTAAGAACGACAAAAAGCCTTTGAACACGGATATCCCCTGTTCAAAGGCTTTTCATCTATTACTTAAACGACTCGATTTTTCGGTTCGCGTCCTTCCAATACATCAGTCATCGCTTGAACGTTCATATTCATCATCGCCAAACGGGTCCGAATACTGGCGCTGCCGATATGCGGCAACACGGTCACGTTCGACAATGTAAGAAGCGGATGGTCCATTGGCACAGGCTCCACTTCGAAAACATCGAGCCCCGCCCCCCATATCGTGCCGTCTTTCAAAGCATTATACAATGCCTCTTCATCCACGATACCGCCGCGTGCAACATTGATCAGTACAGCCGTTTCTTTCATTTTTGCTAGTTCCTGTTCCCCGATCATATTTTTCGTTTCTGGCGTTAGAGGTGCAAAAATGAGCACAAAATCAGCTTCCTTCAACAATATGTCCTTACTTGCGTATTCAAAACCGTAGCGCTTTTCCGATTCCAGCTTACGCGTCCGATTGTGATACAGAACACGCATATTGAATCCTGCCGCACGGCGTGCAGCCGCTTCCCCGATTCTACCCATTCCAATCACGCCGAGTGTTGCGCCGAACACATCCATTCCTGTCAGCTGTGTCGCGGACCATGACGTCCACTCTCCATTTCGAACGGTCTGTTCCGCTTCCGTAATTCTGCGTGCTGAAGCGAGTAGCAATGCAAAAGCAAGGTCGGCGGTCGTTTCAGTTAACACATCCGGTGTATTCGTGACGATGACTCCATGTTCTTTCGCGGCTTCGAGATCGATATTATTAAAGCCGACCGCAAGATTCGACACAACCTTCAAATTCGGGGAAGCTTCGATCAATTGGCGTGTAACATTTTCCGTAATCGTCGTCCACAGGGCGTCTACTTGTCGTGCTTCCTCCAAAAGAACTTTTTCAGGAATTTGCTTTTCTGCTTCATCCCACATGCGAACTTCAAACTTTTCTCGAAGTGGTGCTACAACTTCTTCCGGTAATTTCCGTGCAATAAAAAGCTTCCTTTTCAATTCGCTCCCCCTCCATTTAACGCTTGCTCCGTCGAAAACATCATCCACCGATATAACTCATCCCAATTTTCTTTCGATTTTTCGCTGTTTGTTCGGTCCGTTCATCGGAATAACGATCTGTCCGACGTTCCCACACACTTTTAATCGCATCCGACAACTCTTGATCCGATGCCCCACTTCGAATGATTTCCCGTAGATCGAACCCTTCCGAGGCAAATAAACAAGTGAAAAACTTTCCATCCGATGACAACCGGGCTCGTGTACAAGAAGAACAAAATGACTCAGAAACAGAGGTGATGAAGCCAACTTCCGCCCCGTTGTCCAAATAACGGTACCGTTTGGCAACTTCCCCGAAATAATGTTGTTCAGTCGGCTCTATTTCGTACACTTCTTTCAATTTGTCATAGATTTCTTTTTTCGTGACAACTTTTTCAAAACTCCAGCCATTGTCATTTCCAACATCCATGAATTCGATGAACCTTAACATAATGCCTCGATCTTTGAAATACGTAGCCATCGGTACAATTTCACTTTCATTGACCCCTTTTTGCACGACCATATTCACTTTAATTTCAAATCCAATCTTTTGGGCATGCTCGATATTGGAAAGGATAAAATCTGGACGAATTCCCCTTCCATTAATCGTGCCAAAAATCTCCGGATCGAGGGCATCGAGACTCATGTTCAACCTACGCAGACCCGCATCGTAAAGCGACTGGGCATGCTGACGTAACAGCACTCCATTCGTCGTCAATCCGATATCTTCAATCCCCTCGACGGTCATCAGCTTCGCAATCAATTCCGGCAACCCTCTCCGCATAAGCGGTTCGCCACCCGTCAGCCGCAGTTTTTTCACTCCGAGTGCCGCAAATAGCCTTGCAAACCGTTCGATCTCTTCAAATGACAATAATTCCTCTTTTGGTAAAAAGACATAATCATCGCCGAATATCTCTTTTGGCATACAATACGTACATCTGAAATTACATTTATCCGTCACTGATATCCGCAAATCTCGAATCGGACGTTTTAGCTGATCTATGATTGCATCCACTTTTTCAACCCCTTTCCAAATCGGTCGGTCTATTTACATTGACGAATACAGTTTCTACGTTTTCCGTAAGCGTATGGCCTTCTATGAAAACAACATCAACTTGATCGAGCGCTGCCATTACTCTCAACTGCTTGCTTTGTAATGTCTTCCGCAACGTACTTTTTACCTTACAATCCCATACAGAGATGAGCGGATGGACACGCCCTTCCACAATGACCGTCGTCACCTCTTGCGTATGTTGTGCGATCAATTTCCTGATTACTGCTTCATCGATAAACGGCATATCGCACGGTAATACGACATAGCGGTCCGCTTCCACGAACTCCATCGCAGACAGGATTCCTGCAAGCGGACCGCATCCTTCAAATTCAAGCACATCTGTGGTGACAGCGACTTCGGAAGGAAACCGGCCCAACAGCTCTCGTCTTGTCACGACGACAATTTCTTCGCAGAACGGGTGAAGCGCATGAAGGGCATGTTCATAAAAATACATCTCGCCGATGCGAGCAAAAGCTTTCGGCGTCCCAAATCGCCTGGACAACCCGCCTGCAAGAACAACGCCAACGGTTCTCATCCACCGCTCACAGGTGGAATGAATGCACATACATCACCTGACTGAATGATATCGTCTTTTAATGCATATTCTTCATTGACCGCCACATGAATCGCATCTGTTCCGAACCCTGGATACGTATTTTCCGCCCAATCTAGCAGTTGTTGGACAGTCATCGATTGACGATCGACCATTTCTTCGGACTTTCCCGTCAATTCACGAAGTCGAGCAAAGTAATGTACTTTTATCAATTCGAACCCTCTCCTTCTCCCGGATACTTTTTTTGCGCACCGATCCACTCTTCGCCATCTTCCCATATTTCCTTTTTCCAAATCGGCACCACTTCTTTAATCCGTTCGATTGCGTATTCATTTGCTTCATATGCCGCTTTTCTATGCGGAGAAGAGACCGCGATAAGGACGGCAATATCGGAAATTTGCAATTCACCAATTCGATGGACAATCGCCACTTTGATACCAGGCCACCGCTGTTCCATTTCCGCTCCGATTTCCGCCATTTTTTTCTCCGCCATTGGAATATAGGCTTCATAAGAAAGGTACAATGTGCGAACACCATGCGTCCACTCTCGTACATTTCCAGTGAAAACAGTGACAGCCCCTGCACCTGCATGGAGGACGTAATCTGCATACTGTTGTGGTTCAATTGGCTCTTCAACAATTTCAAACGGTTTCATTCTATTTCCTCCTTCATCCAGTTCAGAAGCCATCGGTCGAGCTGGGCAATATCAGATCGACATTCTATATGGGCTATGCCCGCTGCCGATTCCGCAGAACCGACGATTAACTTAATTCCTTCTATTTTTTGCAATTCGTTCCAATCCTTTTGATCACGGAGGAGTACAACTTTGTCCCCTTGTTCTTTCTTATACCCTTCTATGAGTAAAACATCCGGCTTATCCATCGTTGCGATTTCTTTCATCCGCACAAAATCCGGTTCATGATTCATATGCAATTGGACAGCGCCTCCCCCTGCGACGACGGAAACATCAGCACCGCGACTTAAAAACTGCATCGTATCCGTGTCGGCGTCTGGCATCGCCAAGGGGCCTTCATGCCCATGGTGTTTTAAAACAGCAACGGACACACCTTCATTTTTCAATACATGAACCCATCTCGCAATCAATGTTGTTTTTCCGCTATTTTTGAAGCCAATGACGTGGATTGTTTTCACAGTACCCAATCGTGAACACCTTGTTCCGCACCTAATAAGAGGACATCCACTTCCATACCCTTTGTAAAACCACGCGTGCCGCTTGGTAAGACTATGATGCAATTTCCACGGGCAATCGAAGATACGGCACTCGATTTATTGAAGCCTGCGGGCACGGTAACAGGGCCAGCATCTGTCATCTCCCAAGAAGCACGAACAAAACGCGTAAAAGGATTCGGTTTTGTGAAATCTTCACCAAGTATCGCTTTCATCCGAGGCATATACGGTTTTTCCGCCCCCATCATGCGAAGGATCGCCGGACGCGTAAATAATTCAAACCCTGTGAAGCACGCAGACGGGTTGCCCGAAAGACCAAATAACAGTTTGTCCTCAAGAACGGCAACAGTCGTTACACTACCGGGCCTCATCGCTACTTTATTAAACAGTACTTCGGCACCAAGCCGCTCATAAATAGCAGGCAAATGATCATAATCACCGACGGAAACGCCACCTGTCGTTAGTAAAATATCCGTTTCCACAAGCGCTTTTTCCACCGTTTTCATACATGCTTCCAAATCATCCGCTTCCATCCCATAGGACTTGGATTGAATGCCCATACGTGCGAGTTGTGCAACTACCATCGGCCCGTTGGAATTCCGGATTTTGCCGGGAACAAGCTCTTCATCGACCCGTAATAACTCGGTTCCTGTCGACAAAATACCGACAACTGGGCGTTTGGCCACTTCCACTTCCGCATAACCGAAAGTGGCAAGGAGTGCGACCGTCCCCGGGTGAATGAATGCCCCTTTCGGAATAAGTACCTCTCCTTCCAAGGCATCTTCGCCACGGAACGAAATATTCTCTCCCGCACTGAAAGGCTTTCGAAGCGTGAAGCCCTTTTCACTTTCAACAGTCTGCTCCAACATGACAATCGCATCCGCATTTTCAGGGACGAGTGCGCCTGTCATAATTCGATACGCTTCGTTTGAACCAATACGCCGATCCGCTACTTGTCCGGCACCGATCTCGCCGATGACCGTAAACGGGATGCGGTCATCCCCGGATGCACCAGCCGTATCCTCCGCGCGTACTGCAAAACCGTCGTAAGCAGAGCGATCAAAAGGCGGGACGTCGTGCTTTGCAATGATCGGCTCTGCAAGAATGCGACCATATGTATGTTCTAGCGGAATTTTCTCTGTTCCTGTATAGGAGACCTGCGCCATGACACGTTCAACAGCCTCCGCCACTTGAATCGGTTTTCTTATTTCAACCATCCTTACTCCCTCACAATCATCTGTTATAATGAGTACAAAGTTCTTTTGAAAGGAATGAACCACTATGTCCAAACTAACACATTTCAACGAACAAGGTCGTGCCAAAATGGTGGATGTATCTGACAAATCAGTTACCACCAGAACGGCGATCGCTCAATCTTCCATCGTCGTCAATGAAACAATCCATGCTCAAATTGCCGAAGGGACAAATAAAAAAGGTGACGTATTTGCAGTGGCGCAAATCGCTGCGGTAATGGCCGCTAAAAATACGGCAACTATCATTCCAATGTGCCATCCGCTTCCGCTGACAGGCGTTGACGTCCAATTTGAATGGCAAATCGATGAAGCTGCTTCTCGCTATGAAATCATTATCCATGCCACAGTGAAGACGAAAGGGGTCACGGGCGTTGAAATGGAAGCACTTACTGCCGCTTCTGCCGCCGCCCTGACCATTTACGATATGTGCAAAGCAGCCGGTAAAGAGATGATCATCGGACCTACAATGCTCATCGAAAAAACAGGTGGGAAAAACGGAGACTTTAAACGCGTCGATCATTGAGAAGCGAATAGGAAAGCAGTCCATTCCACTGTCGGGACTGCTTTCCTTCTCGATACACCAATAGTTAAACTAACTTTCATTCAAATGTTTCGTAATTTCATGTACGATGTGATGCAATTCGGGTAGAACTAATTTGTCCATCGCAAGCTCCACCGCTTTCACCGATCCTGGCAGCATATAGATCACTTTATCTTCCACAATGCCTGCTTCTGCCCGGCTTAACAATGCTTTTGAGCCAACATCTTCCGTGTAGCTGATCATGCGAAACAGTTCTCCGAAACCATCTATCTTCTTCGTGAAATATGGCATAATCGTTTCTGGCGTTACGTCTCGAAAACCGAGTCCTGTTCCTCCCGTCGTGATAATACCGTCAACTTTCGGGTTTTGCAGCCACTTGACAATGATCGACTCAATGTCCTTTTGATCATCCCGACAAATCGATGTTTCAAGAACGGTATGTCCAGAACCTTCCAATTTCTCACGAATCAAGCGCCCCCCTCGGTCACTTGACTCGTCTCTCGTGTCGCTCGTTGTCAAAACGCAAAACATATGCGCTTCCTTCTTGTTATATTCATGTTCTTTTGCCAAGACTATCATCCTTTCGATCTTCAACCAAATAATTGATGATACATTTTGCGACCTTGTTGGATATTTTTCAAACCATGAATAAGCAACCGACCATTTTTAAAAATGATCCACCTAAATCCATCTGCTTGCATCTCAACGAAGTAAGGTGTCTTTTTATAGCTTTTGCCAAGACGTTTTGCCACTTCTTCCACTTCAAAAAGCGTTAAAACCCGTTCTTTTTCGGGGATGATTTGCACAGTATCCCGTCCGCAAAGAACCGCATATTCTGTTCCGCCTTCCTTTTTCAATGAAGGATATGTATGGTGCGTGCCACAAGTGACACAGCCCTCTTTTTTCATCCGTGCGATGCCAGCTTCGATATTTGTTCCGTTCCAAACATCGTATGTCAACATTTTAGTACGCATAGCATTTTTATTGCCCGACAACCATTTCAACGCTTCTGCACTTTGATGAGCTGCTGTAATTTGAACAGCTGGCGCGATAATGCCTACCGTATCGCATGTTTCGTTCACAGCGGGCAAAACGGGAAGCAAGCAGCGAAAACAAGCTGATTGTCCCGGCACAAATGGATAAATTGTACTCAGACTGCCGACGCAAGCTCCGTATATCCAGGGAATGCCTGCTTTCCACGCAATGTCGTTCATGAGCAACCTTGTCTCAAAATTATCAGTCGCATCGAGAATAAGATCCACATCTTGCACGAGTTCCTCGATTAGCGGTCCGTCAATATGATCGAGAATTGTATGAATCTGCACATCGCTTCGAATCGCTGTCAATTGACGCGCTGCCGCGACCACTTTGGGCGTACCATCGATTGCGTCTTGTTCCGTAAATAATTGTTGCCGCTGCAAATTGGACGGCTCGACGTAATCTCGATCGGCAAGGATCAATTTCCCGACTCCCGCCCGGACAAGTGTTTCGGAAATCGCTGTGCCGAGCGCTCCACAACCGATGAGGAGCACCTTGCTTTCTCGTATCCGCTTCTGCCCTTCCTCTCCAATTGGCTTGAACAATGTCTGTCTCGAATAACGGTTTTCCATTGACCGCCTTCCTTTCTTCATCTTAACAGAGTAAGGGCTTCCGGCTTTTGACCGGATGCCCTTTTCGTCAATCTGGTGTAACATCGGTAAACGTACCGACATAACGAATCACTTCGCCAGAATCATCTTTCACTGCACTAATCGATAACAACTCCAAGTATTCCTCCCCGTTCTTCCGTTTATTCCATAGCTTCCCTTGCCACAAACCTTCTTGTCCGATTTGTCCCCACATCGTTGTGTAAAATTCATCCGATTGCCTACCCGAACTCAAAACATTCGGATTCTTACCGATCACTTCTTCCTCAGCATATCCGGTTAGTCTTGTAAAGGCTGGATTGACCGTTTCAATCGTTCCTGCGGCATCTGTGACAAGTATTCCTTGTCCTGTCGAATCAAATACTTCTGCTGCCAATGCAACACGATCCATGTAGTAAAGCCAGACAACGAGCACGAGACTGGCAAGCGCCACTTGGGAAAACGCCATGAAACCAATTGAATAGGAGCCTGTCATAGAATAGATAACTGATAAAAGAAGGGGTGGGAAAAAACCTCCGAGCCCTCCCATCATCGAAACAATCCCATTGACAATGCCTGCCTGCTTATTAAAGTACATGGGCACAAGCTTGAAAATGAGCCCGTTGCCTGCACCAGCACAAATGGCAATAATCATACTACCAACCGTATACAATCCGATGGAAGGAGAAAATGCAAGAATCACTGCTGCTCCCGTCAATCCAGCAAAAGCGACGATCAGCAAATTGAGCGGAGGATATTTATCCCCAAGCCATCCCCCAACAGGTCTTAAAAATGTAGCGACCGCAATGAAACCCGCCGTGCGCATACCAGCATCCACTTTGTCTATGCCGAAATAAGAAACGAGGAAATTCGGTAAAAACACAGTGAATGCAACGAAGGAACCGAATGTGATGAAGTAAAATAAAGAGAAAAACCAAAGCTTTTCATTTTTATAGACGCTTTTAATTTGGTCAACGATCGGTGTGACGACTTTCTTCTCTTGCTTATCTCCTAAAAAGAAATTCAATGCAGCGAAGATAAGCAGTAACACAAGGTAAAGTTGGACAGCTTTTGCCCAACCAATTTGCGTAGCAATGACAGGAGCCGCAAATGTCGAAATGGCTGTTCCTAAGTTTCCGACCCCATAGACACCATTGACAAGGCCATGTTTCTCTTTTGGATAATATTTCGGTAGAGACGTAACGCCGACAGAAAACACAGCGCCTCCAATTCCCAAAAATGTTCCGCCGATAATGAGGTCTAGAAATGTGGAAGCTTTACTTATGTAAAACACAGGAAACAAAAGAAGGATGAAACTGATAAGAAATACTAATCTAGCACCAATAACATTCGCATAGTACCCGAACGGTATTCTTAAAACCGAGCCGAGAACGATGGGTACAGCCGTAACGATCGCCAGCTTTTCCGGCGCAATTGTAATATCTTCTACAATGAACGGCAAAAGCGAGGATATGAGAACCCATACCATGAAACCGACCATACAGTTTAGTGTTTGTAACGGTAATTGTGCTTTTTTTATCAACCAAACCACCTACTCATTCTGTAGTCTTGAATGATTCGTATTGATTCCCTGTCTGTCCTTCATTGTGCCTTGGCGAGTATAAATTTTTTATCGAGTAAACTCAATAAACTCCCTCTAAATCTATGACATTCGCCTACATCTTTCCATCCAATCGCGAGATTTGAATTTCCACCGACTTTTTACGACATTTCCAATTCCCATCGACTAGATGTACCCTAATCCATATATCCGATCCTCAAAATCAAATGATGGGTGTATATAGTTGTTCATACAATTTGTCTTGCTCTTCAATGCGTAACATATTATTCACCATTGGAAACAAAATAGATTCTTCTTTCACGAAATGGATTGTTAGCACTTCAAACGCTTCCGCGGCATCGTGAACGATCTTTTTCATCTCTTCCATCTTGAAGTGACTAAAATCACCGAGCGTATGATGAAGGAAATGCCCAATATATGCATCGATTTCGTCATGTTCTTCCTCTGTTGCCTGAACAGGTCCTTGCTCGTCTCCGACGTATTGGGCAAGCATTGGAAACAAATACGCTTCTTCTTTTTCCATATGATTTTTTAACGGCTCGATAAAGTCGACAATCAGCTTTCGGAGTGTTTTTAATGCTTCGCGTCCTTCTTCCGCTGTATAGACATCTCGCTCAAACGCAAGGACGATCGTATGCCACTCCTCCATTAAATAAGACAAATATTGATGCTCATTTTCCAACACTCGAAGCGCTAACAAATCGAATTTAAACTTTTGTACTTCAACCATCGGATCCGCACCTTTCTGTCAAAAATTCAAAAGTTTTTTGCGGAGAGCATATTCCACAAGTTCCGGCCTACTTTTCAATTCAAGTTTTTCCATAATTCTCGCCTTATGGGCTTCTACTGTTTTCACAGAAATATAGAGCATTTCAGCAATATCTTTGTTGCCATAACCTTTCGCGGCAAGGGGAAGCACTTCCAGTTCACGTTTCGTTAAAATTTTAAAGGGATCATTTCCATGCCCATTCGAGTCATGTCTGACAAATTCGCGCACGAGTGATGTCGTCATCGAAGGATGGATATACGTATCGCCCCTATATACCATACGCACTGCGATCAATAACTCTTCGTCTGGCGCATTTTTCAATATATACCCTGAAGCTCCATTCTTTAACACGTGAAATAAATACTCTTCATCATCATGCATCGTTAAAATAAGGATCTTTGTCTCTGGAAAATCTTCATGTATTTTTCCCGTCGCAATAAGCCCACTTTCTCCGGGTGGCATACTTAAATCCATTAGCAACACATCCGGACGATGCTTCGCGACAGCTGCGTATGCTTCAAGGCCGTCAGCAGCTGTTGCAACGACTTCCATATCTGCTTGGAAGTTTAAAATATGCATAAAACCACTTCGAACGACAGCATGATCATCCGCGATAATTATTCTCACCAATTCTTCCCCCTTGTCTTCCACGACCTATGCGAGTGGAATCTCTAGACGAATACGCGTTCCCTTACCTACTTGTGACTGGATCAAAAGCTGACCGTCCACAAGTTCCGCTCTTTCCTTCATTCCATACAATCCAAGGCCTGTTCCCTTTGCATCTCTCGAATTCATGTCAAAACCGATACCCCGGTCTTCCACTTGCAATGTCAAGTTCCCATCTTGCTCATAAAGACGGACAGTCAGCACATCGACATGGGCATACTTTAATGCATTGAACACTGCTTCCTGACAAATACGATAGACGACTGTCTCTATCTCGTCTTCATACCTTTTTGCCTCCAGTTCAGCAGAAAATTCAGTGAGCAGACCATAATTTTGTTCGATCCATTTAAAATGAGTGCGAAACGCAGCCTCTAAACCAAGGTCGTCCAACGTAGCGGGCCTTAACTCAACCGACAGATGACGAATATCATCCAATAACCGCATGAGAGAGCCTTCTGTCTGCCGAATTTTTGCCATGACATCCTTATTGACATCCATATACTTCAGTACCCGTAAATCGACTAGTGAACTTAGCATTTCTTGCGCAACGCTATCATGCAGCTCCCGAGAAATCCTTTTGCGTTCATCTTCCTGTGCCTTGATGACATTTTTCATCATCGTCTTTTCATTTAACTTTTCTTGCGTACGAAACTGCTTCGTCAAATTTCGTAACATGAATACCCGAATGCCATTTTCTTCATCAATCGTTTGAAAACTTGCCGTGTAAGGAAGTACCCCTTTTCCAGATGTATCCAAATACACTTGAAATGAACTGAAATCATCTTGCGGGTTCGCAATATAACACGACAGACAAGTTTGTAACTCCTGTTCATTTGTATATCCTTTACAAGCGAGACAAATGGCGCGTGGATCCCCCTTCGCCATTTGTTCAAGTATGTCTGGATTAAGAATTTGCTTTGCCGCATCGTTCATCGCAATCACTTTTCCTTCGCGGTCAAAAAAGAAGATCACTTCAGCTGTGTTCTCAAACATTTTCATTAGCAAACTCGACAATTCAAGTTTTTGAAATAGCATTAGCGCTTCACCATTTCCTCGTTATAATAAGATCCAAATGTTGCATCGACCACTTGTTTAAATTCCGAAAACTTTTGCATCGTCATTTGTTGTCTCTCACGGTACGCGCCCAACAATACACCTTTCACACGACCGTTCTGATATAGCGGAATGGCGCCAAAGCTTTTCAATCTTTCTGTGGCGACCACTGGATAATTGAATAACTCTGACGGCATGATCGTTTTTTCCACGTCATGAACAAGCAGCGCTTTTCCTGTTTTGAATACATGCCCTGCAATCCCTTTCCCCGGTTTCAACATAATTCTTTTAAAACGATCGCTACGGTTGCCGAGTGCGTATTCCCATTTGTGGACAAAGTAGTGTTCGATCGGTTGGGCAAGTGCCAATGCGATGAAATCAAAATTAAAAGAATCCTTCAGCTTTTGTAATTCCTTCATATAATTGAATGGCGACTTTTCATTCATCATTTTTTCTCCCTAAACGAAAAAGGTCAATGCCCCTTCTTCAGTTGGTTTTCCGTGCATGTCTTCTATATACAATATAACTTCTACCGACATAATTCAACGGGACGCTCCATACGTGAACGAGTCGTGTAAACGGCCACATGGCAGTAATAAGAAAGCCCGACAACACATGGAGTTGAAAGGCGAGTGGAACGCTAGTCATAAAACCGGCTTCGGGCTGTAATATAAGCAATGATCGGAACCAAATCGAAATCGTATCCCGATAATCAAATGACGGTTGCGTAATACTCGTCCCGATGACACTATACATACCGATGAAAACGATAAACAACAAAAGCGTATTGACGATCAAATCAGATGCCGAAGATAGTTTCCGGACATTTTTCAACGTAAATCGTCGTGAAGTCAAAATAAGCATCCCAAGAAAAGTCACAACCCCGAAAAACCCACCAATCCAAAACGCTCCTAAATGATACATATGATCACTAACGCCAACAGCCCGTGTCCATGCCTTCGGTATACCGAGCCCTACGACATGCCCGGCGATGACAGGAATTATGCCAATATGGAATAATAGGCTACCGATCATCAATTGCTTTTTTTCGATGAACTCACTTGATTGAGCCGTCCAGCCAAATTGATCGGTTCGATATCTGAATATATGACCGATCACAAAAGTGGCTATACATAAGTAAGGAAAGATGACCCATAGAAATTGTTCAATCATTCGCTTTCGCCTCCTGACGAATGCAAGACTTGAATGTTTCTCTCATCGCCTTGATGAGATGAGTATAGGGGCTATTATGCTTTTCAAGTCCTTTTAATAGATGATACGACCCATCCTCTATCACTGCGAGCAGCATACCAAAACTTTGGGGCGCCCTTTCATCTCCAATCCACTCGGCCGCATAGATGAACTCGCACATTAATGGTAAAAAATCGGATAATTCGTGATCTGGCATGTCAAGACCGAACATCTCATACAAAACTTTCAATTTAGCAAGCATTTGTCCGCGTTCTTTCGCATCTTCGTACTTAACATAAGTCATGAATAATGTCGTTTCTTTTTGGAAATCAAATGTAGCCGTATACATTTCTTGAATTTCATCGAAACTATATGCATGCATAAGCGCCCAGTACTGTTTAATATATTCGTAGGCCAGATGGGAAGAGTCAAAAGACTCTTCCAAAACTGACGGATGAAAATGAAGTTTATCAGGGTAAGAAAGTTGATTGGCGAAGAAGCCGAATGCTTGTTTTTCCTCATATAACTTCTTGAGATCAATCACGCCAAATCCCCCCGTAGAAATTCTCTTCGTAAATCTCTTTCCCTGTTTTCGTAGGAGCTACTGGACCACATCCATCACAACTTCCGTCATTGACACTGATCGGAGCTGCATAACTGTACGGACTTTGTGTCGTACCCATCCCGTAATCGCCCATTTCTTCATAACCAGTCGAGCCTTGTGCACGGTAAGCATTCATATGCCCTTCCTTATGGGAAGTTGGAATAACGAAGCGATCTTCATACTTCGCAATAGCCAGCAATCTGTACATTTGTTGCGTTTGCTGAGCTGTCAATCCGACCCGTTCCAGACGCGACTCATCGAAATCTTTACCGGAAGATAAGGCACGCATGTAAGACCGCATCATCGCCATACGTTGCAACGACTCTTTCACGGTTTTCGTATCCCCCGCCGTTAACATATTCGCCAAGTACTGAATCGGAATCCGCATTTCCTCAATTGCCGGAAAAATCATATCCGGATTTTTAATGGAATCTTTTCCTTCGAAATAGTTCATGATCGGGCTCAGTGGCGGAACATACCAAACCATCGGCAAAGTCCGATATTCGGGATGGAGCGGGAACGCAAGTTTATACTCGATCGCCAATTTATAGACAGGCGAATTTTGTGCCGCTTCGATCCACTCCTCTGTAATGCCGTCTTTTCTTGCCTGTTCAATCACTTCGGGATCATTCGGATCAAGGAACAAGTCGCATTGCGCTTTATACAAATCTTTTTCATCCGGTGTTGCAGCAGCTTCAAGCACCCGATCAGCGTCATAAAGTAAAACGCCTAAATAACGAATACGACCCGTACACGTTTCGGAGCAGACTGTCGGTAAGCCGGACTCCACCCGTGGAAAGCAAAATGTGCATTTTTCTGCTTTGTTCGTCTTCCAGTTGAAATACACTTTCTTATACGGACAACCTGTCATACAATAACGCCAGCCGCGGCAAGCTTCTTGGTCGACGAGTACAATTCCATCCTCATCCCTTTTATACATCGCGCCAGATGGACATGAAGCGACACAACTCGGATTCAAGCAATGTTCACATAATCTCGGTAAATACATCATGAATGCTTGTTCAAAGTTGAATTTGATCTCTTCTTCTATCTTCTCAATATTCGGGTCTTTCGGCCCTGTTATGTGAGCACCTGCTAATTGATCTTCCCAGTTCGGGCCCCATTCGAGGTCCATATATTCTCCCGTCACAGCTGATTTCGCACGAGCAACCGGTGTATGTTCACTGTCTCCAGCCATTGTCAGCTTTTCATAATCGTATGTCCACGGTTCGTAGTAATCTTTCATTTCTGGCATATCGGGATTGTAAAATATTTTACCGAGTGCGATCTTCGATAGTTTTGAACCGGATTTCAATTCAAGTTTCCCTTTCTGATTAATATGCCAACCGCCCTTGTACAACTCTTGGTCTTCCCATCGCTTCGGATAGCCAATCCCCGGCTTTGTTTCAACGTTATTAAACCACATGTACTCCGCACCTTCACGATTCGTCCAAGTCGATTTGCATGTGACACTACACGTGTGACAACCGATACATTTGTCCAGATTCATCACCATTGCAACTTGTGCTTTAATTTTCAAGCCAGTTAACCTCCTTCATCTTGCGGACAGCAACGTAAACGTCACGCTGATTTCCGATCGGTCCGTAATAATTGAAGCCGTAACTTAGTTGTGCATACCCTCCGACCATTTGTGTCGGTTTCATATGAATACGGGTCGGTGCATTATGACTCCCTCCACGTTCGTTCGTAATTTCAGAGCCTGGTACTTGAATATGCTTGTCCTGTGCGTGGTACATGAACATCGTTCCTTGTGGCATCCGATGGCTGACGACCGCCCGCGCTGTGACGACGCCGTTCCGGTTGTACACTTCTAGCCATTCGTTATCTGCAATGTCATGCTCCGCCGCGTCTACATCTGATATCCATACGGTCGGCCCTCCGCGGAATAATGTAAGCATATGTTGGTTATCTTGGTACGTCGAATGAATATTCCATTTGCCATGTGGTGTCAAATACCTGAGTACGAGTGAATCTTGACCACCGATAATCTGTTTGTCCCGCGGTCCGAACACCATCGGCGGCAATGTTGGTTTGTAAACAGGCAATGCCTCTCCAAATTCTAGGAACAATTCATGATCAATATAAAAATGCTGCCTTCCCGTCAATGTTCGGAACGGGACAAGTCGTTCGATGTTCGTCGTAAATGGTGAATAACGGCGACCGAGTTTGTTTGATCCTGAAAATACCGGTGTCGGGATCACTTCTCGCGGTTGTGCTGTAATCCCCGCAAAAGTGAATTGTTCAGCGGCTCGGTCGGCAGAAATATCTTTCAGTTCCACACCCGTATCCATTTCAGCTGCCTCGAATGCTTTTTGAGAGACGCGGCCGTTCGTGGCGGACGATAACGTCAACATTGCCTCAGCCGCATGCTTTGCAGTATGCAATTTCGGCAAGCCATTTTTGATTGTGTCATCGAAATAAGTCCCATTTATACGCTTCATTTGCTCGTATTCCTCTTGTACAGAGAAGCTTACGCCATGTGCACCGACCTTGCCTGTCGCCAAGTTCGGCCCCAGTGTGACATATTTGTCGTATACTTTTGCATAATCCCGCTCCACAACCGTTATGGCGGGCATCGTTTTACCCGGAATCGCTTCTACCTCGCCTTTTTTCCAATCTTTCACTTCGCCGTAAGGTTGGGCAATTTCTTGAATGGAATCATGCGCGAGTGGTGTTGTCACGACATCTTTGTAGACACCAGGAAGATGCACTTTGGCCATTTCAGAAAATGTTTCTGCGAGCGATCTGTAAATATCCCAATCCGAACGGGATTCCCATAATGGATCGACAGCTGGATTGAATGGATGAACGAACGGATGCATATCTGTCGAAGACAAGTCGACTTTTTCGTACCATGTCGCTGCCGGCAGCACAATATCTGCATACATCGGCGTTGCCGTCATCCGGAAATCAAGTGCGACAAGCAAATCAAGTTTTCCTTCAACTTCTTCTCGCCATGCCATTTCTTCTGGTTTTACTTCTTCGTTCGGCGTCGCAAGCAGGCCATCCGAAGCTCCGAAAAGATGCTTCATGAAATACTCTTGCCCTTTCGCCGAACTGGAAACAAGGTTCGAGCGCCAAACGAACAAGGATCGCGGAAAGTTTTCCGGCGCTCCCGGATCTTCAACCGCAAACTGCGTTTCTCCCGATTTCAATTGAGCCAGTGTATGTTCAATAATCTCTTCGGTCGTTTGCTTTCCTTGCTGCGCCGCCTCTTCGGCAAACGTCAAACTGTTCTTATTGAATTGCGGATATGACGGAAGCCATCCTAAACGGGCAGCCAAGACATTATAATCGGCTGGATGTTCATATCGTGCTTTTCCTCCGGTAGGTGACATGAGCAAATCAGCGCCCATTTCTTCGTACTTCCATTGATCTGTGGCGAAGTAGAAAAATGAAGTCGCATTTTGCAACCGAGGCGGCATTTGCCAATCACGCGCAAAGGCGATCGTACTCCATCCTTCAATCGGACGACATTTTTCCTGCCCGACATAATGAGCCCAGCCCCCTCCGTTCACGCCTTGAGAAGCTGTCAACGTAACAAGATTCAAAATAGCCCGGTAAATCGTATCACTATTGAACCAATGATTAATGCCTGCTCCCATAATAATCATTGAGCGCCCACCTGTATCAATCGCATTTTGTGCAAATTCATGCGCAATTTGCGTCACCAGTTCAGGCTTTACGTTCGTAATTTCCTCTTGCCATGCTGGCGTATAGAACGAATCGACATCATCATAGCCAGATGCCTCGAGTTCACTACCAATCCGATTCACGCCATATTGACTTAACATCAAATCATGCACAGTCGTGACAAGCCTTTCCGTCCCATCCGCCAATTTCACTTTCTTAGCGGGAATCGGTCTTTTAAACGTTCCATTTTTCACATTATCAAAGTACGGAAATACGATTTCTTCCCATTCGGCATCATGTTCGGCAATCGATAAAGCCGGTTCAACGCGGCTACCATCCTCGTTATCCAGAATGAGGTTCCACTTTGCACCTTCTTCCCATCTTTGCCCCATTGTCCCATTGGGAACGATAATATCATCTATCACTTCATCGAAAATAACCGGCTTCCATTCCGCATGCCCAATCTCCATCCCAAGGTCACTCGCTCGCAAGAAACGACCGGCTTTATAGGCCCCATCATGCTCATCCAACGTAATCAGGAACGGCATATCCGTATATTGCTTTGCATAATTAAGAAACAATGGCTCTTTACGTTTCATATAAAACTCATCTAAAATGACGTGTGTCATCGCTTGAGCAACCGCCGCGTCTGTTCCGGGATGAGCCGCAATCCAGTCGTCGGCGTGCACGACACTTTCCGCATAGTCTGGGGCTACTGAAACAACCTTCGTCCCTTTATATCGGACTTCGGTCAAGAAATGGGCATCAGGCGTTCTTGTCAGTGGAACGTTTGATCCCCACATAATAATGTATCCCGAATTGTACCAGTCACTCGATTCGGGGACATCCGTCTGCTCACCCCAAATTTGCGGTGAGGAAGGGGGCAGATCAGCATACCAATCATAAAAACTGAGCATTTCTCCACCCAATAACGATATGAATCTAGCACCGGATGCATAGCTGACCATCGACATTGCAGGAATCGGCGTAAATCCAGCAATCCGGTCCGGCCCATACTTTTGAATCGTGTAAATAAGTTGGGCTGAAATAAGGATCGTCGCATCACGCCAATTGACGCGAACATGTCCGCCTTTCCCACGTGCTTTCTTATATTCTTCAGCTTTTACGGGATCTTCAACGATGCTCGCCCACGCTTTCACAGGATCTTTCAAATCCGAAAGTGCCTGGTTCCACATTCGCCATAGTTTCCCGCGTATGTATGGATATTTCACTCGAAGCGGGCTGTATTCATACCAAGAAAACGAGGCGCCCCTAGGACAGCCACGCGGTTCAAATTCAGGCATGTCGGGACCACAAGAAGGGTAATCAATTTGCTGATTTTCCCAAGTGATAATGCCGTTTTTGACAAACACTTTCCAACTGCAGGACCCTGTACAGTTCACGCCATGTGTTGTACGAACAACCTTGTCATGGGACCACCGTTGTCGATACATATTCTCCCAATCTCGATTTTTTTCTTCTAAAATCGACCAATTTCCTGAAAAACGTTCAATTGGTTTGAAATAATTCAGGCCAAACTTCCTCTTTTTTTGCCTCTGCATAGAACAAACAGCTCCTTTTGAGAGTGACGATGGGAGGGAGCCCACTCACTCCTCGATTGTTGGGAATCAATAAGTTCATTCGTATACTTACAAGTGTACGAAAAGACAAAGGATTCTCCCATTAGGGAATAACCTATATCTTTTACCGAATCCCCTAATTGCGAAAACAACTCCATTCATCTTGTTTTTCTTGAAAAGTAAGAGACGACCTAGCTTGCTTTCCGCTCCAAATCAACGAAACTTGCTAAAAATCGACATACAAATGCCACCCCATAGTTTTAATCAATCTTTCTTGTTCTTTTACCCTTTCTATATCATCACCAAACGGTATATCTGAATATTAGGAATTATATTAAGGGAGAAGGAAAATATAATGGGAAGTTCAACTCTTGATCATTCATGAATGATGGGATAGTAGAATAATATAAAAGAATGCCTCATGCGAAAGGAGGCGGTACAGACGGGACCGATGAAAAAACAACCAACAGCAGCCATTCGGCTCATCCTTCTCATCTTCTTCATCATCCTCGGGCTTCTGTTCATCGGAAAGCTGTTCTTCGCTTCTCCAAAGCAGCAGGCGAGTGCAGCAGTGAATCAATTTTACACCTTTGAACAAGACGGTGATTTCTATTCTTCTTGGTCGCTATTCCACTCCCTTATGCAAAACAAATTGGCAAAAGGGCCATATATGGAAGATCGTGCCCACGTATTTATGAATCAATTTGACGTTGAGACGTTCACGTTTGATGTGAGTAAACCGAAAAAAGTGAAAGATTGGCAAATGGCGGGCGGGGCTCCTGTTTTTGAATTGGCTTACTGTATGACAGTCGCCCAATTCTATGAAAGTAAATACGGGAATTTCACCATTTATCAACAAGTTTTTGCAGTGGAGGAAGAAGGGGAATGGCGGATTTTGTGGGATTATAATCAGTGACATAGTTTATTATCCTAACGAGTCAGCACATAGTCGTACTTTCAATGATCTGCATCTAACTGATTGCACAAAAAAAGTGAGCTGAAATGGATCTCAGCTCACTTTTTTAAGTCTTTATATTTTACAAATCATCGAACCCGTTCAAATCACTCGTTTTCACATACTGGCGCGATGCCTGTTCGAAGAAGTCCGTTTTCGTGTCGTCGAAACTGTCCACATATGCACGGATCCAACGCATCGGGTTGTCCGTGAATTCCGGATAGATTTCGCTTAGACCGAGCATGCGCAACATTTTGTTTGCACGGTATTTGATATACCCTTCCATCTCTTCAAGGTCAATTCCCTCAATATTAGCAAGGACATAACGGCTCCATGCTACTTCTTGTTCAACAGAATGGCGGAACTGATCGTAAATCCACTCTGTGAATTCGTCTGTATTATATTCCGGGTTTTCCGCAAGAGCCGCTCTGAATATATCGCTAATCGCTTTACCGTGTTGTAATTCATCCCTGTTTATATAAGAAACCATCGTTGACGTACCAACCATTTTTTGATTTCGCGCCAAGTTGTAGAAAAAGGCAAAACCACTATAGAAGAACAAACCTTCTAACAGCGTTGTATAGACCATTGCTTTCAATGCTGATTCGATAGTCGGATGCTCTGCAAATTCGTTGTACACTTCAACGATTCGATCGTTACGGCGCATTAACACTTCATCCGTCCGGCCCATTTCAAACGACTCGATCTGTTTATCAAATGTCGTTACAGAAGAAAGTACATATGCATACGAATGATTATGCTCGCTTTCTTGGTCAGCAATTGTCGCCATTAATGACTTGACAGATGGATCCGTTGTGAAGTCTGAAAGCTTTAACGCAATGGTTGTTTGTGGACCATCCAATGTTGCAAGCAGCCCAATTATTTTCAAAAATGCATCTTGTTCCGGTTCGCTTAATGTTGAAAATTGCTTAACGTCTTGCGTCATATCAACTTCATTTGCTGTCCAAAACAACGATCTGATCCGCTGACGCAATGTATAAAAATGAGGATGTGCCAGGTCGTTCCAATTCAAAATTCCGCTCGCTTTCCCACCAAATATCGCGGTCGATTTATTTGGATTTGCTGGATCTAATACTTTTACTCGTGTAAGTGTAGCCAATGCTGAATAACTCCTTCCGTCCATTCCTTGACACTCGCTTCTTGCGTGCCTCTTGGACTTTGTTCAATTTTTAACGGTGGATAGGCCGATTCGTAAAATCGGGCCAGCTTCACTGCTGCGCCGCAAAACAATGCGTCGCCCCCAAATTGTGTGTCTCCGGTTCCAAAGACATACACATTTTCAGGTTTGTAGCCAACGTCGGCAACGAAATCTTTCACTTCGTCTGGTGTCGAGCCTTGATCCCACGTAAATGAACCGATAAGCATCGCATCGAAATCGGCAGGATTTGGAATAATGCCCATGCCGATTCGATACGTAGTTACTTCAATTTGATGATACTTCAACGTCTCTTCAATTAATTCCGCAACTTCCTGCGTATTGCCACTCCATGATGCGTAAGCGATTAAGAATGACACCATTCACACTCTTCGATGTCCGTCGCTGTCGAACGGGTGTAGTAAGTCGTCTTCATACCCGATTTCCACGCCTGTAAATGTAGATCTAGCAATACAGAAGCACGGATCGTATTCGGTACATACAGATTGAATGAGATTGCTTGGTCGATATGGCGTTGTCTTGCAGCATTTTGCTTAACTGACCATCTTTGGTCGACAATATATGCGGAACGACGGTACACATCATACGTATTATGATCGAGATCTGGAGCGACGACAGGTAGTTTGTAATCTTTCTTTTCTTCATGATAAAACGGTTTGAAAACCGGATCGATACTTGCTGTGGAGCCCGCAATGACGGATGTCGAAGAGTTCGGAGCGACAGCCATCAAATAGCCGTTCCTCATCCCATTTGTCGCCACATCGATGCGAAGTTCACGCCATGCTTTTGAATCATAGCCTTTGCGGTCAAAGTAATCGCCTGTCTGCCAATCCGATCCTTCAAATAATGGATAAGCCCCTTTTTCTTGCGCCAATTCCATTGAAGCCATAATCGTGAAGTAAGCGATTTTTTCATATAATTGATCTGCATAATCTACCGCTTCATCCGATTCCCAGTGGATATTTTCAAGGGCAAGCAAGTGATGCCATCCGAATGTACCGAGTCCGATCCCCCGATACCGCGCGTTTGTCCGCGCCGCTTGAACGACCGGGATTTTATTCAAATCGATTACATTGTCGAGCATGCGCACTTGGATTTTAATGAGTCGTTCCAATACATCCGCCGGAACTGCACGCCCCAAATTGATGGAAGATAAATTACAAACGACGAAATCACCAGGTTTGGAACGAGTGACGACAATATCATCTTCCAATGTAACTGATTCAAATTGCGTCGCGCTTTGGTTCTGCGCAATTTCTGAGCATAGATTCGATGAATAAATCATCCCTTCATGCTTATTCGCATTGGCACGGTTCACTTCGTCGCGGTAAAACATGAACGGTACACCCGTTTCGAGTTGGCTCCGTAAAATCCGCTTCATCAACTCGATCGCCGGAATCGTTGTACGACTTAGTTCCGGATGATTGACACAGGCTTCATACTTTTCACGGAATGAACCTTCTCCCCGCTTTTCATCATAAAAGTCTTCCAACGAGAAGCCCATCACTTCACGCACTTCATGTGGGTCGAATAAATGCCATTCGCCACGCGCGTCCACTTGTTCCATATAAATATCCGGCAAACAAATGCCTGTGAAAATATCGTGCGCACGCATCCGCTCATCGCCGTTGTTCAACTTTAAATCCAAAAATGTCAAAATATCTTTATGCCAAGCATCAAGATACACAGCAATAGCGCCTTGTCGTTGACCAAGTTGGTCTACACTAACCGCCGTGTTATTCAATTGTTTGATCCAAGGAAGCACACCGCTCGATGCGCCTTTAAATCCGCGAATTGCAGAGCCTCTGCTTCGGATTTTCCCCATATAAACACCGATACCCCCGCCATACTTCGACAAATTGGCAATGTCGGTGTTGCTGTCGTAAATCCCTTGCAATGAATCATCGACAGTATCGATAAAGCAGCTCGATAGTTGTCCGTGCGGTTTTCCAGCATTTGATAATGTTGGTGTAGCAACGGTCATATACAAATTACTCATCGCCCAATACGCTTCCGCCACTTTTTCTTCCCGTTTTTCTGTTTCGTCTTGCATGAGTGTAAGCGCAATGATGAGCCAACGCTCTTGCGGCAATTCAACTGGACGCTTATCAAAGTCAACCGCGACATAGCGATCCATAAAAGTCTTCAAACCGATGTATGTAAATAACTTATCCCGTTCTGGGACGATAAGTTGTCCGAATGTACGAAGCTCTTCTTTTGAATATTTCTCAAGCAGAACGGGCGTGTATAGACCTTTCTCTACAAGCCGTTCGACATGTCGAGCAAAATCAGCATATACATCAGTATCACGCTGTTCTTCTTCATTTTTGTATACTTCATTCAAGTAAATCCGCGCAGCGACATATGTCCAATACGTTTCATCTTCGGCGATGTAACTGATCGCTTCCAGCACCATCTTTTTCGCCCATTCTGCGTCGCTTCCATTGGGATGTCTTTCCTCCCACAGATCACTCGCCCGGCGTAATGTGGCGATCTCCTCTTTTCCGAATTCAGTTTCTAATTGTTGGAACATCCGTTCAATAGCCGTCACTTCTATTTTCATTGTCATTCATTATTCGTCTCCTTCCATTTATCTTTCTTTTGCTTAAAGATGGGTGTCAATATTCATCCGACAAGGCGTCTATGCCTACGCTGGACATTACCCAATTATATGATTTCAATTATTTCGTTTAGAGAAGCAGGTTACCTAGACGTAAAAAATCGATAGCTCCGCCTCTTCGGCAGAGCTATCGCTCATGGATTTTAAGATTGGAAACTGACCGGGAACCCCTTCAAATGGAAGGAAGCCATCAAACCCGTTCGCTTCCACTCCTCAACCCCCGAAGAAAGTGTCGCTCGACGATGAATTGGCAGGTCTCCTGGCTCACGCATCCATTGTCCACCGAGCCTTCCCGTAGATTGCTCCACAGTGGCAAGTCAGTGATGGCGATTTGCGCTTACAGTTGCGGGGACAGCTCCAAATTTCCGGATTCCCTTTTAAACCACAATCGGTACCACATTATCGTTCAATACTATATATTGTGTATCACTTATTATGAATACCCTAACATATAGTATTTTAATCGTAAATAGGCAAAAAGTTTGCCGAACTTTCGATAAATTAATTGTCCACATATCCACAGATAAAATGTCCACAGGATGCTAGCCGCCCTCATCATCCCCCCTGTAAAATGCAAACAAGTTATAAACAGGCGTTGATCGAAAAATAAAAATGTGTCAGATATAAAAAATTTTATATCTGACACATTTCTCTATTATTCATGGCGGTTCATCATCTTTCAATCCTTAGGAAATTATCAATTATCCAAATCCGAAACTTCACTTCAAGGGAGGGGCACCGTGAAGCTTTCAAACTTAATTTCTTCTCCTTTATACGGCTCGAAATCAATTGGTTTTTCATTACCAGCCGCATCGAATTCTACACCGCCTCCTTCTGATGGCAAATCAACATAAGGCGTAATGGTTAACGTTGTGACATTTTCATCAATCGGTTCAAATAGGGAATTCCCTTTTATATATACTTTGCCATTCACATGCTCTCCATAACCTCCGCCTTCTGAACTGACAGCAAGTTCAGCGCCCGAAGAATCGACTGCTCGGAACTTTATATAAGCGCCTAACGGAAATTCACTTTCTTCCACTACTGTATTGTACGTAAGTCGAAGGCCAACTGGGCTCACTTCAAGATTCGAGATATCCAGCCCGATATTCCCTGCTTGCTGCGTCTCGTTAATTGTGACAAGCTCCGCGCCAGTCTGCGTTTTTACAGGTAGGGTAAACTTCCATCGTTCGCCCCCCTTCCCTTCAAAGAATAATCCCAGTTTAAACTTCTCTGGAACCTCAATATCCGAAGGCTCAATATGATAGATGCCCGTTCGATAGGTCGGCGTTATCTCTGTTTCTCCGCTACTTCCTCCGAATGAAAAGTTTTTTCCGTCAATGGTAACTTTCATGCCTGGATCCACGTAAAATTCCTCAAGCGGTTCCTCCGATGTGAGCGAATAGCCGACGGTTAAACGTGTGCCATCAAAAAACACTTCATCGATCGTAATCGTATTTCCTTTGACCGTCTTTGACTCCCCAATCACTTGCGTCAACCCTAGATCACTGACTTGCTTCAATCCACGGTCTCCAGATTCGCTAAAAATAGAACCAACGACTGGAATTTGTGACACAAAGTCAGCCATCACCGGTGAAACAGTCGCTGAACCGATGAGCAGGGCAAACGTCGCAACAGCGGCACCTACACTCATCATTAATTTTTTTCCAATAGACCGTTTTCTTTTCTGTACGCTTTCTTGTATCGTTTTTGCAATGATCGCATCCAACTTGTCAACTGGCACTGGAATGTCATCAATCTCTTCTTTAAACATGGGAATTTTGTCTGTCATCTGTATATACCCCTTTCATTTTTTGCTTTAGCGACGCCAGTCCTCGACGAATATTCGTCTTCACTGTTCCTTCAGGACAATTCAAAAAATTGGAGATTTGTGGTATCGTATAATCTTCATAAAAACGCAACAGCAGAACAGTTTTATACTTTTCTTCGATTTCATCCATCGCTTCGAGTAAATCGAGCTGTTCCTCCCTTTTCATATGCCACGTCTCTCCCATATTCTCGAGTATTTCATGGCTTAGCGGCACAATCTTTTGCTTCTTTTTTAATAACGCAATGGCAGCATTTATTAAAATTCGTGTCACCCATGTAGAAAAATAATCATTGTTTTTAAGTGTAGTGATCGACTTGAACGCTTTATAAACGGTTTCTTGAAACACTTCCAGCGCATCGTCTTCATTCTGCACATAGACATATGCCATTTTGTACAACTTCTCTTTCTCTTCGTGAATAAGTGCTTGAAACGCTTCCGCATCCCCTTTTTTCGCACGCGCCACGAGCTTGCGTTGAGTTGCCAATCGGACAGCCTCCTTTCCTTCTCTCACCTATTAGATAAAAGTAATCATCAAAACGATTCAACTATTTCGTACAAATAAAAAAAGAGACGATTGATCCTACATGGAGCTAGGATAAATCGTCTCTGTCAATCGGCAAGAAAACCGGTATGCATTTTTAGTTGTTCCTATCATACAATTTGTTCGCATAAAGATAGAGAAATCGTAAAACAAGAAGAAAATGAACTTTATTCTTTACAACTGATCCAAGTTCTGTACAGTCCAATTACATGATTTGAAGCTTACTGAACGTACTTCCCATAAGTGGGAACAGCAATTTCCTCGAATTCGTCGACGAGTGTCCGTAAGCTGTCTTTCAACAATTCACCTGTCATCGGCAACCCATGCCCAGTAACCGCAACGGAAGGCTTTAATGCTTCCAATTTTTTCACTGACTCCAAAGCAGCCGACCAGTCCGTCGTTAAATACCTCGGCGGCCCGCTTATTTCCTGTTCTTGGGTCAAAACTTTATAGAGGTATTCCTGCTTAACTGTCACAAAAGCATCTCCCGCTATTAAAACGCGATCTTCGTCTCGAAAAAACGATACATGTCCTGGTGAATGTCCGGGTGTGTGGATCCACCGGAACTCGGGTAGATGCGGAACGCTTCCATCATCTGGGAGCACTTCGATATGATTGCCTAAATCGATCGGTTCTACTGGAAATATCGGAGACATTTTAGAAACCATTCCTCCCTCCACCGTCGGATCGGGATCAGGATACTTTTTTTGCCCGGTCAGAAATGGTAGTTCCAGTTCGTGGGCATAGACGGGCACATCCCAATATTTTACCAAATCGATAATGCCACCGATATGATCAAAATGCCCATGAGTCAAAATAATCGCTTGCGGTCGGTTATTCTCGCCAAATCGGCTCTCCGTCACAGCTATGATGTCTTTCGCCGAATAAGGCATGCCTGCATCGATTAATACAAAGTCTTCTTCATGCCGATTGCCAACAAAACATATGTTGACAATTTGTATCGTATGACTATATATATCCGGCAAAACCTCTACACCCGAACCGCTTTCGATCGATGTTGCAGGAATGAATTTATGATCTTCTCCATATGATAGACGCTCGTCCATCAGCCTCAACTCCTTCTTGGACAATCGTCATTATGTTGTTCTTAAAATCGAACCTTATACAAGGTAGTCGCGCCTATACTTGACCATCATCTGTTCATAAAAAAGTCTACCTAACGTATCAGAACATTTTTCCCTTCCAAAAGATCAATATGAGGACTTCTGCGGCGTCAAGTTAAAATGAGTTGGTGCTGTCCCGCATAACAATTTTCTCCAGATAGCAATCCCAAGTTTTCCCGCAATGTGCCGCCCTCATATTCCATTCGGAAAATCCCGCGCTCTTGAAGAATCGGCACAACTTTATCTACAAATGCGGCCAATTCACTTGGAAGATTGGCAATCAGCATAACTCCGTCCACTCCATTTTTCGCGTACCATGTTTGAATGAGATCAGCCACTTGCTCCGGTGTACCCATAAAAGGCGTACGCGGGGTCGCTTCCCGTAATGCAACTTGGCGAAGTGTCAAGTTTTGCTCTCTTGCCTCCCTTTTAATGCGATCCGAATCACTTCTGAAACTGTTTTCTCCTAATGTGCCTATGTCTGGAAAAGGTTCATCCAAAGGGTATTGTGAAAAGTCATGGTGCTCAAAATGACGGCCTAAGAATGCAAGGGCTTGTTCAGTCGTTACTAAACTTGCGAGCTCTTCGTACTTCCGTACCGCCTCCTCTTCTGTCTCTCCAATAATTGGGCTAATTCCTTGTATAACAATCACCTCATCAGGATGACGACCAAGTGCAGCCGCCCGTCTTTTCACATCTGCGTAATATTGCTGTGCTTCTTCCAAAGTAGGCATAATGGCGAAAACGACGTCCGCTTCTTGCGCAGAAAATGCTTTCCCTGCCTCTGAAGAGCCCGCTTGAAATATGACAGGCTGTCCTTGGGGCGATCGACCAATATTCAATGGGCCTTGCACCGAGAAGAACTCCCCTTCGTAATTCAATCTATGTAATTTTTCGGGATCAAAAAATTGTCCCGTCTTTTTATTGCGAATGAATGCATCATCTTCCCAAGAATTCCATAAGCCTTTCATTACTTCAACAAATTCCGATGCCATCTTGTAGCGTGTTGCATGATCGGGATGATCGGCTACTCTCTTACTGAAATTCAATGCCGTTTTTTCCAATCCAGACGTCACTGCATTCCAACCCGCTCGTCCCCCGCTTATCATGTCGAGCGATGCAAATTGACGAGCCGCCGAAAACGGTTCACTATAAGAAGTCGATAATGTGCCGACAAGTCCGATGTTCGATGTAACTGCCGCCAGTGCTGACAAAACTGTCAATGGTTCAAATCGGTTCAAATAGTGCGGATTCGATTTTTCATTTATATATAAAGCATCTGCAATGAACACAAAATCGAACTTACCCCGTTCAGATAGTTTCGCCTGCTCTTTATAAAATTCAAAACTGACACTCGCATCTGCTGGCATATCGGGATGCCGCCAATCTGAAAACTTTTCCCCCACTCCGTGGATCATCGTTCCGATCTTCAGTTTTTTTCGTCCATACATCCTTACTCTCCCCATTCGTGTGGATTGTTATGAATTCGAATCATCTTATTATTCAATCATCCCTTAAATTATCATTCTAGTCTTGCCTAGTGTCAAGACACTAATTGTTGAAAAATAATTTAAATGAAGGAGAAAGTCATTCACTTTAGATTACGTGACTATCTTTAATGTCAACTTGACTACTATCATTGTCATTTTGACCATGATGGCATACAATGATCATAAGAGGAGGGCATGTGATGGCGATATTACTTAATCGTTTGAAAGAGCTGCGAGCTAGAGACGGGCTTAGTCAGACAGAATTGGCGAAACTGACAGGCTCTTCAAGACAAACAATCAGTCTGATTGAACGAGGCGATTATTTACCGTCGATTTTAATAGCGATGAAGATTGCCAAAGTGTTCAAAATGCCTGTGGATGATGTATTTTCCATGAAGGAGGAAGAGGGAGAATGAAAAAAAGAAAAAGATCTAGAAGTATTTTATTTACTTTCGGAATTGGCGCGGCTATCGGGGGCATCACTGCTTTACTAGCCGATATTATGCCGCTCGCGCCTTTGGAAAGGGAATGGATCACGTATGCGCTCCTCGTCGTTTTGCTGCTGATGACTTTCCGGATCAGTGTATTATGGATACGTTCAACGAAACCGGATGATTTAGCGATGGATGTCGATGAATTGACTTTGTACCGTGAAAAACTCGCCCATAACTTTATCGGTTCTACGTCTTTGTTTCTGATTGTCGGATTCGGTGCCCTATTCACCATGATACTTGAGTGGAAAGAAAGTGGAGATTTGTTTTCCGGTCCGATCACTTATGCCTTGTCGCTTACAGCCATCTTGGTTTTTTACGGATTTTCCGCACAGATGCGTGCGATCAAGTTTCACAATAAACATAATCCTGAAGTGCCCATAAACTTGAAGAAAACGGATGGATACGAAGAATATTTCAAGAAGCTGGACGAAGGGGAGAAATTTGAAGAATACCGGGCCGCCTACAAATCCTTTTACTCGATGCATCTTCTGTTTCCGGCAGCCCTTACCTTGTTATTCATCATTTCCATCTTCTCCAGTCCGCAATTCCTTGCCATTGCGGCCGTCAGTGTTCTATGGTTCATCATGTATATAATCTATTTCCGTGAAGGGGCTAAAGTGTATCAGCAGAGATGAAAATCTGCCAGCAGCAAAACAAAACCTGTATCACAGGCTATTCAGCATCGCGATACAGGTTCTTTGAATCCGACTCTAATGGCTTTCATTCATACGGCCAAGCGATAATTATTTCATTATCCTAACGATAGCACTCTCTTAGGCCTACTTGTTCTATACCACTGATAAAAGAGTACGATGATTATACAGATGTCAATGGCATCTCCACCGTAGTACATAAGCATTCCGCCAACTTCAGCTTCCGCCCGGGATACTCCTTCAGGTGGATAAGCATAAATGTACTTCGATAAAATACCGTGACCGGCCAAAGCGATGATAAAGACGAGCGTCCGGTATTTATAGCTGAATCGATGAGGTGTTGGATCAATATAAATTAAAGAAATGGTAAATAGATAGCCTGCAAGGAATACGTGAATGTGTATGAGTACATGAAGAAGTGCGCTATGTTGCATTGCTGAAAATAACCCGGTTGTGTAAAGTATCCATAAGCCTCCGATGTTAAGAATGGAAGCGATGATTGGGTTGCTGAAGACACTGATCGGCCGGCTTCTTAGTAGGCGTGACAAACGGCGGCCTGTTTTCACATTTACTGTTCTTAATATAAGTGTAACCGGCGCCGCCAGTGCAAACAGAAGCGGCGCAAGCATGCCGAGAAGTAAATGAATAATCATATGCACAATAAAATTCGTGTGGCCCTGCTCAGCTAAAGGCCCTTTAACCGTGACAGCCACACAGACCATACCCAAAATCCAAAAGGCCGTCCGGTAATGAGGCCATTGCTTGAAAGACCTACTTGATCGGATCGCGGCAACAGGATAAGCCCCTATTAAAAGCATGAAAAGCAGCATCCAGAAGAAATCACTACCGCTCAAGTAACGACACCCCTTTCACTTATGGCAGAACGCTTTGTACGGGCAAGCAGAATGATACCGATTACAATCAAAACTACCGCAAGTCCGTTCCATACCAAATCATAAGGAAGGATATTGACGTCATAGCGAATTTGATGGATACCCATCAGCTTGTGTTGGATAATACCGTCGTATAACTGGAACACTCCTGCCCCGAGAAACTTCCCTCCCCACCACTTTGTCGGCCAAAATGCGCCCCGCCGGCGAAGGTCAGCCATCATGAACAACCCGCCAACTGTCGCAAACCAGCTAAACGCATGGAATAGACCATCTGAAATCAGACCGATGTCTGTTGTGGATTTATCATAGAAATGATGCCATCGAAGAAGTTGATGGAAAACGGCCTCGTCGAGAAATGCGACCATGCCGAGCCCGAATAAAATGCCCGACCATAAGTTGCGAGATGAATAGGTCCAACGTGCTTCATGTTTTGAATTCTTTTTCTGAGAATTGATTTTCAGATTCCCCTTTCAACTTTCCCTCCAGTATCGCCAATATATCGTGAAAGTAAAAAACGGCACTCCTCCTAACTGGAGAGGTGCGTACACAAGATCAACGACACGCATGTCCACAACAAGAAAGCGCCAGACTCCATTTTGAAGGTCTGGCGCTTCGCTAGGATAACCCTTTTTCCATTCGCTTTCGATCCATGCTTCTTTCATATTCCATGCTAGTTATATGCAGATTCAATTGTGCAAGTCAGGTGACCGGCATGTATGGAACAAATCGGGGATTACAATAAAAGGGCGGCCTTTTTCCGATTTTCGGTACTTGAAAAGGAGTTGAATTTGAATTATAAAGGAGTGCCAGCTTTTCATCGGAGTGGTTTATCAGTAATGTCTCTGCGTTAGGAGCGAAAATCACATCTTGCAAACAATCATCCTTCCTACGTTTTATATTCCTCTTACCTTATTCAAACGCCCTCCCACTTGTCATTCATCGGCAGAGCACGTCCGGCATAGTGTAACTGAATGAACGCTGAAGGAGGTTCTCTGTGGCAAAAGGTAGAGAAGATTATCCGATGTATCCCAACTTTGGTAAGATCACCAAGTACCAAGAGGTGCCGATTACTGTTCCTGAACAGCGCCAATTGCGCCAGCCGGGTGTCGAGGACTTGATGGATCCACCCCCTCTTATTGAAAATCCGAATTATAAAGGGAGTGGAAAGTTGACCGGAAAAGTTGCACTTATAACAGGCGGCGATAGTGGGATGGGCGCCGCAGCCGCAATTGCTTTCGCAAAGGAAGGTGCAGATGTAGCAATCTCTTATTTGGATGAACACGTAGATGCACACCGGACTAAGATACGGATTGAAGAACTTGGAAAACGATGTTTGCTATTACCAGGTGACCTAAGGAAAAAGCAGCAATGCATCGACATTGTAGAAAAAACGATCCATACATTCGGTCAGTTGGACGTCCTTTGCAACCATGTCGGCATCCAATTCCAGCAGCTGAGCCTGTTGGACATTAGCGACCAGCAATTCGATGATACGTTCAAGGTGAACGTCTATTCCCACTTCTATACAACTCGTGCTGCGCTTCCCCATTTACAAGCTGGCAGTTCCATCATCAATACGACTTCCGTTGTCACCTATGATGGAAATGACCAGCTAATTGATTATACTGCAACAAAAGGAGCGATCGTCGGCTTTACACGGGCCCTAGCCAACAGTCTCGTCGCAAAAGGAATCCGCGTCAACGCCATCGCCCCCGGCAGGATATGGACCCCACTCATCCCAGCTAGCTTTTCAGCAGATGAAGTAACCCAAGCGGGAAATCCGATGCAGCGCCAAGGTCAACCTTTTGAAGTGGCACCGACCTTTGTCTATCTGGCCTCGGATGATTCCCGGTTCGTTACGGGGCAAACCCTTCATGTGAATGGTGGCCAATTCATAACATCCTAAAGTCCACACACAAAGAAAACGCGAATAGTCTCTGATCGGGACTACTCGCGTCTTAACAATGTAAATAAATCAATACGGATTCTTCTTTCTCCTCTTTTTAGGCCTGATGACGGCCTTACTCTTCCCCTTTGCATCCAATTTCGACGGTTTCTTCTGAACAGGCTCTTCGATATCGAACTCCGTACCGAATTCCGTCTGTAAATTATCTTCTTGAAAGGAGGTTAAATTATTTTCCTGCCTCGGTTTTTCACTCGCAAAAAATTGGTTCTTCATGTATTTATGAAATAGAAATTCGCCCACAGCTAATATAATCGCTGATATGAAAGCAGCCGACACGACCCGTACCGGCTGCTCGTATATAAAAGAACCGACCAACCAGATCAGCACGAAAGCCAGTCCAACATCGGCAATCGTAGCAGCCACGTTTCCAATTCTCGGTAAAACAAACATATCTCCAATTAGAGAAATTATCGTCAATAAGACACTTGTCAGCAAGATATCACCGAACGACACACCAAACATGCCCAAAACTATCCATAGGACAGTTGTCACCATGACAAACTTTATAACCAAGGCGCTTAGAAATCTCATTTTTGACGTCCCTCCGTTCCAATTGGCTTCACACTCTTCAATGTGACTAAATGTAACCTGATCCCTCGTCCAATTTCCCTCCTCCTTCTGCGTAGAATCCATATTATCTTTTGCGCGACCTTATTTTTTATACATGCAGCAAAGGAATTCGATTAACCTTGTTCCAAACTTAGACTTGTATTTAGAAGCCTAGTAAATAAAAGTCATACACGATTTCAAAAGTATAAGCCGAAGAAAAAATGCATAGGCTTTGAAAGGTGTGAAAAAATAAAGATGGGATAGGTGATTCCATGGACGAGAATTCCGCGTCAAGAAATAAAAAACACATTGATGAAAATAGTAAAAATGAGCAATTGGAGCAATTTCGTATCCAAAATACAGGAAAGCCATTAACAACGAACCAGTCCAAAAAACTATCCAATGATTCAGAGCAATTAAAGGCCGGTGTACGTGGTCCATCATTGAGGCAGGATTACGAATTCCTCGAAAAAATGACGCATTTTGTTCATGAGCCGATACCGGAAAGAAAAGTTCATGCAAGGGGTTATGGAGCACATGGGGAGTTTGAATGTTACCAGTCAATGGAACAGTTTACAAAAGCCGGATTCTTACAGGAAGCCGGAAAAAAAACCCCTGTATTTGTCCGGTTTTCCACTGTTCAAGGAAGCAGAGGTTCCAAGGATACGGCAAGGGATTTACGATGCAAGGGTGTTAAGTTTTATACAGAAGAGGGCAATTACGACTTAACGACGATTGCGATGCCTGTATTGGTCAACCAAGACGCGATGAAGTTCCCCGACGTCATGCATGCGTACCAACCCGAGCCGCGCACTGGAATGCCAACTGCCGCAGCGGCCCATGATACTTTTTGGGATTATGTCGCGAATAACCAGGAGTCACTTCACATGGTATTGTGGATCATGTCTGACCGAGGCATCGTAAGAAGTTATCGGATGATCGAATCATGGTCGATCAACACATACCTGTTTGTCAATGCACAAGGGGTGGCGACCTTTGTTAGATTTGTTTGGAAGCCGGTCCTTGGTGTCCATTCCTTACTGCAGGATGAGGCGCAAAAAATCGGCGGGATCGATCCGGATTTCCATCGGCGCGACCTAAGAGAAGCAATTGATCGCGGAGCTTACGCCGAATATGAATTAGGCGTCCAGCTCATTCCGCTGGAAGATGAGTTCAAATACGACTTTGATATTCTCGACCCATCAAAATTCTGGCCCGAAGAACTAATTCCCATTCAACTGATCGGCAAGATGACATTGAACCGGAATGTGGACAATGAATTTGCCGAATTGGAGCAAGTGGCGTTCAATCCTGCAAACGTCGTACCAGGAATTGATTTTTCCAATGACCCCGTCCTGCAAGGAAGATTGATCGCTTATCAAAGTGCACAATACCATCGTCTGGGCAGTGCAAACTTTCAGGATTTGCCGATCAACCGCCCGATTTGTCCATTCCACAATAATACACGGCAAGGCTTTATGAGATATCGAATCGATGTGGATGAAGTCAGCTACCATCAAAACTCTTTGGCGGATAATACACCGTACACAACGCCCCCCGAAGAAGGCGGCTATGAATCCTACCCTAAAAAAATTGATGGGCATGCCATACGGGCCCGCAGCGAATCATTCAATGACTTCTTTTCGCAACCAAGAATATTCTGGAATAGCCTGACACCCGTCGAAAAGCAACACACGATTGAAGCGCTTTGCTACCAACTCGGCAAAGTGAAAAGCGAATCTGTACGCCAACAAAACATCGATATGCTCGTCAATGTGGATAAGGAACTGGCCAACATTGTTGCGGATAACATCGGTGTGAATCGTCCGAGCGGCACGAATGTCCCGGTATCCACAAGTTACCCTTCCCTTAGCCAAGCAAACACGCCCAAGTATGCATATTCGTTGAAAGTCGGTGTATTGATTGGTGACGGATTTAACGAAGCCGAAGTGAATGCAACCCTTCAAACTTTGGAAGAGTACGGCGTCTTTGTCGTCATTATCAGTGAGATGCTTGGAACTGTCACCGGGGCCAATGGCATGGAATTGAAAGTCGATGATACTTTCCTAACGACAAGCCCTTATTTGATGGACTCCCTCTTGATTGTAGGTGGAAGTTCCCGCAATCAAAAGAAGTTTAATGCTGACGTTAAAAGTTTTGTAAGCGTGGCCTATAAACATTATAAACCGATTGGCGTCGCTTCATCTGGCCAGTCCTATATTCGTGCATCCGATGAAAATAACTTAGCCGGGGTCGTTTTTGCGGCGAATAATCCCAACTTTGGAAAAGAATTTGTCTCAGCCATTGCACAAATACGCTTTTGGGACCGAAAATAAATCAAGGAAACTTGGCAAACAGGAAAGGAACTTCCTTCTCCTGTTTTTAAATTCAAAAAACATCAGAACTCATATAAAGTTCTGATGTCGTCGTCTATTCCTAAAGCCGTATTACAAAGCCGCCTTCACTGTTTTCCGGTAATACCCAACCGTGAGAACCGCAAACATAAGGTAAATCAAGCCATAGACCCCCATCGCAATGGATGCAGGAATGGTAATATCCGACATAAAGAGGAATGACGCAGCTTTAATGGCGAAGATCGAATGCAGAAGCCCAATCATCAATGGCAAGCCGAAGACAAAGACTTGTTTCCGCATAATCCCGCGCATAATATCTTTCACTGTAAAGCCAAGTTGGCGTAAAGTTGCATAACTTTGTTTTTCTTGTTCCGCCTCAGTCATTTGTTTGAAGTACAAAATACTGCCAGTTGAAATTAAAAACACCAAGCCTAAGAAACCAGCGATGAAGATGAGAAGGCCATTTGATTGAATGGAAGACTCATACATTGAATAATAATCAAACCCATATGACCACGTCTCCTCATCCTTGTTTTTATGGCGGATTTCTGACGCAAGTGCAAGTTGATCTTTATTCGTTATGGTAAAAACTTGGACATTGCGCACTTCGTTTTCTGGATGCATCATTCTTTTATACTCTGTAAAATCTGCATCATTGACCACCAGTTGAGGACCAAAGCTTGCGTTCACAACGTCCCCTTCTCCGAATTTCACAGCGGTAAAGACACGTTCCTTATCGCCGCTTGCAACGTATATCTTAAACGGTATTTTCGTATCTTTTGCCACAGTTCCCAGCGATGCACTATGGAAAATGAGCGTACCATTTTTTGGCGTTTCCATTTGAAGTCCTGCTTTTTGAAGTTGCTCTGCATTTACGATAGAGGCATTGTAAAGTCCTTCCATTTGGCCAAGAAATGCAGGGAAAACACCTTTTTCATAGGTACCTCCCACATCGAGCAATTCAATTGTTTCTGTTGTATAATCAATGCCATTTTCTTTCAAACCTTTTTCAAAGTCTTGAACCGATAGATCGTATCTGTCAAACCAGATCGACGATTCCTCTTCAAACATAAAATCAAACGGCATCACATAACGTGTCTCTTTTTCCGTTGAATAATAGAGTGAATAAGAACCACCAAGCATCGCAAGTGTCATCGCAGACAAAACGGTAATAATTGTCAACGAATTGGCATTCCCTTTCATCCGGTGCATAAGGGACGCAATTGACAAACTATTATTCAATCCAAGATGCCCTTGTTTCCGCGTTCGGATTTGATATAACAACCAACTAATCGTCACACGGAAGACAAGATACGTTCCCAAGATCGTGGACGCAAGTACGGCCAGCATATTGAAAAAAATCAAATCATTCAACATGTTGCCCGATAACCAATAACCGAACCCGATCAGGCCGACACCGAGCAGCGCCAAAATAGACGAGATCGCGGTTCTCGGCTTTTTCGGGTGTTCCCCTTTTTTCTCCGCATTGAACAGTCCAAGCAATGTATTGCGGTAGACCGTGTATAACATTTGCACAGATGTCAACAAAATAATAGCTACGAACACGACTGCTGTTTGAATGACAGCCGCTGTCGAAAACGATAAGGCGATAAACCCATCATGGCCGACAAGTTTCATAAGGAGAAGCAAAAATACCCGGGAAACGAGCATTCCAATCGCAATGCCTATCACAAGCGCGCCTGCACTCAAGATTGTATTCTCGATAATCAGAAGACGCGCTACGGCACCTTTATTCAACCCAATCAATTGATACAAACCAATTTCGCGGCTTCGCCGTTTGAGAAAAATTGCATTGGCATAAATGATGAAGACGCCTGCAATGATGATAAGCAAAATACCTGCCACTTTAAAAGCAGCTGCGAATCTCATCGACTGACCGGCCCCTTCGACAACTGCCGAGTCATATTGCAGTGTTGCAAAGACAAAGTACAACACAACACTGAAAATAAGTGCGAAGAAATACAAATAATAATGTTTAATATTTTTCCGCATACTACGGATCACTAAGTCAAAGAGCGTCAACATTGTCACCCCCGAGAACGCCTTGAACCTTCAATATGTCTTGGAAGAAGGCTTGTCTCGTTTTGTCACCACGATATAGTTCCGAGTAAATCGTTCCGTCTTTCAAAAAAACAACACGGCTACAATAACTTGATGCGACCGCATCGTGTGTCACCATCATGATCGTCACACCACGCTGTTTATTCACATCTTCCATTGTATTTAAAAGAGAGGATGCTGATTTCGAATCCAAGGCACCCGTTGGCTCATCCGCAAAAACCATGGAAGGCTCGTTAATAAGTGCTCGGGCCGCTGAGGTACGCTGTTTTTGTCCCCCCGAAATTTCATGCGGGTATTTGTGAGCAATCTCTTCGATGCCTAAAATTGTCGCAATTTCTGTAAAACGTTGCTCGGCTTCTTTCTTTTTCACTTTTCCAAGTGAAATCGGCAACAAAATATTTTCCTTCACTGTCAATGTATCCAAGAGATTATAATCTTGAAAAATGAACCCTAACTTGTCACGACGAAATGCGGACAACTTAGCGTCTTTCATCTTCGAAATATCATCCCCGTCAATCAGGATCGCCCCAGCTGACGCACGATCGATCGTTGCCAACACATTAAGTAATGTCGTCTTCCCCGCCCCGGAAGGGCCCATAATCCCGACAAATTCGCCTTTGTTGACACGCAGATCGATGCCTTTTAACACTTGCTGGACATTCCCCCGTGTACCGTAGGATTTCCTGACATTTTGTGCATGTAAAACGGTTTTTCCCATTGTATATGTTTCTTTCATCGAAATTGCCTCCCTGTTTTGTTCATGTCTAGACTCCAGGCGCCAGACACTCCAATCACTTCTAATCAGGCGCCTTGCGCTTTTGTTATACGCTTATCATAGCGTGTGAAAAAACGGCGGTCGTTTGATTGTCATGACAAACAGGTCGTGCAATGTGACATTGTTGTCACCTTTTCGAAATGATTCCATCTTGGCACGATTATTTTCGAATCCAATAGAGTCCAAAGTACAGATATCTATGTCTAACTTACGGATAAAATCACGCCGACTCATCTTAGTGTTTTATCAAATGCATTTTCATTCGAAAATGTGATATGCATAGTCGTACCCACACCTTCTTCAGAACTTGCAGTAAGCGCAACCCCTATTTTGTCAGCAACCGTATTGGCAAGGTGTAGACCTAGACCCGTGGCAGCATTATGGATTCTTCCGGTGCCGCCTGTGAATCCTTTGTCAAAAATACGAGGAAGATCATGCGGTTTGATCCCCGGGCCTTCATCTGCAATGACAAGCTGCATTTGGTCGTTCTGCTTTACTGTCATGGAGATGGCGATGGTTCCACCAACTGGACTGTATTTCACTGCATTCGTCAAAAATTGCCGGATGATAAACCGACACCATTTCGTATCTGTCACCACTTCTCCGTCGCGTCCTTCAAATTCGACAGCAATGTTTTTTTCTAAACACCAAGAGGCAAGTTCACGTATTTCTTGTGTCACGAGCCGCTGTATACCAGTCCTTTCCAATACATAATCGGACTCCAATGAGGGAAGACGCGAAATGGATAATTGTTGGTCGATCAATAAATGGACGCGGAGCCATTCCGATTCAATTTTACGGATAAGGGGATCATGCCGATTTGCATCGATCACTAGTTTCATCGCGGTCAACGGTGCTTTCACTTCATGAACCCAAGCCGCCGTATATTCATTTTCCATCATATTATTATTTTTCACATCGGCTAATTCTTGTGCCAAAGATTGAATTGTCTTGTGTAATGCAAGATCAACTTGCCGTTCTCGAAAAAACCTTGGCCTCGGTAATGACTCCTGCTCGTTTGCTGCTTGGTCTTCAACGAGTATTATAAGTTCCTTCGTATATTTCATTTCCCTACTGAACCGCCATACTAAAAATACAGCGAACAATATAAGCAATAATACATTCATATATAAAAGTGCGGAAATTTCCACACCGATTCCCATGTCAAGCCAAATTAAGCCGTCCACAAACCCAATTGCGAGGACGAAAAAAATGATCCAACTCTTCATCTCGTTCAAATAACTTATGAACATTGTCGATCCCTCTCCTACAAAGTGATTGCCATGTAGCCCAGCCCTTTTTTCGTGACAATGGCTTCATCAAGCCCGATTTCCCCAAGCTTTTGGCGAAGTCTTGTAATATTCACCGTAAGCGTGTTGTCGTTCACGAATCGCTCATCGTCCCATAACTTTCGAATCAGATCATCCCTTGACACAATTTCATTGTTGGACTGTGCCAGCACTGCAAGAATGAAAAATTCATTTTTCGTCAATTCGACTTCATTGCCTTCCAGCCGAATGACGCCTTTTTTCATATCTATGACTGCTCCATTCCATTCAAGGATATCCGGCGCTTCTTCACCATACGCATAAGTGCGCCTTAAGATTGCTTGTACTTTGGCAAGCAATACGTCCGTATGAAACGGCTTTTGTATGTAATCATCCGCGCCCATATTCATCGCCATCACCATATCCATCGGATGGTCGCGTGAAGACAAAAAGAGAATCGGCACATTCGACACCGCTCGGATTTCACGGCACCAATGAAATCCATCATACGCCGGCAACTGGATATCGAGAATGACGAGTTGCGGTTGCGCCCCGACAAATGTTTGCATGACATCATGAAAATCAGCTGGGCCAACCACGTTGAATGACCATTGCCCCAATCTCTCTTTCAAAGAATCAAAAATCGCGACATCGTCCTCGACGATGAAAACTGTCATGTCCAAATGAATCTACACCCTTTCCTAAGCTGCCTAATTGTCAATCCATACATACCACCCTTTGACTTAAAATAGCAAGAATAGAATGCGTCACTTTCAAACTTCTATCCAATCGATGGATCCCTCTACCTGCCATTTTATTCACCTAAGGTGTATCTACCTAACATTTGTCATGAGGTCATTCCATGCGTTTGATGTGATTCCATTCACCCTAATCCCCCTTCCGCTTTGATTGTTCATATGATTCTTTCTTCCGGTTTCTTTCGCTATACTCAATAGACTTCTATGTTCTCCGCTTTTGACCTCTTCTGCAATAATTTTCTGAATATGTTATACTCAGTAAGTCGGACTTTTCTATCAATTAAACAAAGGGGGATTGCGGTCACTTTTCATTCAAAATAAATATGGTTTTCAACTAAATACAGGAGGCACACATGATTAAGTTTGAAAATGTAACAAAAACGTATGATGGCGGATTCCAAGCCGTCAAATCGGTCAATTTTGAAATTGAGGAAGGGGAATTGCTCGTTCTGATCGGTCCGAGTGGTTCAGGAAAATCGACTACGATGAAAATGATCAACCGCATCATTCCACACACACGCGGAACCATCTCAATCGATGGCAAAGACATCAAATCCTACAATGCCGCCGAACTGCGACGTAACATCGGCTATGTCATCCAACAAATCGGTCTTTTTCCACATTACACCATCGAAAAGAATATCGCGATCGTCCCGCAACTGAAAGGATGGGATCCGAAAGATATTCAACCTCGCGTCAAAGAACTGCTTGAAATGGTCGGACTGGACCCAGAAATCCATGCGACCCGTTACCCTAAAGAACTTTCAGGCGGACAACAACAAAGAGTGGGCATCGCAAGAGCTTTGGCATCCAACCCTGACATCATCTTGATGGATGAACCGTTTAGTGCGCTCGATCCGATTACACGCGAACAGTTGCAAGCCGAAATGATCACCTTGCATAAAAAATTGAAAAAAACGATTGTTTTCGTCACCCATGATATTGACGAAGCTTTAAAAATGGGCGATCGCATCGCCATTATGAAAGATGGCAAGTTACTTCAGTTAGACACCCCAGAAAAATTACTACATGAACCGGCACATGGATTTGTGGAGGAGTTTATCGGCAAACACCGTATTATCCAAAATCCTGAGCTTATGCCAGTTACTGAAATTATGTCAGAAACTATCGTCACCTCTCCTCCCGAGCGTTCTCCGGAAAGAGCACTTTCTCTTATCCGCCAACGTAAGATTACGAATCTAGTCATCACAGACGACGATCAAAAACTACTAGGTTTCGTTTCTGCCTATGACTTAATTAGAAGATTCGATTCCATTACAAAGGTCGATGACATCATGGAACCCGCAGTCCCTTATTTACTTGCATCGGCAACTGCCAAAGATGCAATTGTCATGATGGACGAAGCGCCATTCGGCATGATTCCAATCGTCGATGAAAACCATAAAGTAATGGGACTTGTTACGCGTGGCTCTTTGCTCTCCGCTATGTCCAGTCAATGGACGGAAACGGAGGAAAATCACAATGAATAATATGAATATATGGCAACAACTCGTAGAGCAATCCCAGCTACGTTGGAGAGAAGTATTGGAAGCGACTTCCGTCCACATTCAACTCGTATTTTTCTCAATGCTTCTTGCAGTCATTATCGCCGTTACACTTGGCATTGTCATTACGCGCTTCCCTTCGCTCGTCACCGGCGTCCTTGGGTCAGCAGGAATTATGCAAACGATTCCAAGCTTGGCAGTCCTCGGCTTTATGATTCCGATATTCGGCATCGGCGTTAAAACGGCTATTGCAGCACTGTTCCTTTACTCGTTACTTCCGATTATGCGAAATACGTACACAGGTATTAAAGATGTCGACAGTGCAACGATTGAAGCCGCAAGAGGCGTCGGCATGACGAATATGCAAATCTTGTTTAAAGTCGAACTGCCACTCGCCATTCCCGTCATCATGGCCGGCATTCGGACAGCCGCTGTCATTAACGTCGGAAATGCGACGCTCGCAGCTTTCATCGGGGCGGGCGGACTCGGAGATTTCATTTTTCTCGGTATCACACGCGGCATTGACGGTTTGATTTTACTTGGCGCCATTCCAGCAGCACTTCTTGCGATTATCCTAGAAACGTTCTTCAGTGCTGTTGAACGCTGGACAACGCCGGAAGGACTGAAGTGATGATGAATATGCGAAAAAATCTTATGACATTAGGCATCATCGTCATTCTCGTCAATATGCTCGCAGGTTGTATTTTCATTGAAAAAGAATCTTTAAGACTCGGTTCGCGTAACAATACGGAAAGTATCATCTTATCCCACGTCATCGGTCAATTGATTGCAGACAAAACGGATATCAAAGTAATCTATAAAGAAAACCTAGGCGGTTCTTCTGTCGTTTGGAATGCCATGACCAATGGACATATCGACATCATTCCCGACTATACAGGCACAATCGTCTTAACTTATTACCACGAAGAACCGGGAACGGCGGAAGAAACATTAGAATCAACGAAACGGCTCGTTGCTGATGATGGCATCGTCGCTTTCAACACATTCGGTTTCAACAATACGTATACACTTGCGCTTGATGAAAAAATTGCTGAAGAGAATGATATTGTGACGTTCAGTGATTTCTCCAAGTTCTCCCAAGACTTCACTTTAGGTGCGGTGTTTGAATTTATAGACCGGCCGGATGGGTTGCCAGGCTTCCAAAAAGAATATGACCTTTCCTTTAAAGATGTCAAAGGGATGGACCACGGCATGATGTACCGTTCTATCAACGCAGGTGAAGTAGACGTTATCAACTCCTACACGACAGACGGTCAGCTCCAAGTGTACGACTTGCGGGTGTTGGAAGATGACAAATCCTACTTCCCTCCGTACCATGCCCTTCCGCTCGTACGGAAAGAAATACTTGAAGAATACCCTGAGATTGAAGAGATTCTAAAATCACTCGAAGGGACCATTAACGAAGAAACGATGCAAGTCATGAACGGAAAAGTCGACAACGACGGGATGATGGTCGAACGGGTCGCAGAAGAATTTTTGATCGAAGCAGGATTGATTGATAAAAAATGAATGAAGTTTTATGAATGGATAGCACCTTCCTCGGCAGTGGAAGGTGCTTTTTCACGTTGTGACAGCGATAGACTACAAATCTTTACGATATTCTATATACTTGTCTCATTTGTAAAGTATTTTTGAAGTAATTCCGTCATATCGTTTAATAACAATATAAAAATACGGGATGGGTGAGTCGTGAGTAAACGTAAATGTTCCACTGGAATGGATGCGTATGTCCAAAAGACGCCTAAGTCACTGGAGTTCTCCAAAGTGTCTCAACATGTAATGCCTGGCGGGGTGACCGCAAACATTAAGTTTTTCGAACCATATCCAGTTGTAATGAAAAAAGGAACCGGTGCGTATTTAACCGATATTGACGGAAATGAATATATTGATTACTTACTTTCTTATGGCGCACTTATGACTGGGCATGGACATCCAAAAGTGTTGGATGCCATTCATAAGCAAATGCAAGAGGATGGCACTCTTTTATTCGGAACGCCTCATCATCTAGAAGTGAAAATGGGGCAAAAAATCCAGTCATTATACCCCAGTATGGAAAAAATACGCTATACAAACTCAGGGACTGAAGCTACCCTGCTTTCAATCCGACTGGCGTACGCTTATACGGGAAAATACAAAATAGCAAAATTCGAAGGGCATTATCATGGCGGTTATGATCAAGTATTGCTAAGCGTTAACCCGCCGGTCGATCAGGCTGGGCCTCCACGGAAGCCAAAGGCGATTTCAGAATCGCAAGGTTTACATCCCAATCATTTGGAAAATACGATCATTTTACCTTTCAATGACCTTGAGGCGACGAATGACATCTTAACGACAGCGCAAGATCAAATTGCAGCCGTTATACTAGAACCTATCCAAGCTGGATACATCCCTGCCGAACAAGAATTTATGGACGGGTTACGGAAGATCACTGCCGATTTAGGCATTCTTCTCATATTCGACGAAGTGAAAACCGGTTTCCGGTTAAGTTTAGGAGGCGCACAGGAACTTTATGGGATAAAACCTGATTTAACCGCTTTAGGTAAAGTGGTTGGTGGCGGGTTTCCTTTCGGCATTGTCGGAGGGAAAGAAGAGATTTTGAATAGGAGTGCCCCTTCTGCGGCGGCCGATGTTTTTGATAGCAGTCAAAGCAAACATTCTGGAGCACGCGACGTTTTATTCCATAGTGGCACATATAACGGCCATCCAACCGTACTTGCCGCCGGACTTGCTACCATTGAAATTTTAGAACAGGAAATTCAACAAGTTTTTAAGCGCACCACCCAATTAAAAAAAGGCATAAATAAGTTGTTGTCCGCCAAAGGCATTCACTCAAAAACCGTCGGGCGGGGCTCGATTTTCAACTTAATCATTACGGACAAGGAAAACATCAAAAATTACCGTGACCTACAAAAATCCAATTTCGCATTAAGAAAAGAAATCGATTATCATTTACTAGCGCAAGGCATTTACACAAAACCGCTAAATCGATACAGCCTATCCACCGTTCACGGCGAAAAAGAAATTGAAAAAACATTAGAAGCTTATAGAAAGACATTACAGAAACTATAAATAAGTAATTTCTTAGCAGATAACTCTTGAGTTACGCGCTAAGGGTGTGACTTTGGGGTGAAATCTCTCTATTTAGGCGCGAATTAAGTAACTTTGGGCGCGGAATCTCACTCTTTAGGCGCGAAACAAGGAACTTTAGGCGCGGGGACTCCTTCTTTGGGCGCGAAACAAATAACTTTAGGCGCGGGGATTCACTCTTTAGGCGCGAAACAAATAACTTTAGGCGCGGGGATTCACTCTTTAGGCGCGAAACAAGGAAATTTGGGCGCGGAATCTCCCTCTTTAGGCGCGAACGATGGGTAAGTTCAACAAAAAGCGAAAGCGCGGAAGGTTGCCTGACAGTTGGCAGCCACTTTCCGGCTTTCGCTTCTAGTAGATCGTTTCTGCTAGCTTACTTTATGTCATCTCCAAATTTCTTTCGATACGTCCACGATAAACTTCAATTTCTCCCATTGCTGTTCTTCCGTCAACTTATTGCCATGATGTGTGGAAGCAAACCCGCATTGCGGACTTAAGCAAAGTTGCTCTAACGGAACGTATTTGGACGCTTCTTTAATACGCGCTTTAATATGCTCTTTATTTTCCAACTCGCCATTTTTCGATGTCACAACACCTAACACAACTTGTGCGCCGCCTTTTGGCACATGTTGCAGCGGGTTAAAGTCTCCGGAACGCTCATCATCATACTCCAAGAAAAATCCATCGACTTTTTCTTTTCCTAGCAAAGTTGGCGCGATAACATCATAACCCCCTGCAAACGCCCAAGTCGATTGATAGTTGCCACGGCATAGATGAGTTGTCACAAAGAGATCTTCCGGTTTACCTTCTAACACGCCATTGACGACACGAACAGCTAAATCAATTAATTGCTCCCTTGTATATTTACCATCATCCAATGGAATCGTTGTCGACGCCAAGCCTGCGATATACACGTCATCCAGCTGCAAGTAGCGCACCCCAGCCGCATAGAAAGCTTGCAATGCATCACGATATGTTTGAATAATGTCTTTCGCGTATTCTTCAATGTCTGGGTAAATCTCAGTATTAATCACGTTCGGATGGAACAACTGGTTCGGACTCGGGATTGTTTGCTTCGCAACTGCACGACCATCCACAATCTTATTGAAGTCGATGAAATCTTGAATGAAAGGATGTTCAGCATTAAAAGAAATCTTCCCCGTGTTGCGCACGTTGTATCTTTCCGTTTCCACTCCGCCAGAGAACTGATACCCTTCTTCCGGCACATACCCTTCGAATCCATTCAGATGTTCTAAGAAGTCAAGATGCCACCAAGTCCGTCTAAATTCTCCGTCAGTCACAAGTTCCAAACCAACTTCAATTTGCTTGTCCACGATCCGTTTAATTTCCTCTGTCTCAACTTTTCGTAACTGTTCAGCCGTAATCTCGCCGTCTTTAAACAATTGCCTTGCTTCGTGTAAAATCTCCGGTCGCAATAAGCTCCCCACGTGATCCGCTTTAAATGGTGCCTTCGTCAATGTTTTTGTCATGTCTCATTCCCTCTTTCCAATTATTTTTAAGTAACTGTAATAAGGAAAAAAACCCTTCTTATAAATAAGAAGAGTTTGGCATTTATAACGTTCACTCTTCTTATCTCCAAGCATTTCGCTACTGGAATTAGCACAGTTCTTTTTAAAAAGTCTGTTGCTGAGGCTTCAAAGGGCCAGTCCCTCCACCTCTCTGGATAAGAAAGTCGCTTATTAAGTTATTAGAAACTATAATACATCTTACCTCAAACGATGTCAATACTCTTTTGAATATTCCGCTTTTACATTTAAGTTTCTACAAAAACCTCATGTATTCAATGCTCTTTTTTGCTCTTCCTCTATTGGAAAAAAGCAAGAGACGAAATGTTCCTCCTCCATCTGTTCCAACCGAGGCAATTTTTCTTTACAGATGGGTTGCGCTTTTGGACATCTCGTATGAAAAACGCAGCCAGTTGGTGGATTTGCTGGGGAAGGCAAATCGCCTTGTAAAACGATTCTTTCACGCTTTTTCTCTTTTTCCGGATCAGGCAAAGGGATTGCAGACAACAATGCGTTTGTGTAAGGATGACGGGCACTTTGATAAAACGAATCCCGTTCAGCGGTTTCCATCACCTTCCCCAAATACATGACAGCCACTTTATCTGCGATATGTTTGATAACTGATAGATCATGTGCGATAAATACATACGTCAAGTTCAATTCCTTTTGTAAATCTTCGAGTAAGTTAATCACTTGGGCTTGAACGGAAACATCGAGCGCACTTACCGGTTCGTCACAGACGATCAACTTCGGTTCCAATGCGATGGCTCTCGCTATGCCGACGCGCTGTCGTTGTCCGCCCGAAAATTCATGGGGCAACCGGTGGTAATACTCTGGCTTCAAGCCGACCAGCTCCATCAGTTCTTTGACACGTTGTTCCACATTGACCGTCGTTTTATAGGCTTTCAGCGGTGCTGCAATAATTTCTCCGATAGGCATACGTGGGTTAAGACTTGTAAACGGGTCTTGAAAAACCATTTGAATATCACGCCGTAGCTGATGCATTTGCTTCGGGTTATAATCAAGAATACTTTCCCCTTCAAACAAAATATCGCCCGATGTCGGCTTATTAAGCCCTAATATTGCCCGCGCTAACGTACTTTTCCCGCATCCCGATTCACCGACGATGCCCAATGTCTCCCCTTTTCTCACCGTTAAACTGAGGTCATTCACAGCTTTTACGTAATTCGTCGTTTTTTTGAATAACCCTTCCTTTATCGGAAAATGGACAGCCAGATTACGAATTTCAAGCAGGTTCTGAGACATTAAGCGAGCACCTCTTTCCTATCAACCGCTTCCAACAGTTGTTTTTGTTCTTCAAATTCCATTTCAGATAAAATACAGGCGACGCGATGTCCATGCCTTCTTTCCGTTAATGCCGGATCGATCTCCGCACACTCTGGTGTCGCGAATGGACAGCGCGGGCTGAAATTACAACCTTTTGGCGGCGTGACAAGATTAGGTGGTTGCCCTTGAATCGGGATCAACCGGTCTTGCCCCGCTTCGTCAAGCCTTGGGATCGACCGTAATAATGACCACGTATAAGGCATCGAAGTACGGTAGAAAATATCCGCCGTACTTCCTTCCTCAACAATCCTGCCCGAATACATCACCATGACCCTATCTGCCAATCGCGCAACGACACCTAAATCATGTGTAATAATTAAAATCGCAGTCCCATACTTATTTTGAATTGTACGGAGCATCTCCAATATTTGCGCTTGAATTGTTACGTCCAAGGCAGTCGTCGGTTCGTCGGCAATGAGTAATTTGGGCCGGCATGCCAACGCGATCGCAATCATAACCCGTTGTCGCATTCCGCCCGAAAACTCATGCGGATACTCATGCATACGTCGTTCTGCATCCGGAATCCCCACATCTTGTAATAATTCAATCGCTTCCGCTTCCGCCTTGTGACGGGGCATTTTTTTATGGGAACGAATCGCTTCGATCAATTGATTGCCGATTTTGAATATCGGATTCAAACTGGACATCGGATCTTGAAAGATCATCGAAATTTCATTTCCCCGCATTTTGCGTAACGCGCGTTCTCGTAATCCGAGCAAATTCCGTCCTTCAAAGAGGATTTCGCCTTGGGGATAGAATGTGAGGGGTGTCGGATTCAGTTGCATCAAAGATAGGGCCAAGACACTTTTTCCACTTCCCGATTCCCCGACAATCCCGACCGTCTCTCCAGCTTTCACTGTAAATGACACTTGATCGACAGCTTTGACGACGCCTGTTGATGTGTCCAAATATGCTTTCAAATCTTTCACTTCCAACATCACTCACACCTCCTTGCCCATGTATTCATTTTCAGCAACCGATTTTTGTTCCTTTTCACGCGCCCACTGTTTTTGCGTTTTCCGCGCTCGCCACAATGGCCATACCTTTTTAACCCTTTTTTGCTTGACCGCATGAGGATCGAATGCATCTCTCAAACCGTCACCCAACATATTCAAAGACAAGACGGTGATGACAATCGCAAGCCCCGGGAAAATGGAGAACCACGGTGCGATCGAAATGTAGATTTGCGACTCTTGCAACATGCTGCCCCATGTAGGCGTCGCCGGGTTAACACCCAAACCTAAAAAGCTAAGCGCTGCTTCCGCCAAAATTGCTTTGGCAAAAATGAAGGTCCCTTGCACAATAATCGGTGATAGCGCATTCGGCAAAACATAACGCGTTAAAATAACGAAATCGCTCGTACCTGTCGTTTTTGCCGCTTCAATATATTGAATATTTTTCACCTGCAACACCGCAGAACGAACGATACGTGTCATGACAGGCCAAAAAGCAAATGTCAGGGCAATGATAATGTTTTTCACATTTCCACCAAGGGCTGCCACAAGTGCCAACGCAAGCAACAAAGCCGGAAACGCTAACATACCGTCAATAATACGCATGACAATCGCGTCCGCTTTTTTATAATAACCGGCGATGAGCCCCGTCGCCGTTCCTAATAAGGTCGCCAAAAATGCGACAACGATGCCAACGAGCAAAGAAATCCGAGCCGCCACGATCGTCAAAGCAAAAATATCCCGACCAAAATGATCTGTGCCAAACCAATGCTGACCGGAAGGACTCAACAACCGTTCACTCGGATCGATGTGAGCAGGAGACGTCGGCAACCAAAGTGAAGCAGTAAGCGTGGCGACCGTCATCAAAACAAGTATACTTGCGGCTAGTATATTTCGTTTACTTTTGAACATAGTGAAATCTCCTTTTCAATCGTATCGGATTCTTGGGTCTAAAAACGCATACAACAGATCCACGCATAAGTTTACCAATACGTAAATGGCGGCAATAAATAAAATGACACCTTGAATCACCGGATAATCCCGACGATGAATAGAATCGATAAGAAGAGACCCCATTCCTGGAATCGTGAACATCGTCTCGATAATAATCGCCCCACCGAGCAAACCGGCAATCATAACACCAATGACTGTCGCCGTCGGAATGAGCGCATTCGAAAACACATGCTTCATCAATACAACACTTTCCCGAATTCCTTTTGCCCGCGCTGTCCTCGTATAATCTTGGTTGACCGCTTCGAGCATGCCATCCCGCAACATCCGGGCGACAAGTCCAATTTCAACAGCCGCAAGGACAAACGCTGGTAAAATCAGATGATACAGCCATTCGAACCATCCTTCAGCAAATGGTATATATCCGGCAACCGGAAAAATAGGAATGGTAACAGCAAATCCGAGCACCAATAGCATCGCAAACCAAAATTCCGGTATCGATACTCCGAGTAAGGATACGGAAATGAAAATAGGATCTAAAAGCGTTTTCCTTTGCCAAACAGCGAACAAGGCAACTGGGATCGCAATCAAGAGAATTATAAAAATCGCGAGTAATGTCACGCTAAAAGTGGGGCCAATATGACTCGCAATAATCGTTTTTACTTGCTCAGAAGAATAGACCGACTGCCCCAGATCTCCCGTCACGATATTTTTCAACCAATCAAAAAACTGCACGACAATCGGTTTATCTAACCCTAACTGCTGTTCTAATTGGGCAACGCTTTCCGCTGAAGCATCTTCTCCTAAAATAAGGAAAGCAGGGTTTCCCGGTGTCAAATGAACGATCATGAAGACAATGATACTGACGATGAGCATCACAGGAACTAACGACAGCAATCGGCGAATGGTATATTGCAGCATCATTTTCCCTCCCCGCAACTATTTGATGAAGAAAGCCCGCTAGACATCATCGCTAACGGGCTATGCAAAGTGACAACTTCATTCACTTTTCCATGTATTCCAATGGCGTTGGCCAAGCCAGCTGTCATATGTGACTTTGTCACTTTTTATATCGAGCCGTGTTTCATTCACAACTTTGAAGAATGGCAGTTCATCGTTCACCGTATGATTCATTTCTGTCAGGATTTCTTTTCTCTCTTCGGATGACCGTGCTGCTCCCCAACGTTCGATCGCTTCTGCCCAACGGTCACTGTCATACCATCCACTTCTTGCGGTATCTAATACGAGTAGACCTAATTCATTTGGAGAAAAACGGGTGGACCAACCGATGACAACCAAATCCCAGTTTTCAGGCTCGAGCCATCTTTCCAAATATGTGCCCCATTCATAGGGATCCAACTCGACTTTAAAGCCAACTTCCTCCATTTGCTGTTTGGCAACTTGGGCGATTTTTTTATAGTTTTCGTTGTCATTGGAGAACATGATCGTAATTGGCTCGCCATTATAGTTCGAGTCTGCTAGAAGGCTTTTCGCCTTTTCCGGATCATACGCTAAATATTGATCGGTCCCTTCTTCCGAATAAAGTTCTGTTTGTTCTGGAGCAAATAACGCGCCATCCAAACTATAAAATGCTTCATTCCCATAGGTCGCTTCTGCAATTGTTTTTTTATCCAACGCGTGGTTCAATGCTTGGCGCACCTTCAAATCGTCAAATGGCGCTTTCGCTTTATTGGGCGTGATTGTAGAGTAACCATTCATATAGGTGACTCTGTCAATGTTTGGTGAGCTTTCCAATACTTCGTACAAGTCAGGTGAAATATTTTCAGCATAATCGTACAAACCCGTTTTTAGTCCGTTCATTCTGACTTGCGGATCTTTGACGATCAGGAATTTGAGTTCATCGTAATAAGCGACTTTTTCTCCCGTCAATCCACCCCAATCTGTTTCTGTACGAGAAGAATATTCTTCGAAATGCGATAACACGATTTCCTTGCCTCTGTCCCAACTTTCAAACTGATAAGGACCTGTGCCGACAATTTGTTCAGGTAGGAGCGGCTGTTCATTTGCAGCTTCTGCAATTTCCGCTGGGATGATCATAAGCGCTGATTTCGATGCCGCGATATCATCCATCAATGCGTTATAAGGTTCTTTTAGTCTGATTTCAAGTACCGTATCTGAAGTGGCTACCACTTCATCGATATACTCACTTGCTGCCTGGCCGATTGAAGAGATCTTTCTCCACCGTTCAACCGATGCCACTACATCGGCGGCTGTTACAACGGCACCGTTATGAAACTTCACATCTTCGCGGAGCGTAATTGTATAAACTGTTTCCTCTTCATTCGTTTCATATTTCTCTGCAATCATCGGTTTTATAGCAAAGTCATGATCCAATGCAAATAAAGTTTCAAAAATATGCCAACTGACATCTCTTGTTACCGTGGCGCTAATATACATCCAATCAAGCGTATCTGGCTCGGACGCGAGGGCCACTTCAAACGTGCCGCCCTTTGTCGGTTCTCCCTTCGCCTGGCTCTCCTCTTCTTTCCCTGTTGGACCTGCCCCTTCCTGAGCACAGCCGGCCAAGCCGAGCATTAGCAGCAATCCAATGACTGTACATAAATAGAAACTCTTTTTCATTTCTATTTCCATCTCCCTCATTCATGTTCTTACGCTTGAGCAATCCCTTATTATTCACACCCGTTAACTAGGGTATTAACATAAAAGAATTGTTACTTTAGTGTCTACTGATGGAGCCTCCTGTTTAACGTCATTCATTCTTCCATGTGTTCCAATGACGTTGACCGAGCCAGCTATCATAAGTGATTTTATTACTTTTTATATCAAGTCGCGTTTCGTTGGCCACTTTCAAAAATGGAAGTTCATCATTGACAATTTGGTTCATCTCTGTCAACACTTCTTTTTTCTGCTCTTCTGTTTCGACTACTCCCCAACGAGCCACTGAGTCTGCCCACTGCTCACTGTCATACCACCCACTGCTTGCAGTGCCCAACCCAAGCATCCCTAACTCATTTGGTGAAAATCGGGTAGACCAGCCAACAACGACCAAGTCCCAATTGGCAGGATCTTGCCATCTTTCAAGGTACGTTGCCCACTCGTAAGGGTCTAACTTCACTTGGAACCCAACTTCCTCCAATTGTTGTTTTGCGATTTGCGAGATTTTTTTGTAGTTCTCACTATTATTGGAGTACATAATTGTAATCGGCTCGCCGTTGTAATTGGACGCTTCTAAAAGACTTTTTGCTTTTTCTTGGTCAAACGCCAAGTATTGATCGAATCCTTTATCCGAGTAGAGTGCGGTTTGTTCAGGCACAAAAAGTGCCCCATCAAAACTGTAAAATTGTTCATTGCCATATGTTGCTGCGGCGATTGTCTTTTTATCAAGTGCGTGGTTTAACGCTTGACGCACTTTCAAGTCATCAAATGGCGCTTCGGACTTATCGAAAATTACCGTTGAATACCCATTCATATAGGTAACTAAATCAATATTAGGTGTACTTTCCAAAACTTCGTACAAATCGGGTGAAATGTTTTCTGCATAGTCATACAACCCCGTTTTTAGTCCATTCACTCTTACTTGTGGATCCTTGACAATGAGAAATTTGAGTTCTTCGTAATAGGCGATTTTCTCTCCTGTTAAACCGCCCCAATCTGTTTCTTCACGAGCTGCGTAATCATCAAACCGAGTCAGCAAAATCTCATTTCCCCGTTCCCATTTTTCAAATTGATAAGGGCCTGTTCCAATAAGTTGTTCAGGAACTAACGGCTGTTCACCAGCTTCTTCCGCAATTTCAGCCGGAATAATCATAAGCGCTTGTTTGGGAGCAGACATGTCTGCCAACAACGAACTATAAGGTTCATTTAGTTTAATTTCTAACTCTACATCTGAAATAACCTTTACATCTTCGATATAGTTGCCAGCAATCCCACCGACAGCGGAAACTTTACGCCATCTTTCCAGCGAAGCGACTACATCATCCGCGGTCACAACCGAACCATTATGAAACTTCACGTCATCACGAAGTTTGATCGTATAAACAGTTCCCTCATCGTTCGTTTCAAACCCTTCTGCAATCATCGGCTTTGTCGCAAAATCTTTATCCAACGCAAACAATGTTTCGAAAATATGCCAGCCAACGTCTCTCGTCACTGTGGCACCTGTGTACATCCAATCAATCGTGTCTGGATCTGATGCAATGGCAACTTCCAGCGTACCACTTGTTACTGGTTCCCCTGCTGCTTCGTTTTTAGTGTCTTTAACGGCATCATTAGTTCCCGCATCGCTGCAGCCGGCCAATCCTACAATTGATAACAAACTTATAATGAATAGTATAAATGGATAGCGAACCTTCTTATGCATTTTGCAACCCCTTCTTCTCTCATTTTCCTCTAAACTTATATTATACCTACCTGTTAACTAGGTTATTAGCGACTAGTGACAATTTACCAAGCATTTCGTTTTCTGTCAATCATATTTTTAATTTTTCTTAAAATTACATATCTAGAAGTAGAAAATCCTCCGCAAGCTTCCAAACAAAAAACACCTTGAACGATTGCTGTCCAAGGTGTTGATTTGCTTAATTTGTATAGTAGATGCCTGATCCAGGCCCAAGATCGATTCCGAGTAACATCCAGACGATGAGTGTCGCCGTCCAGAAGATTAAGAAAAAGATACTGTATGGGAACATGACGGAAATGAGTGTTCCGATTCCCATCTTTTTATCGTACTTTTGCGCGAATGCAATAATAATCGCAAAGTATGTCATGAGTGGCGAAATGATATTCGTCGCCGAATCGGCAACCCGATACGCCATTTGTGTCAATTCAGGCGAGTAGCCAAGCTGCATCATAATCGGAACGAAAACTGGCGCCATCATGGCCCACTTTGCTGATGCACTTCCGATAAACAAGTTAATAAATGCGGCGATTAAAATGAAGACCAACAAAAGCGGAATTCCCGTCAAATTAATACTCTCTAAGAATTGGGCTCCGTATACACCGATAACAAGCCCCATATTCGATTCAGAGAAAAATGCGACGAACTGTCCCGCCGTGAAAGATAGCACGATGAACATCCCCATCGAAGCCATCGTCGCCGACATCATCGCCGCTACATCTTTATCATCTCGAATCCCTTTCGTCACTCTTCCATAAACAAGTCCAGGGACAAAGAATAGTAAAGCAATAATCGGAACTAACGAACTCATGAATGGCGAGCGGATGATCGGCATCTCACCCTCGACACCGCGCAGCGGTCCCCATTCTGGTAAGATCAATAAAGAAACAAGAACCCCAGTGACAACGACAGAAATAGTTGCCCATAGCAACCCCTTTTTCTCCACTGACGTTAACTTTTCAAGTTTTTCACGGAATTCACCCGTGTATTCTCCAAGACGTGGTTCGACAATTTTTTCTGTTACCCATGCACCAACAAACGTCAAGACAATGACCGACACCATAATAAAGTAATAGTTCATGGCAATATTCATGTTTTCTGCATAGGTCGGATCAATGATGGCAGCTGCGGCAATCGTCAACTCACCGAGTAACGCATCTGTGCCCGACAAGAAAAGGTTCGCACTGAACCCCCCAGAGACGCCTGCGAAGGCAGCAGCCAAGCCAGCAAGCGGATGACGACCGATCGCAGCGAATATAACCGCCCCAAGTGGTGGCAAAACAACATATCCTGCATCAGAAGCGACACTGGACATTACACCTGCAAACACAAGTCCGAGTGTAATTAGTCTTTTTGGTACAGATAAGACAAATCCGCGGAGCAATGCACTGATCAATCCCGTGCCTTCTGCTAGCCCAATACCCAACATTGTGACGAGCACAACCCCAAGTGGTGCAAACCCGACAAAGTTTTGAGTCATTTGGGTAAATATATATTCGATCCCTTCAGCGCTCAGCAAGTTTTTTACCGTAATCATTTCACCCGCTTGTCCAGGGTGCTCCACACTGACCCCGAACATGGACACAATCCATGAGACAATGATCACTAATAATGCAAGCCCCGCAAACAATGTAACCGGATGCGGCAGTTTATTTCCTGTCGTTTCCACTATATTGAGAAACTTTTGGAAAAAACCTGTTCTTTTCGTTTCCATGAAATACTCCTTCCAACTCCTATTGAATAAGTTAATTAATATTCAGAATATAGGGTTTTATCGTAAACCATGTCCTAGTATATAAGATTTCCAGATAGGAATGAATAGCTAAACGATAAGACTAACTATGCCGAATTCACGCGACCTTCCCACTTTTCAATCAAGTCTTCCGACGCTATACTTAATCTGCGTACAAAATGAAAAAGGAAGTGATGAACTTGCAAATCATTCCAATCGGTATTTGGGGCGGCTATCCGAAAGCAGGTGGAGCGACGTCTTCATTTTTACTCGAATATGAAGGCTTTCATTGCCTCATCGACTGTGGCAGTGGCGTCCTCGCTTCTTTACAAAATTACTTACCTTTGGAAAAGTTAGATGCGATCCTTTTGACACATTATCACGCGGACCACATTGCCGACATCGGCAGCCTTCAATATAGCCGCCTCATTCAATACCATCTTGGTGAGCCGGCACCGGTTCTTCCGATTTACGCCCCTATCCTCGATACAGAGAACTTTATAAAATTGTCCTACAAAGAACGGACAGTCGGCGTCGGGGTTTCGGAAGAAGATATTGTTCAGATAGGTCCTTTCACCGTCTCTTTTTGTCCAACCATCCACCCCGTCTATTGTCTCGCTATAAAAATCGAGATTGGCGAACGTTCTGTCGTCTTTACCGCCGATACCGAATGGCAACCGAAGCTGATTCCTTTCGCACAAGATGCAGATTTATTGGTGAGTGAAGCAAATTTGTATGAAAAGCATATCGGGATTGCTCCTGGACATATGGGGGGCAGCGAAGCCGGGAAGCTGGCGAAGTTGGCAGGCGTAAAACGGCTTCTCCTCACTCATTTACCTTTACATGGAGAGGTAGATGAAATTCTTCAAGCGGCGGTGCGTCAATACAAAGGAGCCACAGAAATCGCACAAGTCGGTAAAGTATATAAGATTTGATGAATCTGTTCACAAAGTAAAAAAGTAGAGGGGAATTTTAATAAATTCCTTCCTCTACTTTTTTGAATATACGTGAAGTAATGAAATAACGCAGTACTCCGCAAAGGCGTAGTAGCCTTTATCATTTTCTTAAGTGATTGCTTTCCTCTTGCACCCTTGCTTTTCTACACTTTTCCATTTTAACATGGAAGCGTTTGCAGAATTTTCAATGGATAATCGCATTTTCAACGAAATCTTTACTTCGGTACGTTGACGACCGATTTTTTAGGCGCTTTCTTCTTTTTGGAAATAGAAAGGACCAATTCATCTTGTAACCCTTTGCTTTCTTTTCGTTCTGGCTCTTCGACTCTCTTTGTTTCTTGGATCTCTTTACTTTTCTCAGTCCGAGGAGATGCCAATTCGTCCTTCAACCCTAGGTATGTGGAATAACATATGAAGAGTAACAAAATAGCCAGTGGGATTGCGGTGGCCACAAGAATCGACTGTAAACCTGCCAATCCACCCGTCATAATTAATACTGCCGCGATGATCGCAATGACGATGCCCCAAACAACTTTTGTAAAATGAGAAGGATTCGGATTCCCATTTTCACTGATCATTCCTAATACAAAAACAGCCGAATTCGCTGAAGTGATAAAGAAAATAAGCACAAGGACCATTGCTAAAACGCTTAAAAACACACTCATCGGAAAGTAATCAAAAAACTTAAACAGCGCCGAAGTGACATCTGCTGATACAGCTGTCGCAAGCGCAGTTTGACCCGCATTTTGTATGAGGGCAATGGCTGAGCCACCCATCACTGCAAACCAGAAGAACGAACCAAGGACAGGGATAAAAATAGCGCCCATCATAAATTCTTTAATCGTTCTGCCTTTTGAAATTCTAGCTACAAAGCTACCAACAAGTGGTGCCCAAGCAATCCACCAACCGAAGTAGAACAATGTCCAACTCGCTATCCAAGATCCATCACCGTACGGCTCCGTTCGGAATGACATCCCGACAAAATTTTGTGCGTAATCGCTAATGCCTTGGAAAAAGATTTGAAATATCGTTTGTGTCGGTCCGAGAAATAACACAAAAGCTAATAAAGCAAACGCAAGCAACATATTCAGATTCGATAAATGTTTCATCGCTCCTTGAAGTCCTGAAACGGTAGAACCGACGTAAATTAGACTGATAATCAAGATAATAATCGCTTGCGTGGAAAAACTGACGGGCAGCCCCCATAAGTAGTTCATGCCACTGTTCACTTGTAATGTTCCAAAACCTAGTGACGTCGCAATACCAATGACAATCGAAAGGATGACAACGACATCGATAAACTTGCCGAAAGAACCTTTCACTTTGTCTCCTAGCAAAGGATAAAAAACGGAGCTTAAAGAGGATGGAAGCTTTTTCCTAAATTGAAAAAAGGCTAGAGAGACACCTACGACTGCGTAACAAGCCCAAGCGGATACGCCCCAATGCAAATAGACAAATTGCATCGCGAGTTTAGCTGATTGTTCCGATGACCCTTGACCATATGGCGGATCAATATAATAAGAAACCGGTTCCGCTACACCCCAAAAGACAAGGCTAATCCCGATGGAAGCACTAAACAACATGCCAATCCAAGTAGCTGTTTTATATTCGGGACGATCATCGTCATCCCCTAACCGGATATGTCCAAATTTAGAAAGGCCAAGATACATACAAAAAATGAAAAAAGTAAAAACGCTTCCTAAAATGAACCAGCCCAGATGATTGTAGATAAATGAAAGTGCGGAATTAGAGAACATCTCCAATTGATTCGGAGCAAATATACCAACACTGATTAAGGCCAAACTGGCGGCCAGTGAAAAATACAGCACAGTTTTCTTGCCATTCATGCAAACCCTCCTGTTAATATTCAGTTATGGAGAGAGCCCTCCATCATTTGTGGTGAACGTCTGAATAGTATGGGATCAAAATTTCTTGTTGACGCGGCGACACTAGAGGAGATTTTCCACCAAGCCCCAAGGTGATCTAATAATCACCTCAGAGTTGGTAGAATATGATACAAAATTGGACCCTTCGTTATGCGATTGACGCCTGCGTATGAAACACATACCAACATTCATAAATTCGATAGAATCAACGTTCGAAGTAGAATTATAGCATATTTTGACTCCTTATTCTTCATTCCAAACAACGAGTTTCATCTCCGTCATCTCTTCAACTGCATACTTCACCCCTTCACGTCCTGTCCCACTATCCTTGACGCCCCCATAAGGCATTTGGTCAACTCGATACGTCGGTACATCATTAATGATGACCCCGCCGACATGCAACTTTTTAGAAGCGTATAAAGCGTGTTTGACATTATTTGTGTAAATCCCCGCCTGTAAACCGAAGCGGGAGTCATTCACAAGGTTCACCGCTTCCTCCACTGATGTCACTGAATTAACAACGACGAGCGGTGCGAAAACTTCTTGGCACGACACTTTCAATCCCCGATCCGCATTAACAATGATCGTCGGTTCAAGCACATTGCCTTGCACCTTTCCGCCAGCAATAACTTCCGCGCCATTTTGCTTCGCCTCCTCAATCCAAAGAAGTGACCTTTCCAACTCTTCTTTCGCAATCAACGATGAGACATATGTATCCTCATCGAGCGGATCTCCGAGCTTTAACCGCCGCGCTGACCGTTCAAATTTTTCAATAAATTCATCATATAATTGCTCATGGACATACACCCGTTGCAACGAGATGCACACTTGTCCTTGATTCGAAAAAGCGCCCATTGTACAACGGTCTAGGAGTCTATCGATTTCAATGTCTTTGTCGATGATAAGCGCAGCATTGGACCCTAACTCCAACGTCGTTTTTTTCAATCCCGCTTTTTTCTTAATCTCGGTCCCCACGCTTGGGCTTCCCGTGAAGGTAACCATACTCACTCTGTCATCTTGTACAATCTGATCACCTACAATGCTTCCGGGACCTGTCACGACATTGAGGACACCTGCCGGAAGACCCGCTGCTTCAAATAGATCTGCGATGAAAAATGCCGAAAGCGGTGTTTGCGAAGCCGGTTTCAACACAATCGAATTACCTGCTGCAATTGCAGGACCAACTTTATGGGCGACAAGATTTAACGGAAAGTTAAACGGCGTAATTGCCCCAATGACTCCAATCGATTCTCTCAACGTATAACCGATCCTTCCCACACCGCCACTCGCGGCGTCGAACGGAATCATTTCCCCTTGAATTCGCTTCGCTTCTTCAGCAGCAAATTTATACGTTTCAATCGTTCTGTCAACTTCCGCTTTCGCGAACATCATCGGTTTGGATGATTCAAGCGCAATGATTTTTGCTGCTTCCTCTGCACGTTCTTTAAGTAATTCAACGACTTTTTCTAGTATTTTCGCTCGCTCGAAAGCTGGCATGTCGCCGATCACTTCTTGAGCCTCATAGGCCGCATCGATTGCTCGCTTCGTCAACTGTTCATCCGCCATTGCAACCGCTGCAATTTTCTCTTCTGAATACGGGGCGTAGAGAGAGGCATAGCTTGCCGCCTCTACCCTTTCCCCGTTTATGAATAAATGCTTTTTCTCCACTTGGTGCTCAGTCGCTATTTTATTCATCGAGTGCCTCCAACATCATGTCATGAAATTGTACGATCGCCTGTTCTGAAGAAGAATATCGCCCTTTGTTAAATGCACGTGAACGGAAACCGATTTGTTCCAATTCCACAAGTTCGATATCTTCCGCACGTACTTGTTCTGCAAATGTCATCAGATCCTTTTCTTCTTGCGTCAGTTTATCTAAACTGTCTTCGCGGAAGTAATAAGTGTACACAGCGATCGAGTTGTTGGCATCAACTGGGATCATTTCAATAGAAGCCATATTTCCCGGTCCTGGGTAAAAGGTCAACATTAAGTTCGGCCACAACCAGAAGAATGAACCTCCTTGCATTTCCGCCTTATTCAAATCAACTTCACCGTATTGCTTATCAGGCTTCACGACCGTTCCTTGGATAGAGTAATTTTCACACGTAATAATTTGATAGTCTTTCATATCCAGCGTATCGACAAAGCTTGGGTGCGCAACGTGACAGTGGTCACACTCCAAATAATTATCGATATACGCTTTCCAATTCGCTTTAATATGACGCGTTTTGCGATGCGTTCTTTTTAATTCGCTTAAAAATGGAAACTCGCTCAAGCGATCGAAGAAATCTCCGTATGACTCGATCAGCGGCGTCGCTTGATCGTCCAAGTTGACGAAAATTAAAGACTCGATGACTTCCATACGAATGGATCGTAAGCAAGCATCTTGCACACATGCCGCCTCTTCCCCGCGGAAGTTAGGGGCTTTGTTCAATTTCCCATCCGTTTTAAACGTCCAACCATGATACATGCATTGTAAAATTTTCTTTTTGCCTGACTCGCTTCTTTCCAGTTTCGTGGCACGGTGTGGACAGACGTTATAAAAAGCACGCAAGACACCGTCCGTACCTCTCATAATGATGATCGGTTCCTCTGCTACTTCCGCTGTGAAAAACTCCCCCGGTTTTTCCACTTGGCTAACGTGACCAACGAGTTGCCACGACTTCGAGAACACTAACTCCATTTCTTTGTCCAATACTTTCGGATCTGTATACATGTCGTACGTCATCGTTCTTTCGAATGTTCTGTTCGTTGCGTTTTCCACTTTGTTGTAAGCCATTTTATAATCCCCCAATTCATATTTTTTTAATTTCATCATCGGAACAAAGTTGAGTTCTCTATTGTCAAACTCTCAAATAAAAACCATACAAATGTGTTCCTTAATTTATTCGCAGTAAGCGACTGATAGATGACTTTTATATTAACTCGCAGCCGATTTCTCACAGCTAAACGGTTCATCTGCCACTTTGATTGAGTCCGTTGGGCAACCTTCCTCCGCATCTTCCAAATCATCCAAGAAATCTTCTGAAACAGCTGTTACCCCTGCATTCTCGTCAAGTATCGCAAAAGCTGTTCCTTCGTCATCGTAGTCGAACAAATCAGGTGCAGTGGCCCCGCAAGCGCCACATGCAATACATGTACTTTGATCGACCTTCGTATATTTGATCATCGTATGCCTCCTTCTGATTACTTCCTTAGTTGCTAACCCCGACCGCTTCTTTCTTGCTAGCACGTTCTTTTTCCCGATCTCCCATGATCGTTGTACTATGCGGCGCTTGAACTCTTGCAGTCGGATCTATATATACTTTTGCGTTACTGACGGCAATTGGCGCTTCGCCAAATCCTGTTGCAATCAACTTCACTTTTCCTTCGTAGGTGCAAATATCCCCCGTCGCGTAAATCCCTTTAATATTTGTCTCCATCTTCGAATTGACGACAATCGAGTTTTTCTCAATTTCCAATCCCCAATTTTGAATGGGTCCTAAAGAAGAAACAAATCCATAGTTGACGAGGACATCATCCACTTCAAGCTCAAGTAGATTCTCACCTTTCGCTTCTTTGACGATGACTTTTTCAATCTTCTTGTCCCCTATCAATTGCGTAGGAACATACGGCGTTAAAATTTCGACCGCTGATTGTTTTAGCAATTCCACGCTATGTTCATGTGCGCGGAACTTATCTCTCCGGTGAATGAGTGTTACTTTTTCAGCGATTGATTCAAGCATCAATGCCCAGTCAACCGCAGAGTCACCCCCTCCGAACAGCACAACTTTTTTACCGGCAAATTGATTCATATCTGAAACAGAATAATGAAGATTCGTTTCCGCAAATTTTTCTTCGCCTTCAACATTCATTTTTCGAGGCTGAAACGCTCCATTCCCCGCAGTGATAATGACCGCTTTTGTATAATGTGTATCTTTATTTGTCGTTAAGGTAAATATGCCATCTTCCCCTTTTTCAACCGTTTCAACGGCCTCGCCTACACAAATTGTCGATTCGAATTGATGCATCTGCTCCACTAAATTATCAACAAGTTGCTGCGCTTCGATTTTTGGAAAACCGGCGATATCATAAATGTATTTTTCTGGATAGAGTGCCGATAGTTGACCCCCTAATTGCGGCAGACTTTCAATAATTTTCACTGAAGCTTGACGCATTCCTGCATAAAAAGCGGTGAACAACCCAACTGGACCGCCCCCGATAATCGTTATATCAAAGATCTCAGATTTTTTATCCATTTCGATTCCTCCTGAATATTGTTTAACGCTCATCCGCTCATAAGCGCTTCGGGTTTCTCCTGTTTTTTCAAAATCACCTCTTTTACGTTTGTTAAACCACTCAAATGTCACATATTTCTTTACAATCAGTTTAATGTTAGAATTAAAGGCCAAAGCAAGAATACGTGCTTTGCCTCGTCACTTATCTCTAATTGCAACTCCCGTGCCAACTTTTAAAAAGCTTGGATTTTCGGCATTTGCAAAAATAATTTTATTTTAAATAGCTCTTTCTGAGTCTTCATTGACTCACTCAATACATACTATTATTCAAAATAGACTCACTTTTTAAAAAGATTAGGAGGGGAACAATGTGGATAATCATTCAGTCACGAAAAAGGCAGAAATTACTTTAGAATCGATTTTAAGAATGCTAGACTATTCTTCCGATGAAATTTATGTACTGGATAGCGAAAAGAAAATTGTCTATGTGAACCGGAATAGCGAAAAACATTATGGGCTTAAACAAGATGAGTTATTGGGGAAATTAAACGATGAATTGTTTGAAAAAGGATACTGGAAGCCATCCATCGTGCCGGAAGTCTTTGCTCAAAAAGAAACAGTCTATTTGAAACAACAAACTTATATCGGTGCTGAATTACTGACAACGGCTGTTCCTATTTTAAACGATGAACAAGAAATTGAGTTTGTCTTCATCACCTCCACTGAATTACAAAGTTTTAAAAGACTTATTGCCAAAAAAGAATCTGAAGAACTGACGAGAGCAGAAACAGAACCTTCGGACCCAATGGTGACGAACAACGAGAAATTCCGGAACATTCTTAACTTTTGTAATAAAGTTGCGCCCACCAATTCTACGATTTTAATCCAAGGGGAATCCGGAACAGGTAAAGGGGTATTGGCATATTATCTACATCGCATCAGCCAAAGAAAAGATGCTCCCTTCTTGACGATCAATTGTGCAGCCATTCCGGAAGAACTATTGGAGTCAGAACTATTCGGTTATATAGGTGGCGCATTTACAGGGGCGTCGAAAACGGGGAAAAAGGGGCTATTTGAAGCCGCACATGAAGGGACGATTTTTTTAGATGAGATCGGAGAGTTGGCGTTACCCCTGCAGGCGAAAGTATTGCAAGTGATCCAAGATAAACAGTTTATCCCGATTGGTAGCAATGAAAGCAAAACAGTGGATGTCCGCATTATTACTGCAACGAATCAAAACTTACAGGAAATGGTGGAAAATAAATGCTTCCGGGAAGATTTGTTTTACCGTTTGAATGTAATTGACATCCAAACGCCACCACTTAGGGAACGCAAAGAAGATATTGTGCCATTCATATACAGTTTTTTAAATAAATTCAATGCCAAATACAATATGAACAAAGATATTTCACCAGAATGCCTGAATGTGCTGTACTACTATTCTTGGCCGGGGAACATCAGGCAACTTGAGAACTTAATTGAACGCCTTGTCATCGTCAGTGACGAGACGATTCAAGTCGCGGACTTACCACAAGTCATCTTGGAGAATACGGAAAATATCCCACAAATCGTCCACGCAAATTCTTTAGATAATGCGTTAAAAGAAGTGACACGGTCTTTTATACGAGAATCTTACCAAAGGCATCCCTCTTCCCGAGGCGTGGCGAAAGATCTTGATATTAGTCAGTCGAGAGCATCCAGATTGATTCGGGAGCATTGCCAGGACCTCCTCGTTAAAAAAATACAAGAATTATAAAAAACACCCCGCATCGGAAAGGTGAACTGAACCCTTAGATGCGGAGTGTTTTTGATGTTGCACTTATCGAAGTGGAAACGGCATCCACTTTTCATTGCATGAAAGCAGGATCCGCAGTCGCGTCCTATTCTTGCAAAGCAGTTTCTTTCACTCGCGCTCTGTCGCAAATAATCTTACTTGTAAATATCTCCCCGACTACCCGCAGCAATCACGAGAATAATCATTTTTTCCTCTTTCACTTCATAAATTATTCTGAAATTACCTACACGCAAACGAAAAGCATTGTCTATACCTTTTAGTGACTGAATATCTAGAACCCCTCTATGATAAGGGTTTTCAGCTAAAGTAAGCAGTGCTTCTTCCAAACGTTTTTTAGTTAACTGATCCTGTTTCTTTATATATTTTGCCGCTTGTTTTGAATATAGCAATTCATACATAATCTTCTTCACCAAAGACGTCTTCATGAGTGAGAAATTCACCGTTTTGAAATCCTTGTTTCGCATTCCGAATCGCTCTTAAGTCATCGCCAGTTGGGTCTTCAGCGGAAAAAACGTCTTTATCAGGCATCCCATTTCGTTTTTCCTTTATAGAGCGTATGTTTTGAATGACTTCTGAGATTGCTTCATCATCTAATTCTTCTAACATCTCATGAGCTAATTTCCGAATATCCTGCATAGCGATTTAGTACACCTCCAAATGATTTTTCTCTTTTCCCTATTATACAGTATGTTTTGACCAAATTCATTCCCATCCACTGCCCAATGATTTGGCCCTTTTCCACAAAAGAGAGCGCTGGTTCTTATTCAAGAATGGCGTCCGATTATAATAATCGCTATTTATCTTTCTTAAGGGAATCTCTGCTCATTAAAAAATAAGTAGTGCCAGCTATAAACAACCCTATGTTGAGCCACATCGCTATACCGTTCCATTCGCCATTCAACAATGTGATATTTGTATGATTCACAAGAAATATGGCAATTATAATAACGTACAGCCCTGTTATCTCCTTCATTTATACACACCCCACAATCTGGCTCGCTAATGAAAATCGGAATCTCTTCAATGCTGATAAAGCGCCCGATTACTTAAATGCAGTCTTTCATAACAATGAATTACTTCGTCTTAACTCGAAAAGGACCATACGATTAAAAACATACTTGCTAGTCCCCATGCCGTAGCTCCAACTATCCACCAGATAACGGGTTTATTTGAAATCTGTTTACCCTCCATGTTTTCTACTATTAAAGCTACCTTTCTTTCCATACTTTTTTTCATAGAGACGAGAACAACAAATCCAATTACGATGAAACCAACTGTTATCCAAAGTAACCCATCCATTTTCACACCCCATTTGCGGAAGATTGACTCTTACTGAATCGTCTCAAATAATTTGTAATACCCGAACGGCAAGGCTGTTGCTATTGATATACCAGCCACAAGAGAAGAATAAACTAAAAACCTATATCTTTGTTTTGATATCTCTTTTCTTTTAATCGCAATATTAAACACTTGGAGTAGCGAACGTATTGTTATATAAACAATGACGATCGAAAAGAAACTTATCAAAAGAAACTCTAGGAAAAACTCAATACTTTACCCTCCATTCTTACACAGCTATTCCGCTAAATGGCTTTGTCTTTTAGGATGCGTGCATATTCTTCGGATAGAAATGGGTTACTCGACCAATTCCATCTCTTCTGCCATATCGATCAATTCATCAAAAGTCAGATTGGGATCAATCAGCACGATGGAGTAGTTGAATCCGCCCTCTTGCCAGAACAACGTACGGAAATCATTCATTTCCAGTTTGGAGCCTTCCAAACCTCGTAGCATGACAGACGTCTCCCCAGGGATTGTTAAATCATCCTTCCCCTCATCATCTTCCGGCGACCGAAACACTGTAAGCGTGAGAAGCGGTAAATCGTCTTTTGTATATTCAAGATTCACTTCTATTCGCTGCAACTCGCCTCCTAGCTCCGTCATTTCAATTTTATCGATTGCAATCCCTTCCGCTTCTGGAAAGTAGAAGAATGGCATCTCGATATTTTCAGCGGCTTCTTCCAATGTGACCTCCGTCAGATTCGCCATCCCATCCCCAATTTGCACCTCTACATCATCCGGAAGCTCAACTGTAAAAGTTTCAGTTGGGATTTCACGGTTAAAGTCAATATTGACATACGTCATTTCGATTATAATATCCCCCGTATTTGAGACCGACTTCAAGAGCATCCAATTTTCTTTATCGACCCACAACTCTTGGTCACCAAGCACTGTGCTCTTCTCAGTCGCTTTCGCAACGAGATGATAAGTGGCGCGACCCGCGACTTTCTCTTCCCCTTCAATCGAAATCGTATGCGTGTCACCGATTAGTGTGAGTAATTGTTCAGCCTGTTGCATCTGTGAAGGGACATTCAATAATTCACCTTCCGCACTTTCAAAACTGAATGCCTGCTTCTGATCGACTTGATACATCGTATAGGACTTGCCATCGTTCACAGCAATCATTTTGTCCGAACCATCCTCATTTCCCGTTTCCAATCTAATCTTCCCATCGTCACTCCGCCATTCTTTCGTGAAAGCCCGCTCTATTTCTTGCCCCATTTCACTAATCGTCATTTCATATTCTGCATAATAAGCGCCCATCTCCGTCGTTTCCTTCAATGCATTTTGGACGACTTGCTCTGGGGAATACTGGTTCCCTTCAGAGGTACAGCCAACTAATCCCATTGCGAGCACAACTGTCATTCCTATTCGCTTAATTGCTTTCAAGATACCCCACCTTTTTTCATTAGCACTTTATAAATTTTCTTCTGGTATTTCCGACGGTAAAAACGTCGTTTCATTTTCTTTCTATTACACTTCCCGATCACTAGACGAACATCGGCATCATGGATAATGAGTTCTCTCAATTCGTCATTGGCAAGGCACTTTTGAAACCAACCATATCTTTTTAGAAACTCAATATTTCTCCCTATCTTTTCCTCCTTCACTTCTTTCAAAAATATTCCATAAGCGATCAAGTTAAACAAATCAAGTAAGAGTCCCATTTAGAATATTCCTCCACTCGTCATCTCACCGCCTTACTTACTCAATCAATTCCATTTCCGCTGCCCATTCAATCACTTCTTCCAACGTTAAGTTCGGATCTACTATGATGATTGAATAACTGAGCCCACCTTCTTGCCAAGTGACTGCTCGAAAATCACCAAATTCCATTGTCCCGCCTTTCTGTCCTCGGATTTCTGCTGTTTTTTCTCCCGGAAGTGTGTCAATTTCTTCTATCTCTTCTGATGATTGAAATATGGAAAGCGTCAATAAAGGAAGCCCTTCCTTCTCATACTCAATACTCACTTCTTTACGTGCAACTTCGCCTTCCATTTCAAAACTTTCAATCTTTGAAATGTCCATTCCTTCAACTGCTGGAAAATGAAGGGTAGGATTCCCCGTCACCTGTGCAACCTCTTCTAATGACAGTTCAGTCGTTTTATAAAGATCATCCAAGTTTTGGACTTTCACATCATCTGGAAGTTCAAGCGTAAATACCGTCGATGGGATTTCCATCTCAAAATCAATCTTCGTATAAACCGCCTCTACTTCCATATCGGCAGTCTTGGAAATTGTTTTCAAAACCATCCAATTCTCTTCATCTACCCAAACTTCCAAATCTCCCAATAATGCATTTTCTTCATTTGCTTTCGCCACGAGATGGTAAGCCGTCCGACCTGCCACTTCTTCTGTTCCTTTTACCGATAATGAATGTGTATCTTTAATCGTTTCCAGCAAAAAACTCGCTTGTTCTTTCGGTGAAGGTTGTGTAAATGAATGTTCTGGATCTTCGAAGATCGACACTTCATTTTGGTCGACAAAATAAGTCGTGAACGAAGCACCATCATTTACGGAAATTGTTTTGTCCCCGCCGTCTTCATTTTCCATTTCAGTTCTTATTTTACCGTCTTCCCCGTGCCAAGTTTTAATCACGAAGCGCTCCGTCTCTTCCCCATTTTCAATAGAGACAATTTTCTCTTCTGAATAATAGGCGCCCACCGTTGCCACTTCTTCCATGGCGTTTTGAATCACTTGCTCTGGAGAATACTGACTTCCTTCATACGCACAACCGAATAGCCCTAGTGCGAGTACAACCGTTACACCCATTCGTTTAATCCCTTTCAAGACACTCACCTTTTCCTTTTATTTTTGGCAGACGGCAAATGATACATGTTCCGGTCCCTGTTTCCGAAAGAATCTGAACGTTGCCGCCGTGCTTTTCTATAATCTGTTTTGTAATGCTTAAACCCAATCCAGTCCCTTTCGCATCACGCTTATTTCTCGACTCATCCGCTTGGAACAGCGGATCAAACAATTTGTTCAGCTCCGTTTGCGCAATCCCTTTTCCCCCATTTTGGACAATGAAATACATATAGCCATCAAAATCGAATGGATGCGCAAATGTCACAAAATCAAATAGCCATGGAAGCCGCTCCACATTCTCCGACAACGCAGCAATCCCTATTTCTCCGTTACGATCCGTATGCTGAATCGCGTTGCTCATCAAATTATCAGCGACACGCATCATCTGTTTTGGATTCACTTCATACATTCCTTGCACATCTGCATGCACATGAAGAGAAATTCCTTTTTCCTTGCATAAAGGCTCATAATCCGACACAAGCATATCGAAAAACTCGCCGCCCTCCACTTCCACAAATTCCATTTCATAAGTCGTAGATTGCAGCAGCGTATACGTTAATAAATCATCCAACATTTGTTTCATGAAATTCGACTTTTCCACAATCACTTTCCGGTACTCACTTTGTTCTTGTAAAGATAAGTTTTCATTGACATCTAAAGACTCTGCATAAGCACGGATGGACGTCAGCGGTGTTTTCAAATCATGGGAAATCGTCGCAATCATATACTCTTTTGCCCGCTGTTCCTTGTCGATCACTTCTCTCGCCGTATCAATCTGATGCTTCATATTATAAAAATGCTGTTGTAATTCGCCGATTTCATCCTTATTCGTCTCGGATTCCTCAAACTGCTGTCCTTCTGCAAATGCAGTCATCTCTTCCTTTAAACGGACAAGTCGCCGGTTCAGCTTTCGATTCACAAATAAAATGACCGCAGCGTAGATCGATAAAAACAGAGCGATGAATAGACCGAATGTGAGCCAAGTCCTGTCCGAGACGCCTGACACCCAAGTATCGCGGGCAAGCTCCACTTGAAAAAATCCGGCCAATCTACTTCCGTTAAACACAGGCTGCTTATACGTGTAAGTACGAAAACCTTGATCCAGTGTATATAAATCTTTAAACAATCTTTCCTTGCCCGAAACGGGCTGCGCCACAGGAACCGAAGAATATATGACGAACCCATCTTCGTTGTAAAGGACAACGGACACTTGATCACTGATAAGCTGGTCCACTTCCGGCTGTTCTCCATGCACCGTATAGAGCGACGGATTATCCAACACAGATTTGATATTCGACAATTCAGCTGAAGTCATAATAAACTCTTTCACTTTTTGATCATTGTTGTATGAATGGATCCACGCAAACAATAAATAGGCTGTCATAAGCGGGAGAATCATGACAATCAAATAAGAAGACAACAGCCATGTTTTTATTTTCATAATGGTTCACCGATGAAACGATAACCTTTTCCCCAAACAGTCTGGATGAACCTCGGTTCTTTCACAGGGTCTGCCAACTTTCCACGTAATGATTTGATATGCACAGTGACCGTATGCAAACCATCCGCGTCCGGTTGTTGCCATACATGCTGGTACAGCTCGCCTTTAGAAAATACACGTTCTGGATTTTCTGCCAGCACTTTCAGCAAATCAAATTCCTTCGCCGTGAGTGCCACTTCTTCTTCATGCACCATCACTTTGATTTTATCCCAATAAATTGTTAACCCAGCAGCGTAGACAGTCTTATTGTCATTTGTCTGTACGCCATGATAGCGCCGCCAGCGACGAAGATGCGATTCAACACGCGCCTTCAACTCCGCTAAACTAAACGGCTTCGCAATATAATCATCCGCCCCCAAGTCAAGTCCTTCCACTTTGTCCTCATCTTCTTTACGGGCGCTAATAATGATGATCGGCACATCACTTTTCCAACGAATATTGCGACAAACTGTAAAACCGTCCATTTCTGGCAGCATCAAATCGACGAGCACTAAATCATAAAAGTCTTGTTGAAAATCTTCCCATCCTTCCAATCCAGTCGTCGCCCACGTCACTTCATATCCTTCTGTTAAAAACAAATCACGGATGACCCGTGCGATTTCAGGATCATCTTCCACAAGCAATAGCTTCGATTGCATCGCGAACGCCTCCCGTATGTATAATCTAGCACGCCTTTTTCATTTAAAATCTGATTTTATTGTTTCTTTATTATTGATATTTCATTGTAGCAATCCATTTGCGGATATAGTAGGATCGACCGCAAAATGCAAGTTCAAGTTACGAAACTAAAAGCTTATATGTATTTTAAAGGAGTCAATTTCATAATCAGCTATACTCCTTAAAAATACGAACAATGTTGATGTCCGCTCCAATCAACAGAGCATCCTTTACAGGAGAATTGTAACGTTAAAAATAATTATAACGTTCGTGTTTTATATTGAAATAAGCAATCATAAATTTGATTTAAAGCACAAAAAAATCAGTAAAGGATTTAATCCTCTACTGATTGCCATTCACTTATCAGTCATCGTCACGTTCTTTTTCAAAGTCGAGCACTTCGCCTGTGACCGCGTCGATTTCAAAATCGTATTCATATGTGCCATCTTCAATTTCAATATCATAATGCAGGCGCCCGTCATCTTTGTCCAATTCGACTTCCGTCACTTGCCCTTTCGCTTGCTTCATCGCGATTGCCACCGCTTCTTCAACTGTCAATAACTTCTCTTTGGATGAAAGTGATTGTCCAATAGGAGCATCATCGTGGTCGTCTGTTTTGGTGCGCAAGATTTCACCCGTTTTTGCATCGATGTCGAGATCATATTCCACACCGTCCGACTGCACTTCAACTTCATATTGTTCACCGGACTTTTTTCGTTCGAATTCAATTTCTGTCACTTTACCGCCGACCGCCTCGACTGCTTTCGCTTTTACATCCTCAATGGGTAACAGTCCTTCCAACGTCAAAACTTCACCCTTTTCGGCATTTGCCACCATCGCGACTCCACCTAATGCTACTGCTCCAGCTAATGCCGGAATGGCCATCCATTTCTTCATTTGTATCTCCTCCTCTTTAACTTACTTTCATCTTACGCGTTGAAGATGAGAATACTTTGAGAGGAGTATTAGAATTTGATGAGAAATCAATCGTCCCATGTAACTGACATAATTTCACCTGAAATCGCATGTATTTGAAAGATTGCTTCCAAATCATCGTGACCGTCCTCATCGTCTTGTTCAATTTCGACTAAGTAATAACCGCCATCATCCGTCTGTTTGAAAGTGACATATTCCACTTCACCTTGCAATTGTCCGAGCGCAATTTCAATCGCCCGTTCTCTAGTAATAAGTACATTTTCAGCCGGCTCTTCTTGAACTTTTTCGGAAATGATTTCACCGACAAGCGCGTCTATCCGAACAGTCACAAGCGCTTGCTCTTTTGCGACTTCCACTTCATACATGGGGACTTCCTCGCTCTCATTTAATGAAATGCGTTCAATTTCCCCGGTGTATTTTCCAGCAATGATGTCACGCACTTCTTTTTCAGAAAGAATTTTCGGTGATGTTTTTTCCGGTTTACTAAGCTGATTAAGGGAAAGTACTTGTCCTGTAAATGCATCGATTTCCGCCGCATAAACAGCACCTTGGCGCATCATTTCTGTCCTATAAATACGACCGTCCCGTGAAATCTGGTCGACTGTGCCCCCGTATTTCTCTTCAAGTTGTGTGCGGATATCCTTTTCAGACAAAGGGTCTTCTCTTATGAGTGAACTCCCTACATAATAACTACCTGCAACGATGATGACAGCCAGCAGTAAAATCGTCACAAGCCACGGCTTTTTCATACCCTTCACATGATCGCCTCCTTCCCTCCATCATACAATCCGAACATTAAGATTCAGTGAGAATCCGTTCTTTTGGTAGTAAGAGGCGGAAAGTCGTGCCGACTCCCACGACACTCTCAACTTGCAGTTCTCCGCCGAGTCCGTTCGCAAGCTCTTTCGCAATCGCGAGACCAAGTCCAGTACCGCCTGTTTTGCGGTTTCGGTCCTCATCCACCCGGTAAAATCGATCAAATATTCGCGGAAGTGACGCCTCGGGAATGCCTTTTCCATAATCGGTGACAGCAAGGGAAATATGCGCTTCATCTTCGGAAATGCTTATCGTGATTTCCTTTTCGCTATATTTCCTTGCATTGTCGAGCAAAATATACAGCAGTTGTCTGAGCTTTTCCGGATCCGTCATTGTAAGGACAGGCCCTTCACCTGCCAAGAAGAACTTCCTATCGTATGCCTGCCGCATCGGTTGCAAAGTCATTTCAACTTGTTCATAAATATCCACCTGTTTAAACTGAAATGCAACTTGCTCATCGTTTCTTGCGAGCTGTAAAAGCTGTTCAATCATCTCTTTCATCCGAACGGATTCGCTCAAAATTGCTCCGATTGACTCTTTCGCCACTGCCCGGTCATCAAACCCTCGTCGCGTAAGGAGCCTCGCATAACTTTCAATAACCGTAAGCGGAGTTTTCAATTCATGAGAAGCATTGGAAACGAACTGTTCTTGTTGATTAAAATTCCGCTCAAGTTGCTCCATCATGTCATTGAATGTTCTGCCCATCTGCGCCATTTCGTCTTTTCCTTCAGTTGGCACTTTGATTTTTTCGTATGTCCCCGATTGTCGGCTGTGCGTCATCGTTTTCATCAGTTTTTCTATCGGTTGCGTCACAATACGCCCAAGCGCGATACTTGACATTATAATCGGAATCATCGCAATCAAGGTCACGGCGACAAGAATCAGAATGAGCGTCTTCAAGTTTTGTTTGACATCATTTAATAGATGAATCATTTGCAACTCAACTACTTCGCCGTCCGTCCAAATGACCGGAACGCTAATCGTCAAAACAGGGACTCCTTCATAACGGTCAATTGAGTAACGTTGATTTCCCTGTAAATGAGGTTGAAAGTTTTGAATGCCTTCTACGTTTTGGACGGATGGACTTTTCCCCTCTTTCGCCCCGATAATCCGTACTGCCCCGCTTGGCGGAATATATGCACGAAGTACCGCTGATGGATCCGTCTTTCCGTTCATTTGGCTAAGAGAAGCTGTGAGTTCATCAGACCGCTGGCTTAACTGGTTATACTCCGTATCGTACGCCATCTTTTCGAATAAAAAATAAACCCCAATATTCGTCAATGTTAAAACAATGAGCATCAACAATGTCGAAAATAGATGGATTTTTGTTTTAAGTTTCATGCGTTTCTTCCTTCAATACATACCCAATGCCACGCACCGTTTGAATAAGCGTATTTCTCTCCCCGTTGTCAACTTTCTTTCGGATATATCGGATATACACGTCAACCACATTTGTATCCCCATAATAATCATACCCCCAAACAGCATTCAGCAACTGTTCGCGCGACAACACTTGCTTCGGATGCTTGAGTAAATGAAGCATGAGGTCATACTCTCGCGGCGTCAAATCGATAGGGCGTCCATCGCGCTTTACTTCTCGTGTCTGCTCATGAATTGAGAGTCCCGCAAATTCGTGTAAATGCTCATCTTTTTTCATGGTCAGAGATTGTGATTTTGAAAACCTTAGGGCCGAACGAATTCTTGCTAACAACTCATCGATTTCGAAAGGCTTTGTCACGTAATCATTCGCTCCGAGGTCAAGTCCTGCCACCTTGTCTGCCACATCACTTTTTGCCGTCAGTAAAATAACCGGCGTCGCCGTTTCTGTCGTACGAATCCGCCGCAAAACATCAAGCCCATTCATGCCGGGAAGCATAAGATCAAGTAAAATCAGGTCCCATTTCTGTTCACGGTATTGAATGAGCCCGTCTGGACCCGTATGCGCAATACCTGTGCCATACCCTTCGAATTCAAGCTCAAGCTGAAGGACACGTGCGATATTCTCTTCATCTTCGATAATTAAAATTTGCTCTTTCATCCCATTCACCCGCACTTTTCTTTTATCTTAACAGTGTACCCAATCGCACGGACAGTTTTTATACTTACACGCCGAAAACAAAAATGCCCCGTATCGGTTTTTATCCCGACACGAAGCAGCATTCCATTCATTCTGATTTCCATTTAGTCTACGGGTTTGACATCGGCCGGTTTCACATCAACACCGACAGTAACATCACTTCTTTTTTCAAGCCGTAATTTATAAAACGCTATACAGATGACGAAAAAGCCAATACCGCAGAAAAGACCAATCCGTTGCGTCGGATCAAATGCCAAGAAAACGAGAATGAGCAAACAAAAACCGATACAGAAAAGCGGGATAAATGGATATAACGGTACTTTATATTTCAAGTCTTCCAACTTCCCGCCCGCATTCAAGTAACGTTTCCGGAACATTAATTGAGATGTCGCAATCCCCATCCATGAAATCGTCACGGAAATGCCCGCAATGGACATGAGCAAAACGAATACCGCATCCGCTTCCATCACACTCGTCAATAGCGATAATAGTGAAAACACCATCGTGAAAATAAGCGCGTTGAGCGGAATTCTACGCTTGGACAACCGACCGAATACTTTAGGCGCCATCCCTTCATTTGCCATGGACCAAAGAAGACGAGTTGACGCATAAAGACAAGAGTTTCCGACCGACAAAATCGCTGTTAAAATAATGAAGTTCATAATACCCGCTGCGTATGGAACTCCTGCAATTTCCATCATCGTCACGAACGGACTCGCTAAAAGTCCAAGTTCGGACGTCGGGAAAATTGCCGATAACACGATAATAGAAGAAATATAGAAAATAATAATTCTGAAAAGGATGGTCCTAATTGCTTTTGGAATATTCTTTTCTGGATTTTCAGTCTCCCCTGCCGCGATACCGACCAATTCAGACCCTTGATAAGAGAAGATGACGTTCATCATCGTCACAAACACGATCGCGATACCTGCCGGGAATAATCCCGTCGGCGCTAAATTCGTCAAAAATGGTGTCGCCCGGTCTTCCATCGGAATGATGCCGAAAATGGCAGCAAATCCAATGACGATAAAGACGAGAACGGCCAATACTTTAATACCTGCGAACCAAAATTCCGCTTCCGCAAACCCTCTCGTCGATAATGCATTCAACGAGAACAGTAAGACCATGAAGACGGCACACCATAACCAGATCGGCGTACCCGGAAACCAATGTTGCATAAGAATACCCGCTGCTGTAAATTCAACCCCCGCTGTTGCAGCCGAGCCGATAAAATACATCCAGCCAAGTGAAAAACCAGCCGATGGACTAATGTAACGGGTCGCGTACGTTTGGAAAGAACCTGTCACTGGCATATGGACAGCCAGTTCGCCTAAACAAACCATAACCATATATAAAATCAGTCCACCGATTAAATAGCCAAGCAAGGCACCTCCCGCACCCGCTTGATTGATCGTATAGCCTGCATTCAAAAAGAGGCCCGTTCCAATTACGCCTCCTAATGAAAGCATAAACAAATGTCGACTTTTCATAGAACGTTTAAGTTGATTATCTTGAAGTAGCTCTCCGTTGTTTGACATGATATCCTCCTCACATCCCTTTTGGCAAGCGCTTACACAGATTGAGCACTACCTGAATATAATTCTTAAAAATAATTGTCTTCCGAAAAACAAAAGCGATAAAACAAGCAACAGCTTATCTTATCGCCAATGGCCGCTCCCCCGTATCAACCGATTAGAATCTTAATGACAAGCAGCTTAATCCGCCATCATGCTTCCGAACTTCAGACATGTCCAGCTCGATTGTTTCGTAACCTGCTTCATGTAGTTGTTGTTTCGTCTTTTCATATCCCGCTGGAATAATGACGTAATCGTTCACACGGATACAGTTCGCTGAGTACTCATTTTCCTTGTCAATGACGATTTTTTCGTACTGATCGAACAATGGATTGTCGATGAACTCGCCCGCTAAGACCATGCGGTTATCGCCAAGATAAGCAATTCCCGTTTTCAAATGGAAGAATTCTTCTAGTTTAATAATTGTTGCTTCGTATCCTTCTTTTTCAAAGATCTCTTTCAATTGACGTGCTCCTTCTTCGTTCGTCCGCTCGGAGATACCAATGTAAAAATGATTTTCCGCTTGAAGGATATCCCCACCATCAAGTGTTCCAGGTGATGTGATGTAATGGAATTTGTCATAGAAGTCTTTTAAAGTTGCTTCAATTTCTTTAATCTCCCCGTTGCGTGAATCCGCCCCTGGGTTTGTAATGACTGCAAACTCAGGCGTTAAGACTGCTGTATCCTCGACAAATGTAGAGTCAGGGAACTCTTCACTCGCTCCTAAATGCGTCACTTCTACACCACATTTTTTTAATGCTTCTACATAATTTTCGTGTTGTTCGATCAATTTTTCAAAAATCGGCTTTCCGATATCTGTTGTTGTCAATCCATTCAAATAGCTTTTTCCTGGTGTTTTTACAATTACATTTTTAAACATTGTCATTGTCTATTTCCCCCTAGTAATCTCAATTTATTTTTTGTCATATAAAATTTATTTATCTTCGAACAACTGGGCATGTCAAACACGTCGGACCGCCTGTCCCCTTCACGCTAATTTCTTCGCCTTTATATTCATAGACGGTTGCACCAGCATCGAGCAATTGCTGTTTAGTGGAAGCGTTACCATCTACGATGACACAAACACGAGGTGCCAGCGCTAACACGTTACATCCGAGCGTTTTAGTATATTCATCCTCCGGCACTTCAATAAGCTGTATGCCTCTCTCCAAGAGAAGTTGACGGAAAAACACCGGCATAAGTCTTGAATGAACAACCGCCAAATCATCGTCCACCATACTGATGAAAGACATGAGGTGCAGACATTCTGCTTCCCCTAAATCATGCGGCAATTGGACGACGATAAATTCATCAACAAATGGCGCCGTCATTTCTTTTAGTTGCTCGATCGCCTCATCATTCGTCCGGTAACCGCGTCCGACTACAAGCGTCCGGTCATCCAACCAAACGATATCGCCGCCATCTGCCACCGCGTCTCCAGTCAACTCGCCGATGACAGGAATCTCGTTCTCTTTGAGATACGCCTTATACACTTCCGCTTCAGGCTGTCTGAGTTCTTTTCCAGATTTTAAAATGATGGCGCCAGCCGGTGTAAACTTGACCGGATCATGTGCATATAAAGAGTCGAGTCCCACCTCTTCTGAAGCCGGTAAATAATCAATATGAGGTACATGCTTCTCCAAAATCTTTATAAATTCAGTAAATTCATGAACTGCTTCATCAAAATTGGGTTCTTCTAAATAGTTGAATGTTTTCCATTGTTGTCCAAGATGCTCTTGACTTCGAAATGCTTCTCTTGGATGTTTCACGATGACGCGGTCCAATGGTTTAAACATGGAAGAACAATAAGACATTCCCTTCACCCTTTTCCGTTTAATGAAAAACACTTCCGTCTAAAGGAAAGTTTGTAGATTTAATATAACGTATTTTCAGTCTATGGTCAATGTTTTTTGAATAATTTTAGGAATCCTATTCTTTCACATATTTAGACTTCAACAGTATAGATTCCGTCCCACAACCATCATTACATTTGGAAGTGAAAAGAATCAGTGCTGCCAATCTGTTGAGCTTTGGGCGCGGGGACTTTCACTTTGGGTGCTAGGTCTATTCTTTAGCGCGGGAGACACTACTTTAGGCGCCAGATCTTAGCTTTGGGCGCGGGAGACACTACTTTAGGCGCCAGATCCTAGCTTTGGGCGCGGGAGACACTACTTTAGGCGCCAGATCTTAGCTTTGGGCGCGGGAGACACT
>CAOKMT010000001.1 GCA_948469885.1 uncultured Sporosarcina sp. | reverse complement strand
CCCGTGTTACCGCCGTGAAAGGGCGGTGTCTTAACCGCTTGACCAAGGGGCCATAACTGAAATGATATTGTAGCATACATGGAATTGTTTCTGCAAGCTTTTTGTCGATTCCTCGATCTTTTTGTCGGTTGCTCAATCGACCTTTTAAAGTATAGCCAAAAATCCTTCTCCGGTCAACCCTTTTTCAAAAACTTTTTATCTGTATGAAATCCAGTCAATAACACTGTGCCTTATCGACAGATGCATTACACTTTATTTCTTAAGAACTACCCTATTCTTTGTATTAAAATTGATATGCTTATTATAGTAAGAAGCTTTCACTTTTCTATAAAACTAAAGGAGATTCCGCAAGTCACTAATACCTGACTTGTGGAATCTCTTTTTTCAGTCTTCACTGTTGCGTACTTCCATAATAACTCCCTTGCACTTTCCACACCTGTATTTCCTTACATCCATTTTCCTTTGTCTTGTGTAAAGCAAATTGCATTCTTTGCATTTATATAGATGTACATTATCTCGCTTTTTATTTCCCACTGAAAGCGGTTTGCAATAACGTGGGGATGATGTTTCTTTTAAAAGCTTGCGAAAATCTGCGTCTCGATGTTGGTACCCTCTTCCTTCTCTATGAAGATGATAGTGGCATAGCTCATGCTGGATAACGCCGATGAGTTCTTCCATCCCATGCATTTTCAATACCAATGGATTGATTTCAATCGAATGGTCGTTAAGCATATACCTTCCTCCGGTCGTCCTTAGCCTTCCATTAAATCGTGCCACATGAATAAAAGGTTTCCTGAATACATGAAGGGATGTTTTTTCGATGAGTTGCTGCAATTCATCGTCGCCCATCTACATACAACCTCCCGTTCATTTCTTGGCTGGCGGGATCATTGTTAAAGAAATGCGTCCTTTTTCTTTATCGACAGCTTCTATCCACACCGTCACAATATCGCCTGAGGCGACAACATCTAGCGGATGTTTGACAAATCCTTTTTTCAGTTTTGAAATATGCACAAGACCATCTTCTGACACACCAATATCAATGAAAGCACCGAAGTCGACAACATTTCGGACAGTACCTTGCATTTCCAATCCTTCATATAAATCTTTAATATCAAGTACGTCTGCCTTCAATAATGGTTGTGGGTAGTCATCCCGCGGATCCCGGTTTGGCCTTCTTAGCGTTTCAATAATATCTTTTAATGTCACTTCACCCACGTCTAGTTCAATTGCAAGTTCTTTGACATCAAGGATAGCCAGCGCATCTGCTGTTTCTTTTTTCCCTAATGATTCTTTACGAACGCCAGCCTTTTCCAATAATTTTTCTGCAACCTGATAGCTTTCCGGGTGGATTCCTGTTGAATCGAACGGATTCGTTGCATCAGCGATACGCAGGAAACCGATCGCCTGTTCATATGTTTTCGCCCCAAGCCGTGGCACTTTTTTCAATTCATTTCTTTTTGTATAAAGCCCATTCTCTTCCCGTGACTTCACGACATTTTCTGCTACCGCTTTAGAAAGACCTGCCACGTACTGAAGCAAAGAAGAAGAAGCTGTGTTTACGTTCACGCCGACTCGATTCACTGCCGTTTCCACAACAAATGATAAAGATTCGTTCAGTCTTTTCTTCGCTACGTCATGTTGATATTGTCCTACGCCGACAGAGCCTGGATCGATTTTCACAAGTTCCGACAAAGGATCCTGTAATCTACGGGCAATCGAAACGGCACTTCGTTCTTCGACTTGCAGTTCAGGAAATTCGTCACGTGCCTGTTCGGATGCGGAATAAACACTCGCGCCTGCTTCGTTTACAATGACATAAGATACATCGCGCTCCACTTCTTTTAAACATTCAGAGATGAATAACTCTGTCTCGCGCGAAGCGGTTCCATTTCCAATGGCAATAATTGTAATCGGGTATTTGTTCAATACTTCCAAAATTGCACGCTTCGACTTGTCCTTTTGCTGTTTCGGCGGATGCGGGTAAATAACGGATACTTCAAGCAGCTTTCCCGTTTCATCGACTATCGCAAGTTTGCATCCCGTCCGGAAAGCAGGATCTACCCCAAGAACCATCCTTCCTTTTAATGGTGGCTGAAGCAGAAGGCTCTTCAAGTTTTCGGAAAAAACATGAATGGCTTGCTCCTCCGCTTTTTCTGTCAAAGCGGATCGTATTTCCCGTTCAATGGAAGGGGCGATCAATCTTTTAAATGAATCTAAAATCGCTTCCTCTACTTGGGCAGCTGAAGGTGAATGAGATTTCCGGATGAACTCTCGCTCCATTTCCCCAATAATCCGCTCCTCTGGAAACCGGATGCCTACTCTTAAAACATCTTCTTTTTCTCCTCGGTTCATCGCAAGCGTACGGTGAGGAACAATTTTTTTCAACGGTTCTTCGTACTCATAATAAATCCCGAATACTTTCCGTGGATCTTCTGCATCTTTGCGGATAGTTGAAACAATGTAGCCATTCGACCATGTCAGTTTTCGGATTTTTTCACGCAGCGCTGCATCATCCGCAAAACTTTCCGCAATAATGTCCCGTGCTCCAGCAAGTGCCTCTTCAACCGTTTCGACTTCTTTTTCTTCGCTAACAAAAGATTGTGCTAATTGTTCGGGCGCTACGTCGGAAAATGACAATAGTACATCTGCCAACGGTTCTAGGCCTTTTTCTTTGGCTTTCGATGCACGCGTTCGTCTTTTTTGCATGAAAGGCCGATACAAGTCCTCAACCCGTTGGAGAACGGTCGCTTCTTGGATTGCTTTTTTCAAGGCATCATCCAATTTTCCTTGTTCCTCGATAATACGAAGCACTTCTTCTTTTCGCTGCTCTAATCCTTTCACGTACGTATAGGCATCTTCAATCGTTTTAATTTGTACTTCGTCCAATGAACCTGTTGCTTCTTTCCGGTATCTGGCAATAAACGGAACCGTATTCCCTTCATCAAGCAATGCAATAACTTTTTCAACCTGGCGAATGTGAACACTCGCTCTTTCAGCAGTCACTTTCAATACATGCTCCACTAGGCAATCATCCTTTCTACTTACTCTCTATTTTAACATAAGTACAAAAAAACCTGCTCCTCTTTCAAGGAAGCAAGTTTCCTACGATGAATGTGGCATCATCTGCATATTCAATAAGGTTTGTAATGTTTTGGTAAAGTTCACAAGGCCCTGGGCTTTCCTTTAGCAAAGATTTCGGACTCCGGAGCGCAACACCATCGGAATGCATAATAAATAAATCTCCTGCACCGTAAGGATATTCTTGCGTCCTTAACTTTTGTGGTTTACCAGATAAGTACCCCATGACAGGTAATGGATAAATCATCTTCTCTCTGTTGTGAAGCATGTAAAAGCGGACATTTCCAACGCAGCTATACTGAACTGTTTTCTTCACGTAGTCGAATTTCACAATTGCAACAGCGGCACCGCGCTTTTGAATCATATATTCATTGCAACGGCTTAATAGTTCATCAAGCGACTCATCGTGATGTTTCTTCAATACGGTCGGAATGATTTCGGCGGACTGGCGAGCAATGGGACCACTCCCAAGCCCATCAGCAATCGCAAACAATGAATAATCCTCTTCGGAGTGGACAAAGTACGTATCTCCTGATTCCTGGTTGCCTGACTTCGCTTTCTGATAGACATATGCTTCCACTTCTTCAGTTCGAATCGCTTCCACTATGATGCACCGCCATTAGCCGAAATTGCTTCTTGTAACTTTTTAATCGCTTTTCGTTGCAATCTTGAGACATGCATTTGTGAGATGCCCAATCGATCACCGGCTTCTTTTTGACTCAATTGCTCAATATATGTATATTGAATAATTTGCTTTTCACGTTCGGATAGAACGACGAGCGCATCAGCAACAAGCAAACGTTGGTCTGTTGTTTCATAACCCTCATCTTGCGATCCAATCAAATCGAAAAGAGTGACCGTCCCACCTTCCGAATCAGCTTCCAAAGCATGATCCATGGAAAGTGCTTGATAGCTACGACTCATCTCCATCGCTTCCAGCACGTCATCTTCTCCAACATCCAAATACTCCGCAATTTCATGAACGAGGGGAGAACGTTGCATCTCAACCGTCAACGTTTCAACAGTCGCCTTTATTTTCGGTCCAAGTTCTTTAATACGTCGAGGTACATGGATCGCCCACGTTTTATCACGCATGAATCTTTTAATTTCACCTATAATCGTCGGGACAGCGAATGCTTCGAAACTTCTTCCGTATTTCGGATCGTATCGCCTTATCGCACCCAGCAAACCAAGCATACCTACTTGCACGAGATCTTCGTGATAAGGCTTACCATTCGAATATTTACGGGCAAGTGATTGAACGAGACGTTCGTAATGAAGCACAAGATTTGTCTGTGCTTCTTCGTCTTTCGTCTCTTGGTATTGCTGAATCCAACGAAGTACCTCTTCTTTCGTACCTGCTCTAGGAGGAGATTGTTTCGACATCATTATCCACCCGCTCTCCGCCAAGATATTTTGTCATGAAGACCGTTACGCCCTCCTCGTGATATACTTTTACTTCATCCATAAGCGTTTCCATCAAGTAAAGTCCAAGACCGCCTTCTCGTAGAAACTGTCCTTCTTCTTGATCATTATAAGGACCAACAAGTTTTTTCGTTTCCTCAAAATCAAAACTTTGACCATGATCCGCGATCATAATTTCAATCTTGTCTTCAAAAAGTGCACATCCCACAATTACTTCGCCTGATTCCTCATCTTGATACGCATGCTGAACTGCATTTGTCACCGCTTCACTCGAAGCGATCTTCAAATCTTCAATCTCGTCATACGAAAATCCAAGCCGGCTCGCGAGGCCAGAAATTGTGAGACGGGCTACCCCAATATATTGTGCTTTAGCAGGCACCTTTAATTCAATGTAATCATACGGTTGCATCGCCGTCTCCACCTTCTTCCGCTTCAATATCCATAATATCGTCAAGCCCTGTAATTTCAAACAACCTTTTCAGCCGCGCATTCACACCAGTAATTTTCATGTGGCCTTCGTTCTGTTTCAACGCTTTATAGAAACCTACGAAAACACCTAACCCTGTACTATCTATATAATCAACATTAGATAAGTCAATTGCCGCTTGAAGTCCTTTTACTTTCTGCATAGGCTCTAGACGCTCTTTTAAAATCGGTGCTGTGAAAGCATCAATCTCGCCCACTACTTTAAAATATTGAACACTGTCCTTTTCCAACAATTCTACTTGTAAATTCATTTCCACACCCCGAATTTTCTTAAATATCATTAATAACCTACTAACTCTCTACCACTTTTAAACAAGGTTTAAACCTTTTTATCTTCTTTTTTTAATATAATGATCGTAAAGTCATCTCGCAATTGAAAGTTCTGCATCTCCCCAAGATGACGATAAACCGTATCTGCCATGATTTGAGATGGTTCATCTTTAACTTTCCACAAGAGTTCTTTTATTAAATCTTCATCGATAAATCCTTCTTCTGTCCGCACTTCGGTCACGCCGTCTGTCAACATGGCAATAAAATCCCCGTCTGCCAAATGGACAGTCCGCTCTTCATATAGAACATTCGACTGTACACCTAGTAACAAACCTTTTGCATCCAACTCCACGAACTTTTCTTCATCCGCTTTATACAAAAGGGCTGGTTCGTGTCCTGCGGAAGCGTAAGAGAATGCCGAGTCTTTTGCATCGTATTTGCCATAAAACATCGAAATGAACATAGAATCATCAACGCTTTCTTCGACAATCCGATTGACGATATCGAGAACGAGTCGCGGACTTGAACGCTCCGCCTGCATACTATCCATCCCGAACTTAATCATTGACATGCATAACGCGGCTGGGATTCCTTTGCCAATCACATCTGCAACCGCCACACTTGCGTAACTCTGTTCGTCGCTCACAAAATAAGCATAGTCCCCGCTCATTTGCTTCGCCGGAACCGATACAAATCCGATATCCAGCCCTTTAAAATTAGGTACTTTCGTTTTAAGTAAAGTATCTTGCACCTTGGCAGCAATGTTCATTTCCATTTCGTGCTCTTCTTGTTTCCTAATTAAGCTCTGGTGCTCTTGTAAAGCAAGCCCATAATGAATCATCACTTCAATCAGAAAATCAAATGAATGACTAATCTTTTCATCCATTTCTGGAAATAACTCTTTCAGTGTTCTTTTATGAATCCCAATAACTTCTTCTGGAGAAATTTCTTTCTCAATGAACTGCCTACTCAGTTTATGGCCCGAATACAAGTCCATTTCACTTTGACTGTTGACATACTGACTTACCATTTCTTTATATTTCCTTTTTACTTCTAGCACCAGCTACATCCCCCCTTATCGAAGCCATTTTACAGCAGTAATTGTTGTCCCTACATTAAGTTCCGACTCAACATTAAACTCGTCCATTAACCGGCGAACCCCCGGCATTCCGGCACCAAGTCCGCCGGAAGTCGTAAATCCATCACTCATTACCTTTCTCATATCAGCAATGCCAGGGCCTTGATCCGACGCAATGATCAATATACCGAATACGCCATTCTCATATAAGCGTTCTATTTCAATTTTTCCTTTTCCTGCATATAAATAAATATTTCGAGCCAACTCACTAATTGCTGTCGTAATACGGGCTTGGTCAACAGTACCGAAGCCAATTTTCCTCGCTTCATTTCGACCGAGCTGACGGGCGGCGACAATGTCCCACTCCGTGTAAATCTCAACAGAAGACCGGTAATCCATATTCAGTCCTCCAATTCTTTATGCAATTTATCCAATCCGTTTTCAAGATCAAGCGCTGTCATGACATTTTCCAATCGAATGCCTAACTCGATAAGGGTAATTGCCACGGCAGGTTGGATGCCAGTAATAACCACTTTCGCTCCCATCAACCTTGACATATTAATGACATCGCCTAATACTTTTGCGATAAACGAATCGATAAAATCGATCGGCGTTAAATCAATTAACACACCTCTAGCAGTTGTCGCATGCATTTTATTCAATAAGTCCTCTTGAAATTGAATTGCCGTCTGATCGTCGAGTTCCCACTGAATCGACACAATCAATGTTTCGCCTAGTTTTAAAATCGGGATGCGCATGTTCATAAAGATTCTCCCTCCACTATTTTGCGATTCGTCAGTTTAAGAGCCTCCTGCATTCCACGCTGTAAGGTACTCGTTGTTGTAAAATCATTTAAATCGATACCGAGCGTCACGATTGTTTGGGCGATTTCCGGTCGTATGCCTACGAGCATGCATTTCGCTCCAATCAGCCGGACGGCATCCGCAGCTTGGATAATGTGGTGAGCCACCATCGTATCAACAACAGGGACGCCTGTAATGTCGAGCAGCACAACTTCCGATCGTTGTTTAACAACACCTTCTAGTAAGTTCTCCATGATAAGTTTCGCACGCTCCGTATCGATTGTGCCAACGAGAGGCATGACAGAAATCTTTTCAAAAACCGGAATGAGGGACGCGGACAGTTCTTGTAAAGCGATTTTTTGTAAGTTCACTGTTCGTTCCCATTCAATAGAATATGCTTCAACGATACTGTCTCGCAATGGGTTGATCCACTCAAAGTAAATGTCCATATAAGCCTTTATCTCGGACGTGTGAATCACTTTTTCTTCAATCAATATATTGAAAGCAATTTGGCCGAAACGGTCAATTGCTTTATTGACGAATTTAATGGACCAGCTGAAACGGACGACTTTCTCTGCAAAGTCTGTCAGCTTTTCCTCATTGATCGTTTCACTTTCCAATAAATTTGAAGTCATCAGTTCGGCGAATTGGCGGCTTGTCTTATCAACGACCTCACTTGACATATATTGAAAGAAAAGCTCCCCTTTTTCTTCCTGCATTTGCTCTTGCCATTGGTCTATTATCTCATCCATGTGCTCCTGGATACTTTCAGCTATTTTCTTTCTCATGATTAGTTACGTAATCCTCCTTACTCTTCTGCTCATACTTGTTCCTCTATTGTATCGGATTCAGTGTGAGAGTTCATTCATTTTGTCATATAATTAAAAAAACACCACAGATAAAACGCCTGCAGTGTTTCTTTTATATGTATTATTAAAATTTGATGAGGCCGAAACTTATTTCTAGCGCTTGATCGACCTGCTCCATCAAAGTTTCGTCTAGGTGTGTAATTTTATCTGTAAGCCGCGACTTGTCGATCGTGCGAACTTGTTCGAGCAGGATAACTGAATCCCGCTCGAAGTCATATCGTTTCGCATCGATTTCAACATGTGTCGGCAATTTTGCTTTTTGTATTTGCGCTGTGATAGCCGCAATAATGACTGTCGGACTAAACCGATTTCCTATGTCGTTCTGTATAACCAGAACTGGTCTAGTCCCTCCCTGTTCTGAACCAACGACCGGTGACAGGTCTGCAAAAAAGACGTCTCCACGTTTTATCGCCAAATTTTCATCCTCCGCTTACGAGACGTTCCACCGTGTGCTGGGCTTCATACTCAACATGTAAGCATTCCATGGCAATTTTTAAATTTATTTGCGACATTTCGACGTATCCTTGCATCATCGCTTCTCTTATCGCGTCCGGCTCATAGGCCGTTTCGTATCTTTTTGTCGAAATATACACAAAATCACCGCGCTCCGGCTCCTGATGGACGACCGTATGTTCATTTTCGTTCAGCATCCGTTTCGGAATCTTCACAATGACTTCTCTACTATTTTTATCAGTACGCACGTCAGCACCTCCAACAAACCCGTTCACTCATTTTGCTACAATTCTATCTTACCATTGAATGTCGACAATGAGAAGACATAGAAGGAAATAGATAGACAAAATTCCGCAAAATTTGTACGTTTTGCCGACGTGCATATTCCCTCTCCATTTTCACTCGATTTTTGGGGAGCACAACTGCGCCAGAGGAAAAATTAAACCACCTTTCAATTTGAATACACTCTTGGGACCCGTTTCGTTAGTAAGACCGGGATTTCATAAGCAATTGTATCCAATCGCTCCGCCCATTCCTCCACCCTAACTTCTTCAGCGCCTTGTTTACCGATTAGCGTTACTTTTTCTCCCACATTCATCTCTTTAGGCAGTTTTATCATGCATTGATCCATACAAATCGTTCCGACGATCGGTGCACGTTCGCCAGCGATCAACACTCCCTGTCCTCGGAGACCTCTTTGCAGACCATCCGCATATCCGATCGGGATGGTTCCGATCCATTCTGCCTCCGAAGATTGATAAGTCGAACCGTAACTGATGGTACTCCCTTTTTCCAGATGCTTCACAAAAGAAAGCTCTGTTTCAAGCGTTAAAGCCTTTTTAAGCGGAAATGGGAGGTTCTCCTCGACATATGCGGAAGGCGCGATCCCATATAATCCAATTCCAACACGTACAGCATCCATAGCAAATTCCGGGTACAGGAGAGCTCCGGCACTATTTGAAACATGTAAAAGCCTTGGCTTTTCCTTTAAAACAGCGACAAGCTCCATAAATCGATCGTACTGTTCCACCGTATGATTTCGATCCCTCTCGTCCGCACAAGAAAACTGCATGAACATGCCATCAACAACGACGTGCTCAGATCTTGCCACGACATTCATAAGCATCTGCAGTGCCTTTTTATCACGCAAGCCCGTTCGTCCCATGCCACAATCCGCTTTTATATGGATTTTTAAAGGGTTTTCGAACGCCTTCTCTTCTTGAAGCGCTTCCTCTAACCAATCCGCCTCAGATACAGCGAGCGTTATCTCCAGTCTTGCCGCTTTTTTCACAAAAGATACAGGGGATGGAGCGAGAACGAGAATCCCGGTACGAATTCCCGCTCCTCTAAGCCGTAATGCTTCTTCAGGGGTTGCGACTGCGACCATTTCCGCTCCTGCTTCAATAGCCGCACGCGCCACTTCTACATCTCCGTGTCCATAGCCATCCGCTTTTACAACGGCGATGACCGCTGTTTTGTTACCTACATATTCTTTTAAAGATTTCACGTTTTCTTTGATTGCTTCTAAATTGATAATCGCCTTTGTCGGACGATAACATGTCGTACTTTCCACAGCTTTCGCCTCGTTTTTTGGTGTGATGTGATTTTCATTCTATGATGTGGGGGTCGTTCAAATTATTGTTTTTCCGCACTGCCTATGTCAACCAATATTACTTCATTTCACCTGCTGACATGGATGTCGCTACTTCAATCATTTCATCCGGCGTCAACATTTTGGATGCAAGGAAAAAAGAAACACCATCACTTTCCCAACGCATCGAATTCTCCGTTAGTGCAGCAACTGTAAATCCAAGGTCAACCGGGTCGCCTTCCATGGAGACTGGCAATGTGCTTTCAGATTGTACTGCACGCTCTTGAATAATTGTATATTCTTTCTCTCCACCGAATGTCATGAACGAACGTAGACCATTTTCTGTTTTCACGGTCTCTTCTTCAAGAAGCGTGACATCTTGCCATTCAACTGTCGGATAGTACGTATTGAACTGCTCGTCACTTTCTTTTTCATTCGCATCAGACTCTTCTTCTGCCGCAGGTTCTTCTTCTGGCGTAGCCTCTTCACTATTCGCTTCTTCCACATTATAATCCGACGCTTTTCTTTCAGTGCCGAGTGTTATCTTATTAAAGGAAATGCGGATTTGCTCTTCACCTGTTTCATCCAAGACAGACACATGCTTTGGAAGCAAAGTCTTTTTATCGATGTGAATCTGTTGTTTAGGCAAAACCTTTTTATGATTGTTTCTCGTTTCCGTCTCAAAGACATACGTTTTTTCTTTTTCTGTCATTGTCGCATTTTTATCTACTTTAATATCCTCTGCCAAGGCACCGATCAAGTACGCTTGACTATTTTGTGCCGGCCAATCACTTTGGAAAGTATATGTTTTACCGAGTGATGGTGTGACAACAAACACGCCGTCTTCATTTCGAACGATCATTTGAGAATCTTTTTTTCCTTCCTGCGACACATGTACACGATAAAAATCAGGTTTGGTATGCCACACTTCTACATCGTACAATCTCGGTTCTGCCCCAGTCTTGATTTCCATCGTTGCATCTAGTTCGTACCCCTTCGAGTCATTCCATTTTCCGCTTAGCTTCTTCATCACATCTTCTTTCGATGGTGATCCACATGCAGCAAGAGCAATTACGACTACAACTAACAAAAGTGCAAATATCCGGCTTCGCAAATAAGTTCATCCTTTCTCATTTCAATCAGGTAAATCATCTTATGAGAAAGGATTCGGGATTATGCTTGCAGAATTACTTGGGCAGCTGCCACTGTTTGCGTATGCGTAATCGAGATAAATCCCGAAACGGCGACTCCTTTAAAGTGTAGAACTGGTTTGCCTTTCCTATCGGGAACGATTTCGATATCAACAAAGTTGCAAGATGCACCAATGCCTGTGCCACGCGCTTTCGCAAAAGCTTCCTTTCCCGCAAAACGCCCTGCAAGAAATTCCGTGCGCCGGCTCCCTTTGAGAGATTTATAAATTTTTAGTTCTGTCTCAGTTAATAAACGGTTTCGGAATTTTTCTGATCTGGCATCTAATTTTTCAATGCGATCAAGCTCTACGATATCTAAGCCGATTCCTGAAATCACGGAATTCCTCTCCTTCCCATTCCAAGCTGAAAATATGTATAATAGGTTTATCTTCCTTCAGCAGAAAACTCCCACTTCTACGGTGGCGAGATGAATGCAGTTGTGCTTCCTGTTCAGCAGGTGTTCAACCTCTAGCTGAACAAAGATGATGCCTCCGGTGGATGTCACGGATTTTTAAGGGAAGCTTTTCAAGCTAGCTCGAAAAAATCCGGACGCAATCATGCCGAGGCGTAATTGATAGAGTGATTGAGGTGAAAAAATGTTTATCCGTAGAGAAAGTTTTTCCGAATACATTCGTTTTTATCCAGTTGTGTCGATCTTTCTTGCACTCAATATTGCAATTTTCATCGTCACGTCCTTACCGATTATCGGTTCGCAAGTACTGTACGTAGGAATCGGCATCAATTACTTAATTTCGGATGGCGACTGGTGGCGCTTGGTGACGCCCATGTTTTTGCATGGTGGCATCATGCACATATTATTTAATATGTTTTGCTTGTTCGTATTCGGTCCCGAGTTGGAAAAAATAACTGGCAAAATGCGATTCTTTACTCTTTATATGCTTTCTGGCATTTTCGCAAATGTAGCAACGTTTTTTTTACAAGATCCTTTCTACCAGCATCTTGGAGCAAGCGGGGCGATTTTTGGTATTTTCGGGGCATACGGGGCGTTAATTTACTATACGCGGAATACGATGCCTCAGTTACGCCAAGTCATTCTACCTATCATCGTCGTCAGTCTCGTCATGACATTCATCCAGCCGTACATTAATGCGACGGCACATATTACTGGACTGATTGTTGGATTTCTGATCGGTCTTAGTTATTTCAACCCGAAACGAATCATCAGTTGGCGTAATCGTTCCAACTGATGCCACTCCGGCGCTAGGGGCAAGCACCCGCTGTAAACCAAGTTTTTTCCTGCTGGTCTTACCGCTTCGTCTGCCCCTTAGGAGGCGCCGCTCTGCACCCCAATTAACTAGTTACTTCTGAAAAATGGAGATTTTTCAGTGGCTTCCTTTTTTCTCCGATATATTTTCATTTGTAATAATGAAAATATAATGCCCGCCGCTTCAAACCATTCCTGACTCTTCACCTTTCCTTTCAGATGACGAGGGCTCATACCATTCAAGAATTCGTTCTGCTTCCTTTTCTTCCATATGCCTCACTTGGGCGTCAAACGCTCCGACACCCGATTTCACACGTGCTGATATAGTAGCGACGCTATTTTTACGATGAAAATAGTTTTGCTTCATCTCGATCGACTGGATCCTTTTCTTCGTCATATAAGCCGTTTGCAAACTAAATCTTCTAAACCGCAATGTCAGCTGATTATCTGCAATCTCATACGCGGCAGAGCGATGTTGCCATAACCCGAAAAGAACGACAACCGGTATGATAAGGAAAGAAAAAAGCCCGTACGGAAAGAAAAAGTATGTGAGTGCCGCAATCGCAGGGAGCATCCATAGATAATCGATACGATAATAATGGCGCTTGCCGCGGTTCGGGATTTTTCCAGACGGATCTTTGGTGATCAGGTCCGGAAAAATCTCTTTCAATGGGCCATCAATTTCTTTCTTTTTCACAAGAGGAAATAAATTGATGACCGCACCTTCCCCAAGTCCACCACCCGCGTTATCAATAACGACATTGGCGTATCCGAAAAGTTGCCGGAATGGATTTTCTACAATCCGCACACTTTGCACCCGATTCAATGGCACTGTCGCTCGCTTCTTCTCAATAAGTCCACGTGTAATGACAATATCGTCATTCTCCAACATTACTGTAAAACCATAATACGCGAAAAAAGTCATCGCGACTGAAATACCCCAAACGACGAGCAAAACGAGAAAAATGATAAGCGCAATGAGTAAAAATCCGTATTTAATAAATCCCGAAATTTCCTCGTACATCCAACCGAGTGGCAATAGATCCGCAAACTGTGAAACAAAAATGGCAGCCCCCGATAAAATTAAACCGATTCCTCCCGAAGTTGTCGCCAAAATGAGTAAATCTTTTCCCGCCAAGCTAAAAACAGGCTTCGCTTGTACTTTCTCTTCCACCTCCAACAATTCCGTCGGTTGTTCATCGGCCGTATGGAGATGGCTCTGTCTCCGCTTCTTCGCTTCTGCGATTTCCATTTCAATCCTGTCTGCTTCTTCTTTTGTAATCGCCGTCAATTCTGCTTCGGCTTTCAAAGAAGCCGATCCCCCAGCAGTTTCCACCTTCACTTTCACCAAATTGAGCGGTCTGTGTAAAATGCCTTCCGTATAGTCAAGACTTTGAATCCTATCAAAAGGGATGTAACGTTTTTTCTTTACAAACAACCCGTATTCGATCCGCAATTCCTCATCTTCAAACCAATAAACAAAACGTTTCCATTTAATAAGTCCTGTTATTAAAAAAGTGACAATAAGTAAACCGAAAATGATAAACGTCAAATAATCCAAATACCATTTTCCCGTGTCATTGAGACCATTCGCAAAAACGAGAACGACGAGCGGGATGATCATTTCTTTCAGCGTCTTCAATACTGAAATGATCGCTGTCACCCAATGTAATTTATAGCGTGTATTAGACATCATCTTCCGCCACCCTCGCGAGCGTAGAAATTCTACTCCTCAGCTCATCCGCCTCTTCCATCACGAGCGCAGGAATCATATGATTCGTTGCCGCGGTTGAAATACTGATGCCCGCTAAATTATATTTTCGTAATATGGGGCCTTGAGAAGTGTCGACGTGTTGGACGCGAACCATCGGAATCAGCGTTCGCTTCACAATGAAAATTCCATATTGGAGTTCTATTTCAGATTCCCGCACTTCATAACGCCAACGCAACCATTTAATTTTTGGAAATAAATAAATGAACAGATAAGCGTATAACAAAACGGCTCCTGCTGCAATTGCATAAATCCACCACGGTCCGTCAAATATGTACACCAAAACGCCAGTTCCGATAGCGAGCAGCAAAATAAGAACCGTTTGCATTATGCCGTACAACCGCCATACGCGCAATCCCTTTTCCGAAATTTGGTTCACCGGTTGTTCTCTCATAATCAACACCTCTTCCTTCTTCTATTCTATACGAACGTAAAGTTAAAATGTTTCCCTTTAAGCAAAAAAACCGAGAAGCGCATTTTGCACTTCTCGGCCTTGTTGTATAAGTTATTATCTTTCAGAACGGCTACGGGAACGACTGCTTCCGCCGCGTGATCCGCCTTCGCGTCCACGTCGGGAACCGCCACTTCCACGGCCTCCACGTGATGATGGACGTCCACCGCGCTGATTGCCACGGTTGCCACGATAACCACCACGGCCTCCACTACCGCGATTTTGACTGCTTCTTCTCATCGGTAATGGACGTTCTTCCGTAATTTTCACCGGGGTATCGTCCGGCTCGCGCGTCATATTTTTGAGCGCAGCTGCAACGACTTCTGTTGCGTCGAAGTTTTCAAGCATTTCTGCTGCCAGTTGCATGTATTCATTCAATTCGTTCTTTTTGATGATTTCAGTGAGCTGTTCAACCGCCAACCGTTGTTGGCCGATGAGTGCTTCATCCGAGGATGGTGGCACGAGTGGCGTCATACGCTTTTTCGTCGTTTCCTCAACAATACGTAAATAACCCATTTCGCGTGGCGTCACAAAAGTAATCGCCATTCCACTTTTACCTGCGCGCCCCGTCCGACCAATCCGGTGTACATAACTTTCCGGATCTTGCGGAATATCGAAGTTGTATACATGTGTTACGCCAGAAATGTCAAGGCCACGTGCCGCAACATCCGTCGCGACAAGAACGTCAATTTTATTGTCTTTGAACTGACGAAGAACAGACATCCGTTTCGCTTGCGTCAAATCTCCGTGAATCCCTTCTGCCAAATAACCACGAATGCTCAAAGCATGTGCAAGTTCGTCAACCCGGCGTTTCGTACGTCCAAATACAATCGCGAGTTCTGGTTGGTGAACATTAAGCAAACGGGACAGAATATCAAACTTTTCGCGTTCTTGCGCTTTTACAAAGTATTGGTCAATATTTTCAACCGTCATTGCTTTTGACTTGATTTTAACAATTTCAGGATTGTTCATGAATGTTTCCGCAATTTTACGGATTGGCGCTGGCATTGTAGCGGAGAACAGAAGCGTCTGACGCTCGTCTGGAACACTTGCCATGATCGCATTGATATCTTCAATGAAGCCCATGTTCAACATTTCATCCGCTTCATCAAGGACGAGCGTTTTAACGTGATCCAACTTCAATGTTTTACGTTTGATATGGTCAAGTAAGCGTCCTGGCGTACCGACGATAATTTGTGGGTTGTTACGTAGGGCACGAATTTGGCGTCCGATTTCCTGTCCACCATAAACAGAAAGTACACGAGCGCGTTTTCCGTAACCGATCCGATAAATCTCTTCGGAAACTTGTATTGCCAATTCGCGTGTAGGCGCAATGACAAGCGCTTGTACCGCTTTATTACTTGTATCGACTTTTTCTATAATTGGAACACCGAATGCCGCAGTCTTCCCCGTACCTGTCTGGGCTTGACCGATGATGTCCCGCCCTTCCATACCAAGGGTAATTGTACCTTCTTGGATAGGCGTTGCTTCCTCAAACCCCATCCGGCTTAAAGCATTTTGTGTTAATTCACTGATATTCAGCTCTGAAAATTTAGTCAAAACTTTTCAATCTCCTTTTTCTTCATTTGACAATTGGTTACATTTTCAAATGAAAGCGCGGCAAATTCGAGCCTGTCAAAGGGAACGTTTCCGATATTTTGCATTCTCTCTACGCTGTGTCGTACGCATCTGAGGGTATGGTTGAATGGGAAAACCCGGTCTTTGCCGAGCGGTTCGGTCAACGGACAGACAATCCGTAATAGATGAGCAAACCGTTTTATTCAAAAAAAAGCACTCTTCCTCGAATGAAGAGTCCTGTGTAAATGTATCCAATGCTCAACAGATTGTACCATGTAAAAACCGTCCCTGCAATCAAAGCGCTTCAGTCTATTCAATTCGATGACGAAAGTGCTCGTCCATTTCCTTAACATCCCTACGCTAATAGTCCTCGGATCAACCGATCACAGTCGCTTCGTCCGGCTGCATGAATTGAAGCACTTCTTCGAACCAGTCGTCACAATCGTCGCTATAACAAATATGATGTTTCGCAAAAGGCGAGGTGATGAGCCTCTTCGTAGATGAACCAAGATTTTCATACAGATGGGCAGCAGTGGAAAATGGGACAATCGGATCTTTTTCACCTTGCACGATACAAGCAGGAACTTTGATTTGCCCGTAGTAAGGTTCCACCATTTTGACGATCCGTAAAAATTCAAATGTCGCCCGAAGCGGTGTATTCGTCAATTTGTATTGGAATAAATGAGCAAACATCGTCGGCTTGTACCTTTTCATCACCGATTCTGTCAACACTGTTTGTAAATCTTTCAGCAGGATGCGCGGGCTTATATATTTCGCTGCGGCACTGAGCAGGACAAGTTTGTCAACAGGATAGCGCATCGTCAAGTACATGGCGATCAAGCCACCCATAGAAAAGCCGACGACGATTACCCGGTCAACTTTCCGTCGCAATCTTTGAATCGCTTGCTCCGCCTCCATCATCCACGACTCGGCGGACATATGACGAAGGTCGAGTGTCACGCCATGTCCCGGCAATGTTGGCACTTCCACAAGCCAATCCGTATGACTTTTTACGAATGTGACGAGCGGCTGTACTTCGTATGTGCCGCCCGTAAATCCGTGGATGAACAAAACCCCTGTTTTCATGCGCCGGGTCCTTCAAGGAAAACTTCCACAACCCGTTCCAACTTCATCCCCCGCGAGCCTTTCAGTAAAACGACAGATTCTTCGTCCGCACCTTTTCGGATCGCTTCCACGATCGGCTGGATATCGTCCGCCGACCAGACCAGACTTAGTTCTTTCTCCTGCTGTTTGAGAACGTCGTAAAGCCATTTCATACGCTGTCCGTACAATAAGATTCCTTCCAACTTCATCTTGCCGATTTGTCCAGCGAGCGATTCATGATAGCCTTGCTCTTCCGCTCCTAGCTCAAGCATATCTCCGAGTACAAGCCATTTCTTCTCCCGCAAATTGGTCTCATCCATGAATTGAAGTGCCGCACGCATGGATGTCGGCGCGGCATTATACGCATCATTGATGAACAACACGCCGTTTTTAGAGACGATCGGTTGCATCCGCATATCCGTCAACACGGCATTCTTAAGCGCTTCTCCTATATGATGCGCCGTGGTCGAAACTTCATGCGCAATCAAAATAGCAGCAAGTGCATTTTTCACTTGATGCGCCCCGTAAACAGGAATGGTAAATGTACCGTTCAACAAGCCACGGACCGTAAAGCGGCTCCCTTCATCTGTTGATTCAACTGTTTCAAGAGACAAATCGTTTTTGCCATCATAACCAAAGGACACAGCTTTCACCATATTCTTTTGTGCCACAAGCGATTGTAAAAGCGGTTCGTCCCCATCGTAGAAAAGCTTGCCGCCCTGCGCGAGCCCATCGATAATTTCAAACTTTGCCTCCGCAATGCCTTCACGAGAACCAAGATCTTGCATATGGGCTTCACCGATATTCGTAATGATGGCATAATCCGGCTTCGCCAGTTTCGATAAAAATGAAATTTCTCCAAAACCGCTCATCCCCATTTCGAGAATGGCATATTCCGTCTTTTCATCCAACGACAAAATCGTCAAAGGCAAGCCGAGCTCATTATTGAAGTTGCCTTCCGTCTTTTGGACAATAAAATAAGGTGCCAAAACACTCGCAACCAAGTCTTTTGTAGACGTTTTTCCGTTGGAGCCAGTAATGCCGATTACGGTACATGGAAGTGTGTCACGATAAGTACGCGCCATTTCTTGAAGAGCCATTTCGGGATCATCGACAAAAATGAGCGGCACATCTGTCGGAGCGTCCGGCTCATCTTTCATCCATAAAGATGCGACAGCCCCTTTTTCAATCGCACTCGCTACATAGCGGTGGCCGTTCACTTGTTCACCTCTAAACGGGATAAACAAATCGCCTTTCTTCACTGTTCGAGAGTCGATTGAGACACCGTCGACTGTCACATTTTCCATATGCTGCCCTTGGGCTTGCAACCAACCGGCAATTGTCGTCAACTGTTGTTTCACTTCAAATTCCCTCAATCCATTTTATATTGTATTTGTTGCTTTTCCGCATGGCGTTCGAATGCCAAGCCGATCAATTCGTCAATAAGCGCGGAATACGCTACACCCGTTTTTTGCCATAACAACGGAAACATGCTCGTTGGCGTAAACCCTGGCATCGTATTCACTTCGTTAATAAGCACTTCATCTTGATCTGTTACAAAGAAGTCGGCACGCACAAGCCCTGCACAATCCAGTACTTTAAACGCACGAATCGCCATATCTTCCATCGTCTCTTGCACTTCAGAAGTCACAACAGCTGGAATGATCAGCTCTGTGTTGCCATCTTTATATTTCGCTTCGTAATCATAAAATGAAGCGACCGGTTTGATTTCGCCCGGAACCGAACAGGCCGGTTCGTCATTTCCTTTCACGCCTAATTCGATCTCACGCGCGACGACCCCTTGCTCAACGATAATACGCCGATCAAATTTCAACGCTACGTCGACTGCGGCTATTAAACTATCCCGATCCGTTGCTTTACTAATGCCTACGCTTGAACCTAAGTTAGCCGGTTTGACGAACATCGGCCAGCCGAGCTCCCGTTCCATCTGTTCGAGCAACTGTTCACGTTCCTCGTGCCACTCACTTCTGATGAAATGAACATAAGGAACTTGGTGGAGTCCAACTTGTGCAAATAATTGCTTCATGGATACTTTATCCATCCCTGCAGCGGAAGCGAGAACGCCGTTGCCGACATACGGTATATTCATCACTTCAAATAATCCTTGGACAGTGCCGTCTTCTCCATTTGTTCCGTGGAGAAGCGGGAACACGACATCTGGCATGCCCACTTTGTCATTTAGGAAATCGTGAATCCGATCTGGCGCATTCGTGCCGTTACCTTTCAGACGCAACGCCTCGATTGTATCAACTGGCTCTTCAAGCGGTTGACCTTTTCTCCATTCACCCTCGTACGTAATATAAATCGGAATGACTTCATACCGATTGAAGTCGACCGCTTGTATGACTGCACGTGCAGTGGATAAGGACACTTCATGTTCTGCCGACTTTCCACCGTACACTAAACCTAATCTTTTTTTCACTATAATTCCCCTCACCGTTCTTTTGGTTTTGTGTCTCTAGTTTACCATGGGTGGACCACTTACATGAACGAATTACCGAAAAATAAACAGTTCGTCACATTGGATAACGCAACTTCTTCTCAAGCAGAGGCGTCCAGTTTGCTGTATACTATGAGTTATATTAAACCAAAGGTGAGTAAAATATTATGAAACTATCAAACAAACCAGCGGACCGTTTTGACTGGACGCTCGCTTTCATATTACTGCTATTTTGTATCATTAGCTTATTTGCGATTGCTTCTGCGCAAACGACAGGGCGACACCCGACCAACTTCGTTCTTTCACAAGTACAATGGTATGTGATTGGCTCTATTATTGTCGCAATGGCGATGTATTTTGAACCGGAACAGTACAAAAAAGTATCATGGTATTTATATGGCTTCGGCGTTTTTCTTCTCGTCTTCCTTCACTTTGCCCCTGCGGAAATTGCCGAAGCTCGACTCGGTGCAAAAAGATGGCTTAACCTTCCCGTAATCGGGACGATTCAACCTTCCGAGTTCATCAAGACGTTTTTCATTCTTGGAATGGCAAGGTTAGTCAGCAAGCATAATGAAGTGATCGAAGACAGAACCTTGAAGACGGATTTTCAACTTCTTGGTAAAATCTTATTCGTATTGGTCGTTCCCCTTATTTTCATCATGGAACAGCCTGACCTCGGTACATCGCTCGTATTTCTATCGATCACGGCAGCAGTTATTTTAGTAGCCGGTATTTCATGGAAAATTCTTTTACCGCTTTTTACAGCGGGTGCGACAGCCGGTATTGGCTTATTGTGGATGGCGCTTTATGCGCAAGATTTCATGGAAGACGTCCTCGGTTTCGACCGTTATCAGTTCAAAAGGGTTTACTCGTGGCTTGATCCATACTCTTACCCTTCCGATGAAGGATACAATTTAATCACAGCCATGACAGCCATCGGTTCGGGCGGTATGTCCGGCAAAGGGTTTCAAGGGCGTGAAGTGTATATTCCTGAAAACCATACCGATTTCATCTTTAGTGTGATCGGTGAAGAGTATGGATTCATCGGTTCATGTATCGTCATTAGCTTATTTTTCATCCTTATTTACCACTTAACAAAAATTGCACTTGAATTGAAAGATCTTTTCAGCCTTTATGTATGCACAGGCGTTATCGCAATGATTACGTTCCACGTATTTGAAAACATCGGCATGAGCATACAATTACTCCCGATTACTGGAATTCCACTTCCTTTCATCAGTTACGGAGGAAGTTCGCTTATGAGTAATATGCTCGCAATTGGTCTGATTTTCAGTATGAAGTTCCACCACCGTACGTATATGTTTGGCACGGACGACGATGAAGAGTGAATGACAAAAAAGCTCCGACAGAGTTTTTATTTCTGTCGGAGCTTTTATTATAATGGGTCAATCTTCAAGTTGGTCCTTACCTTATGATTGGGATTGAATCTGTGGGTCATGAACAGGCGGCGCAAGGGCTTTCAGCATTTCGAGACGGGATTTCGTCATCGTAGCCGAAACACCTAATTTTGCCAAGTTGGAGATGATTTTTTTCAAATCCATTTCTTTAGCCATCTTTTCCACCTCGACCTTTCTCTTATAGTCATTATGACGAACGTAAACGAAAAAAGTTTCACTTTCATAAAAACCATTCTAATGCACTGTTACTTCCAGTATACCACTTCCAAACGTTTTCAAATCTTTCAATTCTGTTACAGATTTTCCATTTCGTCAAGTTTTTACACATTTTTATTCAAAAAACATTTAGTGTGCCTGTTTGTGGATCGTTTTATAGACGGAATTTCGTATATAGAGGACGGGGAGCCAGGCCTTGGGCGCTGCAACCGCTGCTTTGGGCGTGGAATGACTGACTTTGGGCGCCGTAACGCTGCTTTAGGCGTGGGGTGACAGACTTTGGGCGCTACAACCGATGCTTTGGGCGTGGAATGACTGACTTTGGGCGCGGCAACCCCTGCTTTGGGCGCGGAATGACTGACTTTGGGCGGCGGAACCGATGCTTTGGGCGCTAAACAGCATGTTTAGGCGCCGAACGCCCAGAGCGCCCCCTTTTCCGTTGTCGGAATCCATTGCACAGAGTAGAATGGAAAGAGCGATTCTTTAAGAAAGCAGGTTAATACATGAAAAAAGCTATTTTACTTCTTATGTCTGTCCAATTTTTTGTTTATCTTGGTTTCGGTATTATTATTCCGATTTTGCCTGAAGTGATTCTCCAGCAAGGGTTTTCCGAGATCCATGTTGGCGGTTTATTGACCATCTATGCGCTCGCTTCCTTTTTCACTGCGCCATTATGGGGGGCATTGTCTGATCGAACGGGACGTAAAAAATTGATCTTAATTGGACTTCTTGGATTTAGTTCAAGCTTTTTCTTATTTGCACTATTTATGGATAATTTGCCGATGCTCTATGCGTCACGCATCGTTGGAGGATTCTTCTCAGGGGCATTGTATACGGCAGTGACTGGGTTTGTTGCCGATATGACAGATGAAGAAAACCGTAATACATATATGGGATTGATGGGCATGTCCATTGGGCTCGGTTTCATTTTCGGGCCAGCGATCGGTGGCGTGCTCGGTGATGTATCGCTCCGGTTGCCATACATTTCATCAGGTATTTTGATCATTTTACTGCTTGTATATGCAAGTATTATTTTAAAAGAACCTGAAAAGCGTGGAGATGCAACAAAGCGCGCCATTCTTCCACGAGGGGGATCGACTCTCTGGCAATACAGGGTCCGTTATTTATTTCTCTTTTCCTTCTCCGTTACCTTCTTGCTTGCGGGTATAGAGGCGACGTTCCAACTGTTTCAAATCGATAAAATCCAAATTACGCCGCTTCAACTCGGCTATTTGTTCATGGTGAGTGGTTTCGTCGATGCCGCAATACAAGGGGGTGTCGTGCGTCGGGTGAAAAATGGAACCGAAACAAAGTGGTTGATTGGCGCACAACTCGTAACTGCCTTAGGACTCCTTCTTCTTCCGTTCACGTCAAGCCTCATTTATGCTGGCGTGGCACTGAGTGTCTTTACCGCTGGCAATGCACTTGCTAGGACGGTTCTCGTCTCCTTGACAACGAAAGAATCTGGTGGAAAATACGGGACAGCTGCCGGTATGACATATTCTATGGACAATATGGGAAGAATTATCGGCCCCCTTTTCTTCACATGGGTTTTCACAAAAGAAGCTGGAAATATGTATTTCCTTTCCGCTATTTTAGCAGTCCTTTCGATTGCTTTGATTTTCGCATTTAAAACTTCAAATAAATCATTGCGCCATTCATAGGCGCAAAATAAAAGGAGGGGGTGATTTTTCACGATCACCTCCTCCTTTTTTCTTAGCCATAAAATTGATTACACTTCCAACGCTCCATCATCGATCGGGCCATTATACATTTCTGTATCCAACTCTCCGTTGATGCGCGCTGTCGTCACGCCCGCTGTCATTGAACCGCTCACATTGACTGCTGTGCGTCCCATGTCGATTAGCGGCTCGACTGAGATAAGAAGACCTGCTAGCGCAATTGGCAAGTTGAGAGCAGAGAGGACAAGAATCGCTGCAAATGTTGCGCCCCCACCGACCCCTGCAACGCCAAACGAACTTATCGCAACAATGACAATCAATGTGACAATGAATTGGGCATCTAGTGGCTGACCAACCGATGGTGCAATCATCACGGCAAGCATCGCCGGATAAATGCCCGCGCACCCATTCTGGCCAATCGACAATCCGAACGATCCTGCAAAGTTTGCAACCCCGTCAGGGACACCGAGTCGGTCTGTCTGCGTGCGAATGTTAAGTGGCAACGTCCCCGCGCTTGATCGCGAAGAAAAAGCAAATAACAAAGCGTCTCCCGCTTTTTTCACATACGTCAACGGATTCAGACCGGAAAGCGCCAAGATAAGCAAGTGAATGCCGAACATGACAGCAAGCGCGACATATGAAGCAAGCACAAATTTCCCTAAACTGTAAATAGCCCCAAAATCGGATGTCGCAACCGTGCGTGCGATGATCGCCAAAATTCCGTAAGGCGTCAATCGTAAAACGATGCGGACGATGCCCATAACAAGCGCGTACACAGCATCGATTCCTTTTTTCACGGTGGCTGCGTTGTCAGGTTCCCGCCGTAAAAGAGTCAAATAGGCGAATCCAAGAAACGCTGCGAAAATAACAACCCCGATAGTAGAGGTAGGACGTGCCCCTGTAAAATCGAGAAACGGGTTGGCAGGTAGTAAGTCAATTAGCTGTTCCGGCAATGCGCGATCCGCAACTCCTTCTGCCGTTGTTTCTATTGATACTCCACGCGATTGTTCCGCTTCTCCTTGGACGATTTCGGAGGCATCTAATCCGAATAAAAGTGAGGCACAAATCCCGATGACTGCAGCAATCGCCGTCGTCCCGATGAGAATGCCCAAAATCATGCCAGCCATCTTACCAAAATTTTTGCCGATCGTCACTTTCGTAAACGCCGTCAAAATGGAGATGAAGACGAGAGGCATAACAATCATTTGAAGTAACTTCACATAGCCGACACCAATCAAATTAAACCATGGAACAGAGTCTTGTAAAATGGTAGAATCTGTTCCATAAGCGAAGTGCAAAATAATTCCGTAAACTATACCGAGCCCCAGACCCGTAAAAACCCGTTTCGAAAACGAAACTTTCTTTCGGTTCATTATATATAGAATACCTACAAGCAGTAGCAATCCTGCAATATTTAATAATAGGAAAAACGTATCCAAGTGATTCACTCCTCATATATCAAGTTATCTCAAAGTTTATATCATAAATACCTAGTGGTCAAGTAGGTATTTAATTAGACTTCACGACGTATGTCATACTGTAAGCATAGTAACAAGTGTACACGCCTTTCCTTGCTGGAAGGAGAACGCCGCACGTGACCCATTCTTCAGCTGGCCCCAATTATGTCTCGGCGTAATTGATTCCAGATTTCTCATCCCCCCGAAAAAATCTGTAACAGCCGTGGTTAGGACCAACAAGATATGTTTCATACAACTGTTACCACGGAACATGCGGGACTTTTGCTCCTACCTGTCGCCCTAAATATTACGAAAACAAGTTAAACCGTCGCCAGGGGGAGGAATACAAGCAGTGAACGCAATGACATCGAGACGGAATTGGCAGCTAAAGAAAACATTCACATGCCTTTCCTTCAATTAGCTGCATGTAATCAGCTATACTATATATACTAGAAGTATTCGTATCGGGAGGCGCCTATGACGGAATTCATTAGTTTTTCGGTAACTGCTATTCTCATATTAAATATCTTTCTGGCAATCGCACTTATTTTCCTAGAACGTCGAGACGCCACTTCAACGTGGGCATGGTTGCTCGTACTGTTTTTCATCCCTTTTTTCGGTTTTTTCATTTACTTGATGTTGGGAAGACGACTGAGAGAAAAACATCTTTTCAGATGGGAAGGCCGTAGCAAGATCGGTATCGATCAGCTCATCGATTACCAAATTGCATCCATAGAAGAAAATTCATTAGAATTTCGCAACAAAGAGACCGAGTATTACAAAGATATGATCTACTTACATTTGCGGAATAATGATGCGGTCTTGACACAAGATAATGCCGTCGAAATCTTCAATGATGGAGAAGAAAAATTCAACGCACTGCTTCAAGATCTTGAAAGAGCCAAAGATCATATTCATATTCAATATTATATTATTAGACTTGACACGCTCGGCAAACGGATTTTGGACGTGCTCATTCGCAAAGCACAGCAAGGTGTGCAAGTACGATTATTGTATGATGATATGGGTTCCAGAAGTTTGAGGAAACGTCATTTTAAAGAATTGATCCAACATGGTGGACAAGTGGAAGCTTTCTTTCCTTCCATCCTTCCACTTATTAATCCCCGGTTAAATTATCGGAACCATCGTAAAATTACCGTGATCGATGGACGGATCGGTTATATTGGTGGATTCAATATCGGGGATGAATACCTTGGTCTGAACAAAAAATTCGGCTACTGGCGCGATACACATTTGCGTATTGAAGGGAGTGCGCTTCATCCGCTTCAAACGCGATTCATCTTGGACTGGAACCAAGCCTCTGCAAACCAAGATATTGAATATGCAGACAGCTATTTCCCAGCGATTCCACGTAAAGGCTCAGTCAGCATGCAAATTGTTTCAAGTGGACCCGATTCCGAGTGGGAACAGATCAAAGATGGCTACTTGAAAATGATCAGCCGGGCAAAAAAGTATATCTATATCCAAACACCTTATTTTATTCCGGATGTCAGTTTTGTTGATGCACTGCGCATCGCTTGTTTGTCAGGTGTCGATGTCCGCATCATGATCCCGAACAAACCGGATCACCTATTTGTCTATTGGGCCACCTATTCAAACGTTGGGTATTTGTTGAAAGCTGGCGCTAGAATTTTCATTTATGATAATGGCTTTCTTCATGCCAAAAAAATTGTAATCGATGATGAAGTGTCAACTGTTGGAACGGCGAATATTGACGTGCGAAGTTTCAAGTTGAATTTTGAAGTGAATGCATTTATTTATGATCGAGAAACTTCCCACGAACTAGCAGAACTTTTTGAACAGGACTTATTACTGTCCACGGAACTAACGTTAAATATGTATAAGGCGCGTTCCATGACCATCCGCTTGAAAGAATCGATTGCCAATCTGATCTCGCCAATTTTATGATTTTGTTTTATAAGCGTTTTATTATAAAAAAACTGCAGACAAACTCGAATGTTTTTCAAGTTTGTCTACAGTCTGGAACACCGATGACTCTCTCGGTGTTTTTTCATTTGAGTCCTACATACTCTTCAAGTGTTATATTCTTCTCAAAAATTTCCTTGGCGATTTCTGTGCCGACGTATCGAAAATGCCAAGACTCATGCATATACCCGGTAACTTCTTCTTTACCTAACGGGTAGCGCATAATGAAGCCGAAGCGATGGGCGTTTGCCGCAATCCATTTCCCTGCTTCCGTCTCCCCGAAATCCGATGAAGCCCAGTGTTGCTCATAATTTACTTCACCGATATCAAAAGCAAGTCCTGTTTGGTGCTCCGAATAGCCAGGGCGGGCGCTATATCGGTCTGCCGCCTCTTTTCCGTCACGCGCGACATAGCGATCGTATAATTCCTTTTGATAGTCAAATGAACGGTACGTACTGAATGCAGTCAAGTTGAAGTTGGATAATGTCGCTTCTGCCGCCATTTCATCGAAAGCCTTACGTGCCTCAGGATCTTCTCCCGGCGCATAAGTGGATGGGAGGGGGTACTCTTTATTGGCAATGAGAATTCCATCTACGTAAGTAGGTTCTTCCGGCAATTCCATGCCCTCTATGTATCCTCCGCTATCTTTCACAACATCGTTATCTTCTTCTGGGGGCTGTCCTTCCTCTAAACCGCCTGCTTCGTGCAGATCATCTTCGGGTTGCTCATCCTCCCTCTTCGTTTCTCCCGCTCGTTGGTCGTCTAAGCCGATCGCCTCTCCCAGCTTGGTCATACTTTTCCTGACGTCCCAGTCATGCCATCCGACCCAAGCGACGAGGGCGGCTAAAATAATCCCCACAACAGCAAGGCTAAGGGCGACTTTTTTCCCTTTTCGTTTTCGATCTGATCGGTATTTTACTTTTTTATTCCTTTGCATATGCAGCCTTCCTTTTCACAATGTCTCTTTATTTTCAAGTGACAACGGTAACAATGAATAGAACGATGAATGCGATGCCGAAAAAAATCGATAACATCCGCATCCATCTCGCCTCCCGCACCATTCCTTGGGCATGAAATGACTTTGCCCGCATTGCATTGGTCAACGCAAAAAGAGCAACCATGGAAAGGACTGCCATTCCTAGATCGAGCTGTATGACGTAGTAGAACGACGCGATGACTGCAACAGCAATCCCCACGATGAACAACCATTTTGTTTGCATGGACATAACCTCCAAAAAGCCGAAGATTTCTCTTCGGCCTCGTTTCATTTCACCCACTGCGTTTATTTTTCCGTATCGGGATTCGGTTCTGGTTCCTTGAAATATAACTTACGCCCGATATACGTTTGGATAATGAGCAAAATTCCGCCCACTGCCCAATATAGCGGCAAAGCAGCGACCGCTTTGAACGAAATGAACATAATCATGATCGGTGATAGATAAATGAACATTTTCATTTGCTGCTTTTGCTGATCCGGCATCGTCCAGAGGGAAACGCGTGCCTGCACAAAGTAAACAGCTCCCGCAATGAGCATCATAATCATGTCGGGTTCACCTAAATTGAACCAAAGGAATTGGTGCGCTTTTACTTCTGGTGAATGAAGAATGGCAAAGTATAACCCCATAATGATCGGCATTTGGATAATGAGTGGAAGACAACCCATATTCAGTGGATTGACCCCATGCTTTGAATAAAGACCCATCATTTCTTGCTGGAGCTTCATTTGCTCGTCTTTATCCCCTGCCTCTTTCGCCACTTTCAACTTCTTTTGAATATCTTCCATCTCAGGGCGCAGGGCATCCATCTTCACTTTCATTTCTTGCTGCGACTTATAGTTTTTAAGCATGAACGGCATAAGCAGCAGCCTGATGAGCACTGTAATCAAGATGATCGCTAAACCGTAACTACCGTTGAACATGTCGCTAAAGTAATGGAGCAACCATTCCATCGGTTTCACGAACAAATTGTAAAATGTACCTTCCTTATTTTCAATTCCGGCACATCCGCTCAAAAATATAACCGTCGTCAAGACGATCGATAATAAACCCATCTTCTTTTTCAATAGATTCACCTTCACTAATTCAAACTACTGAAAAGTATACAACAAACAGAGAGCCTTTTACAATGATTCACCGTCCGCCGACTGAATTTCTTCCTCGGGAAGAGCAAATTGAAAATAATTACTTCGCATATTATAACGAAAGCGCCTTGGCGTTTCGCCCGTGTATTTCTTAAAAATGCGCGTAAAGTAACTTTGATTACAAAAATGAAACTGGTCAGATATGTCGGAAATTTTCTTTTCGGAAAATCGCAAATGATACTGCGCCTCTTCAACTTTTCTCACATTTATATATTCGACGAGTGTAATGCTCGTATGTTCATGAAAAATACGAGATAAATGGCTTGTACTGACGTCGAACTGGTTAGCAATCCCTTCCACAGTTAGCGGCGACTCAATCTCATCATCGATATATAAAATCGCATTATTGACTGTTTCATGCTTTAGGACGGGTGGTTTTCGTTCGGTGAGCACATACAAGTAAAGTTCAATGAGCTCATCCACCAAGCTAGTGGCATTTTCTTCCGTTAACTTCTTTTCGATCAAACTACTACACGTGTCATTGAAAGCAAAAGCCTTGCTAGCCTTTAAATGATATTTTTCTAAATGCCTTGTGACAATAGCTGAAAGCGTAATTAAATATAATTGGACATTTTTTAGCTTTTCCTGCACTGGACGGTTGAGTAAAAGAGTCACGATGCGCCTTGCCATTCGTTGTGCTTCTTCCTTATTTAATTGATAAAGGTGATCTAATAGCTCTGCTTCCATTTCGAAAAAGTTTTCCAGATTTTCATACTGATCAGATTGACTAATCTCAGTCAGAAAAGTTTTATGCGCGATCGACTTTTTTTCAATCCCTTTTTGTTTTTTCATTCACGTTCCCACCCCTTTTCTCAAAGTTTTATTATTTTCCCATACCCTAAAAAACAAAATAGTAACATCTTAACGTAAAAAAACGCGCCGATGAAAGACGCGTTTTTTCATATTTCTTAGTTGAATAAGGTATATACAGTTTTATCAATCGCGCCTCGGCGTGATTGCGTCCAGACTTTTTCGAGTTCGGGGCCGACAGGATGTCGGTCATGCAACCGTCGCCACAGGACGTGGCGAACTTAGGTTGCCTTCCTTTGAACTTGAATCAGCAGGGAGTTTGAACTCCCTTTGATTTTAAATTCATTTTAGCTTTCATCCCGCCACTTATGGAAGTGGAGGACTTCTGCTGAATCAAGTTAAACTTCAACCTTTTTTATTATATAATCCATCAGCGTCTGTGTCTTTGGACACTTCCACATCATCTTCAACTTCTTGGTTGTAATAATGGACGCTCGTCTGAGCACCTTCGCTCACCATCTTGTTGTCTGGAACATCGTACGGGTCTGGATAACCTGTCTTTGTTTTATCATCATGATCCAATTTTTGGTGCTCGATAAACGATTCCACTTTCTTTTTCGCATTGTTGAAAGCAACTTGCGCCTTGTCACGATTCTCTTTTTTACTAAAATATGCATACGCACCGGCAACTAATGTCGCAATTAATAAAGCGTTATTTTTTTTCTTCGCCATTTTCATCATACCTCCTGATTTTTCGAAAAACTGTTATGGGAGTAGTATACCCGTTTCGAATTGTTTAGAAACTTGCCTTCTATCCCGAATGAGTTATCCAATATTCTCCATTGCAAGGCTATGATAGTTTTCATATTTGTTATTTGATATGATAGCGAAAAGACAGATTGAGGTGACGAGGATATGATTCGACCGATGACAACGGAAGATATCGCCTACGTGCGTAAAATCGTTTATCAAGCATGGGAAGAAATGGACGATGGAAACCTTCCGAAAGAAACGCAAACCCACTATATCGACCGCTCTTATGCGGACATCATGTTGTTGAAAAGAATGGAGAAGACGGTCGTACTCATTGTAGAACACGAAGGTGTCCCCATTGGTTTTACCAACTTCACGAAAGTGGATGAAGACGGAGACGCTGAAATAACTGCGATGTATATCCTGCCGACCTTTCAACGAGCTGGCTACGGTGAAAAATTGTTGCAAGCTACCTTAACCGTGCTGGCTGATGCAACCCAACTCTTTGCTTATGTAGATGGAAACAATAAAATCGGCCGAGCTTTTTATGAAAAACACGGCTTTCAACTACTCGATCTCTTCGATGAAACGTTTGAGGGGTATCCTGTGGAAACTGCGCAATATGTCTATATGCAAACTTAATGTCCTGCTTATCCTTCCACGGACCTACCCGAGGAAGAATCCAATTATTATTTCAAAAAAGGCGCCTTCCATGAAATGGAAAGCGCCTTTTTCTTGATCAATCGCGCCTCGGCGTGATTGCGTCCAGATTTTTTCGAGCATGGGGCCAACAGGAAGTTGGTCATGCAGTCGTTGCGACAGGAAGTCGCGGTCTTAGACTGCCTTCTTAAGCTCCTCTGAAAATCTGTGACATCCGCGGGCCGACGGGATGTCGGTCATGCAACCGTCGCCACAGGACGTGGCGAACTTAGGTTGCCTTCCTTTGAACTTGAATCAGCAGGGAGTTTGAACTCCCTCTGATTTTAAATGCATTTTAGCATTCATCCCGCCACTTATGGAAGTGGAGGACTTCTGCTGAATCAAGTTAAAGTGGCCGCATTGTACCGTCGTAATTTTCTTCGGTGAACGCCCGATCATTGGACAATGGGGGTTTCCTTGTAAAGCAAAGCACACCAGCAATATACAAAAGAATTGAAGTCAATGTAAGAATTCCTGCGAACAATCCCGCAACGATAAACATAATTCCTGCCAGCTTCGGCTTTTTGTTGTTCCAAATATTGACAATTCCAACAATCGTTAAAATAAAGCTAATAATTAATGCGATAATGATAAACCAGTAGAACCCTTCGAAAAAGTTAAGCAATGAAAAAATAAACTCTACATCTCCCGGTGTAAATTCCGGATCTGCCAATAACTCCATTTCCACTTCTCGGCGCCATGCTGGATCTGATGTAAGATTTTTCCAAAAAGCTAATCCGACAAAGCTCATTACAATTGTAATTGCTGTAAATGCTGCACTTATAATAGATAATACTTTTTCCGCTGTACGTGACATACGTAACAAACCTCCCTTTCTACTCTATATTATACGGTAGCTCCTATTTTTGGTTTCACTTTTCGATCACATTTGTTCTTTTTTCCCAAAAACTAAAAAAGCAATCCGCCCTTAGACATACGGATTGCCGCTCGTTCACACTTTAATATCATCATATTCATCATAGCGTTCAAAAGCCGTCACGACGTATGAACAAATCGGTTCTATTTTATATGCTTGTTCTCTCGCATATGCCGCTGCACGGTCAAGCAATTGTTTGGCAACGCCGCCGCCCCGCAGTTCAGGGGAAACAAATGTATGATCGACCGCCATCACATCCCCAAGCAATGTCCAAGTGATTTCGGCCAACACTTTCCCATCTTCAACGTGGCGGAATGCGAATGCGTCACCTTCTAGTTCAATAAACTCGAATTCCATCATGCACTGACTCCTTTCAAATATAGATCATTCATTTGTATTAATCGGGCGCAACGACGCTTCGATCTGATCGCGTTTCGGTTCCAGAAACGGCGGCAACGCCAATGTTTCTCCGAGCCTGTCAAGCGGCTCGTCTGTCGCGAAGCCAGGTTCATCTGTCGCCAGTTCGTAAAGGATGCCATTCGGTTCTCTGAAGTAAATCGATTTGAAATAGTAGCGATCGATAGGTCCGCTCGTTGTGAACCCATGTCTTTTTAATCGCTCATCCCACTTCTCGTACTCCTCCATCGTTTTCACTCGAAAAGCGACGTGATGGACACTTCCGCGACCTGGCCTTTCCATCGGCAAGTCCGTGCGGGTTTCCACATGGACTTCCGCCGCAGGTCCACCTTGTCCTGTCGATAACACACGGATGTCCGGCATTCCGGCAACGCTTGACGGGTATGTCCCCACCTCAGCAAAATTCAATACTTCTCGGAGAACTTTCACCGTCGATTCGGGTTTTCGAACCGTCAGTGTGACAGGGCCTAGCCCCACAATCGCAAATTCCCCGGGTATATCCTCTTTTTCCCAAGGGACGCCGTATGGAACACCCGCTCCGTCATCCACGATGAGCATCAGGCGCGAACCTTCATGATCAAGGAACTTTAGTGTTGGACGACCGAATCTCTCTTTCACTTCTTCATATTCGACACCGAACGTTTGAAACCTTTTTCTCCAAAACGAAAGCGCATCTTCTGACTGAATCCGGAATGCGGTATTGCTAATACTCGACACACCGGGATAAGTTTCCCCGGCGTTCGGAATGTCAAAATACGTCATATCCGTCCCCGGTGTCCCGACCGCATCCGCGTAGAAAAGATGGTAAGACGACGTGGCGTCTTGGTTGACTGTTTTTTTCACCAATCTCATTCCGAGTATATGTGTGAAAAATTCAAAGTTTTTCTCTGCATCAGCCGTAATCGCAGAAACATGGTGAATCCCTGCTAACTCCATTATTGAGTCCCTCCCATTCATTGCCTTGAATACAAAATAATTTACCCTTATCACGACATTTCATCCCGTCGCAGTGATTTGATATTCATACGAGAGCTTTGACACAATTGAAGACATACTTGGGTTTCCCTATTTTTTGCGATCCAAACTACATCAGTTTGTTGACATAAAGAATTCCTCATAACGCAAGAGTATTGGCGCCGCTCTGTATTGTCATAAGTCAGATGGTTTTAGCACCTGCCTCCGCCCGTTCATTTAACAGTTGATCGCTTCGATATAGAATCATCCATGATTATTTAAACCATGAAGTTATTGAATCTACGAGGTTCGAGAAAAATTCTTTCACCTTTTCCCAAAAACTTGGATCGATTTCACCAAGTTTCTCACGTATTTTATCGCTCATGTCGGAGAGTTGTGTCGATAACTTTCCGAAGTCGATGTCTAGATTTCGAATTTTATCCATCAAGTCAATAAGCAGTTGACGATCAGCTGGACTTAGTTCAATGTTAAGCTTTTGCAATTGCTCTGTTACGATTTGCTCAACTTCTTCTTTTGTCGCAGGATTCTTTTCAGCTATTTGCTTTTTTAACTCCGTGAGTAACTCTGAAACTTTGGCGCTGTCAACATCGCCATCTTCCGCCAATTTAGTCGCAAGATTCAATTCGTCATTCGCAACGTCCGTCCGCTCTGTATCCAAATTTTCGCCCGTTACTTCATAAGCTTTGTAGATACCGACAAGCGCCGAATGGCCTGTCACTTTTTTAGGTGCTGCCACTTCGACGATGGCGTCTTCAATCCCCGCTGTCAGCATCGCATTCGCATACATATCAGACGTCACTTGTGTAATGTTATCTGGGGTCACAATCGAAATGTCGAGTCCTTTTCCCGCATCCTGTCTTGTAATTTTGGCGGAAGAGTACATTCTTGAACTGCTATTGCTATCTTTAATGTAAGTGACAAGGTCGGATCCATCGACGAAGATTTCTTCGACTTCTGCCTCACCTTCAACTTTCAAACTTTGTTTTACACTTTCCATCTCAGCATCCGATAAATTTGCACCGTATACGACGATCGGCACACCTAGCCTTTCATCGACGACGGCTTCCGCTTGGGTTATTTTCGCCGATCCTAAGCCAAAAACAAAAACGATTGCAGTCATCATCGCTATAAAACGTTTCATAAAAGGTACCTCCTTCTGTCTACACATTAGTACGATTCAAGAAAAATAAGGTTCCCTTTAGACATTCAAACGAGCTTTGTCCAACCATCTTCCTGTACAATTCTCCGCTCTCTCATCAATCTTCCAAGCGCACGTTTAAACGCGCCTTTACTCATTTTGAACATTTCCTGAATCTCATCCGGGGATGATTTATCTGTAAACGGCATTTTTCCACCGATATCGTTCAAATAATTGAAGATCACTTCAGCATCGCCCGTTAACCGCTCTTCAACGCGTGGAAGCATTGATCCGTTTAACGTTCCATCCTCATGAACGCCGATTACGCGCACTTCAACTTCTTCTCCAAGGCGCGGCTCTCCTTCTTGCTCCGTATTATGAATAAATATTCGGTACAAATCAGGAACACTCAACATAAATGACCCAACCGGTAAGAGCCGGTAAGCACGTGCTTTCAAATTTTTATTGAATAAAGATGGCTCGGCGATGGTAAAACGGTCCATCACACGCTCTTCAGTCGCCAGTCTCCCGAAAATCTCACCACCCAAATCCGTCCGCAATGTCATATATAGCGCATCGCCCAAAATTGGCCATAGCGAACGAATCGCCGGCAAGTCTGCTCCATTTACGAGCACCTCAAAAGAAGAACCGATATCGACGTAAACGCCCTGTCTGGGGTCAATCCGAATGACTGTTGCCCACCCATATGTGTCGCATGTCATATTCGGCATGCGCATCGTTGCAGTCAATTCGTTGCGTCTATTTTTGTAGAGGAAGACATGTACACGATCACCTGGCTGCACACTTTCGTCCGCATCGGAAACGTTCATCATAATATTTTCCTTTTCGCCGTCCAAAATCCATCGCGAGCCTTCTTGTCCAATCACTTCCAACTGTGCCGTATATCCCGACTTCAATTCCATCTTTCATCATCCTTTACATTTGTATCTGATTATTTTTCAACTTCCTTACGAATTCCCCGTCCTGTTCCAACGCCTCCACAAGATCCGTAATCCGATCGATCGCATTCCAACTTAAGTGATGCTCAATCCCTTCCACGTCCCCATAAATGTTTTCTTCATCGACACCGATGATCCGAAGAAATTCTTCTAATATATCGTGACGCTTCACAAGTTTCTTTCCAAACGTCATGCCTTTTTCCGTCAATTCAAGCCCTTTATATCTTTCATAATAGACATAACCTTCTCGATCCAGTCGCTGTACCATTTTGGTGACAGAAGACGGAAGGACATCGAGATTTTCCGCCACGTCTGACACTCGTGCCACGCCTTTTTCCTCGATTTGTAAATAGATTTGTTCAATATAATCTTCCATACCCGGTGTTGCCATCAATACCGCCTCCAGTATGTAATTACATAAAAATCCTTTGTATCGATTTGCCTAATTCCCCTCATTTTGTTTACTTTGCCCATCTCCAGGGTAAATTTAAATTACAATAAAGCATGAGTGGAAGAGGTGAATCCGATGGGTAGAATTCTTTGGCTAATCATTGTTGTCTTGTTTGCATTTTGGTTATTAGGCCTTATCTTTAAAATTGGCGGTGGACTCATTCACTTAGTTCTCGTCGTAGCAGGCATCATCTTCATCATCCAGCTTCTTACGGGACGAAGGTAGACCCAATACATCAAAAACTAGCTATCACTTGAAAAAGTGATGGCTTTCTTGCGCTTCACTCGATTGCTTCCTCTGTTTTTGCGTAAATGCACGTATTTCTTAAAGAATAGCCGTCCACGGAAATAGAGTCATTTCTTAATATCCCTTCCAGTTTAAAGCCCGTTCGTTCCGCAACGTTTCGAGTTTTGGCATTCTTTTCATCGCAGCGCACTTCCACTCGCCTTGCACCGAGGTCTTGAAAAGCCAACTCGGAAAGACGGGTAACCGCCTCAACCATATAACCATTCCCCTCGAAGGATGTATCGAGCCAAAATCCAATCTCAAATTTAGGTATCGTCCAATCTACCCGATGCAATCCCGCGACGCCAATGAACTGTTCCGTTTCTTTTAAATACAGGTGTAATCTGAAATCTTTCCGCGTAACAAAATGTGCAATCGCCTGCCTTAAATTCTCCTCCGTATCTTCTAAGCGCAGGTTCTTCCGCGCCCACGGCAGCCAATGCTGAAGTGCTTGCCGGGAACGTCGAACGGCGTTCCACAACTCCGGTGCATCTTCAAGCTTAGGCGCTCTTATAAGAAGTCGTTCTGACTCGAATGTATCCGGAACCTCTACAAGGGAGCGGCGTAATGACTGCTCGACTTTCTTTTCATCATCTTCCCAAACGACGGGTGTCGTCGTCCCCTCCAAAAAGTCTTCCCGTGTCATGCCATATGTCACCGCATCATAATAGGAGTTTTTCTTCGGTGAAAACCATGCTTTCCGCAAATGGGCTTCTTTCACGAAGCCTGCACGTTCAAATGTTTTCCGCATTGCAAGATTATCTTGCCTCGTATGACCTTCCAATCGGATTTTCTTCTCAGGCAGATCGAAAACATACTTTGCAACGAGGCGAAGTGCTTTCGGCCCGTACCCTTGCCCCCTGGATCGATCTGCAATCCGTAGATCGAAGAGCGGAATATCTTCTTGTAAATCATAGATTTTCACAATACCCACTTTTATATTTTTCTCGTTTTCGACCCAGAACGTTTTTACTTCATCCGACTCGTAACCACCTTCTTCAATCGCTTTTTCAATGATGTCACGACCTGGATGAGTGTGCCCGTCGTAAGGCCAAGTATTCGTCGTCATAAAATGGATGAGCTGCTCTTGCTCTTCCATCGTCCATTCTTGTAACTGCATCAAGATTCGCCTCCGTTTAAATGGCCGTTCAAAAACCATCAAATTTTGTTATTGTAATTCCTGAACGGCCCCCTGCTTACTTATGAACACGTAACAACCGAAGCGAATTTAGTACAACGAGTAATGTTGCACCCATATCCGCGAAAATGGCAATCCATAATGTAAGCCATCCTGGAATTATGAGAAGTAATGCTATTATTTTCAATCCTAATGCAAACATAATATTTTCTTTAATAATTCGCAATGTTTTTCGACTTAAGCGAATTGTATAAGGGAGTTTCTCCAAGTCATCAGCCATTAAAGCGATATCTGCCGTTTCGAGAGCCGCGTCTGTTCCGGCGCCACCCATCGCAATACCAACCGATGAAGCCGCCAATGCCGGCGCATCATTAATGCCGTCTCCCACCATGGCGACCCGTCCGTACTGTTCCCTTAACAACCGAATCTTCGTCAATTTATCATCCGGCATCAAGCCTGCATGGACGTCCGTTAAACCGAGGTCTACTGCAACCGCATTTGCCGTTGCTACGTGATCCCCCGTCAACATAACCGTATGTTGGACGCCTATATCCTTCAATTTTTGTAGCACTGCTTTACTTTCTTCACGTATTGGGTCAGCGACTGCGATGAGCCCACTATATTTTGTATCCGTGACAACGGCCATGACCGAATTCCCCTCTCGCTGGAAACGATCCGCCTCTTTCAACGCCGTCGCTGGCAAAGTACATAACTCTTTTGCCCATTCAATGCTACCGATGTACGTCGTGCTTCCTTCTACTGTACCATAAGCCCCTTTTCCTGTGACTGACTGAAAATCAGAAGCATGGACATTTTTAATCCCATTGCTGTTTGCATAAGTCACGATCGCTTTAGCCAATGGGTGTTGGGAAAGCGATTCGACCGCTGCCACCGCACGTAGCAATCGCTCTTTCTCAAAACCTTCCGCCGTGATGAACTTGATGACTTCCGGATATCCTTTCGTCAACGTACCCGTTTTGTCGAATGCGACCGCATTTAACCGACCTGTTTCTTCTAAATGGATACCACCTTTTATAAGCACACCCTGACGCGCGGCATTTCCGATTGCCGTGACAATGGCTACCGGCGTAGAAACAACGAGCGCGCACGGACATCCTACGACGAGTACAGCAAGCCCTTGATAAATCCAAGTCTGCCAGTCGCCGCCCAACAACGGTGGTAATACTGCAATACAAAGCGCCAATACCATGATCGCGGGGGTGTAATACTTCGCAAAACGGTCCACGAATTTTTGTGAAGGTGCCTTTTCGGCTTGCGCTTCCTCGACAAGATGGATGATTTTAGCGATAGTCGTATCTCCGACCAGCTTCGTCACCTTCACTTCAAGCGCACCTTCTTCATTGATCGTTCCCGCGAAAACCTCATCGCCTTGCTGCTTTGTAACGGGAACGGACTCTCCAGTGATTGCCGCTTGATTGACAGTCGATTTTCCGATCAAGACAACGCCATCCATTGCGATTTTCTCGCCAGGTTTTACGATTAAAATGTCTCCTTTAACAATCGATTCTGTCGGTAGTTCTACCATTTCCACGCCTCTTTTAACAACAGCTGACGGCGGGGCGATATCCATCAAAAGGCGGATCGATTGACGAGCTTTATTCATCGAATACGCCTCAAGTGCTTCACTGACTGCAAAAAGGAAAACAATGATCGCCCCTTCACGCCATTCGCCGATAATGGCCGCGCCAATAATAGCGATTGTCATAAGTGTCTTCATATCGAATTCAAACCGTATTAAGTTTTTCAAACCCACTTTGAAAATACCAGCGCCACCGATGACGATTGCAATTGCAAAAAGAACAATCGCTGGCGGATACGTTTCCGAATAACGGAAAGAAGTGATCGTCCCCGCAATTAAAAACAGAAGCGACAAAGCACTCACGACGTTTTCTTTTCGTTTATAAAATGGAAGGATCGGTTCATGCCGTCGTTCATTTATCGGGAATACTTTAATGCCATCGAATGCCCCAGCAGCTTCTAACTCTTCGACCGTTGCATTTCCTACGACAGCTAGTTTGGAAGCGCCGAAATTCAATTGGACTTCCTCAACGGATGACAAATTTTTAATATTGTTCTCGAATTTTGCAGCACAGCTAGCACATGATAAGTTTTCTAACCGATATTCTGATTTATCCATTGCGGTCATCTTTATCACCTTCAATCGCATGATCATGTGCAATCGTGACGAGTTGATGGACGTGATTGTCCGCCAACGAATAATAAACCATTCTTCCTTTTCGCTTAGACTTTGCCAACGCATGATCGCGTAGATATCGTAAATGATGGGATGCTGTTGCAACAGACGAACCGATTACCGCAGCGACATCACACACACACATCTCTTCCTCCACCGTAAGCGAATAGGCTATTTTTAACCTCGTTTCATCAGCAAGTGCCTTGAAAATTTTAACGGTTTCTCCAAGTTGCGGAATTGCATCTTGGACTTTTAACACGACTTCTTCATGAACACCTGCCACTTCACAATATATATCTTTTGTTGTCATGTTTTTCACCTCATTCAAATATTCATTTGATTATAGTATGAGTATATGCAAGCCCGTTTAAAGATGCAAGTACTATCAAACCAATATTTGAATATGAGTCAGTTCTTTGTAAAATCAGTCTTTTTACTGCTGTTTCAAGTCGAAAAAAAGGGTTTTTCGGTTGTTTGAAGAACACTTCCTACAAGGAGGGGAAGTTTATGTATAAACGAATTCTTGTCGCAGTTGACGGTTCGGAAAACTCCAAACGGGCCGCTGAACATGCCGCGGCAATTGCATCTTGGGATACGAATGCACATGTTGAAATTCTTTTTGTACTGGACTATGACCGCACACGGACTGATTTCATCCCCAACATTGAAACGGATGATCTCCATTTCAAACACCAAGAACGACTTGCACCCATTAAAGGAACTTTTGAAAAGAAACGAATCGCCTATGAGCTTGTTATCAAACAAGGAGACCCAGGCATAACGATTGTCAGCTTTGCAAATCGCGGTGGTTTCGATCTCGTCGTCATCGGAAGCCGCGGACTCAATTCTTTTCAGGAAATGGTGCTTGGCAGTGTGAGCCACAAAGTGGCCAGAAAAACAAAAGCCCCTGTCATGATTGTAAAATAAATAAACGATGTTTTAGCGTTTCCATAAAAAAATAGGACGGCTAGCCTAATCGGGCTAGCTCGTCCTATTTTCTTCTCCGTGCAAAACTTCGTATAAATCATCCGTTCCCGAAATGTCCGCCAATTCAACTTTCGTTCGGTAAGCGGACCGGACGAGCAAATGGCCTGCAACCGGCGCCGTTAAAAAGACGAATACAATTCCGAGTAAGAGGCGGACACTGACAAATTGTTCGCTGAACAGAAAATAAATGAACGCTCCCAATAGCGTCAACAAAACAGCGAGTGTTGAACTTTTTGTCGCTGCGTGAGACCGTGTGTAAACATCCGGCAACCGGATAAGCCCAAAAACGCTAATCACACTCATAGTCGCCCCCGACAAGATGAACAGCGCGCCAATAAATTCACCGATCCCGCTTCCGCTCAACGATAACACCCCTCTCTATAAATTTGGAATACGCAATCGTTCCGATAAACGATAAAATTCCTAAAATCAAAATGACTTCCAAAAATGCTTTCGTTTTCATAATGACAGAAAAGACAGCGATTGAAGCGATCAGATTCACGCCAATAACGTCTAGCGCGAGCACCCGATCCGGCATAGAAGGACCCAGTATGATTCTAATTACTGCAATCGTAATGGTTATTGCAAACAACACAAGCGCAATCGTCAGCATCGTCTGGATCATCAACGGGTCACCTCCATAATCGCCTTCTCGTAATTTTGCAGTTGGCTTATAATAGCCCCCCGCTCCTTTTCAACATCCATCGCATGAACGTAAAGCGCATCCCCTTCCGGCGTCACTTCCATCACGACCGAGCCCGGGGTCAATGTGAGCAAAAGCGAGATGAGCGTGATTTCCAAATCGCTTCGCAAAACCGTCTCATACCTGAAAATACCGGGTTCTATTTTCAGTTTCGGACTTAAAATTTGCTTCAGCACAAGAATGCTTGACTGAATCAATTCCCAGTTGAATACAAAGAGCAGTTTAATCGTCGAAATCATCCGGCGTAAATAAAAACGTGTGCCAAAAAATCGATGCATGAGAAACAGGATGCCGACACCGACGAGAAAGCCGGCAAAAAATGTAGTGAATCTAAATTCATCTTCATCCATCAATAAAACCCAAAGAAATGCAATAATTACATTTAAAAACAACTGCGTTCCCAACAACGCTCACCTCAACTTTCCAGTAAAAATGCCGATCTTACTTCTCATCATTCAAAACAGCATCCACATACACTTCAGGGTTCATCAATGTATAAGCCGCATCCCGTACATAATCAGAAATGCCTTCCACGCCTACACCTAAAACAAATGTTGCGATGCCGAGCAGCACGCACGGAAGCAAAAGTCGATTCCTTAGTGGAGGTTCATCGTCTTCGCTTATAATCGTTTCACCCCAGAAGCAGTTCATGAAAATACGTAACAACGAATAGAGCACGAACATGCCCGAAAGGAAAGCAATCGCAAGTAACACATATGCCCCAGCACCGACCGTCCCTTGACCGATATACAGTTTCCCGATAAATCCGCTTAATGGCGGAATGCCCGCAAGCGATAAAGTAGTGATAAAAAACAGCCATCCGAGTACGGGATAATTTCGAATGAGACCACTCATATCCGCTAACCTCGATTTTCCTGTCAAATAAATCATCGTTCCCGCCAGCAAGAACAATAACGCTTTCACGACCATATCGTGGATAAGATAATAAATTGAACCTATAATCGCCACTTCATTAAAAACGGCAAGACCGACGAGAATAAAACCAACTGTAATGACGACATTATAAGAAACGATTTGTCTAACATCATCATAGGCGATTGCACCGAGACTGCCGCCAACCATCGTGATAGCCGCCATCACTCCAATTAACGTATGTGTTATATGCGGTTCATGATAAAACAGCAATGTAAATGTACGGAACATCGCGTATATGCCCACTTTGGTCAACAATGCGCCGAATAAAGCCGCAACCGCTGTCGGCGGAGCACTATACGAACCCGGTAACCAAAAGTAAAGTAAAAGGCCCGATTTCAAACTGAAGACGAGTAAAAATATAATCCCGATAACTGTCAGTAATGGACCTTGTCCAACTTCGGCAATGCGCACAGACAAATGTGCCATATTCAACGTGCCGATCGTTCCATACAAATAGGCGATGCCTACTAGGAAGAACCAAGACGACAACACGTTGATGACAACGTATTTGATTGATTCAATCAGTTGGACTCTTCTTCCTCCGAGTGTAATGAGTACATATGACGCCAACAACATGACTTCAAAACAAACGAATAAGTTAAAAAGATCTCCTGTCAAAAATGAACCATTCACACCCGCGACTAGAAACAGAACGAATGGATAAAAAAACATATTTTCATATCTTGGTCCCACTGATGAAAAGGAATAGAGCAGAATAATGGCAGTCACGACCGCCGTCGTCAAAACGAGCAACGTAGAAAAAGAATCTGCCACGAACAAAATACCGTAAGGAGGCAACCATCCTCCAAAATCAAGACGTAAAATTCCATCCGACTGAATTAGATTCAATATGTAAACCGTGGCGATTACCGTAGCAATCATCGCCACCATACTAAGCACTCTTTGCGCTTTCACAAAAGGACGTAAAAAAATAAGGATAACGCCCATCAACAACGGAATGACCATCGGCATGACGACGATATTATTCATCTGTAAACCCTCGCAATTCATGAAGGTCATCCAACCCTGTTTCCTTATACGTCCGATAGGCAAGCACTAACAAAAATGCGGACACCGCAAAACTGATAACAATCGCTGTCAAAATCAAAGCTTGTGGAAGCGCATCCGTATAGGCTTCTGCCTGCTCTCCTAATAAGGGGACGCTCCCTTTTTTCAAACCACCCATCACCATCAACAACAAATGGACAGCATGGGATAATACCGCGGAGCCCAATATGACGCGGATCAAACTGCGGGACAGTAACAAATAAACGGCTACGGTTACAAGAACCCCGATAAGAATTGTGATTAACGTTTCCATAGCTACACATCCTCACTAATACTTAACATAATTGTGACGACCGTCCCGACGACCGCCATCGCAACACCCGCCTCAAAAAGGACGACAGTCGCTAACTCTGTACTCCCAAACACCGGCAATTCAAAATGACCAAATGCTTGGCTTAAAAACGAGGCACCAAAAAGGACGGCTCCGACGCCCGTACCGACGACAAACAAAACACCGACGGCCGCCACTTTTTTAAAGTCTACCGGAATCCCCTTCTCCACCGTTTCGATATCATGAACCAGAAAGAGTAATACTAAGGCGGAAGAAAGAACGAGCCCGCCGATGAAGCCGCCTCCAGGATCATTGTGCCCCGAGAAAAACAACTCCACTCCGAAAGTCAGGATGATAAACACGACTAGTTTCGTCACCGTTTGTAGAATGACGTCATTAATCTTCAACGTCTCGTTCCTCCTTTTTTGCCTTTAGTTTAACCAGTGTATAAACACCGATTCCTGCAATGAAAAGAACGACTACTTCAAGCATCGTATCGAATGCTCGAAAATCTCCTAAAATCGTATTGACGATATTCTTTCCGCCCGCAAGATCATAAGCATTTTCAAAGTACACAGAAATAGATTCAAACATTTTATTGCCTTGTACCGAAAGTGCGATAACCGTCACGACAACACCTGCTGACACAGCAATAAGACCATTGAAAATTTTTGTAGGCTGTGCTGACTTTTCCCGCTTCCACTCAGGTAAAAAATAGAAGCATGCTAGAAAGAGCCCTGTCGTTACTGTTTCTACGACAATTTGAGTCAATGCTAAGTCAGGAGCCCGGAAAAACACGAAAAAGAGGGCAATGGAATAACCGAGCACACCATTCAGTAATATGGCCGTAATTCGAGACCGAACGAATAGCATGAGCACACATGCCGCTGCCATCACGAAGACAAGTATGTATTCATTCAGCGCGATTGGTGCGTCATTCGACATATCAAATGAAAAACCACCCGTGAACCATAAACTTCCGCCGACTGCCAGAAGAAAGAATGCAAAAATATAACTTAGGTAATTACGTAGATCCCCCGTCATATAAAAATTCGTCAACAGAGAAGAACTTCTTTCCGCAAATGACAACATGCCATTGTAGAGAGCATCCAAATTCCAACGAAACGGGCCTATTTCATAAATGTTCCGCCAATACTGTAAAAGTCTATACAAAATTATTCCGAGAATAACGACGCCGCCTGTCATGAGTAGCGGTGTGTCAACCTTTCCATGCCATGCCAAAATACGAGGCGCCAATTCCATCTCTCCTGCAAGTGAAGGATAAATCGAAGCCATCGCCGGGCGCAACAAATATTGTCCGATGATATTCGGAAAAAAGAAGATGGTCACGACTAAGAGCGCTAAAATGGAAGGTGCAATGAGCATACCAGGTGGTGCTTCATGCGCTTTGCGATCCAGTCGATCCGGTTGATGTTCACCTAAAAAGGTTTGAAAAACAATAATCATACTGTAAACAAATGTAAATACACTCGCAATCCAAGCGATTACTGGGAACCAAGTCCCCCACGTTCCGATTGAGAAAAACTCAAGATGACGCAACGTCAACATCGCTTCGAAGAACATTTCCTTACTCAGAAAGCCGTTGAACGGCGGCAAACCTGCCATTGAAAAACTTCCGATGACCGCTATCGTAAACGTGAACGGCATCAATGACATGAGTCCCCCGAGCCTCCGAACATCGCGTGTCCCAACATTTAAATCGACAATACCTACCATCATGAAAAGTGCGCCTTTAAAAGTAGAGTGGTTCACAAGATGAAACAAAGCCGCAAACGTCGCTTGCGTGTATAAAACCGAGTTCGCACTATAGCCCGCATGAAGCGCAGCAGAACCAAGACCAAATAAACTCATGACGAGACCGAGTTGACTAATTGTGGAGTAAGCGAGAAGCGCCTTTAAATCCGTCTGTCTGACTGCGTTTAAAGAGCCCCAGAATAACGTAAAAATCCCCACTGCGCTCACTGCGTAAAACCATACAGGTTCTCCGCCGAACACTGGCGTAAAACGAGCAACAATATAAATTCCCGCTTTTACCATCGTGGCTGAGTGTAGATAAGCACTGACCGGCGTCGGTGCTTCCATCGCATCGGGCAACCAAATATGGAATGGAAATTGTGCGGATTTTGTAAATGCCCCAACCAACACTAAAAGGAGGGCCGGTAAAAATAGAGCTTCTCCCGTCAATTCACCGACGGATGCAATATTTTCACGAATGCTAAATGATCCCGTCATCGCATACAACATGAGAAAACCGGCGAGCATTGCTATACCGCCCGTCACCGTAATGAGGAGTGATTTTTGAGCACCATAACGAGATTGTTTTCTGTGGTACCAAAAGGCAATCAATAGAAACGAGGAAATGCTCGTTAATTCCCAAAACACATAAAGCACCATCATATTATCTGAAAACACAACACCGAGCATCGCACCCATAAATAGCAATAAGTACACATAAAAATGCGCTAATGATTCCCTAGCAGATAAATAATAAATGGAGTATAAGATAACGAGGCTTCCCACACCGGTAATCAGGAGACCAAAAATCATACTCAATCCATCAAGATATGTAGTGAAATAGATACCGGCAGATGGAATCCATGGAATGGTCTGTATGTATGTTTCTCCAGCAGCGATAGCCGAGATGTTGCGAGCTAACATAATGAACAATGTCACAGGAATAATTAAGACGAACCAACCAATGTTGACACGAGGGATTCCTTTATAAATGGATGGAATAAAGATGGCAGCTAAGAAGGGGATGAAGATAGCCATCGTAATTGTTAACAAATTGAAACCTCCCATCTGTGCTACATTTCTGAAGCAATAATATTATTTTCTGGAAAGACTTGACTCACGTTATAACAGCCGTCATAATAGGATGCCATAGAGGGCTTTAGCAGCCGTAAGATCCCAGTACAACTCGCTGAAGCGTAAACTGAATCATACTGAAAATTATACACTAAAACAGGCACCATCGCACTCTTAAGCTCCTTGAAAAGGTGCGTCTGCGCGAATCATATGTGTATTTCCCATTCAGTATACTGGATCGACTATAATTAGTTAAGAGGTGAATACCGTCATGGGCATGACGAAAAGTCGTATGGACGAGAGCATTCTCGTTTGTGTGTACTACGGTCCTAATGGCGAGCGTCTCATTAGAAGAGGACATAAAATGGCTAGTATCATGGATTGTCCGTTGTACATTTTAACAGTAGATCCACTTCCATTTGACGAGTTTGACGCTGAAAAAACCGAATATGTCGAACGTTGGCAAGAACTTGCCGAAGAATTAGATGTCGATAATTTTCTCATTCGTGATAACGAAAAACGTTCTTCCGCTAAAGTCATAGCCGAAGTTGCCGATCACTATAACATTACCCAAATTGTCATCGGGCAAACCGCTCAAAGCAGATGGGAAGAAATTACGAAAGGTTCGTTCATGAACGTCTTGCTGCGCGAAATTCCCTTCGTAGATTTCCACGTCGTTTCCGTGGAACGCGCCATCAAAGATGAAATCGAAGGCATGTTTGAAAAAGGTGTCCGCGCATACTTGGTCAAAGATGGAAACAGTTACCGTGTTGAGTTTACTTTATCAAAAGAAGCTTGCTATAAGGGCATTTTCTTTAAAGAGATCGGAACGGACTTCAACAATGGTATTTTCAAATTCATGTGCAATCATAAAATGTGTCAAGTGCACATTGCAGATGATATGGTTGCAGACCCATCAGAAATTAAATATAAACAGCAATAATATAAATAAAGCTGTCTAAAAGGCAACAAAAAGTAGAGAAGGACGTTTAATCCTCCTCTACTTTTTTTAGTTTAAAGTAAAACTCGCTCTGCTTAACACGCCTGTGCTCCTGACGGCTTCCTGCCATAAGCCTAATAACTTCTGCTAAGCTTACGACTTCAGCGCCGCCTTTATCTTTTGTATGGCCCACTACTTGTGAATCCCACCATTTGCAGACAGGGGATGCTTCAATGATTTTCTAACCGGATACTGGTAAGCAGATCAACCTACTCAATAGCTTTCTTTGGTTTTTCCTCTCCGACAATTTTCACTTCAAGCTCCAGCTCCACGCCAAATTCTTTTTTCACCGTCGCTTTGACCATTTCAATCGTTTGAATGTAATCCGAAGCTGTCGCCTTGTTTTTATTGACGATAAAGCCCGCATGTTTCGTGGAAACTTCAGCCCCGCCAAAACCTTTGCCTTGCAACCCACAATCTTGAATAAGTTTCCCCGCAAAATAACCGGGTGGGCGTTTAAACACACTTCCCGCCGAAGGAAACTCTAAAGGTTGCCTGGACTCCCGCTGAAATGTCAAATCCGCTACCTTCGCGTCAATTGCTTCTTGGTCGCCATACTTCAATTCAAAGTCGGCCGACAACACGTAGTAGCCTCTTTTCGTGATAATACTTTGACGATACCCAAGCTCCAACTCATCTTTTGTTAAAACAAGTCGCTCGCCTTCTTTTGTTAAGACAGTCACCTGGACAACGACGTCTTTAATTTCTCCGCCGTAAGCACCAGCATTCATCGCCATCGCCCCACCGACTGAACCGGGGATGCCGCAAGCGAACTCCAATCCAGTTAGTGATTCGGCGGCTGCTCGTCTTGAGACATCAATAATATCCGCCCCACCTTCTGCATGTATAGAAGTGCCGTCTACGCTGATCTCATTCAACTTAGACAAATGGAGCACAATACCTCTAACACCGCCGTCCCGGACAACCATATTCGAGCCATTGCCTAGCAGCAATAACGGAATCCCGTTTCGCGATGCATATTGTACAACCGCTTCTGTTTCTTCAATTGTCGCAGGAATGGCAAGCAGATCCGCTGACCCACCAAGTTTAGTCATCGTATATTTGCTTAAGGGTTCATCTATTTTTAGTATGCCTTGTTTAATTTCTTCTTGTAATTCTTGAAACCATTGATGCTTAGACATCCACATCCAATCCTTCCTTTTACAAACCTTTTACCACTATAAGTATGCTTGGAATCCTACCTTTTGACAAGTTATATTTGGCCCAAAACGTTGTTTTACCTATTGTACGTACAATCGATGGAACTATTCTCCTATCTTCTGAAATTATCTTGACTTCAAGACATATACCTCTTATAGTAATAATATCTTTAATTCAAGATATTGATAATAGAGGAGGAAATAAAATGGCAACATGGCATGTAGATGCTTCACATACAAGTGTAGGCTTTTCAGTAAGACATATGATGGTTTCAAAAGTAAAAGGAAGTTTTTCGGGCGTTGAAGGAACGATTGAGGGGAATCCAGAAGAACTAACAAGTGCCAATATCCAATTTAAAATTGACGTCCCAACAATTCATACAAATAATGAAGATCGTGACAATCATCTTCGTTCAGCAGACTTTTTTGATGCGGAAGCGTATCCACATATTACTTTTGTCTCGACAAATATCGTAAAAACAGGTGAAAATCAATATGATTTAACAGGTGATATGACGATTAAAGGCATAACAGATAAGGTGACATTTCAAGCAGAATATGAAGGCTCAGGAAAAAACCCATGGGGTGTCGACGTCGTTGGGTTCGAGGCGAAAGGAAAAATTTCTAGAGCAGCATTCGGCCTTACATGGAACCAAGCACTTGAAACAGGCGGTGTCCTCGTAGGCGACGACATCACGATCAACATCGACCTCCAAGCAAACCCGGCTTAACAAATCGAAGAACCTAACAGGCACTTGCGCATATGCTCAGGTGCCTGTTTTTTGGATTGTATCCCGTCCGCAAATATTGGCAAAACCTTGTTCATAAATCCTTCCATTTAAGGCAACAATAGATATGCCTGCTATGAAATTGAAGAAAGTAAATGGAGGTTATTGTATTGTCGAAATCATTATGGCTTCAAACCGCGTATCCCCGTGATGACTTCCCATCCCTTCAACAAGATGTCCATTGTGATGTCTGTATCGTCGGCGGAGGATTGAGTGGAATCGCTAACGCCTATTTTCTTGCCAAAGAAGGAAAAGATGTCATTTTGCTTGAGAAAGACACCATTCTGGCAGGAGCTACCGGAAATTCAACAGGAAAACTGACAGCCCAGCATGATTTGATTTATGCGAAACTATTAAAAAAGCATGGACAAGCCGATGCTAAATTATATTATGACGTGAATGAAGAAGCCCTTCAATTCGGAAGATCTTTCGCCAATAAGGATGAATTAAAAAAGGCCGACTCCATTCTTTTTTCCCAAACGAAACATGGGACGGAACTGCTTCGGCACGAAGCGCGCGCTTACGAACAACTTGGCATTCCCGGCGAATTCGGAAGAAATTCCGAGTTGCCGCTACCACTTGAATCGACACTGACGTTAAAAGATGAATGCCAAATACACCCTGTACGCTTCGGGCAAAAATTGGCGCGTATGGCAGTAGAAGCCGGCGCTCGGATTTATGAAAATACAGATGTCTTATTGATGGACTTAAAAAAGCGTATCGTCCATTTGAAATCGGATTACGAAATCCGGTTTAACGAACTGATTTTAAGTACGCATTATCCAATTGAAGCGCTCCGAGGAATGCAAATTATGAAACTGGCCGTCGATCGTTCTTATATCGTTGCTGCGGAAGCCGATATGGCATTGCAAGGGCAATACATATCGATCGATTCACCCAAACGCTCCATTCGCACAGCTCAAATCGACGGGAACACGTACTTTCTTTTATCAGGTGCGAATCATAAAGCGGGCCTCGAAGGGAATACAAAAGAACACTACAACCGTCTTTATACAGATCTCAAAAATACCTTTAATCTTTCTGACTTCATTACCGGGTGGTCGGCCCAAGATCCGCAAACTCCCGATATGATTCCGTATGCAGGCACTATTTCCGCCGGGTTGCCTTATGTTTATTTAAGCACAGGCAATAGAAAATGGGGGTTGTCCAACTCACTTGCCAGTGCGCGTATCATCAGCGATCAGATTATTGGAAGAACGAACCGGGCGACCGCTCTGTATGCACCAGATCGGACCGGATTCGGGTCACTTCTTCTTCAAACGTTAAAAAATACAGGACTGGTTATCAAAGAGATGGCAAGCGGCTATACAACTCGCCTCGATGCACCAACATGCACACATATGGGGTGTAAAACGAGATGGAATAACGCTGAGGAAACATGGGATTGTCCATGTCACGGCTCCCGTTTCAGAAAAGACGGCTCGGTTCTTGAAGGGCCGGCGACAAAACCTTTGGAGTTATAACATAATGAATCAAATTCGACCCGGTGCACTCCCCTAAAGTATGATTTGCCAAATGACAAATAAAAGGACTGCTCCGAAACGAAGAGACCGCTATAAAAACTTGTTTTTTAACATTAAAGTGTACCGAAATCTAAAAGGGGTTGTCTAAGAGACCGAGAATCGCCAGAACAGCTCCCTTTTCGCGGACTCTGCCTTGGCCTCGAGCCAACACGAAGTTGATCAGGAAGGCATCTCCACAGGACATAGCACACTTAGCCTTCCCCCTTGCGCTTACAGGGTCTTCGGCTATTACTTTTCCCGTTGGGGTGTCACCTTTTCTACCGGTTTTCTATAGATTACTTGAAATAAAAACAGAAGAAGAAAAGGTTTTACTTTTCTTCTTCCATATATCAATCGCGCCTCGGCGTGATTGCGTCCAGATTTTTTTCGAGCTCGCTCGAAAAGCTCCTCTGAAAATCTGTGACATCCGCCGGAGGCTTAACTTGAATCAGCAGGGAGTTTGAACTCCCTCTGATTTTAAATGCATTTTAGCATTCATCCCGCCACTTATCGAAGTGGGGGACTTCTGCTGAATCAAGTTAAACTGCTTATTGGACAGCCCCAGGATTTCTTACTCTGCTACTCTGCTCCCTCATTAAGGTCAGTATTCGTTTAAGGTTGACGGCAAATAAGGGTCATCGCGCTTGATCCCGAAAATCAGGCAGTCTCGTTTTCACTTCAATGCTTCTGTTAATACCGGAACAATTTGTTTCTTTCTAGAAACGACGCCTTTCAATATCGCTGTATTATCGGTTAGCGATACATTGAATGCAGTACAAGCACGTTCTGCTTCTTGTCCAAGTGCAAGGACGACGGAATCATTATTGATAATATCCGTTACGACAAATAAGAACAAACCTAATTCTTTTCGTTCGATCGTTTCGTCAATAATCTTTTCCAGCTTTTCCTGGTGTTGCATCACTTCTTGGATATCGACGGCATTCACTTGCGCAATTTCAATTTTCAGCCCATCTTCCAATGTAAATTCTTTTGCGTCCAAAGAAATGAGCTCTTCCAACGTCTTACCGCTCAAATCAGCGCCAGCTTTCAACATTTCCAAACCGTACACTTCAGCATCCACATCGGCAATGGCAGCTAATTCTTCCACCGCAAGGCGATCTTCTTCTGTAAACGTCGGTGATTTGAACAGCAAAGAATCCGAAATAAGCGCAGACAGCATAAGACCGGCAATATTGCTTGGAATTTCCACGCTGTTCTCTTTATATAACTTGTTTAAAATCGTTGCTGTACAACCGACCGGTTCTGCACGGTAATAGAGTGGGTCATTCGTTTCAAAATTCGCGATCCGGTGATGGTCCACCACTTCGATCACTTGTACTGCGTCAAGATCATCTACACTTTGCTGCTTTTCGTTGTGATCGACCAAAATGACTTGAGTCGCTTCAGGCGCAGCCTTTTCAATGAAACGTGGGGCTTCAAAACCGAAATGATCCAGTGCATACGCCGTCTCGTTCGTCACTTCGCCGAGACGTACCGCTTCCGCATCCATCCCTAATTGCTGTTTTAAATATGCATAGCTAATCGCTGCCGTAATTGAATCGGTATCAGGATTCTTATGCCCAAAAACCAATACTTTTCCCATCAAAAAATTCCTCCCGCTATTCTTATTTCTACAATATTTTAGCACAACTACTCGCCCAACAAAATTGCGGCAAGCTTTTCATTGTTTTCAACAAAGTCTGCCAATGTATAACTGTCCAACACTTTGAAATAAGCATCCAGCGCTTCGTGCAAGACACCTTTCAAACGACAGACAGGTGTGATCACACATCGATTTAATTCGCAATTGAAACATTCGACAAGATGGAAATCATCTTCCGTCTTTCTCACTGTTTCTCCAATATTGATTTGGTCAGGTGCCACATTTAACCGAATTCCCCCGCCACGTCCACGGATTGTCTCGACCAATCCCATCTTCCCCAATTCATGTGTCACTTTCGTCAAATGGTTTTTCGAAATACCGTACGCATCAGATATTTCTTGCACAGTCGATAATTTTTCCTTTCCTTGCACGCCTAAATACAAAAGAACTCGTAAGGAAAAATCTGTATACATCGTTAAACGCATAATTTCACCGCACTTTCCAATCCTATTATAGCCGCTGTGGCAATTGTGTGAAAGAAATGTGTCTAAAAAAGGAATCCCCTTTAAACATGTATTTAATATATAGCTTTAATGCTTCGAGTGCGGTATTATTGAATTAATTCAAAAAAGAAAGGTAGTGGGTTCACATGCTTTCACAAGAAACGATTAATATTATCAAATCGACTGTCCCTGTATTAGAGGAACATGGAAAAACAATTACAACTGTATTTTACAAAAATATGTTTGAGGCACATCCCGAACTTCTCAACGTGTTCAACCACGCTAACCAATCACGAGGACGCCAACAAACAGCACTTGCCAATACTGTCTATGCAGCTGCTGCAAACATCGACAATTTGGAAGCAATCGTCCCTGCTGTCGTCCAAATTGCACATAAGCACAAATCACTTGGCATCACACCAGAACAGTATCCAATCGTTGGCTACCACCTACTCGGTGCGATTAAAGAAGTGCTCGGCGACGCTGCAACACCTGAAATCATCCAAGCGTGGGGTGAAGCCTACGGAGTCATCGCAGACGCTTTCATCGGGGTCGAGAAAGGGATGTATGACGAAGCTGAACAAATGCCTGGCGGTTGGAGAACATTCAAAGAATTTGTTGTCGCAGACAAGGTCGTGGAAAGTGATGTCATTACATCCTTCTATTTAAAACCGGCGGACGGTGAAAAGCTTCCTTCTTTCAAACCCGGCCAATACATCACGGTACGCGTCAAAGCATCCGGTGAGAAATATACATTGAACCGTCAATATAGTTTGTCCCAAGCTGAAAACGGTGAAACGTATCGTATTTCTGTCAAACGCGAAGACGAGTGTGTACCATTCGGTAAAGTTTCCGTGTACCTTCACAATGAAGTGAACGTAGGCGACACCGTTGAAATCAGTGTGCCAGCAGGCGATTTCTTCTTAGACACAGAAAGTACAAAAGCGGTCACTCTCATCAGTGGAGGTGTCGGCGTCACACCGATGATGAGCATGTATGAAACGATCGCTCAAACTTCACCTGAACGACAAGTAGCTTTTCTACACTCGGCACGTACCCGGAAGCACCAAGCTTTTAATAATCGCTTAATTGAATTGAACGCAGATTTACCAAATTCCGCATATGAGGTTCTGTACTCAGAAGAAGGTGACGGTTTCATCACGCGTGAATTCCTAGAGGCACATGTCATCAAAGGCAGCGATGTTTTTGTCTGTGGCCCGACACCTTTCATGCAATCCATCATTCAAAACTTACATGCTATCGGTGTACCGGAAGAAAATATCCATTTCGAATTTTTCGGTCCGGCAGAAGTGCTTGACCTTACACATGCATAATACCCAAAAACCGTCATCCAATGGGGACGACGGTTTTTTCGTTTTCAATTTTGGCGATATATTCAATCGATAGGCGGTTAAATATTTCGGGCTGATCTATATTGCAAACGTGGCCGCTATCTTTTATTTTGACAAACTCGAAAGTACCATTACGCCGTACGACTTCTTCAATCGGCGGTATGAACAAATAATCTTCATCCCCCATCAAAAATAACGTGGGGATATTCGTCGTAGACGATTGTAAACGTGATAAGTATGGATTGATAAGCTTTGTGAGGGATAGCCATTTAATGAATTCCTTTTGGCACATCTTTTTGGCTTCATTGACAAATGTCAGTCTAGATTCTTCGTGTTGCTTGAGGGGCATAATAATATAGGCAAATAACTTATAAAGAAACATATAAGGGATAAAAAACTTCGTCATCCGCCCTAACCATAACAATAATTTGGCACGGATATCGAAACGAATGATCGCGCCACCAAGAATGAGTGATTTCACCCGTTCTGGATAACGGTCTGCAATTGTCTGTGCCACGATTGTACCGAGTGACATCCCGACGATATGGGTTTTTTCGATTTTCAGTTCTTCCAGTACTTCAATGACTTCTTTTGATACGTCGGTAAAGGTGTCTCCTTTTTCCCAACGGCCTGTTTCTGACCGGCCATGCCCCCTTAAATCGATGAGCAGCACATTATATGCTTTTCTAAATTCACGGATTTGCTTAAACCAAGTGGAAGAACTTCCGCCAGCACCGTGGACAAACGTCACCCACGGAGAATCCGGGCCTAATTCGTATGTTCGATAGTGAAGCAAGTTGTTCATCCTTCCTTAATTCTTCTAAGAATGACAAATGATCTTTTTAGTCTGCGCAATCTATTATTTATAAAGCGCTTACTTTTTTAAGTCATCAAATGCTTTTCAAATATAATACTATCTTCAATTTATCATGTTTCCAAAAAGTTTTCAAATAAGACCAGGTCGATCACCGTCCTTCCTCTGGTTGTCTCCCGATCGATTTTTATGCCAATCAAAAAAGACCGGTTTCCCCGGTCTTTTCGATCATACATTAACAGTTATTGATAGCCATTCACTTTTCTAGTAATTTCAAAGACTCTCGATTGAACGCTGGCATATCAGCAGGCGTTCGGCTCGTTACTAATTGGTTTTGACAAACGACAACTTCTTTGTCCGCATAGTTTACGCCTGCATATTCCATATCTACTTTGATGGATTTATAGCCTGTCGCGTCTCTACCTTCAAGGGACTTCGCTGTGATTAATAACTGCGGTCCGTGACAAATTGCAAATACCGGTTTTTTGGCGTCCATGAAAGCTTTCGCGAATTCGACGAAACGATCATCTGCTCTTAGTATGTCCGGTGCAAATCCTCCAGGAATGAGTAGCGCATCGAAATCTTCCGGTTTCACATCGTCAATCCCTTTATCTACTTTAAGCTTTGCACCTTTTTTTCCTTCTATCTCAGCGCCTGCTTCCTTTTCAATCGTCACGACTTCGTGCCCGGCTTCTTCAAACGCTTTTGCCGGTTCCGTGAACTCCGAGTCTTCGAATAGATCTGTAATGACTGTTGCAATCTTTGCCATGTTTATCTTGCACTCCTTTATTTCATTCTCTTCCTACTATACCACTGTCCATCGACCTCAAAACCATTTAACGGTATTTTGAAACGAATGGATTTTCTTTTTCAAAAAATCGCCAAGGATAATGGACGGCTTCCCCTGAGTTTCCGATACCGACACGAGGTCCGGTCATAATCTCTTCCACTGGCTCGCCTTCAGCAATGAAGAGCGGCTCATCTGACCAATGATGACCGTAGTAATCCATCGTGATCTCCAGCGCTTTCGTCAGCTTCCCCGGTCCGTTCGTCCAATCGATTTCTTTCAAATGCTCCCCGCGATTCTTCCTCATCCTCTCATGCCCGACGACCGGCTCGACAGCTCGAATGAGGATGGCATGCGGCGTCCCAATCGGCCCTGCCACAACGTTTATAAGTGTATGTGTATGCATCTGATACGTATATACAAGTCCCGCTTGGCCAAACATAATCTCTGTCCGCTTCGTCCGACGGTTCCCGAAACTATGTGCCGCTCGATCTTCGGGTCCTTGATACGCTTCCGTCTCGACGATCCGCGCGACGAGTAACCCATCCGGACGCTCGTGGACGATATACTGTCCAAGCAATTGGTGGGCAAGCGTCAAACCCGGCGCTTCAAAAAATGATTTATCTATGGGTTTATACATAGCAGTCCTTCGTCTTCCTTTCATTAGACCATTTTTCATCTATATCACATCATTGACCAATCAGCCCTTTTTCAACGAGGAAATCTTTGGCGACGTCTTCCGGTTTCTGTTGATCCAAATCGACTCTCGCATTCATTTTCAGCATATCTTCTTCTGATATCTTACCGGCCAGCTCATTCAATATACTTGCAAGCTCCGGAAATTTCTTCAATGTTTCTTGGCGAACGACAGGTGCTGCCTCGTATTTCGGGAAAAATTCTAAATCGTCTTTTGTCGTTGCCAATTCAAATAGTTGGATTCTACTATCTGTGGTGAAGGCTGGAATGACATCGACTTCCCCATTTTTCACCGCTTCGTACATCACATTCGGATCCAAGCTTTTCGTATCCGCGAAAGTGAATGGGTAAACATCCACTAGATCTTCATACCCGTCCCCTTTTCGCTCATAAAATGCATGAGGTGCCCCGAAAACAATCTTTTCTTCAGTAGATACTTCAGCCAGGTCCGAATAAGTGGATGCATCATAGGACTGATCTGGCATGTATGCTAGCGTATAACCATTTTCAAATCCTAGCGGCTCGAGCCACGTTACATCGAATTGCTCTTCATATCCTTTTTTCACCCGTTTGTAAACACTTTCCGAGCTTTCCCCTGACGCCACATCCTCTTTCAAGACATCTTTCAGTCCAGTTCCTGTATATTCCACGTACAAATCGATATCGCCTTTTTCAAGTGCTGGCGTCATGATGGCCACTTCGCCCAGCCCTTCTTGGTACGTCACTTTGTAGTCCGTTTTCTCCTCAATATAAAGACCTAACAGATGAGGCAAAATGAATTGTTCTGTCCATGGCTTTCCACTGATGACGATCGCATCTTTGCTACCACAAGCGCTTAGTAAAAGTGCAAATACTAAAATTAAAATGCCGATTCCTTTTTTCAAACTGAACCCCTCCTCTTATCGCTGAACACCTTTTGGCGTCACTTTCTTCTCAATCCACTTTAAAAGAAAATCAAAGGCAATGGCGAGCATTGCAACTGGTAGCGCACCTGCTAAAACAAGCGCATTGTTATACGATTGCAAGCCTCTATAAATGACGTCCCCAAGACCGCCTGCCCCTACAAAAGTAGCTAACGTGGCAATCCCGACAGTCAATACTGTCGCCGTCCGAATGCCCGCCATAATGACAGGTAGCGCAATCGGAAATTCAATTTTCTTTAAAATTTGGTTCGGTGTCATGCCCATTCCTCGTCCAGCTTCTATGATCGATTCATCCGCACTTGTCAAACCGGCATATGTATTACGGACAATCGGCAGTAATGCGTAAATGACGAGTGCGATCAAGGCCGTTTTTGAACCTATGCCGATTAAAGGGACGAGTACCCCGAACAAGGCAAGGCTTGGAATCGTCTGTAATACAGCGGTAATTCCGATAATCGGCTCTGCAAAACGGCGATGTCTCGCGACGAGCATACCAATAGGCAAAGCAATCGCAATCCCGATTGCAAGCGACACGAACGAAAGGAAAATATGCTGAAAGAAAGCTTCTGTGATCAAATCTGAACGACTACGTAACGTTTCCAAAAAATTATTCATACATTTGTTCCTTTCCTTCTTCTTGCAAGGCAGCATTTACAAATGTGTGGTACCCTACATAACCTACTATTTTCCCACCTTTTGTAACTTCAAGTTCGTTTTCAGGATGCGCATCAAGCAATGCCACCACTTCTCGGATTGTTGCAGCACTGTCCACACGTCGAACATCCCCTTTCGGCATTTCATCAAAGAATTTGGTGAATTCCAGCAGTTCTCTTTGGCCGAACTTCCGTCTTTGAGCAATCCTTGTTTCACCTATGAATTCACGGACAAATGCCGTCGACTGATGTGTGATCAACTCGGCAGGCGTTGCCATCTGTTCAATTTGTCCGTCACGCATAATGAGGATTTGGTCCGCAATTTCAAGCGCTTCGTCCATATCATGTGTAACAAAAATAATCGTTTTCCTTATTTTCTTCTGAAGCTTCTTTAACTCTTCCTGTAATTGTTCCCGGCTAATCGGATCAAGTGCCGAAAACGGTTCATCCATTAAAATGATGTTCGGGTCGCCCGCCAGCGCTCTTGCCACACCAATTCGCTGCTGCTGACCGCCTGACAGTTCAAAGGGGTATCGTTTTTTAAAGACAGCGGGATCTAACTCCACCATCTCCAGCAATTCATCGACACGGGCATTAATTCTTTCTTTTTCCCAACCTAACATTTCAGGGACTAATGCGATATTATCTTCAATCGGCATATGTGGGATCAAGCCGATCCGCTGAATCACGTAGCCGATGGAACGACGGAGCTCCGTTTCGTCCTGCTCAATTATCGGTTTTTCATCTATGTATATGGTGCCTGCCGTCGGTTCTTCCAAACGGTTGATCATCCGCATAAGTGTCGTTTTTCCGCATCCCGATGGTCCAATAATGGCTGTCAGTTTGTTTGTAGGAATCGTCACGGAAATACCTTTCAATGCTTCCGTCCCATCCTCGAATCTTTTTACCACATTGTCAAAACGAATCAACTCGTCACCCCTTTCTAATATTCATTTCTGTTTAGTCTTTACATTCCGTAATCCTTTAAAAACTGACCAATTTTCTTCCAGTCTTCCTCAATAGCCGGTCTATGGGAGGGCCTATAAAAAACAGCTGCCGGATGAAACGTCGGTACAATTCGATACTTCTCTTCCGTCCATTCAAACGTTCTGTCTTCCAATTCTTGCAAATATTGAATTGGTCGTTCCAATAGTTCGCCGTGAAGCGTAGTCACCGTGGCAGATTTTCCAAGCAACCTTTGTAAACCTACGTTGCCAAGTGTGACAATCAATTTCGGTTTCACATTTGCCAGCTCATAGTCAAGCACCGGCGCATGTGCCAATACCTCCTTCTGCGTCGGAGGACGATTGTATTTCCTTTCCGTCGTTGTTCCGTCCCGTTCTTTTTTCGTCCCCCACCGATACGGTCGACTGCGCACAGCACTTGTTATATAGACATCTTGACGTGTCAAACCGATACTCGCAAGCGATTTCATCAATTCAGTGCCCGCACGCCCGATGAAAGGGATTCCATCGATGAGTTCAAACTCCCCGGGCGCTTCCCCGACGAGCATCAGCTCAGGCTGCTTGGGTCCTTCTCCGTAGACGAATCCCTCAACAGGACAACCAGCGATCCGCTCCTTTCCTAGCGTTGCAAGTGACTCCGGTATACGAAACATGCGCAATCTCCTCTCCAAAGGTCAATCATGTCTCCCTTAACATTCCCTATCACCTTCTTAACAAAACGTCGGCGCCTTCCATTCTTTTAAGTGTAAAAATGGCTAACCTGAATAGACAGAGACCTCCTGTCCATAGGTTAGCCATACGGGTCATTCTAATTCAAAGTCAGCATCATTTACATTGGCGACCACAAACTCCAACCAATTCAACGTTTCGTCATTCACCAAGTACTTCAGGCCATCTTTTGTCGCGCCGGATTGTGTATCATCCCCGTCTACCTTAGAATCAGTCAATCCTAACTCCGCCATGATCTCTTGGATGTCATTTTCCTTTAGTTCTACGTTTGAGGAGGCGATTAATGTCTCTATTAAATCGAAAGTCAACTGTCTGGACTCGTGTCCTTCCACCTCCAACAAAACCGATTTCAATTCTTCATCCTCAAAACCAAGTGCTGTCAACCGGATGTCTTCGGCGAATTCCAGCTCCGCTGTTTGCAACCCTTCGTCCCGCTCACGCCATTCGTATGAATCGACTTTGAATTCGATATTACGTTCTGAAGCTTGCTTATTGAAACGTTCTTTGAATTCCTCCATCGTCACACCAATTGTATCTCCCTTTTCTACAACCTTCTCTTCTTCATTCTCCAAATCGGATTCTTCTTGCGACGCTTCATCTTGTGGCGTCTCCACTTCAGGTGTTTCTGCTTCATTTTCCTGTACCGGTTGTTCTTCAGGCTCATTCGGGCTATTACACCCGGCCAGGAGCACACCAATGCTTAGCAATAAAAACAACAAACTTTTCCTCATCGGAATCTTCCTTTCAATACAATTAGATAACAATTACGTGTCACTATACAGGAAGACTATCGACATTTCAAAAAATATTGGGGGACGAGTCAGCAATTGGATCATTCGAACCTTCCGCATCAAACCAAACAGATCTAACGGCCTTAATCCGGCACCTTCCAAATTGTCTATTCCGAAATTTGGCTAGTAAAAAACCTGCCTTGACGAACAAGACAGGTTTTCCTTCACTCCAACTCCAATTGTTTCGTTTCCGTTCCTAACGTGATGACCGCCAAAACACCGATGACGATTGCACCACAGAATATGGCAAAAATCAACCCGAAACCGTAATCTGCGGCGAGTAGCCAACCGACAAGCAACGGTCCGAAAATACCCCCAATCCGACCAACCGCAGCAGCCATCCCAGAGCCCGTCGCTCGTATAGCAGTTGGATATTGCTCTGGGGAATACGCATACAATGCGCCCCATGCCCCAAGGTTGAAAAATGATAGTAACGCACCTGATACGAGAAGTAACGTCAACGTCTCCGCATTCCCGAAGAAGAGCGCACTTGCGGCCGTGCCTAGCAAATAGGTCGCTAGGACAAACTTCCGCCCCGCCCTTTCAATAAGCCATGCGGCACTGAAATAGCCCGGCAACTGTGCAAGGGTCATGAGCAAGACGTAGCCGAAACTTTGGATCATACTGAAACCCTTCAACACCATGACACTCGGTAACCAAAGAAACATGCCATAATACGAAAAGACGACCGTGAACCAAACGATCCACAACATCAACGTTCGGCGCGCATATTGCGGCGACCAGATAGCCCCCATCTTTGCCCAAGCAGACTGTTTCGGTTCTCCGGAAGCTTTAAATTTAGGAGAATCGGGTAAATTCCGACGCAAGTAAATAGCGTAAAATGCCGGTAAAGCCGTAATGATCAATGCAATACGCCAGCCGAAAGAAGGAATAATAAAATAAGCGATTAATGCCGCGAGCAACCAGCCAGCCGCCCAAAAACTTTCAAGCAAGACGACAACTCGTCCCCTCTCTTTTGCTTCTACACTTTCGGATACAAGCGTCGAGGCAACCGGCAACTCGCCCCCAAGCCCGGCACCGACTAAAAAACGTAAAATAAGAAATGCAGTGAGCGTCATGGTCAACGCCGATAAACCACTTGCGACAGAAAATAGGATAAGTGTCGCCATAAATACAGCTTTCCGTCCGATCCGATCCGCCAAAAGGCCAAAACTGAACGCGCCGACTGCCATCCCGATTGAATTGACACTGCCAATCCATCCCATTTCACTCGGCGTCAAATTCCAATCGATCGCAATCGCCGCAATGACAAATGAGAGAATCCCCACATCCATCGCGTCAAACATCCACCCTGTCCCCGCTAAACCGAGCAGTTTATTTCGCGAGATTTTATTATTTCCATCCACAATTCGTCTACTCCTTAATAATTACATAGTTGTCTTGACACATGTCATTATACCTTTCGAATTGGAAGAATACAATACCTTTTTAGGCGCGGGAGATTAAGAAGTTCTCCGTCTTCAATTTTCAGCTTTCCCTTTTCACTTTTAAAATAACGAACATGCAGAGGAAGTCGCCGGTTGATTCTTATCCTTATAAATCTAAATGAAAAAAAGACCGACTCCCAAAGGAATCGGCCTTTATCATTTATTCTAAAACAGTTTCTACTTCTTTTATCATTTCTTTCACGGATTGCAGTCCGCCACCTGATAGGTACCAGTAACCTGGATCCAAGTAGATGATTTTATCATTTTCATAAGCAGTTGTTTTCATCACGATTTCATTTTCAATTGCATCTTTCGCACTTGCATCCGTACCGATCGCTTTGTCACGGTCTACTACGAAAAGAATATCCGGGTTTGTTTCAAGAATGTATTCAAAAGAAATACCTTGACCATGTGTCGACACTTCAATTTTTTCATCTGCTGGTTTGAAGCCGAATACATCATGGATGATACCGAAACGTGAACCTGGGCCATAAGCGCTCACTTTTCCTTCGTTCCCAAGAACAATCAAAGCTTTTGAATCAGAAGCATCCGCTTTTTCTTTAATCGCAGCAATCGACTCATCAATTTCCGCAAGTTCTGCAGCTACTTCGTCCTCTTTCCCAAATAGCTCTCCAACCCAATCCATTCTGCTCTTGAATGAGTTCATGTAATCTTCTGTATCGATTCCCACAAAAATTGTCGGTGCAATTTTGTTCAACTCATCATACATGTCTGATTGACGTCCGGAAATGAAGATAACATCTGGATCCATTGCATGGATTTTCTCAAAATCAGGCTCTTTCAATCCACCAACATTCTCATACTTCTCATCTTCATATTGCGATAAGTAAGCTGGAACGTTTTTTTGCGGAACGCCTGCCACTTCAATGCCAAGTTCATCCAATGTATCAAGCATACCAAAGTCGAAAACAACAATTTTTTCAGGGTTTTTCTCAATTGTTGTTTCTCCCAATTCGTGTTTGATTGTGATCTCTGCTGTTTCTTCTGTTTCAGGTTTATCGCTATTTGTATCCGGTGTTTTTTCTGAATCCTTATCTTTATCGTCTGCGCCACATGCAACAAGTAGAGCCATTAGCGCAAACATCATGAGTGCTATTGTAAACTTCTTCATTTTTCTAACCATCCTTTTTTATTATGAATTAAAGTAAACGCATATGCGACAATTACTTAGTTGTTTAATGGGTATGTCCATATCATAAATTTCTCTTAATGCCTCGGAATTAATGATTTCATTCGTCGGGCCGTCTCGGACAACTCGACCATCCTTCAACGCGACAATGCGATCCGAATAGACAGATGCAAAGTTAATGTCGTGAAGTACGATGACAACTGTTTTTCCAAGCTCATCGACAAGCCTTCTTAAAATCTTCATGATCTGGACGGAATGCTTCATATCCAAGTTGTTCAGCGGCTCGTCAAGCAGGATATAATCTGTGTCTTGTGCGATGACCATCGCAATAAACGCACGTTGGCGTTGACCGCCCGACAACTCATCAAGATAATCATGCTGCATATCCATGAGACCCATATAGTCCATCGCTTGGTCGACGAGAACCATATCCTCCGTCGTCAACCTACCTTTGGAGTGAGGAAACCGTCCAAAGGAGACGAGCTCCCGAATCGTCAATCGGACATTCATGAAGTTCGATTGTTTCAAAATAGACACGCGTTTGGAAAATTCATTGGACTTCATTTGCTTCACTTTAGCGTTATCCAAAAGCACTTCACCTGTGTCCGCATCTAACAGACGGCTCACCATAGAAAGGAGGGTCGATTTACCAGCACCGTTCGGACCAATAAAAGATGTAATCTTTCCTCGATGGATGTTCACGTTTACTTTCTCAACGACCGCTTTCTTCCCATAGAACTTCGATATTTCACGGACTTGAATCATGTAGACCGACTCTCCTTTAGTAATAGATAGATGAAATAAACACCGCCTGCAAAATTGACAATAACACTAAGTGTAGTTGAAAACGTGAAGACCCGCTCGACGACCCATTGTCCTCCGACAAGGGCGACAACGCTCATAACGGAAGCACCTGCGATTAAAATGGAATGCTTATACGTTTTGAAAAATTGATAAGATAAGTTCGCGACAATCAATCCAAAAAATGTGATCGGACCGACAAGCGCTGTTGAAACGGCTATTAAAACTGCCGACAAAATGAGCATCGTCCTGACGACTTTATCGTAGGAAACGCCTAGATTAATGGCAGTGTCCCGACCAAGTGATAAGACGTCCAAATTGTTGAACGATCTTGCACCGATTAAAAATGTGAGAACAAGAATGCCGAGTGCCCACCAGACAAGTTCACCACTGACGTTATTGAAGCTGGCGAACATTTTATCCTGCACGAGCATGAATTCGTTCGGATCAATGAGCACTTGTAAAAATGTCGTAATGCTTCCGAAAAACGTTCCAACGATAATCCCGACCAGCAATAGGAAATAGATCGGCCGTTTTCCTCCCTTGAACAGGAAGCGATACAACAGGAGGGCGAAGAGGACCATCGCCGCCACTGACAAAACAAAGTTCACTTGTTTATTGACAATCGTCACGTGACCTGAACCGAGGAAGAAAATGGCTGCTGTCTGCAATAACAAGTAAAGCGAATCAAGCCCCATAATGCTCGGTGTTAAAATCCGGTTATGTGTAATGGTTTGGAAGATGACCGTTGAATAAGCGATCGCAACACCGGTCATCGCCATTGCCATCACCTTGATGCCTCGGCGCGGCAATGCATAATCAAAACTTCCGTTCAATCCTTGAAAGAGATACACTGCACAAAATGCGACGGCTAACAGCGTGAGAATGATTAGTTTTGTTGAATTACGCATAGGCCTTCCTCCTAAACAACAAGTAAAGGAAGATACCACTGCCGATCACGCCGACCATCAAACTGATTGAAATCTCGTATGGATAGATCAGGATCCTGCCTAAAATATCACAGGCAAGTAAGAATATCGCGCCGAGCAATGCAGTATGAGGCAACGTCTTCTGTAAATGATCTCCTTTAAAAATTGAAACGATATTCGGAATGATCAGCCCTAAAAACGGGATCATCCCTACAGTCAATACGACAGTTGTCGTAATAAGTGCAACAAGTATGAGGCCGATATTCACAATTCGCTTGTAAGCAAGTCCGAGGTTTTTCGAGAAATCTTCTCCCATTCCCGCAACCGTAAAGCGATTTGCATACATGTACGTAAGAATCAGTACTGGGATGCTTATGTAGAGAAGTTCGTAACGCCCTTTCATGATCATCGAAAAGTCACCTTGTAGCCAAGCCGACATATTTTGGATAACATCTGCCCGATAAGCGAAAAACGTCGTGATGGATGATAAAATATTCCCGAACATCAGCCCGACAAGTGGAATGAAAATCGCATCCTTGAACTTGATTCGATCAAGAATTTGCATAAACAGTAGCGTGCCGGCAAGCGCAAATGCAAATGCGACGATCATTTTCTCGAGCGTAGATGCATTCGTGAACAAAAGCATCGAGACGAGTATTCCGAGCCGAGTCGCATCAAGCGTCCCTGCTGTCGTCGGCGATACGAATTTATTTCGGCTAAGCTGTTGCATAATCAGTCCCGCAATACTCATTCCTGCACCAGCAAGAAGGATTGCAATTAAACGCGGTACCCTGCTTAGCAAAAAAAGTTCCGTTTCTTCCGACTTGAAATCTAGCAGATCCATCGGTGTAATATGACTCACGCCTACAAATAAAGAAAAGAGTGATAGGCTAATAAGTGCGACAATCAAATAACGTTTCTTCATGACCAGCCTCGATATCGGTTATTTGAATCTAATTGAGAATTCCATGTTGAAAACCGTTATCAATTAGCTTCAATCCTAATTATAGCATGCGTTTGAATTGTGTCAACAATTAGATGAAAATGATTCTCAACGGACTGCAATTGAGATGAAAACGCCATTTCCTGTTCGATAAATGTTCGATAAAAAAAGTGTGTAATACGTCAAACACGTATTACACACTTTGCTTTTTTTATTCCATTGCTTGCTCTACCGCATTATCGAGAACTTCTTGTGGCACTTTAATTTCGTCGATTTCATTGATTTTGCTTATATCTGCTTTCATATCTTGGGAAATACGGACTAGTTCTTCTCCTTCGCCCATTTCCATATCCATGATCATATTGAATGCAGTCATGTTGAACGTTTCTTTGTCAACGAAAATTTCATATTCGAATTTGTGGATTTCCAGTGTTTCCAAAGCTGCGGCTGTTTCTTCGTCCATACCTTCCATCATACCTGCATCTTGCAATTCCTCTTGAATAAGCGCATTGAACTTTTCACCGGACGCTTTCAATTTCAAGATATATTGCCCATCTTTTTCTTCCATTGTGAAATCCTCAACAAAGTCCTCGAGCGTGTCGAAGTCTAAATTCGGATCTGCGCCAGCTGTCATTGACTCTGAGAGTTCGTCATAATATTCCGCTGGTAGTTTCATCCATTGCTCTGATTCTGGATCTTTCATGAAGAATCCTTCTTCTGTCATGTACATTTCGATTTTTGCCGCACCTTCAGCACCCATGTCCATATCCATCACTTGATACATTGCCAACGGATCCTGGATCATGTCCATTTCCATTTTAATCTTACTGTCCATGTCCACTTGCTCGCTTGGCACTTCAATGTTTTGATCGATATTCATCGACGCATGCATACTCTTCATTTCTTCTGAATTCTCTTGAACTTTTTCAAACACCTCTTGGGCAGTTAACTCTTCTTTTTGAACCTCTTCAGGTGTCTCTTCAGGCTTACCGTCTGTTCCAGGTTTTGCATCCGGCGTATCACTACTATTACACGCTGCTAATACAAGAACGAGGATCCCTAGGAGTATACCACGTAACCAATTTTTCATTTCATTTCGCTTCCCTTCTATTTAAATATGCTAATGCTCTACACTCATCTTATACGATTTACTTTTAACAAAGTTCCCATAAATCTATTATCCAATAAAATTCCATATAACGGACTACGAAACCAAAGTAACCCCAAAGGCCTACGCTTTTTTTCTTACTTCTTTCAAAATGATGGTCGTTTTCCAAAGTCAAATCCGCTATACTAGGCTGTATTGCAAGAAAGGAGGATATATTTTCATGTTGAAAAAATTCTTTTCATACTACAAACCACATAGACGGTTGTTTATCATCGACTTTTCAAGTGCCGTATTTGTCGCTTTACTTGAACTCGCTTTCCCTCTGGCCGTCCAATGGTTTATCGATAAATTACTCCCTGGTGGCGATTGGGGGAAAATCGTGACCATCAGTATACTGTTGTTGGCAATATACTTGCTCAGTACGTTTCTTCAATATGTTGTCAGTTACCTAGGGCACAAGCTTGGCATTAATATTGAAACCGATATGCGTCAACAACTTTTCACTCACGTCCAACGACAATCTTTCCGTTTTTTTGATAATACAAAAACGGGTCATATTATGAGCCGGATCACCAATGACTTATTCGATATCGGGGAACTTGCGCATCACGGACCTGAAGATCTGTTCATTGCGATCATGACGGTCTTTGGTGCTTTTATTTTAATGTACAACATTAACCCTGAACTTGCTTTGATTGCCATCGTCATGGTGCCGCTCCTCGTCGTCGTTGTCACTTATTGTAATAAGAAGATGAACAAAGCATGGACAAACATGTACGGGAAGATCGCGGATGTCAATGCACGGGTGGAAGATAGTGTAGCCGGTGCACGCGTCGTCCAATCGTTCACAAACGAAGACTTTGAAATCGCACGTTTCAAAACAGACAATGGCAATTTCCGTATCGCCAAACTTGTCGCCTATAAAGTAATGGCTTGGACCCATTCAAGTATGTATATGATGACCCGGTTGATGACGCTCGTTGTTCTCGTCGTCGGGGCTTGGTTTTCATTCAACGGTAAATTGACACACGGCGAACTCGTCGGGTTTATCCTTTTCGTCAATATTCTTGTGAAACCGGTCGATAAAATTAGCGCCTTGCTCGAACTTTATCCGAAAGGGATGGCAGGCTTTAAAAGGTTTCAGGATTTGATCGACCAGGAGCCTGAAATCGAAGATGCACCGGATGCCATCAATGTAAATCATTTAAATGGTGATATTGTTTTCGATCGCGTCCACTTCAATTACGACAGATCAAAATCGGTACTGGAAGGAATTGATCTGAAGATCCGCGCTGGTGAAACGGTCGCTTTCGTCGGACCATCGGGTGCAGGGAAAACGACGATCTGTTCTTTGATCCCCCGGTTTTACGATGTCACTGAAGGTGCGATCACCATCGACGGCATCGATATTCGACATATGACGCAGCAATCTTTGCGTGCCCAAATCGGCATTGTGCAACAAGATGTGTTTCTATTTACAGGTACGGTGAAAGAGAATATCGCGTACGGAAATTTACATGCGACCGATGAGGAAATTTTTGAAGCTGCACGTAAAGCGCATTTAGAAGATGTAATTAGCAACTTACCTAATGGCTATGACACACAAATCGGAGAACGTGGGCTGAAACTTTCCGGTGGTCAAAAACAACGACTTGCCATTGCACGCATGTTCTTGAAAAACCCGCCCATCCTTATTTTGGATGAAGCGACTTCGGCATTGGATACTGAAACGGAACGGATCATCCAGCAATCTCTCACTGAACTGGCCGAGAACCGGACAACACTCGTCATCGCCCACCGTTTGGCGACCATCCAGGATGCTGATCGCATCATTGTCGTCACAGAAGACGGCATTGCAGAAAGCGGTACGTACCATGAACTCATTTCAAAAGGGGGCATTTTTGCTCGTCTTCATAATATTCAATTCCAAGAAGTATAACGGATCGATTTTCCGGGTATACTGAAGACCAATCCCCCTTTCTCTTAAGAAAAGCTGCACCGCGTCTCCCCCCAAGACAGCGCGGTGCAGCTTTTTTGTTTCTTTTTCTAATAACTCGTGATGAACTCATCGAAACGATCACGGTCCACTTCCAACATTTCAACCGTCATCATCGTTCCTTCTTCTTCGTAAGCGGTCTTCAGTACATTTGCCTTGTCATTCAAGTATGACACGACATCTCCGCGATCATAGGGGATAAGCAACTTGCACGTCATATATTTATCAAAAATATGCGCTTTAATCAAGTCCACCAAAGCAGCCAACCCTTGCCCTTCTTTTGCAGAAAGCCAAATATTGTTATCCCGAACGACCGGGTACGGAACATCCGCCTGATCCGCTTTGTTGAATACATGGAGGGTCGGCACATTTTCCACGCCGACGTCTTTTAACGTTTCATGCGTCACATCCATCATAAATGGATGCTCAGGATGCGAAACATCCACCACCTGGAGTAGTAAGTCCGCATCGCGCGCCTCCGCTAAAGTGGAACGGAATGCCTTCACTAAATGGTGTGGAAGCTTACCAACAAAGCCAACCGTATCTGTCAACAAGAATTCCTTATTATCCGGTAACTTCACATGACGCACGGACGTATCAAGCGTCGCAAACAACATATCCTTTTCAAAAACTTGCTTATCCGCATGCGCCTCGATTTTATCAAGGATCGCATTCATGAGTGTGGATTTTCCTGCATTTGTATAACCGACGAGCGAAACGACAGGAATGCCACTTCTTTGGCGTTGCTTCCGTTGGGTCTCACGCTGATGCTGGACACTTTCAAGGTCCCGGCGCAGCTTAGCGATTTGATCTTCAATGATTCGACGGTCGAGTTCAAGCTTCGTCTCACCGGCCCCCTTGTTTTGAAAACCTCCGCCAGTGCCGCCACCTTGCCTGCTAAGCGAAGCCCTTAATCCGACAAGTCTCGGTAACATATATTGTAACTGGGCCAAATCCACTTGCATCCGCGACTCTTTAGAACGAGCCCGACGTGCAAAAATATCAAGAATGAGCATCGTCCGGTCAATCACCTTACATTCAAGCTCCTGTTCCAAATTACGGATTTGGGATGGCGAAAGTTCATCATTGAAAATGATCAAGTTCGCATTGGACGCTTCATAAAATCGGCGAATTTCTCCAATTTTGCCTTTCCCGACATAATGAGAAGGATTGCGCCGTTCCAAATTTTGCGTCACTTCTCCTATCACTTCCACATCAATCGCTTCTGCCAAGTTTTTCAATTCTTCCATCGAATATTCGAAATGCTCATCATTTTGCTCATGGACACCGACAAGCACTGCTGATTCAACCAATTCCGTCATACAGCCAACTCCTTCCAAAATAAGGTTTGTCCTCTCATCTTATCATACCCCGTTTTTAGATGGACGACCCAGTCATCATTTCACTCGTCGCACCGTGCAATGACGACATCCGTCAGCCTTTCTTTTTCTCCCGTATGCGCTTTGAAGCGTAAAACGACGTTCGGTAAAGTGATTGATCCATCCCTATCGATTGTCCAACCCAATAATGACGCCCAATCCTTTGCCGCTTTTTGCGGTTCTTTGGAATGAATGATGCAGTTAGTTATGCTCGTTTTTTCATTGGCGAGCGGAAGACTTCCTTCCTCCCGTAATAAGGAGAATCGCGCCTCCTCCGCTTCTTCCCATTCAATGAAAAACGGGTATGGCAATTCATCTGAAATCGGTTGCTCGATGAATAACATTTTCCATTTCCGTAACTTTCCTTCAGCCGTTCGACGTTGTGCCTCAAGTATGCCCGACGTATGGAACCCTTGCTGTTTAACTTGCTCTTCGAATTTTCCGATATGATCGACTGACAAACAAAGGGTGCCCCATCCTTCACCGTCTTTCAAATCATAAAACAACAAATCGACTAACGGATGACGCGCCTGTTCAGCGATTTCTCGCTTTTCGACGGACAACCATTCGATATACGCATTATTCAGATACATGAGCGCATTTTGAGTGCCCCACTTCTCGTGGCGCCCGCCAACAACGGCGACATTTCCATTCCGTTGCTGTTCCAATACAACTTCTTCCGGCGCCTTCTCTGTGAAATAAACAACATGATCAAGCTTCATCTCAATCCCTCTTTTCGTTATTTCTAGAACCTGTTAAAACGAACCTGTTGACTTCCGCTCCAAGCGGACACAAAAAGTATCAATGAAAATTTAACAGATCCTATTTCTAAAAAAGCCTGCAGCATACGCCACAGGCTCTTAATCATCTTTCTCTTTTAAGCGTTTCAACCGCTTCTGTAAATTCTGCATCAATTTCCGCGTTCGGTTTATAGGTAGCGATACTTACAAAGTACGCAACAGCCAGACAAATGATGAAACCTGGAACAATTTCATAGAGCGTATCCGACAGGATTTTCACATTTCCCCATATGAGAACTGTGATTGCACCTGTAATCATCCCCCACAACGCACCTGATGACGTGATTTTTCTCCAATATAAAGAAAGTAATATGATCGGGCCGAACGAAGCGCCGAATCCTGCCCACGAAAATGACACGATCTTTAAGATAGACTCATTATTCGGCCATGCGAGTATAATCGCGATGACCGATACGATCAAGACAGCCATTCTTCCTAAAAACACATATTGTTTGTCGGAAGCATCTGTCTTAATAACCGCTTTATACAAGTCTTCCACGAGTGCCGATGAGGTGACGATTAGTTGGGAAGAAATCGTACTCATCACCGCAGCCAGAATTGCGGCAAGCATGATCCCTGCGATAAGCGGATGGAAAATGATTTGTCCAAGTACAATAAAGACCGTTTCCGCATCATCGAGCGTCGCAGTATTTTGATGGAAGTAAGCAATCCCGACAAGTGCTGTCGCAACAGCGCCAAAAAGGCTAAGGAACATCCAGCCGATTCCGATCCGACGGGCGCTTTTCACTTCTTTAACCGAGCTGATCGCCATGAAACGTACAATAATATGCGGCTGTCCGAAGTAACCAAGCCCCCATGCAACCGCTGACAAAATACCAAGGAAAGTAGCACCCGAAACGAAATTTAGCAATTCTGGATTGACTTCCCGAATACTCGTTGCTGTTTCTGAAAAACCACCTGTCATAAACACCCCAAAGATCGGGACGAGCAGGAGCGCAAAAAACATCACAATTCCTTGAACGACATCCGTATAACTAACCGCTAGAAAGCCGCCAAACAAAGTATAGAAAATAACAACAGCAGATACAATTAAAAGTCCAACGTGATAATCAAGCCCAAAGGAACTGTGGAAAAATTTTCCACCCGCAACCATCCCAGAAGAGGCATAAAACGTGAAGAAAATAAGAATAATAATACTCGTTGTTATACGTAATAGACGTGATTTTCCTTTCAAACGACTTTCCAAGAAGCTTGGAATCGTAATGGAATCACCCGCCACTTGCGTATAGACACGAAGACGTGGGGCAACAAGAACATAATTTAAATATGCGCCGACTGTCAGTCCGACGGCAATCCAAGCTTCCACAAGACCGTTTAAGTAGATCGCCCCGGGCAATCCCATAAGCAACCATCCAGACATGTCCGCGGCGCCTGCACTTAACGCTGTTACAGCCGGTCCCAGTGAACGCCCACCGAGCATGTAGTCCGTTAAATTGGATGTACGTTTAAATGCATACCATCCGATGAACACCATAATCGCCATATATATAACGATTGAAACGAGTTGATACATATCATTGGACACCAGAATCCCTCCTTACAACTTATATTAGTATACCACTTTTAAGAAAAGCAACTCTCTTTTTCTGAAATCCTGTCGAAATTCCTGGTATGATAAAATTGGAACGACAAACACCTACCATTTCCCGGGAAATTCCCCGGGGAATCATTCATTTTCGACAAGGAGGAGTTTTCATTGACACATGAGAATTGGCTAACCAAAACGGTTGAGATGGCCGTGGAAAACGTCAAAAAAGGCGGAGGACCTTTTGCGGCAATAGTTGTCAAAGACGGGAAAATCATTGGGAGCGGTACAAATCTTGTCCACCTTCAAAACGACCCTTCCGCCCATGCTGAACTTCTGGCGATCAGGGAAGCATGTGCAACACTCGAATCGGTGGATCTGTCGGATTGCGTTCTGTATGCAAGTGGGGAACCTTGTCCGATGTGTCTAGGCGCCGCTTACTGGTCAACTGTTGGTGAAATCTATTATGCATGTAGTAAAGCAGAAGCTGACAGCGGCGCTGGGTACGCAAATCCGTTAGCTCGCTATTTCACTGATCAGAACGAAGATCCTGATAAAAGGGAAGTTCCTTTTATCCATATCAAGACAGAAAGTGCTCTCTCCCCTTTCCAGGAATGGAACCGGTTGCATAAAACACCTTAACGTTAAAGTTTATCGCCTCCCGTTGCGGGAATGGTATAGCGAAGGAGTTGATTTCCTATGCCATGGAACAAAAATGATTACCCGGATTCCTTTAAAAACCTTGAACCGGAAGTCCGTCAAAAAGCGATTGAAATTGCCAATGCCTTACTCCGGGAAGGTTACGAGGAAAGCCGCGCTATTTCTATTTCAACGACTCAAGCAAGGGAATATGTCCACGGAACGGATGACAACCGGCCACATTACGAAGTAAAGCCACGGAAAGACGATTGGGTTTTAATAAAAAAAGATGGAGAAAAAGCTATTTTCAAAGAACATACAAAAAAGAATTTATTGGACAAAGCAAAGCCTTATGTCAATGACAAAAATGGTGTTTTGGCAGTTTACCATGAAGACGGCTCCATTGAGCAAACTTTGTACGAATAAAAAAAGCGTATTCCGGTTATCTGGAATACGCTTTTTGCCAATACCAAGTGATGGCGCAGCATTATGAATCTACCGGGAAAACACGCCCCCGTTCATCCTTGTAGATGATATGATGCCGATCCAGTTTTGTCGGCGAGTCAAGCCCTGCCGCCGCTGCAATTCTGAATAGACCTTCCCGCATCGTTAATATATAATTTGTCACCCGAAACTTCTTTTCTTCCACGACAAGTCCTTGTTGCAATTTTTTATCCGTTGTCGCAACACCTGCCGGGCATTCATTCGTATGACATCGCTCCGCCATAATACAGCCAACTGAAATCATGAAGCCACGTGCGATTTGAACGAGATCCGCACCCATAGCCAACACAATGGCAGCACGATCGGGCGTTGTAATTTTTCCTGAAGCAATGACTTTCACTCGATCTCGTACTTCATATTTCCGCAATGCATCGTCTAGCAAAATAATGGATGAGTGTAAAGGCAAACCGACACTATCCGCCAAATCTTGATAGGTTGCACCAGAACCGCCTTCCGCCCCGTCGAGTGAAATGAAATCAGGACCTCCCCCTGTCTCATGCATGAAAGCGGCAAGTTCTTCTGCATCTTGTTGACTGCCGATCACAATCTTCATACCGACTGGTTTTCCGGTATGATCCCGTATTTTATCTATAAATTGAAAGAGCGTCGGGTAATCTTCAAACTGATGAAAGCGGTTCGGACTATTAATCGTCGTATACGGTACGACGCCTCGAATTGCAGCAATCTCCTCGGTCACTTTCTGCCCCTCCACATGCCCGCCTCGCATTTTCGCTCCTTGTGCCAGTTTGATTTCAAATGCTTTCACTTCGGGTATTTCCGCCTTTTCTCGTAATCGCTCCCAACTAAATTCCCCGTCTTCCGTACGAAACCCGAAAAGCCCCGACCCGATTTGTGCGATAATATCAGCACCGCCTGCCAAATGGTAGGGGGAAAGCCCGCCTTCTCCTGTGTTCATCCATGCCCCTTTTGCCATACCGATCCCTTTCGATAATGCGGTAATTGCATTTTCGCCAAGTGCCCCGTAACTCATCCCAGATTGGCCAAGTAAACTTCGGACGTAAAACGGTTGAGCGCAATCTGGGCCGATGACAATTGCATCTTCTTCCGGCAATAACCATGGCATTGCCGGGATCTCCTCTCGATGTTCTTGACGAGCAAACAAATTATCCGCGTCAACGACATAGCGCATCGTCTCAACGAGCGTTTCATTATCGACGCGCATTTCTTCGTTCTGTTTCGTAAACATCGCATTGCGAATAAAGTACCCCGCTTCTTGAAAATCCCGTTTCGATCCGAAACCGATGACACTATTCAAATACTTTCCAGGTAATACCATATGCAAATACTCTTCGCGATTAAACGGTTCACCGTCATTATCGTCATTGAATAAATATTGCCGTAGCTCTGGGCCTGTTTTTTCAAGCATATAGCGCATACGGCCTAAAATGGGATAGTTTCGAAGAATGGCATGTTGCTTTTGCCGACGATCATAGTAATAGAGGTAAATAACAATACTGAGGGGAATGATGACAAGAAATACAATAAATAAAATCGCTGTAATCGAAAGACTCTCAAGCCAAAACATAGCTTCCACACCTTTCTAAGCTTTTTTAGTAGTTTAACACGATTCATGTCTGGTATCCTTAAATTATAGAACTATTTGCAATTATCTCAGGAGGGATTCCATGGTCATTGATTTATTAACAAAACACGCTTCCGTCAGGAGGTATAAAGACGAACCGATTTCAAAAGAAGTCGTCGAAGAACTGGTACGTGCCGGACAACACGCAGCAAGCTCCCATTTTGTTCAATCTTATTCCGTCGTCCATGTGACGGATACCGAGAAACGCGGTCAACTTGCCGAACTGTCGAAAAATCGCCGTCAATTTTATACAGCAGGCGCAGTGCTCGTTTTCTGTATCGACTATTACAGACTGGAACATGCCGCAAAACTGCTCGATCGCACAATTGACTATTCTGTAGCCGAGAACGTTCTCGTCGGTGCGATTGATGTGGGTCTGTTCGCTCAAAATGTCGCCATCGCGGCAGAATCAAAAGGATACGGAATTTGCTATATCGGTGGCGTTCGGAACGCTCCTCAAGAAATCGGCGATGTCCTAGGTCTTCCGAAAGGTGTCGTCCCTGTATTCGGCATGTCAATCGGCGTACCCGACGAAGCAAACGAAGTAAAACCTCGCTTGCCATTGGATGCGGTTCTTCATGAAAACAGTTATGATGTTGAAAAATATGATGAGCTGCTTCCAGCCTATGACAAAACGATGCAAGCTTATTATACAAGTCGGTCCACCAATCAAAAGGAAGCGACATGGTCAGGAGATATGGCGGACTTCTTGGAAAATCCAAGACGTACCCATATGAAAGAATTTATGCGTAAAAAAGGATTTGAATTCAATTAATCGAATATCATAAAGCGTCGAAGGAAAATTTCTCCTTCGGCGTTTTTTATTTAAAGCCGTGGTTGTTATGAAATGTGTTGGACACTTGGGGAACGATAGCTTTTCAATGGAAGTGTCCTCAAAACAGTGTAAAATGTTGAGTATATCAATGTGAACGAACGGGAGAGAATACAATGGATTTTGAAGACTTACTTGAGGCGCTTGCAACTCGATTGAAGAGCGGCTTATTCATCTCTGGCACAATCAGCCAACCACGCATGAAATCCGACGAACTAAAACGCGTTCGTCTAAAGCCTGTTGAATTGCGAGGCGAATTACACATCCAATTCGAATACCAATACGAGCGCATCTTGAATCACGAAAATATCTCTATCGATGATATCCATGCAAAGCTCACAGAACTACTCGAACGTTTTCGCCAAGTACATGCGGAGTTTTCAAATGAAAATATCCATATACAAATTTCTAAGAAATTTAAAGTCATGTGGAAAGCGAAGCAAACCACTTCAGAAAAAGTTGTTGATTTATCACATAACCGAAAAAAAAATTATTTATTGGAAGAGGATGTCCCATATCCATTCCTCGTCCGACTCGGGGTACAAACACCAGACGGCAAAGTGAAAAAACAACGTCAAGATAAGTTTAGGCAAATTAACCGATTCGTCGAATTCATTGACGACGCCCTTGACCATTTACCCAAAGACCGAACGATCCGCATACTCGACTTCGGTTCCGGCAAATCGTATTTGACGTTTGCCCTCTATCATTATTTACGGATAGAAAAAGGACTTAATATTCAGGTGACAGGGCTCGACTTAAAGCAAGAAGTCATTGAGGAATGTAATACCATCGCGAAAGATCTTGGCTATGCGGACTTGGAATTCCTCGTTGGTGATATTAACGATTATAACGAAGAAACGTCTGTCGATATGGTCGTCACATTGCATGCCTGTGATGTGGCAACGGATATGGCGCTTGCCCGTGCGGTGAAATGGGGCGCCAATGTCATTTTAAGTGTGCCTTGTTGTCAGCATGAACTGTTCGGTCAAATCGACTCACCAGCGCTTGATGTCATGCTTCAACACGGTCTGATCAAAGAGCGGTTCTCCGCCCTTGCGACAGATTCAATCCGCGCGGAGCTATTATCGCTCGTCGGCTATGAAGCGCAACTGCTTGAATTCATCGATATGGAACATACGCCGAAAAATATCTTGATCCGTGCGTACAAAACCGGCCGAAAATCGTCTGCAGATGAGTATTCGCGTTATGAAGCCTTCCGTAACTTATTGAACGCCAAGCCGTTTCTTGAAAAAGAACTGGACGAATTGTTATACAAGTAAAACAAACCATCTGCGCACAGTTGCGCAGATGGCATTTTAATTCATCCTAGATGATTATCCCCTGATACGATAACTACAATGGTGCGGTTATCGGAATAAAAGAATGACACCAATACCAAGCGCAACCCCAACTAGTACTTGAACAATTTTCCTCATAACAAACACCCCTCCCTTAATCCACCATTCGCTTGCGGTATGTGACAACAGTTAAAAGCCAAATGATCATCACCCAAATGATAATACCTGCTAATTGACTCAGCACATCTCCAAAATGGGCGCCGTTCTCCACTTCCGTTGCTAACTCAATAAGCTGTATATTCGGCAAGTAATTGGCGACTTTCAAAATTGGATATTGAACTGCCAATTTGGTTATGAACGAGCCAAAAGAAAAAAGAATCATAGCGGGTATGACAAGTACAGATGCTTCCATGACCGATTTTGCAAAAAGACCTAACAACGTGCCTAAACCGATGTAAAAAAAGGATGATAATATGATAGCAATGGCAACAACCGTTATATTTTCCGGTTTATATTCTGACAAGAATGCACTAATGACGATAACAACGCCTGTCAGTAAAAATGAAAGTAAACTTTTTCCACTTAAAATTTCTCCAGTAGTTGCAGGTGACAGCATAAGACCCCGTAATGTATTTTTCTCTTTCTCTTCCGCGATTAGGCAACACTGTACATAAGCAGTAATCATCGCGAACGTCATATTGATAATTAAATAATGAGATTCGATGGAATCAATTCCCATCCGACCATAGATAGCTGCCAAAATCGGTGGCATGAAAATCACACTTGAAACAGCCATATTCCTTGAAAATTCCTTATAATCTTTTTGAAAAATCGCGTTTACCCGTCGTAATGAAAACATCATGCCAATTTCCTCCCTGTCACTTGTACAAAAACTTCTCCCAATGTTGGTTCATTCGAGTGAATCGTCACAATTTCCTCCGCTTTCATATAAGCGAATAATTCGTGTGCCCCATCGGCACCTGTTGGCAGCGTCACTTTTTCACCACTTGTTAGTTCAACTGTCATCGTCGAATTTGTATAGCTCTGTTTTAATTTATTTGGCGTATCTAGTAACTGGATTTTTCCTCGATTTAAAAATGCAATGCGATCACATAATGTATCCGCTTCCTGCATGTCATGTGTCGTTAAAAAAATCGTCGTTCCTTTCGCATTAAGAGCCCGTAGTCCTTCATGGATATGAAGCGAGTTTGTCGGATCAAGTGCGGAAGTTGGCTCATCTAAGAACAATAGTTCTGGTTCATGTATTAAGGCACGTGCAAGGGTCACACGTTGCATCATCCCTTTGGAAAGCGTCGAAACCTTTTTAAGCTTTGCTTCATTTAAATTGACAATCGCAAGCACTTCGTCAATTTTTGACAGTGGTGCATCATATAGTTTGCAATACAGTTTTAAATTGTCGTAAATAGACAATCTACTATACAACCCGCTGTTATCTGTCAGTACACCGAAACGTTGACGGTATTCTGGATTTTTCAATTTAGAAACAGGCTCCCCAAAAACTTTGGCCATCCCGCTAGTCGGATTCAATTGACCTGTCAAAATTTTAATCGTCGTTGTTTTCCCAGATCCACTAGGACCAAGAAAACCGAATATCTCCCCTTTCTTCACAGTAAAGTCGACGCTTTCAATTGCTGACTTGTTCGCAAAAATCTTTTCCAATGATTTCACTTCAATGATATTTCCCATCATCATCCTCCTAAACGCTGATGACTTAAGATTACGGGGATTTCTTATGGAAAGCATTGTATATTGGACGAAAAGAGTTTTTTGGGGGTTAAATGGTGAATAGGCTATGGTGAATAAACAAGACGATTATAGTTTTCTATGAAATTCCCCGGGAAATAAGTCGTCAATTGTCATTATTTGAAACCTAGCATATTCTTCAATTCCGCCATCTTCGTTTTTGATAGAGGGATCGTAGACTTTTCACTATCATCTAAAACGAGACTGAAACTATTTCGAGTCCACGTAATTACTTCACGAACCTTCTGTAAATTAACGATATACGAGCGATGACTTCGGAAGAATCCGAATGGAAGGAGACGCTCCTCCAATTCTTTTAATGTGAATGGGCTCACAAATGACTCCCCTTTAATATGTATAAAAGATTGCCCATCATTACTTTCGATATAATCGATTTCCGGTGGGTCGAACAAAACGATTTTTTCATTGACTTTTGTAGGGATCTTTTCGAAACGAACAGGTTGGACAAGATCCGCTGCTTTCGATACGTCATCTTTCATTCCCTCTTCTTCCATATCCGTTTCCAGTTGAACCTGATGCAACCCTTGGTCGTCCAATCGGTAAATTTCATCCGCCGCGATTACAGCACTTTCCATATTGCCAGTTAACATTACAATACTTTTCCCCTCACTTCGAAGTTGTTGAAGTAAGAGTAGAACAATTTTTTTAGATTCCATATCAAGGTTTTGATCGAATTCTTCAAGAAGATACACATCCGGATTTTGCAGAAGTAAACAAGCAAACTGTACCCGCTTTTTTTCGGAGTAGGAAAGCTGGCCAATCTTTGTTTTTCTCTTTGTATCCAATTGGATTTTTCTCATTGATTCATTGACAAGTAAATCAGTATCATATAGTCTTTTGTAAAAAAATAACATTTCCTCTACTGATAACCTATCATAAAGTCCGTCCTCCAGAAAAAGAAATCCAATATTTCGAATACCATTTCTAATATCATCCTTTCCAACTTGAATGTTCCCATTCGAAAGAAGTGTGTTTCCAATAAGTAGATCAATTAACTGCGCACGAACATTCACACTGGAATGAATGGCTGTAATACATCCCGCTTTCACCGATAAGTCAAATGCAGGAAAAACAATTGTATCGTTTATATGTTTTTCGGCATTTACAAAAGTGAGTGACATAACACGAATCCCCTTTTCCAAGTACTTCCACTACTAACAATTATACTAACTGAATTGCAGAAATTTGGTATTGGTTTTAATTTTTCATTGCACAAAAGTATTCAAATAAAAAACTGTTCACGTGAGGTACTATGAACAGTTTGCATATTTTAAGATTCGTCTGCCAGTCCAACATCCAAAAATACATACCCATCCCGTTCATGTTGCCCCGAAAACACAATCGGTACGCGCTCACTAAAAATCGGACCGTCAACGACGACTGTATGGAATTCCCCGGATTCCCCGCATGAGTCAATGCCAAGCGCCTCCAATTCGTCCATTAATTCAATCGAGAATCGGCTACCTATGAATCGGGCAGGCATCATTTTCGTGTTGACGACGACCACATAGGCTTCGAAACCGGCTGTTACGAATTCTTCTAATATGCTCCTTCGCGGTTCCATCCATAACGGATGCACTGCGGTCATCCCTACTTTTGCACATGTTTCCTGTACCCACTTCAAATGATCTACAAGGTCGATATCGCCAAAAACGCCATGCTGGATACCCGCCTTCATACATTCTTCCATCGCATCTACAAACTGCTCCTGATAGCCCTTCCAATCAGCGCCACGGATCATTAGCGGAACGCCAAGCCGACTTGCTTGTGCTTCAACAATTTTCAATGGAAGTGCGTGCGATTTTGAACGTTCTTCATCTTCTTCAAACATTGTCCATATCCGTTTCGGCACAGCTCCTGCTTTGATTGCCCGGTAATACGCCATTGCCGAATCTTTCCCGCCACTCCAAGACATAACAAACGGAACCTTGGCTAAGTCGCTCATCGTCATCCCTCCATCTATCATTATCAGAAATTATACCATAATCTACTGAGGACTTTTGGTCATCGAGTATCTGCGACTGAGTCAAGCTTTTGTGAGTACCGTTTTAAGTTAAGCATTATTTTCCTAATATAATTAAAGGCTTTTGCACTTTTCCCGTGCATAAGATCACTTCTAAAAAAAGGGAAAACGAGGATACGTTGATTTCAGCTTCAAGCGCACGCTTTGTAGTAGGCCTGACGGTCACGCGTCGGACATAAATAGTTCAATCATTAAAAAAATGCAGACACATCATGTGCCTGCACTTTCTTTACTTCCCTCAAACAAACATATTTGCAATGAGCAACGAAACGAGCGAAACGCCCCACGCAATCGTTGTCGGAACCGACCAAACCATAATCTGTTCCTTCACTTCTTTGACGCCGAGCATCCGGTTTACTACCCAGAACAAGCTGTCATTGAAGTAAGAGAAAATCATCGCTCCTAATGCCGCTGCTTGCGCGGCAAGCGCCATGTTCACGTCCAAATTCATGACAATCGGTGCTGAAATCGAAGCGGCTGTAATCATCGCAACTGTACCACTTCCTTGCACTAACCGCACAAATGTAGCGATAAAGAAAGGGACCAAAATTGCCGGTAACGGAAGCGTCGCCACTTGTTGTGCGATATAATCCCCCGCACCACTTTCCCGCAATACTTCACCGAGAGCACCACCTGCACCCGTCACGAGTAAAATGATTCCCGCTGTCACCATGCCTTCTTCCATGCGCTCCAATGCTTCTTCACGTTTCATATGACCTGCTAGGGCGTAAATCGCCGCCACTAATGCCAAACCGACCGCAATGATCGGTTGTCCTAAAAATAGGACATAGTCGACCCAGCCACCACTAACATCCAGTGCCACTAATGTCGTATTCAAGAAAATGAGCACGATCGGCAATAAAATCGGCAACATCGAACGGAATAACGAAGGAAGTTCTTTGCTTCTCTCGTCAGATAATTGAATAAACTCTTGATAAGCCAAGTGGGCGTCTGGACGCTCGAAATCAAGTCCATCCTCCGTCGGAATTTGATAAATCCTCTTTCCGACCCACTTCGCATACATCACACCTGAAATGATAATCGGGATCGAAAACAACAGGCCCCACATGATCATCAACCCGATATCTACATCGAAGATTCCTGCAACTCCGAGTGGACCTGGAGTAGGAGGTACTGCATGGTGCGTTGCGGCTAATCCGACCGCGAGTGCCACTCCTAGTGTGATGACCGATTTTCCAGTTTTTCTGGAAAGGGCTTTCACCAATGGGTTTAAGATGACGAATGCAGAGTCAACAAATATCGGGATTGAGACGATATACCCCGCTATGGCCATCGCCCATTCTTCCTTCTTTTTTCCGACGAAGCGGATGAGCGTATAAGCGAGCCGTTCCGCCGCTCCGGACACTTCCAAAATCCTTCCGATCATTACCCCGAATCCAACGACGATTCCGATGGAACCAAGGGTGCTTCCAAATCCACTTGAAATGGTCGATGCGACAAGCACCGGATCCATTCCGCCTATCAAGCCTGTCATGGATGCCGCTATGATAATTGCTAAAAAGGCGTGTATTTTCGTTTTTAAAACGAGTAGGATCAGCGTAGCAACGCCAAGGACAAGGCCAAGAATAACTTGTGTTTCTGGTGTCATTTCATTTTCCCTCCTCACTCACATAAAAGGTGAAGGAAGAGACTTCCTTCACCATATCTATTTCCTACTTACAGAGATTCACGTGTAAATTTCGGTGCATACTCGGCAGCGAGTTTAATGCACTCTTCCATGCTGACGCTTGCCGCGATGTTTTTCCATGCAATATCAAATGCTGTTCCGTGGTCGACAGAAGTACGTAGGAATGGTAAACCATTCGTAATTGAAATCGTCCGGTGGAAATCAGTCATTTTCGCTGCAATATGCCCTTGGTCATGATAAAGAGAGAGCACCGCATCGTATTTTCCGTTCAATGCTTGGAAGAATACAGAGTCTGCCGGTACAGGCCCGTATGCATCGATACCGTCTTTTTTCGCAGCTTCGATTCCTGGTGCGATTTCATCGATTTCCTCTCTACCGAATAAACCGCCTTCTCCACTATGCGGATTCAATCCTGCAACAGCGAGTTTACGATTCTCGACACCTAAACGTTGCAATGCCTGATCACAGCGGATCAAGTAGTCATGCACACGCTCTTTCGTCATTTGGGAAATCGCCTCTTTGACAGATACATGGCGCGTCAAGAAGAAGATACGCATGCCATTCACTTGGAACATCGTCAATGGATCTGGTGCATTCCCTAACTCTTCAAGCATTTCTGTATGACCGATATATGGCACTTTCGCAGCCTTTAAGGATTCTTTGTTGATCGGTGTTGTCGCTAAAGCAGCGACTTCCCCGTCCATCGCGAGTTTCACCGATTTTTCGATATAGTCGAAAGAAGCTTGACCGCATTGGGCTTGCACCTCTCCCGGTTGGAGTTCGTTGATATCGATATTGTCCATATCCAACACGTCGATCGTTCCGAACTCATATTTCCCCTCAGCAGGTGAAGCGACGACATTCACTTTCAAACCGACTTCTGTAACGCCGATTGCCTTCTCAATAACTTCCGCGTCCCCGACAACGAGCGGGTAACACATATTATAAATTTCTTCTTTCGCTAATGACTTCACCGTGATTTCAGGACCAATCCCCGCTGCGTCTCCCATCGGAATAGCAATAATTTTACGTTCATTTGTCATCTTGAACACTTCCTTCGTAGTTTTTGGCTTGTAAATAAGTAATACATTTATGAATCGTGTACTTGTCCCCGACTGTTCCGCCTTTTGTCACAACCGGAATGCCATCAAAAGTGCCGCCTATAAATTTCCCATACGCTGCCCGCGGCACAACTTCATCATCGAGTCGAATCGCCTGCGCCTTACTTTCAGCAAACAACGCCGCTGTGACGTCTCCACCACTTGAAAACGTGCCGCTGATCGGCATATCACTGTTTGAAATGACATTATGCGTCACCTTCGCCAGCCCGGTCGTAATCCGTTTCGCCAACGTTTCCTCAGTGACATTTTCTTTCAAGGCGATTTCCGGCAACGGCAATATTTTCGATGTCGGCGAATGCGTCGTCACAATTAAAATTTCCTGATCTTTCAACTTCTTCAGTGCATCCTGCGTGGCACGATTGACCTCTTGTTCCCAACCACCTGTCACGGTCGCCAGTTTTTCTGCGTCGACATAGACAGGATCTGCATCCGTCTTGTCGATCAAATATTGTAGTTGGCGCCCTGTTTGACTTGTTACACTACCGACTGTCACGATATATTTACGGGTATGCGTATTTTGGACAGTCTTCACACGTGCGTAAGTCGTAGATAAAGGTCCCGAATCGACCGGAAACAGAATCCGATCCTGCACATCAGCCATCGCCTCCGCGATCTGATCGATATCCTCATTCGTTACCGCATCGAGGACAATGATGCGTTTATTCTGTTCGATCAATGAACGCATCTTCGGAATAATGGCAGTTTTCCCTTCCAACACATCGCTCAAACCGATATGCCCGATTTCAAACCGGCTCTGTTCCGCAATCACTGTTGGGATGTACGACTTTGTAATCGGGTTCATCGGATCTTTTGCAACGCCCGTTTCCTGAACTGGCACGCCTTCGACCAATAAGTAACCGCCCGATGTGACACGCCCCGAATCGGGATAGGATGCGACGACAATCGCAACACTTTCATCCCCCATCGCTTCAAGTAGGGCATCAATTTCCGAGCCTAGATTTCCCCGGATCGTACTATCGATACGTTTGGCAATAATATCCGCCCCCCAACTGCGCAATTGGGTGTATGTCGCTGTGACTCGTTCTTTTGCAACTTCCACCGGCGCGTACCGGCTGTCGGTATCGACGCAAATGGAAGTGAAATCATTGACCGCTGGTACTTCCCCGCCGAACACAATGGTCGCACTAGCAAACCCAGCCTTCGCAAGACTTGCACCTGTCAAATTGGCGCCTGTTAAATCGTCCGCTATAATGCCTATTTTCACTTTCCACACCTACTCTGCAAGTATTATATCTACAAACTCTCCATATTCCTCTTTCAATTCTTCAGAAAGATACGCGTCTGTAATAATTGTCGTCACATCTTCCAAGCCGCATACTTTTGAAAAAGCCTTCCGGTTAAATTTCGATGAATCCGCAACAAGCATGATTTGGGCAGCTGTTTTATTCATCTCCCGCTTCAAGGCAGCTTTCTCAATTGTCGGCGCCGTAATACCGAATGATGCATGAACCGCCGGCGCGCCGAGGAATAATAGGTCTACATGGATGTTCTTTAATGTTTCTTTTGCAATCGATCCGAATAAGGCACCTACATCCGTTTGGAGCCGCCCGCCGAGCACAATGATCTCCAATGGACTGTCCATCAATTCAACAGCAATTTTAATATCATTTGTAATGACGGAAAGAGAATTGAATTTCTTTAATAACTTCGCAATTTCCAATGTCGTCGTTCCCGAGTCCAATAGTACCGTCATCCCGTCACGAACAAACGTGACCGCTTCGCGTGCGATCGCTTTTTTTTCCGAGATCGCTTTTTCCGCTTTCGACTGAAAAGTTTGTTCAACGACAAGCACTTGTGGTGCAACTGCCCCGCCATGCGTCCGGATCAACTTCTTCTGTCTTTCTAAAACATCAAAGTCTCGCCGAATCGTCATCGGTGTAACCGCGAGCGCTTCCGACAGTTTGACTATTTCGACTTTTCCATCCTTTTCAATCAATTCAATAATCCGTTTTCTTCTTTCTTGCGGAGACATGAAACAGGCCTCCCCCTCTTTCAATTGTGAATGAAAAACAGCAATTATGTTACCTTTAAACATAATTATGTTCTACTCAAACATAATAGTCAAGTTATTGCGTGCGTAAAAAACAAAAAAATGCAGACACATAAATCGTGTCCGCATTTTCACATTGTTATGAAGGCATTGGCGTATTCGTTGGTTCCGCGTACCCTTCTTTATAGGTTTCATCGATCGTTTTTCTAATCTCTTCAAGCGACTTTCCTTCTTGAGTCATGTACACCGAATTCACTGCGATATCCAAGCAAACTTGGCAACGCGTGCTATGATCATTCCAAACGACCGTACCATCGTCCCTCATTTCATCGATAAAACAGTTCATGTTACTCTCATGGTCTGCACTTTCGCCACACCCACAATAACAAGGCATCCACTCAATAATTTCTGTCGCTCGTCCAGCAACTTGATAGATGAGCCTCATATCTTCAGGTTTATCATCCAGAAATGATGGCAGCGTATCGGCCGAAGCAGTCACTTCTCGTAAATCACCGTTCGGCAAATGCTCTTGTTCCCCGACTTTCAAACCTTGCGATTCTTTACCGCATGCCGCCAACAGGAGCAATGCCGTCAAAACAATATATACCACCCGTTTTTTCAAGCGTATCTACACCTTTCCACAGCTTATTACTTTCACTGTAGCAGACTCGGGAGTCGAAAACATGCACAAACCTGTGAACAATCTTATGAATTACCGATCATTTTTGAAGGAACGACATACTCGTCGAATTGTTCTTCTGTCAAGAGTCCGGATTTCAATGCGGCTTCTTTCAATGTTGTTCCTTCTGCGTGCGCCATTTTCGCGATTTTCGCCGCATTTTCATAACCGATATACGGGTTCAACGCTGTGACAAGCATCAGTGAGTTTTCGAGCAAGTTGTTGATCTTTTCACGGTTTGGCTCAATCCCCACCGCACAATTATCATTGAAGCTGATCATTGCATCGCCCAACAATTGAACGGATTGCAAGAAGTTGTAAATAATGACCGGCTTGAAAACATTCAACTCAAAATTTCCTTGGCTCGCCGCAAAACCGATTGTTGCATCGTTCCCCATCACTTGGGCAGCAACCATCGTAATCGCTTCACTCTGCGTCGGATTCACTTTTCCAGGCATGATCGAACTACCCGGCTCGTTTTCCGGGATCGAAATTTCGCCGATCCCTGAACGTGGACCGCTCGCCAACCAACGGACGTCGTTGGCAATTTTCATAATGTCCGCCGCAAGCGCTTTAACCGCCCCGTGAACATAAACGACTTCGTCATAGCTCGTAAGTGAATGGAACTTGTTTTTCGCCGATGTGAATTCAATACCGACCGCACTGCTAATTTCAGCCGCCACACGGTCACCGAAGCCTGCCGGTGCGTTCAATCCCGTTCCGACCGCTGTACCACCGATCGCCAATTCTTTCATCGACTCGACACTTTCAACAAGCATTTTCTCGGTTTTCTCCAACATACGGTACCAGCCGCTAATTTCTTGACCGAGTGTTAACGGCGTTGCGTCTTGTAAGTGCGTACGACCAATTTTAATGATATCTTCGAAGGCTTTCGACTTCTCTCCGAATGTTGACTTCAATTTATTTAATGCCGGAAGAAGTTGCTCTTGAACAGCAATGACGCCTGCAACATGCAATGCCGTTGGGAATGTATCGTTCGAACTTTGCGATTTATTGACATCGTCGTTTGGGTGAAGACGCTCTTCTTCTCCCCACGCTTCTAAAAGCTCATTTCCACGGTTCGCAAGTACTTCGTTCATATTCATATTCGACTGTGTACCACTTCCAGTTTGCCAAACGACAAGCGGGAAATGATCGTCCAATTTCCCAGCGAGCACATCATCAGCTGCGCCAGAAATGGCTTTCATTTTCACTTCAGAAAGATTGCCAAATGCATGGCTTGCAATAGCCGCAGATTTTTTCAAATGAGCAAATGCGCGAACGACGCCGAGTGGCATCTTTTCCCCACCGATTTTAAAGTTTTGTTTGCTTCGTTGCGTTTGTGCGCCCCATAACTTGTCCGCAGGTACTTTGATTTCTCCAAACGTGTCGTGTTCAATACGGTATTCCATCATTCATCCGCCTTTCATTCTCTAAGAACTATATAAGTTGAATATCAGTCACCCACGGACGACGCCAAAGAAGACGCCTACGCTCGAATAACCCATGAATATTCACATATTCAACAAATATAGTAAGGTTTTAATAATCCGCTATTATTATACATCAAATATGTAGTAAAGCGAAGATGCTAGATGAGGAGTGAACAACGTTATCTTACTCGGTTCACCAACGTGATAGCACGGCGCTTTCAACCAGCATATTCAAACAGTCTTTTTTCCAGTCCCCAAGATAAAAGACACAAAAGCAATGCTGCTACAAATAATAATTAAGATTCCCATCGGCCAAGCCGTTTGGTCTCCCGCAATCCCGACGAGCGGAGAAGCGATCGCGCCACCGACAAAAGGTAGTAAGCCGAGAAAAGCCGAGGCACTGCCCGCCGATTTCCCTTGACTTTGCATCGCAAGAGAAAAGGAGGAAGTCGATACCATACCGACACTGGAAACGACAAAAAATAAAGCGATTGCCATGAAGGTCAATGACAACCCTTGCCAAATGACGAAGAGGAGAAAAAGGCTACCGACAAAAGACATTAAGACGCCAATGCGCAATAAAGGCACTTCCCCGACTGTGCTTGACAACCTCCCCGTCACCTGAGCCGCAATAATAATTCCCACCCCATTGAGTGCAAAGAACAAGGAAAACTGTTGGGGCGTTACGCTATACAAGTTCTGTAACACGAAAGGTGAACCTGCGATATAAGCGAACATGCTTGTCATGACGAATGCTTGTGTAAAAGCGATCCCCATGAAAGTACGGTCTTTTATCAGCCCGCCAAACGTTTTCACAACAGTTAGCATATTACCATCGGATCTTTTTTCCACCGGCAATGTCTCCGGGAGAAAAAATGTGACAGCCAAAAACATAACAAATCCGATAACGGCTAACGTAAGAAAAACGGCTGTCCACGGAGCAAATTTTAAGATAGCCCCACCAAAAATCGGCGCAAGAATGGGTGCCGCCCCATTGACAAGTGCAAGCAGTGCCATAAACTTTGTTAAGTCATGCCCCATATACATATCACGTGCGGACGCCCGCGCAATAACAATTCCAGCCGCGCCCGTTAACCCTTGGACAAATCGCAAACCGATAAAGACCCAAATATGCGTGCTGAACGCACATAAGATGGATGCGACTGCATAAGTGATCAATGTAAAGACGAGCGGACGACGTCTTCCACGAATATCACTTAAAGGGCCGAAAATAAGCTGCCCGAGTGCCAACCCCAATAAACATGCAGTTAAACTTAATTGCGCAAGCGATGTCGACGTTTGCAAATCGACAGCAACTGTCGGCAATGCAGGTAAATACATATCCATGGACAGCGGACCGAAAGCAGTGAGCGATCCCAGTAATAGGACGACCCACACTTTCGGCAACGAGATGGAATGTTCAGTGTCATTTTTCAATGTCGTCATAAACAAGCACAGATCCTTTCAATTTTGCATTGAACCGCTTATTCATCGATAATGGTCAGCAGCTCCCGAATATCTGTCCGTGGACGCGCGGCCGGCACATGTTCCGCATATCCGATCATGAGTGTTGCCACAACTTTCTCTCCTTGTTGTACACCGATACCTTCTCTAAATACTGGATCATACACCCAATCATTCGAACGCCAAATCATGCCGATGCCTCTTTCCCAAGCAGCAAGTTGAAAGTTCTGAATGAAAGTGGATACTGCGCCGTAATCTTCATCCCATCTTCTTTGTCGTGGATCTTCAGGCATGATGACGACAAGATGAACAGGAATATCTCGAAAATATTGCGCTTTCTTCTCCACTTTTTCCGCAACTTCCCCTTCAACTTTTGGCTGTGAATCGATATAAGCTTGCACAAACTCTTCTTTTCCGCCATCGACGTATAGCTTAAAGCGCCACGGTTCGGTCAACTTATGGTTCGGTGCCCATTTCGCTACGTTCAATAGCTCAATCAGCTCTTCTGTTTCAACCGGATCCTTTTTAAACTTCTTAATCGATCTGCGGCTTATAATGTTTTGCTCCACCGCGTTTCTTCCTTCTTGTTGTATATTCGTCATTATTCATGTCCTCCTCTATGTAAATAAGCCTCTTATTGAAAATGATTATCATTTGAAGTATAACACGAACTAGAAGAATATCAAAAGCGACCGCCATCTACTAGCAGTCGCTTCCGTTCTAAATAATTGCATCCTATTCCTCTAAATTTACAACAACCGTGACTGTCTCGACTAACTCTTGGATCGCATAAGAGGGACCCTCTTTGCCATTCCCACTATCTTTGACCCCACCATAAGGCATCTGGTCAGTACGATAGCAACAAGTGTCATTGATCACCACGCCACCAACTTCAAGTAAATAAGGAATTTGATAAGTCAATTTCAAATCTGTTGTATAAATACCCGCCTGCAAACCATATTTCGAATCGTTGACAAACTCAATTGCCTCCTCGATGGAGTTATAACTGGATACCGTTACAACCGGTGCAAACACCTCTTCATCAAACACTTTCATCCCTTTTCTCACATTGGTAATCACAGTCGGATAAAAGATACTTCCCGCTCTCTTACCACCGATTAAAACCTTCGCACCTTCCAGTTCAGCTTCTTTTACCCAGCTTTCCACCCGCTTTGCTTCACTTTCAGCAATCATCGGCCCCACATTTGTTTCAGGGTCTAGCGGGTCGCCAACTTTTAATAATGCCACCTCCTGCAAGAACTTTTCCATGAAGCGATCTTGCACCGACGCTTGAACAAAAATCCGCTGAACGGAAATACATATTTGGCCAGCATGAGCAAATGCCATTTTCGCAAGCTTAGTGGCAGCTTTTTCAATATCCGCATCTCCATGAACAATCGTCGCGGAATTAGAACCAAGCTCCAATGTCGCTTTTCTTAAACCAATTGTCTTTTGTATATGCTTACCGACTTCAGGTGAACCGGTAAATGTATAATGAGCAATCCGCTGATCTTGCAACAGTTGCTCTCCGACCGTACTACCACTGCCGACAACGCATTGGACATACCCCTTTGGGACTCCTGCCTTTTCAAGCAATTCACATAACTTCACGGTAACTGTTGCAGTGTCAGAAGCAGGTTTTATAATAACAGGATTTCCTGCTGCCAACGCTGGTGCAACTTTGTGTACGACAAGATTTAATGGAAAATTGAATGGCGTGATTGCCGCCACAACCCCAATCGGTTTCTTCACTGTGTATAGAAAACGACCTTGTACATTATAGTTAGGAATAATTTCTCCAACAAGTTTCTTCGTTTCGTCTGCTGCTATTCGGAACGTGGCTGCTGACCGGGCCACTTCAATTCTCGCATCCGTGATCGGCTTGCCACCTTCTTCAGCAATCATTTGGGCGAAAGCTTCACTCTGCTCATTTAAAAAATCTGCAACGCGCATTAAGACTGTATAACGGGATTCAGGCGCGAACACCGTTTGTTTATGCGCTTTGACCGCCGCTCCAATCGCCCCCTCCACAATCTCCTCATCTGCCATGCTGATCTCTGAAAACAGTTCGTTTGTATATTTGTTATATATTTTATGTGTTTGATCAGTTTCTACCCATTCTCCGGCAATAAATAGTTTTTCTTTTATTAGGCTCGCTTTCATCTTTTCTGTTCCCCTCCTGTTCAATAAAAGGTATAGTCACTTATTTCTTCTTCAAAACCTCTTTAGCAGCTTTAACAATATAACGTGATGAAATCTCATACTTCTCCAGCATTTCTTCATTCGGACCTGATTCAGAATTTCGATCTTTTACACCCACCCGTAACATAGGTACAGGCTTTTCTTCAACTAAAACTTCCGCTACCGCACTGCCAAGGCCTCCGTAAATACTATGTTCCTCCGTTGTGACGATGGCGCCGGTCTTTTCAGCCGCTTCAATAATCGCTTGTTTATCGAGTGGTTTAATCGTAGGCATGTGAACGACCGATACCGACACACCTTCCCATTCAAGTTGGTCTGCCGCTTCAAGTGAACGGCTCGTTTGTGTGCCCGTTGAAATGATGGTGACGTCTGTTCCTTCCCTCAACAGGACCGCTTTACCAATCTCAAATTGATAGTCATCGCCAAAAATAACAGGATACGGATCACGCGCCAATCGCATATACACCGGTCCATTGTACCGATGAGCCGCCTCCATCATCTTTTTAACCTCTACACTATCCGCCGGAGCCAATACAACCATATTGGCAAGCGTGCGAAAAATTGCTATGTCTTCTAATGCCTGGTGTGTTTTACCTGTCAATCCAGTCAATAAGCCGCTATATGCTCCAACCATCTTGACGTTTAAATTAGGCTGGGCGATTTGCACTTGTATTTGATCAATCGCACGTTTGGATAGAAATGCGGCAAATGTTGTCGCCCAAGGCTGCAAGCCAGTAGTTGCAAGCCCCGCAGCCACGCTCATCATATTTTGCTCCGCAATCCCCATCTGTAAAAATTTCTCAGGATTATGGGAAGCGACTGTATCCACTTTTGTCGAGTTTGCCAAATCACCATCGAGCGCATATACTTTTTCATCTTCTAAAGATAAGTTTAGTAATGTTTCTCCAAATACATCTCTCATCGCCGTCTTTTCCGCTAATTGTGTTTTTTTCATCTCATTTCCTCCACTTTTAATTCTTGCACTGCAAGTTTCAGCTCTGCATCGGTAGGCACACGAGAATGCCATAAATAGGCATTCTCCATAAAAGAAACACCTTTTCCTTTTATGGTATTGGCAATAATAATTGTCGGCTTTCCACTTAGTTCTCGTGCCGTACTAAATGCCGCAGTAATTTCCGCAGGATTATGACCATCAATGCTGATGACATGCCAACCAAAAGATTCCCATCGTTTCTCAGGATCAATGACCGGAGTTTCCCGGGACTCTCCTTTACCATCCCACCCAAATTGTTGAAGCTTGTTGTAATCGAGAATGGCTACAAGATTATCCAATTTATATTTCGAAGCTACATCAGCGGCTTCCCATACTTGGCCCTCTTGTGATTCACCATCTCCTATCATGCAGTAAGTACGGAAATCTTTATTTTGAAGCTTAGCCCCAAGTGCCATACCAACTGCCGCAGAAATTCCCATACCAAGCGAGCCTGTTGACATATCAAGACCTGGTAAAGCATTCATATCTGGATGTGCTTGCAACCGGGAATTTAGGGCATCAAATGTTTTTAACTCCTCAACCGGGAAGTAACCTCTCAACGCTAAAACAGAATAAAGACCAATAGCCGAATGCCCCTTTGATAACACGAAGCGATCTCGATTTTCTGCTAGTGGATGCTCCGGATCAATATTCATTTCACTAAAATATAAATTCACGAGGACATCTACCGCTGACATAGGTCCCCCAATATGCCCAGCGTTCGCGTGATGAACTGTTTCGATGATTAACCGCCTTGCTTCTGCCGCATTCTTAAATAGATTGTCCAGCTTTTCTTCTGTAAATGATATTTTCATTAAAATCTCCTCCATATAAAATAACTAGGTTTTAAATACTTGAATTTTGGTTAAGCGCTTAACTTAAGAGTGGAAAATTAAGATAAGACAATAGCTCATCGTCTTATCTTATTTCCCCTATCCCATTTTTCTTGGAAATTCTAAACTAAACAAGTTATTTAAGTAATGATGGTAGCCATGTTGAAAGCGCTGGAACAAACGTGATAATTAATACAGCGAACATAAAAACAAGCACGAGTGGAACAACTGCTTTCGCAATTCTTACGATGGATAGATTAGTCAGTTGGGAAACAACAAACAGATCTATGCCGACCGGTGGTGTGATTAGACCTACCGCCAAGTTACAAACCATAATGATGCCAAAATGAACCGGATCGACCCCTAAATTCATAGCTGTACCGAATAAAAGCGGTACAAAAATAAGGATGGCTGCGCCTCCTTCAAGAAACATTCCGGCTACGAACAATATGATATTCACTACGATCAAGAACGTATATTTGTTTGTAATCACACTTGAGATAGAGTTGTAGACCATATCTGGCACGCCAGTGATACCAAGATAGAAACCAAATAATCCTGCCGTCCCAATCACAATCATAATAATAGAACTACTAATGGCAGAATTTTTCAGTGTTTCTATCAACTGTTGAACACTGATTTCTCGATAGACGACGAACCCGATGATAAAGGAATAGACAACAGCTATAACCGAGGCTTCTGTTGGGGTGAAGATCCCTGAATAGATTCCCCCCAACACAATAACCGGCATTAATAAAGCGAGCAAAGCTTCTTTAAATGCTTTCATCACATCCGGGAAACTTTGCTTTTCTTCTCCCACATATCCACGGCGCTTCGCAATGATAAAAGCACTTACCAAAAGACTAAAGGTAATGACCAGTCCTGGAATGATTCCCGCAACAAACAGATCACCTATGGACACTTCCGCCGCAACCCCGTATAAAATCAAAGCTATACTCGGTGGAATAATAATGCCTAACGCACCTGCAACTGCTTGATTGGCGGCTGCATACTCCACGCGGTATCCCTTTGCCACCATAGCTGGGATGAGAATCGATCCAATAGCCGCCGTTGTTGCTGCTCCAGAACCTGAAATGGAAGCAAAAAACATTGATGTGACAATTGCTACCATTGCTAATCCGCCCGTAAAATGTCCCACCAACGAACTAGCAAAATTGACTAACCTTTTTGAAATTCCCCCTGCCCCCATCAGATTCCCCGCCAGAATAAAGAAAGGAATTGCCATTAATGGGAAGGAGTTAATCGATACAAATATTCTTTGAGGGATGATCTCCAAAGGTAATGTTTCATGCATCATAACCCCTAAAACCGTCGACAATCCTAAAGAAACAGCAATAGGTACACCTAAAAACATCATGACGACCAATGATATAAAAAATATGGCAAGCATTCTTTCACTCCTTTCTTCCCGAGAATTCTTCCAAAATACAAGTGACCGAATTCATAAGGAGTAGGAATCCACCAATAGGTAAAGAAAGATAAATAAAATACATGGATATACGAGTACCCGGGGCAATTTGATTGCCAAAGTTCTCCGCAACACGCAAACCATAAACGATTAAGATTATGTAGAAGATGATGGAGATTAAATGGGCAATTACGATCAACCATTTTTTTGCTTTGCCTTTTAATGCTTCTTGAACGACTTCGACGGATATGAGCTTCCCATCACGAAGGGCGAGCGACGACCCGATAAGGACCATAAATATCATTAAAAAACGAGATAACTCTTCCGACCAAGTTAAAGATGAACCGACCACATATCGGGCAATTACTTGCCAAAAAATGATGACGGTCATAAATGCCAAAACAAACGCCAACACATAACCAAACATCTTATTTATTGCGTCATTCAGACGTACATAGTTTCTCGTGATCCCCTTCATTTTCTCAACTCCTCGGGAATAGAAGATGATGATTTTTCATCATCTTCTAACCCTCTTAAAATTTAACACTTCTCGTTTTATCAGTATTCAAAACTTCTCACTTGATCGATCAATTCCTGTCCAATTTGAGGGGCATATTTATCATATACAGATTCAGCTGCCGCTTTGAAAGACGCTTTATCAGGTTCCGTAAATGTGATGCCTTGTTCTTTCAAAAACTCTGCCGCTTCGTTAACTTTATCTTCGTTCGCTTGTCTTCCAATTGGTTGGGCGTAGTTAGCGGCTTCCATTACAGCTTCCTGTTGTTCTGGACTCAACTTGTCGAAACTCGTTTTGCTGATTGCGATTGGTGCCGGTGAGAACCTATCTTCCAGTAACGCTACGTGACTTTGCACCTCGTAAATTTTAGATGTTTGAATCGTAGCCAAAGAGTTCGAGTGACCGTCAATCACTCCTTGTTGCAGACCCGTGAACACTTCTGTCCAAGCCATAGGCGTTGCATCAGCGCCATAGGCCTTCCATGCATCTATTTGTAATTCATTTTCTTGTACACGAATTTTCAAACCTTTTACATCGTCTACCGTGTTGATTGGATTATTGGAAGAAGTTGCGACAAATCCATTTTCAACCCAGCCAAGGATTTTAACATTAGCTTCGTCTTCAAATTTCTGGGCAAGTTCCGCACCGATCTCCCCATCTAGAACCGCGTGTGCATGTTCTCGGTCATCAAATAGGAATGGTAAGTCAAAAACATCAAACTCTTTCACCCAAGCTCCCATTGGACCCGCAGATTGCACGGTCATGTCCAATGATCCCATCCCCATCAGTTCAAATACCTCTCGTTCTCCACCTAAAGAATTGTTATAGTGAATCTTCACAGACATTTGCCCATCTGTTAAACGCTCCAATTCTTCCTTGAAAGCTTTAGCAGTAACGTCAAACTTTGCACCTTCCGGCTCTGGAATACTTAAGTCAAAAACAATTTGCTTACCGTCACCTGGCTTCTCAGCCGCCCCTGCTTTCTCACCTGCTCCGTCTTTGCCTCCACATCCCATCAAGACAAGTACCAATGCTCCGATGAGAGCGGTTAGTTTCCATAGATTTTTCATTTAAAATTCTCCCCTTTTCGTTTATTAGACCGACCTTTCAGCTGCACTTATGCCAGATTGGAAGTCGAATTCATCATGCTTTCAATTTGGATAAACCATCACTTTTAAACTTTCTGCCCGATTCGTCAGTGCTTGTTCCATTGCTTCATCAATGTCATCAATGGAATACTTATCTGTAATAATGGACGCTACTTGACTCCCCATTGACTCAAGTAATTGAATAGCGAGCGGATATGTGTTTGTATAGCGATAAACAGAATAGAGATCTATCTCTTTTTGTAACATCAGCGTTACGTTAAGTGGCACCTCTTCTTTTGCCGGAAAACCGACAACTACGATGGAGCCGCCTCTTTTCGTCAGTTCAACCGATGACTGTAGAGCACTGACATTTCCAGACGTCTCAACTACCATATCAACACCTGACTGTGCCGTTAGCTCACTTATGGTCGCGTCCATATATTCATCCTTAACATTGATAGTCCGTGTGGCGCCCAATCTCTTAGCAGCTTCAAGCCGTAAAGGCTCCATATCAGTTACAATGATTTCTTTTGCCCCGAATGATTTCGCAGCAATTATCGTCATTAAACCTACGGGCCCCATTCCAGATATCAGCACAGATGTACCAGGCTGAAGCCTTCCACGCCTAACCGCATGTATCCCGACTGATAACGGTTCCGCCAAAGTTGCATTTTCATACGATACATTATCTGGTATCGGAAATAGATAGTCTTCCGTATGTTTTAAGTATTGGACAAATGCTCCTTTCACAGGTGGGGTGGAAAGGAACTGCACATCCGGACAAAGATTATATCTACCTTTTTTACACCATTCACAAGCTTGACACGCGACCCCGGGTTCAATAGCCACTCTATCGCCAATTTTGAAACGATTCACTTGGGATCCTACGGCAACGACAACACCCGCACATTCATGTCCTTGGACATGTGGGTATTGCACTTTCCTCTGCCCAATACGACCATGGGCATAGTAGTGAACATCTGAACCACAAATGCCCACAGCCATTACTTTAATCAACACATCCTTGCCAGTTACTTGTGGCACGGATTCCTGTTTCACACTTACTTCAGAAAGGCGCTGTAAGTATGCGACCTTCATTTGATCCGGTAGTATCACTTTTCTATCCCCCTAGGATTGATAGCGTTTACATTTGATGGAAACAACCCCCTTCAAAGGCTTTAAAACGCTTTTTCATAATAACCGTTCACTTATTCATGACTTAAAAGAACCTTCCCACATGTCTTTTGCTCACATAGATCAAACGCTTTTTCCCAATTAGTTAATGGCATCTTATGCGTAATAATTGGCTTGAGATTGATTTTTTGTTGTTCCAATAATTGCATGACCCGATCCCATGTTTTCATGGAGTGGGCAAGAGATCCGAACAACTGGATTTGTTTGTAAAGAATAACGTCATAATCCATTGTGATTTCCTTCCCAACGATGCCTACTTGAATATGTTTCCCTAAGTTTTTGAGCGCTTTTAGACTGCTGTTAATTGATGGACCTGCCCCCGCACATTCAACTGTCACGTCAACGCCTTGTCCATCCGTCTCTTTCATCACCACAGACTGCAGATCTTCTTTGGAAACGTCCACTATTATATCCGCACCTAATTCCTTCGCTATTTCTAAGCGGACATGATCTGCGGATGTACCTGCCACAATCACTTTGCATCCTTTCATAGCAAGTAATGATAAGCAAATGAGCCCGATTGGACCAGGACCGGAAAGCAAGACTGTGTCACCGACTTGAATAGTGGTCAGTTCTTCAATCGCTTGGACGGCACATGCAAGCGGTTCGGCCAAAGCCGCTTCCTCCAAGCTTAAATTATCTGGAACGCGGTAGACCATATCCTCCCGAACTAATACATATTTCGTAAAACTCCCATCAGTGCCGTGCCCCATCCCCCGGCGCTCAGAACAAAACATATAATATCCTCTCTTACAATAGGAACACGAACCACACGTGATAGCTGTTGACCCAAGTACCGTGACCCTGTCTCCAACCTTCACTTTTTCTACATCTGCCCCTACCTCAGCGACGACTCCAGAAAACTCATGCCCTAATATGACCGGTGGGTAGTTTTTAAATGTATCGTGATAAACATGTAAATCAGTACCACATATCCCCGTAAAACGAACCTCTATCTTGACTAAATCTGCTGGACAATCAGGTTCTGGCATATCCTCTAGATCGACATTTCCAAAACCCGGTTTCGACTTCAAAAGTGCTTTCATCTTCTCTCACCCTTTTCTTTTTAATTTTGATAAAGCGCTTACCTTTTCAATTAAAAAAATATTTTTTTATATAACTCTTTTATATACCGGCAATCCATTTTCCATCGGGATTAACATCTCTCCTTGGATAAGTGGAAGAACATACTGCTTGAACGCTTTCGTCATAGTATTTTCTTGACAATCGTACCATTCCTTAGGTACATAACGTTCTCTACCAGCTACTTCTTTAAGTGGAACCGCTTCATAAGTAATTTGATAGTTCTCCGAGCTCGCATTCCTTTTCATACCAACCATTACCCCTGTATAGCCTGCCACAGCATATTGCCAAGCAATTTTACCAGTTTTATAAGCCTCATTTATATCCGTCTTTGAAGCAAGTACAATACTGCTCCGCTGCCAGATGCTGGAATCGATAGAACGCGTAGAAATACCTGTATTCTCCTCAATTTTTCCCTTTAAAAGAGCAGAAATACCGCCAAGTCTCGGCCTTCCTAATATATCAAACGCTAATTCTTTATGATCTAGCAATTGGCCGTCTAACTTCCGTATCCCTTCTGAGACAACTAATACAGTGTTTCTTTTCTCCTGAAAAGCATTGACAACTTTATTCAAGCAATCTTGTAAATCGAAAGGAATTTCGGGTATATAAATAAGAACTTGACTATCATCTTCAACAGGACCCTCTGCCAATGAACAAGCACCTGCGAGCCAACCTGTATGTCTTCCCATTGTTTCGACAATTGTCACTCGATTACTTTCCGTATAACTTGCCATATCCATTTTCACGTCAAGTACGGAAGTAGCCAAAAACTTTGCTGCACTACCATAGCCTGGCGAATGATCCGTACCGAGCAAATCATTATCTATCGTCTTTGGTATACCGATTACAAACAATTCATAGCCTGCACGCTTCGCAAATTCATCAATTGTCTTGGCTACCTTCATAGACCCGTTTCCCCCAATATAGAAAAGGTAACGAATATCATTTTTTTGTAATGTATGGATGATAGCGCCAAAATCGGCGGAAGTTAATTTGTAACGCCATGTCCCTAACGCCGCTCCAGGTGTCCAGCGTAACCGATATTTATCTTGTGCAGATAAATGATTCAGTAAAATAAACGATTCATTCAATAACCCATGAATCCCTCCTGCCGCACCATAAATACTTCCTTCAAATGTCGACTGCATTCGTTCATCTATTATGCCAACCATAGAATTATTAATGACGGCAGTTGGACCACCTGATTGGACTATTAAACAGTTTCCCTTCATTTTCTAGCATCCTCTCAACTTCAATCCACAATCCGTTTTAAGATAACTTATCACCAGCCAAAGGGGTTAAGCGCTTTACCTAAAAACAAAAAAATATAAAAGCTCTATTTTTACTATTTAGAATGAATAATTTAAATTGTATTTAAAATTGTCTAAAAAGTCAACATTATAATTAAAAAATTATCTCTCGTTTACTCCACAATTGTCATATTTAAAAGTGGATCCCCTCTCTACAATGGTTGGTAGTAAGGTTAAGCGGATTTTCTCTTTCTGGTCTCCTTCAATCAGAGAGACTATCAAATCCATTACTTGTTCTCCCATATTTTGAATCGGCTGAGCAATGGTCGTCAAAGGAGGTTCAACAATTCTAGCGATAATCGTGTTATCAAACCCAATAACCGACAATTGTTCAGGTACATTTAGCCCGTTTTCTTTCGCGGCTTGTATCGCTCCTGCCGCCAAAAGGTCATTGCATGCAAATATAGCCGAAGGTACATTACTTCCACTTAAATACTTATGTGCCATTGACTTTCCTTCCTCTACACTGCTCCCTTCAATAAATTCAAAATCAGTGGAGAACTCTAATTTATTTTCCTTCAAAGCTTGCTTAAAACCTCGAAGTCGCTCCCGATTACTCCAAACATTTCTGGCAATGACACCGATTTTTTTATGGCCGAGATTAATCAAGTAAGAGGCTGCTTGATAGCCTCCCATGAAATCGTCAAGTGCTACTGCATTCACAGGAAACATCGGAAAATCGCGTGCTACAATGGCTACCGGTATATCTTGTTTTATCAATTCTTCTACTTTGTCTAAATTTTCAAATCCTGATGCTAAAATAAAGCCATCTACATTCTTCTGTTTTAGCAGCGTAAGGTATTTATTTTCCTTTTCCATTTTATAATCTGTACTACACATAACAAGATTGTACCCAAGCTCTTGACCTCGATCTTCAATACTTCGTGCCAGTTCTGAAAAAAACGGATTTGCTAAATCCGGTATGAGCAACCCAATTGTTTTTGTTTGTTTCCCCATTAGTGCCGATGCCATCATATTCGGTCGATAATCTAGTTCCTCTATAACTTTAAGAACTTTTCTTTTAGTTTTATCACTGATTCGTCCAGTTTGGTTTAGTACTTTAGAGACTGTCGCAATTGAAACTTTCGCTTCTTTCGCTACATCATATATTGTTACCTTCATTTTTTCTCTCCTTACTTTTTGAACTTTTTTATTGAAATAATTCATTTCTTGCTAATATACAAGGGAAAGCGTTTTCTAAAAAATTATAGCTTACCTGTGCACTTTAAGTCTATCGTTTGTCTATTAACTGCTCCACATAATACAAATAGGGTATGAGCTCAGTTATATACTGAACCCATACCATCTAATAGTATTCAATCATTTTAAACGCTTATAGTTCCTGTCTTAGTGCATTAATCACATCAATTTTTGTCGCTTTACGAGCTGGACGCCACCCTGAAATCATAGCTACACTAATGCTGATTGCAGAGGCAATGAGGACGAGCTGCCACGGGATAACCGAAAATGTAACATTCAGTTCACTGAAATCTTCTTCGCCGAGTGCTGCTGAGACGATAATGGGCAACAAATAATTTGAGACAGCACTCACCGCGTATGAAATAACAACGGCCAACACTGTTCCAATGATCCCAATCCAAGCGCTTTCCATAAGAAACAGACGGCGAATCAATTTAGGGTCCGCCCCGATCGCTTTCATGACGCCGATTTCACGCGTCCGCTCCGTTACTGCCATCGTCATCGTATTGAAAATTCCGATCGAAGCGATCAAAATGGCAATCGTGCCGACGAAAACGAGACCCGCCTTGAGGGCCAGGAAAAAGACATCGATCTGTTCCAATTCATCCGCAATGGAAAACACATAGTACTGTTTGTCTCTAAGCGCATTAGAAACCATTTTCACATTTTCCAATTTATCGACGTAAACGGCGACGTCATGATAGAAAAGTTGCGATGCATCTGGATGGTCATCACTTCCGGTTACATGATCGCTATAATGGATGCGTTCAAGTTCAGGAATGATCGCATCATGCGCATAAATATTCCGGTCAGAGACCCATTCCCTTGAAGGATTCTCACCGATCCCAACAATTGTCAGGGTTAGTTCTTCTTCTACAAACTCCCCTTCAACGTCATCAATCCGGTATGTAAACTGCTCACCAATCAGGTCACCTTCGTACGTTTTAAAATCCCCCGACTCTGTTTCCTCTTCACTATATAAATAATCGGTAAAATGACTTCCGACAACGACTTCGTTCGCGTTTTGTGGTAATCGCCCTTCTTTCAATGCAAAGCCGACTTTTCCTTCTTCCTTGAAATCCGTCACGACAAGTACATGATTCCCTTCGAATTCACCGAATAAGGACATTTGATTTGTTCCTAATTGCTGTCGATCCACAACAGCTTTCACATGTGCCAACTTCTTTATCTCTTCAACATGTTCACCTGGATCGCCCGACTCCTCACTTTGATGCACTTGAACTTCCGTCACGAGCCGATTGGAAAGCATTTGGTCACGAATCGTTTCGTGGATACCAAATCCCACTGACGCAAGCACAATGAGAAAAGCCGTTCCCATCGTCGCAGCAAGCACCGTCATAAAAACGCGTAATTTGTTTTTCTTTATATGCTGTCTGATAAAACCGACTTGATCTTTAAACTGCATCGTGCATCCCACCTTCGGAAAGTTCTCCGTCACGCATCGTATATACTCTATCCGCCGTCCGTGCAACTTCGTCGTCATGGGTAATGATGACAAAAGTGATGTTTCTTGCTTTATTCAAAGATTGGATAAGTAGCAAGACATCTTGTTCCGTTTCCGAATCCAAACTACCTGTCGGTTCATCCGCGAAAATGACGGGCGGGTCCGTAATGAGCGCACGCGCGATGCTGACCCGTTGTTGTTGTCCGCCAGATAATTCGTTTGGATAGTGGTCTTGCACATTTGTCAATCCGACATGTTGCATGAGCGATTGCACTTTCTGCTGCCGCTCGGTTTGATTGACACCTTTCAATTTCAATGGCAGTTCAACGTTTTCAAAGGCCGTCAATCCCGGCATCAATTGGAAGTTTTGAAAGATAAACCCGAAATTATCCAATCTGAATTTTGCATTTTCCGCTTCATTGAACGAAGAGGTCTCTACCCCGTTCACTCGGATAACCCCACTATCGGCATGCATAAACCCTGCCATTATATGTAAGAGCGTCGATTTCCCTGATCCACTTTTTCCGACAATCGACACGATTTCACCGTCCTGGACGTTGAACGTCACCCTTTTTAACACAGGCACTCGTTTCTCCTTACCTTTTTTTCCGATTTTAAATGAATGGTTCAAATCTTCTACGCTAATCATTTTTCTCCCCCTGGTGGTTGTGATTCATTTTAATTATAGATATAGATTCTTAAGGGAGAGATACGATAAAAATGAAGAATTTCTTAAGATTGTTAGAGGAATGTGAGGGTGAGGGCAGGCTCTTTGTGTGCGGATATGGGGACTTTGGGCGCGTGTGCGTACTCTTTAGGCGCGGATGTGGAGATTTTGGGCGCGGGAGCGTACTATATTAGGCGCGAGATGACCTACTTTAGGCGCGAAGGCACTCTCTTTCCCTCCTCCGGCGGCTCTACGTAAAAAAAACAGGATGGAGAACATTCAACATGTTCTCCATCCTGTCTTTTATTCTTCGTCTTCTTTGTCAGCTGACACCTCGGCTGGGGCTGCATGCTGATTGCCTTTTGCCGCTTTCACTTCATTCGTCAACTGATCGAGGCTCGGTCGGATATTTCCTTTTCCCGAGTAATTTTCTAGCATTTCTTTAACGTCTATGCCGGACGTTGCTTTCAGTGTCTCTTGGAGGGATGACATCAAGTCTGTTGCATAGGACGTCACCTTGTTAGCGCCTCCGCCTTCGCCGCCACCTGTATCGACAACTGTAATTTTATCGATATTCGATAATGGACTTGCAATTTCTTTCGCATATTCAGGTACCATCTTAATAACCATATCAAGCATCGCCGCTTGACCGTATTGTTCGAAGGCTTCCGCAATTTTCCGCTTCGCTTCGGCTTCCGCCAGACCTTTAAGGCGGATGATTTCCGCTTCCGACTCACCTTGTGCACGTAAAGAATCCGCTTTCGCCGTTCCGTCTAGGCGTACTTTTTCTGCATCTGCCGCGGCTCTTGCTTCAATGCGATATTTTTCCGCATCTGCTTCAGCAAGCTGTCTTGACTTGTCGGCAGCAGCACTTTGCTCGACGGAATAACGATCCGCATCCGCCTTTTTCTTCACTTCCGAATCGTACTGTCTTTCACGACGTAAAATCTCTTTTTCTTCAAGTTCAATTTGCTTCTCACGTTCGATAATTTGGATCTGCATTTCTTGCTCCATAACTTCTTGCTTGGAGCGTGCGGATTCCAACTCGTACGCTTGGTCCGCTCGGGCTTTGGCCCGGTCTTGCTCGAGGCGATATTCCGCAACTTTCAATTGATTTTCTTTTTCTGCTTCGGCAATTTCCGTCGCTCGTTCAAGTTCCGCTCTTTGCGCATCTTTGGAAGCTTCGGCATTTTTAATCCGTGTTTCTTTTTCCGCTTCTACCGTAGCGATGTCCGCATCACGTTTTACTTGTGCAATACGTGGTTTTCCGAGCGAATCGAGATAACCGTTCTTGTCACGGACATCTTTGATTGTAAATGAAACGATGATGAGTCCCATTTTCGCAAGATCTTGGGAAGCGACACGTTGAACTTCCTGTGAAAACTTGTCACGGTTTTTATAGATCTCTTCCACAGTCATCGAGCCTAAAATTGAGCGTAGATGACCTTCCAACACTTCTTTCGCTTCATTTTCCCGATCTTCTTTCGACTTTCCTAAAAATTGCTCAGCAGCTGTGGCGATTTCTGTAATAGAACCACCGATTTTAATAATAGCCGTACCGTCTGCCATGACGGGCACACCTTGCTCCGTATACACTTCAGGCGTCGTCACTTCAAGCTTGCTTGAGAGCAAGCTAAGTGGTTCTGCTTGTTGGAATACTGGAAATACAAACGTACCTCCCCCACGGATAATCTTGATGCGATTTCCGGAATCGTCGGTATGTACGTTTTTAGAACCTAAATAACTACCTGTCACAATAAGCGCTTCGTCCGGACCGACTGTCTTATATTTGGAAATATAGACAAGTACAACCGCCAATAAAATAAAAACGACGAGTCCGATAACAATCCAAAGTCCTGGCATGTGAATTCCCCCTTAAATTATTATTCCTTACTTGAAGCGAAAAGGTTCATACTCTTTCACAATGAATGTCCCTTCCTTCACTTCGATAATAAGTACTTCTTTGCCATAATCGATAGCGTTGTTTTCATAACCTGCCGCTCTTTTTGAAATGAGTCCATTGACTGTTTCAATCACAATTTCACCGTAACCATCGACCGGGATAGGTACAATGACTTTGCCGACCTGCCCCATCAACGACGCATCCGTATAGGCGAGCGACACTTCCGCCGACCTCAGCGGAACCAACACGAAGAAGTAAAGAAGTAAATCAAACACGAAAGCGGAAGCAAGTGCAATGACTAAAATCATGACACTGTTCCAACCAGTGACGAACTCTAAAAGATAGCCGACTGCCGCAGTGAACGTGATGAACGCAAGGACGACCGCCGGGTCTAATAACGGGCTCACCTCGCCGATCCCTTCAGCGACATCTCCAAAAAAGAGATACAATACAGTCGCTAATGCCGCAATAATGAGTACGACTAAATAGACTTGCATAATTGGCATCCCGAACAGTTCCATTTCATCACCTCCGCTTCCACTTTTCCTGCCTTGTCTATGTATACGGATAACTTCCTCATTAGTTTCAATTCGCTGAAAGTTTTTTAACTTGATTCAGCAGAAGTCCCCCGCTCCATTAAATTAAAGGGTGTTCAAACTCTCTGCTGATTAGAGGAACTCAGGCTAAGATCGCCGCATCCTGGAAAGTGCCTTAGTTTCTGCAAAGAGCACAGAAATACGGCAAATCGAACCCTTCGCTGTTCGATTGACAATGCCTGCGTGACCGACATCCTGTTAACCCAAGCCTTCGGTGAATGTCACAGATTTAGAGGGGAGTTAATTGCGCAAGCGCAATTCAAAATCTGGACGCAATTACGCCAAGGCATAATTGATATCTTTTCCCTCCTGCACATCAAGCCCCTTCCTCCGAAAAATACGTTTCCCTAGCTTTAAGTTCATTCAAAGAGGGTATTCTGTTAAGTATATTCCGCCTGCCCATTAAGCATTTGTAAAGTTTTTGTAAACTGCTGAAAATCGTGTCGAAATATGTATTTTTCTGAAGTTGTTTTTGTTAAGATAAGATAGTTAAAAATCAATTTCCCTATAATTGGGATGGAGGGTAAACAATGTTTAGTCAACGAAAACCAGATCCTTTCTTTACAGCATTGTTAGCAATTTCGGAAAATGTACAAGAAGCGGCCCATTATACAAACGATTTCAAAATAACTTCAGTAACTGACTTAAAAGAAGTAAGTATTAAAGTAAAAAAATACGAAACTGAAGGCGACACACTTATCCATGAACTCATTGCAAAACTCAATACATCTTTCATGACACCGATTGAACGTGAAGACATTTTACAGTTGGCCATTAAAATGGATGACATTCTCGATGGCATTGAGCATTTTTTAGCACATCTGGAAATGTTCTCTCTTATTGAAATTGACGAGTATATGCAGACTTTCATGGAGAATATTACGAAGAGTTCAGATGAAATTGTAGAAGCGATGAAGTTACTTGCCAGAAAAAAACTCGTAGAAATGCGCGATCACGTAGTACTTGTGAAAGAGTACGAACGCATTTGTGATGAAGTGTTCCGTACTTCTATCAAACAGCTTTTCATTAAAGAAAAAGACCCCATTCGTATCATTCAATTCAAAGACTTATATGAACAACTTGAAGAGACCGCCGATTACTGTCAAGACGTGGCGAATACAATTGAGTCGATTATTATGCGTAATGCATAAAGGAGGGGCCCTATGGATACTTTACTTCTCCTGACAATTCTCGTTGTCGTTTTCGCATTAGCTTTTGACTTTATTAACGGCTTCCATGATACAGCGAACGCAATTGCAACTTCCGTATCTACACGGGCGTTGAAACCGCGGACTGCAGTTTACATGGCCGCTGTCATGAACTTTATCGGAGCGCTTACTTTTACAGGCGTCGCGCAAACCATTTCTAAGGACATTGTCGACCCTTTCGTTCTTGAAAACGGGTCACTCGTCATCTTAGCAGCACTTCTTTCGGCGATCGCTTGGAATCTGATCACATGGTATTTCGGAATTCCCTCCAGCTCCTCACATGCGTTAATCGGCTCGATTGCCGGCGCTGCCATTTCAGCAGCAGGATTCGGCATTTTGAATTACGGCGGCTTTTCGAAAATACTGCAAGCACTCATCATTTCACCTTTCATTGCGCTTGCGGGCGGATTCCTTATGATGACATTGTTCAAGGTCATATTAAAAAAACGTAATTTGTTCAAAGCGAATAAACGAATTCGCTACTTACAAATTGGGACAGCTGCACTTCAATCATTCACGCACGGAACGAACGATGCGCAAAAAGCGATGGGGATCATTACGATGGCACTTATCGCGGCAAACCTACAAACAACAGACGATATTCAATTATGGGTCCGAATTGCGGCGGCTACTGCGATGGGTCTTGGGACGTCAATCGGCGGTTACAAAATTATTAAAACCGTCGGGACAAAGATCATGAAAATTCGTCCAGTGAACGGGGCAGCGGCTGATTTATCCTCAGCGGGGATTATTTTCGGTGCTACACTTCTCCACCTGCCTGTCAGCACGACGCACGTTATTTCTTCTGCTATTATGGGTGTCGGTACAGCCCAACGAGTCCGTGGCGTTAACTGGGGCATCGCGCAAAGAATTGTTTTAACGTGGATTATCACACTACCGATTTCGGCAGCATTAGCGGCGATTGTCTATCAATTGCTTGTATTGTTTTTTTAATTTAACCTTTTCACTTGCATTCCTCCTGGTGTCCTGTTATGATAAAGAAGAATTATTTTTGTTCGACAACATGATGGTCTCGGTAATCTTGACCGCTTCAAGAATTGAGCAAGGATAGTAACACAATGTGTGCAAAATGCACACAAGGAGGAAACAAACATGGAACAAGGTAAAGTAAAATGGTTTAACGCAGAAAAAGGATTTGGTTTCATCGAGCGCGAAGATGGTGACGACGTATTCGTACACTTCTCAGCTATCCAAGGTGAAGGCTTCAAAACTCTTGAAGAAGGCCAAGACGTTACTTTCGAAATCGAACAAGGCGAACGCGGTCTCCAAGCTTCAAACGTTGAAAAAAACTAATTTGAATTTAACTTTTCAAAAGCCATTCCTATAAGGAATGGCTTTTTTTATGTTCATAATAACGGGAAAGAGCAGGAATCTTTCATTTTCTAAACCTCACCTTTTTCCGCAATCGCGCCCGATTATGTGATATTTTTTATTGAGTTATCACAACGTATCCAAGCCAGCCGATCACGATTATAATCGGCAAGATTAACAACGCCGCTAACCACCTCATATTTTTCCTAAGCGATAATGCTGCGCCAAGATAAAGTAATGGCAAGATTAACCCCCACCCTTTAAATAGGGGTGTAGCAGCTAAATAAAGTGAAAATGGTATTATTAAGAAGAAAGAAATAACGAGAAACAGCGGCTTTTTCTTACTTAGACCAACAATTGAAAAGATAATGGAAGCGAGCATAAAAGGCCAAAAAAGTAAAACCATATTTGTCCCCCTTTTTAACAAACACTTTGATTTATTTAACTCTTTTTCAACAAAATGGATCGTTTGTTGGATGGATCAATCTCATAAACCCCCGCCCCAATTTATCAAATCAGAACCTTCCTGCATGGAAATCCAAAAATTCATCGTGATCCACAACAATTGCTACCGCTTCCTCTTTTTCCATTTCATCTTTAATGTCATTGATCGTGTTCATCATAAGCAAGTAGATTAAACCGATGACAAGGATCACAAATAGAACCAAACCGATGACAAGATGTTTCCCTTTCAAAAGAATCAGCTCCTTTCAACTTGTGTAAATCGTTCTTCTTTCATATAAGTGACCGCTTCCGCGTAATCACCGAAGCTTTCCTCTAAGTTCAAGCCATGATAAACATTCCAGAACCCTTCTTCTTCCAGAAGCTTCAATTCAATGCCTTCCTCATTCACCCACGTTTCTTCAACCTGCTGTTCTTCGGCTTCCTCTTCTGATAAAAGGTGGATGGAATCTGTAATCGCTTTTCGTAACTCGGCTTCCGACGCCTCTCGAATATTGGCAAGCCCCCGATTATCCGTTTCATATCCCGGAACCCCCGCTACGTAAACGAAACCGTTTCCGTTCGGATGAAGATGTTGCACAACGATCGTCTTATCATACAAACTGTCTTCATAATGGTAATTGACCCGTTTCATCGAGACTTCTTTCCGTGTTAACCCGGGAAAAGATTCGATAATCTCTTGTTTCTGTTCAAATGTCAGCATTTTTGTCACTCTTTTCCATTTATTTTTTCCTTTTAGTATACCATCAATCTTCTTTCACGAATAATCCAAGGACACGGGCAAAACCGATCGCCTGCTCTTTGGATACGATGCAGCCTGCGATATGTGGAAGCGATACTTCAATTCTATCGTATAGGCAGGTGGATAAATCAATCCCGTTCAAATTCGTTTCAGAAAAATTAATATCGTTCATTTGACATGTTGTAAAGCGAACCTCTCGAAATGAACATTCATAAAAATCGCTGTCCATCAGATTACAGCCCTCGAAATCCACTTCTTTCATTCCTGAAAAGCTAAACGTACTATACTTCCCATCACAGTCACTAAATAAAGTATGCGCTATTTTCGCATGAGTAAAATCAGCACCGGTCAATTTTGAATTTCTGAATTCACATCTAAGAAACACTGCGCTTTGGAAATTAACATTTGAAAAATCACATGTATCAAAAATGACATCCACAAACTCAGCCGCCTTTAATGCACTGCTAGAAAAGGTCACACTCTTAAATAATACATCATTGAAAGACAGCCGCTCGTCTTCGGAACCTGCAATATCGCCCCCGTCAAAACGGACTCTTTCCACATAACCATCATGCCGCCAAATTGCATCTGTTGCCATTTCTTCATGCACTTTAGCTATTTTAGGCCTTTGACGCTTCCCTACACGCTTTTTAGTCACTTAAACTCCCCCCCTACCTGGTCTTCCATTCTGCAATAATGATAAATACAATAACGACGGCAATCGCCACAATATAAAACCAACTCGGTACACTGCTTATCCCAGAAAACATAGATGTGACCCCCTTCTTTGAGTAAACTCTTTACTTGTTTATACCCGTAATCACTTCAAAGTCGATGGTAATGGTAGAAATATTCATACGTAACGCTTTTTCAATCTTATCGTCACTCGCCCCCCACGTAAGTGGCGTCATACGAATAAGTGTGGCAAGCAGTTCGTTGTCCAATGGAAAGTCGTAGGTAATCCGAGTTGTCTTCACCGTTTCGAAAAAGGCTGCCACCCGTGCAACAGGTTCCGTCTCTTGTTGTTCCTTTTCGTCGTCGTAAAAAACGTGCCGTAGTTCCTTCAAATACCCGCTAGCAGGCACAACTTTCAAAAAGAGGCCACCCGGCTTTAAAATACGCGTAAACTCCGCATAATTTGCCGGCGATAAAATATTAAGAATGGCATCGATCTCCCCATCTTGAAATGGACATTTCGCCAGATCCGCCACCGCCCAAATATGGCCTGGGTATTCTCTTGCGGAAACCGCAATGCCTTCTTTTGCAAGATCGATTCCAATCCCTGTCACGTCTTCAGCCAATTGCGACAGAAGCATCGCTAAATGAGACCCCTCTCCACAACCAGCATCGACAATGACCCCCTCTTTTCGGCTTGCAAGTTGAGCAGAGACGGTTTCGGTTATATAATTGAGAAGATCGTTAAAAAAACCACTTTCAATAATTGTTTTTCTTGCCTCAAAAAGCGCCTTATCATATTTGGTTGTATGTGCTTGCGGCGCAAGATTGACATACCCATGCCTCGATAAATCGAACGAGTGATGATTCGAACAAACAAGCTGGGACTTGTCCCTAAGTTCCATTCCAGACGAACAAATCGGGCAACTGAATAAGTGTGCGTTCTTTTCCATTACTTGTGCATTGATTATTTTTTTCGATAATGTCATACTATGACTCCGTTCATTAGGTAGTTTTATCAGTATACCGTTTTTACGCGGCGACAAGCAATCCTCATCGCATACAACGGGTCTATTCGAGTTAAGAAGGAGGCGAAATTGTGAAACGGCTTTTCTTTTTCATTTTATGTATCGCTATTATCTATGCCGCAAAACCTTTGTGGGAAGACCCCGTCTCCAAGCACGTCGATATTTCATTTCTTGAACCTGTCGATGAAAAAATTGATTCTTTCTTAACAAGTGACACTTTCACCTCCGCCATTCATTCAATCAGTGATGTGCTGGACAAAGCGGTGCTTTTCTTATCGTCCAAAACTGACGAAACAACAGAAACAGCTGTCGAGGAAGTAGAGAAGCCCGAACTGACAAAACCCGCACATAGTAACTTTGCGGTGCACAATATAGAAATCGGGACGCCGGAAGATGTCGTCACTTCGATTGTTGGACAACCAAGCCGTCGCACCTTAAACGAATATGGAACAGAATGGCTGACCTACCATGAAAACTACCGGAATTTTGTCATGATCTCATTTGATGGTAACCGAAAGGTCAATGCCATTTACACGAATGACGATCTTATCTCATCTGATGTCGGTATAAAATATGGCACAGCCAAATCGACCGTGCGGGAAACGCTCGGTGAACCTGTAAAAGAAATCCGGAAAGGGATGAATATTTTCATTCTCCAGGAAAGCGAAGGCTTCGATCTGTTTGAAATCGGCGACCTATATGCTTATATATTTTATGATCTTCACCAAAATGAATCCGTCACCGCGATACAACTTGTGTCAACTTCGCTTGAAAAACAAAAAACCGGCATTTATGCCGGTGGTGATGCTTCGCTTCGAAATGGATTCGAACAGCAACTTTTTGATTTGACGAATGCTGCCCGTGTCAGACATGGGCGATCGATTCTCGAATGGGAGGGATCCGTTTCCGGAACCGCCCGAAAACATAGTGCCGATATGGCGATCCATGACTATTTCAGTCATGAAAATAAAGAAGGAAAATCTCCTTTTGACCGAATGAAAGATGATGGCATCCGTTTCCATGGCGCGGGAGAAAATCTTGCCTATGGGCAATCAAGCAGTATTTTCGCCCATGAAGGTTTGATGAATTCACCCGGCCATCGAGAAAATATTTTGCTCGACACGTACAGCCATTTAGGAGTAGGCGTCGCGTTCAATGAAAAGTCTCAACCTTACTACACCGAAAACTTCCTGCTTAAATAAGGTAAAGCCTTCACTTGATAAGTGTCGCGCATGCAATCCGGTCACCCGAATTCCCTGACGGATCCGTTTCATAATCATCCGGATCCGCATGGATGATCAGCGCGCTTCCATCATGATCGAGAATCGAGTTTTTCACGTTCTGTTTTAAGGAAAGATCAGCTGTCGTCAGAGAGACGTCCACGGTCCCGTCCTCGCCGACTTCCAAATTCGGCAAATCGCCTAAATGAAACCCTCTGCGATTATCAAAGCCGTGTTCTTTATTTGTCGGGTTGAAATGGGCGCCCGCCGATTCGAAGTCTGGTGGGGCACATTCTCCTTTTTCATGGATATGGGTACCATGTAAACCAGGTGGTAAATTTTCCGCGGCAATGTCAATTGTCACACCGTCTTTTGTTTCCATTAAACTGACCTCACCAATTTTTTCACCGTCATTGTTCACGATGGGTGCAGCGAGTTTTTCAGCTTGCTCTCCACTGACAGGTGTTTGCATGCTTGTTTTCCCGCAACCGGCCACAAGGGATACGACCGACACGAAAGTGAAAACAGTAAAAATTCTTTTCAAGATAATTCCTCCTTAAAGTTTGTCTGTAAAGAGGATGGTCCAGTTTTTGGGAGTTTATGCCTCAGCCTGTTGGTAGAAATGTTCAAGAAGAAAACCCTCTCGACAATTGAGCAGTCGAGAGGGTTTGTTGCCGAGCAATGAGGACCTTACGTCATCGCATCGATTCAAGTTTCTAGTTTATTAGGCAAGTACAGGATACACGCCTTTTTCATCATGCACTTCTCTCCCTGTCAACGGAGGATTAAAGACACAGATGAGTCTCATATCTTCTTTACCACCGCGCAAGTAATGCTCGTCATGTTCGTTGAGCGCATACATTGTCCCGTCTTTTATCGGATAGACTTTCCCGTCGGCGATTGTTTCGATTTCGCCATCTCCACCGACGCAGTAAACGGCCTCTAGGTGATTTTCATAATGAATATGTGTTTCGGTCCCTGCATAGATAATTGTTTCGCTAAAGGAATAGCCCATCCCGTCATCTTTTAAAAGAAAGCGTCGGCTTGCCCACGTTTCTGTTTTCACTTCATTTTCTGTGCCAACTACTTCATCAACTGTACGAACGATCATTTCCCCATCTCTCCCTTTTTTTAATAATGAATGTTACCTTTTATCCAACCCGTTGATTTCCGTTCCGATCGGACACCTTCCACTCCAATCAACAGATAACCTTAACAACACAAATTTCACTGGATATTTCACAACAAACTTCATTTTTTACGCCAAGTAAGCAATTATGAAATAAATTCAAGTTACTGCTTAACGACTTCCTCGATGGCTTCTTCCAAAATATCCAATCCTTTGCGCAGGCCTTCTTCATCGATTGTGAGGGAGCCTAGAAACTTCACGACTTCGTCGCTTGGTCCGGAAGTTTCTACGATCAGCCCTTTCTCAAAAGCTTTCGCACAAATTTTGCTTGCATACTGTTCTTTTCCTTCCCCGCACGCGATGCCGCGCATGAAGCCCCGTCCACGTGCATCCGCCTTCAGTTCAGGATAATCTTCAACGATTTTCTCAAACCGCATTTTTAGAATTTGAGCCTTCTCTTGGACGGATTCGGCGAATGTTTTGGTTTCCCAATAGGACAACGCTTCAGTCGCCGCCACGATCGCTAAATTATTTCCACGAAAAGTCCCGTTATGCTCTCCCGGTTTCCATGTATCGTATTCAGGTTTGATCAATGTAAGCGCCATTGGCAACCCGTAACCGCTAATCGATTTCGACAAGCAGACGATATCCGGCGTAATCCCTGCTGGTTCAAAGCTGAAGAATGTCCCTGTCCGCCCGCACCCCGCTTGGACATCGTCAATGATGAGCAACATCTCATAGCGGCGGCATAGTTTTTCAATTTCTTGTAGCCATTCAAAACTGGCGGCGTTAATCCCGCCTTCTCCTTGCACGGTTTCCAAAATGATCGCAGCCGGCAAATCCATCCCGCTTCCCGTATCTTCCAAAAAGCGCTTCAAGTAGCGAATCGATTGGTTATCATCCAAAAAAGTGTCATAAGGCATCGAGACTGTATTATTGAGCGCTACGCCAGCGCCACGGCGGAGTGCTTCGTTTCCAGTGACAGATAAAGAGCCTAATGTCATGCCGTGGAAAGCATTGGTGAAGCTAATAATATTTTGCCGTCCCGTCGTTTTCCGGGCGATTTTCAATGCACTTTCTACCGTGTTCGTTCCTGTCGGTCCCGGAAACATCACCTTATAATCAAGCCCCCGGGGTTCCAAAATCACTTCGTTGAATTTCTTCAAAAAATTCCCGCGTACAACTGTGCCCATGTCAAGACTATGAGAAATTCCGTCTTCTAGAATATAATCAATAATTTTTTGCTTCATCTTCTCGTTGTTGTGGCCATAATTTAATGCGCCAGCGCCTGCAAAAAAGTCAATATATTCTTTCCCATCCGTATCCCAGATTTTATAGCCTTTCGCTTTCTTAAAAACTGTCGGGAAGCTCCGGCTATAACTTCTCACTTGAGATTCATAGTTTTCGAACGTTTTCATTGAATTTCTTTCATTCGTCAATAACATTGGTTTGACATTCCTCCACATTTTTAAGTTTTTTAGTTCATCCAGTTCAGCGCCCAATCGATGATCCTTCGTAAAACGGACCGATTTTGAATAACTGCTCCGCTTCATGTCCTCCGTCGGGAAATTGGTTTTCAGTGAAACCGCGAGTTACTTCGCAACGCGCTTGCAAATCTTTTGCCAACTTGCGAAACAAAGCTTGTGACGCCTCATTCGAAGGTGTGACGGTCGCTTCTAAATACCGAATATTCCGACATGCGTGGTGATGCAAAATTGATTGCAGCATACGTGAGGCAAGCCCTTTACCTCGTTCGGAATCATCTACTGCAACTTGCCACACAAATAGCGTATCTGGCGAGTTCGGTTGGATAAAACCGGAGATGAAGCCAACGATCCGCCCTCCTGACTCGACGACTACACTCGTTTCATCAAAATACTTCGACCACATCAAATAACTGTAAGAAGAGTTCAAGTCCAGTACACCCGTGTTCCGGATTAGCTGCCATACTTCCTTACCGTCATTCTCTGCCGGCGTCCTATAAGTGAGCCTTTCTTTTACTGCTGTTTGGTTCTCTTGTTCTTTTGACAAAAGTATTTTCCTCCAAGTCTTTTCATTCACCGCATGGGTGAATGTCTTCTCTTGGCCGCCATATTTTTGTCCACATGGCACCATGTGTTCTTCTGTTTACTCTTTTTAAAGACCGATCCATTCTGTCGGAAGCTTGCCATTAATTTAGCACAGGAACTTGCATTCCCGAGCCGCTTCCTTGGCAATGATAAAAAAGGATGTGATTTGATAAGTGAAAATTAGATTGAGGTTTTGATGCATTTGGAAAATAGTACGCAGTAATTCCTAGTGGATATAGCAAGGGTGATGTTACAAAATCTCTTAATATTGCCGGATTCAAATGAGAGGGGGCAATATCATAACCGGCTGACTTTCTGCCTTGCAGTATGAAGAGCAAAAAAAGAGCGCCTTTTCAAAAGGGACATAGAGACAATCGGACATTCCTTTTGGTTATTTAAAACAAACAGCTTTATATGATGATGATTCGCTGATATGAAAGACACTTTCAATATCTTGAATGCTCATACTAAATTCATCCACCCACTCAACTAATTCGTAAACTAGTTCGATCAATGGGCAATTGTTAAAAATGGTAAAAGAGTAAACTGAATTTTCCGTGTCGCTTGCAACACATTTTTCACTATAAGGATGCCCTCAACAAATGTCAACCGTGATTTTGGGATTTCACAGGATTAATAACCTTTTTCAAGCATAAAAAAGCCGCTACAAAATCCATTTTAATAGGATTTGTCGCGGCTTTTGAAATTATTAAAAAAATATTTTTTCCAATTTTAGCGGTTCGATGTATTCCCCGTCTTTGTAGACACGCATATTACCACCCGAAATCTCGTCGATTAGCATGATTTCTCCTGTTTTTTCATCACGTCCGAACTCAAGTTTAATGTCATATAACTCAAGCCCTTTCTTGTCGAGCTCATCTTTTACGACAGCAGAAACTTTCTTCGTCAAAGTTTCAAGTGTCCCATACTCTTCTTCCGACAAGAGATCGAGTTGCGCAAGTGCGTCTTTGTTGATCGGCGGGTCGTTTCGTTCATCGTCTTTCAATGTCACTTCAACGAATGCATCGAGCGCTTGGCCTTCTTCACAGTAGGCGCCATATCTTCTGAGGAAGCTGCCGACCGCGCGGTACCTACAAATAACTTCTAGGCCCGCACCGAACATGTCCGCTTTTTTCACCGTCATCGTCACTTTTTCAGGGTCCGATTCGACAAAATGCGTCGGAATTCCTTGCACTTTCATTTTTTCAAAGAAAAATGTCGTCATGCGAAGCCCTGACTTCCCGACCCCTTCAATCGTCAATCCAACCGTATTCGCACCAGGATCAAAAACCCCGTCTTCTCCCGTTACATCATCTTTGAATTTCAAGAGGACATGGCCATCGCCCGCCTCGTACACATCTTTCGTCTTTCCTTTATAAAGAAGCTCCATCCGTCCCGTTCCTTTCTATCTTTCATCGTTTCCTCTAGTATAAAGCAATTTCAGGAAGAAGAAAAAGAAATTATCAACAAACTTCATGCGCTTCTTGCTGGGTGTCAAGGATTCATTTCCCAAGACGTGCTAAACACCAAATCAATTTACACGAAATTCACTTGCCAATGCGGACAACCAGTCCCTTTCTTATTTCCCCTTCCATTCTGAACCAAGTCGTGCTATGCTTTGAATAGATTGACAATTCCATAATTTTTCGACCATTAGGGGAATCCTTTTAAAGGACTGAGAGACGAGTGTAACTCCGATACCCTTATGACCTGAACAGGTTTGTACCTGCGGAGGGAAGTGGCGCGTCTTTTTAAGCAACGACTTTGTCATTACAAGGCCGCTTTCCGATTTCAGGAAGCGGTCTTTTTTATGTTTCAAAGGAGGGTTTTATGAAATTAATAGCAGTGACAAATGACACCATGCAACCTCAGCAACTCGCCGCCACACTGCTTGCGATTGAGCCTTATATAGATGCAGTCATTGTGCGCGAAAAAACGAAAGTAGACGCAACCCTTCTTGGTCTGTTACAAACGATCCTTGCGAGGGGGTTCGACTCAGAAAAGATAATCGTGCATGGACGCGTCGATATCGCAACCGTAGCAAATATTCAAAAAGTGCAGCTTCCTAGCCATGGCATCCCGCTTACCCTCGCGAAGGAACAGTTCCCCCACTTGTCATTCGGGCGCTCTATTCATTCACACCGAGGAGCGGAAACTGCCGTGCATGAAGGCGCAGACTGGCTACTCTACGGACACTTATTTCCGACAGATTCAAAACAGGGCTTGCCGCCGCGTGGGACGGAAGAACTTTACCGGATCACAACATCGCTTCCGGTCCCTGTCTATGCCATCGGAGGCATCCAAGTCAAACATATCCAAGCTTTACGCAAAGCAAAAGTCGCTGGCCTTGCAGTCATGTCTTCGATTTTCACAAGTGACAATCCAAAAGAAGCGGCACAAGCTTATCATGATGCCATTTACGAAAGGGAGGATTTTCCATGACGAAAACGATTCAATTAAACGGCAAAACGTATGATGTCCCAACAGAAGTGCAATCTGTCCAACAACTACTCATCCACCTTCAATTGGCGGAGCGCATTCTCGTCGTCGAGAGGAACAAAAAGATCATCGCAAAAGAGGCTTACGACAAACCGATTCAAGACCGTGATCAGATTGAAATCATTCACTTTGTAGGAGGCGGCTAATAATGCTGACAATTGGAAACCGAAGTTTTTCATCAAGACTACTATTGGGAACAGGTAAGTATCCTTCATTTGACGTGCAGAAAGAAGCAGTTCGCGTCTCGGAAGCGGAAGTTTTAACATTCGCTGTCAGGCGGATGAATATTTTCGAATCGTCCCAACCGAATTTTCTGGAACAACTTGATTTATCCAACTATACGTTACTACCGAATACGGCGGGGGCAAAAACGGCGGAAGAGGCGGTTCGGATTGCCCATTTAGCGAAAGCATCCGGCCTTTGTGACATGGTGAAAGTCGAAATCATCGGCTGTGACCGCTCCTTACTGCCTGACCCTGTCGAAACATTGCGGGCGACCAGCATGTTGCTTGACGAAGGGTTCATCGTGCTACCTTATACGTCAGATGATGTCGTCTTAGCCCGCACTTTGTGTGAAATGGGTGTCCATGCCATCATGCCGGGCGCAGCGCCGATCGGATCGGGACGTGGGATTTTAAACCCGCTTAACTTATCATTGATCATCGAACAATCCAATGTGCCTGTCATTATCGACGCAGGCATTGGATCGCCGAAGGATGCAACGTATGCAATGGAACTCGGGGCAGACGCCGTTTTATTGAACACCGCCGTATCAGAAGCAAAAGATCCTGTAAAAATGGCGGAAGCAATGAAGCTTGCAATTGAGGCAGGAAGACTCGGATACGAAGCAGGACGTATGCCAAAACGCGATTACGCTGTGGCTAGTAGTCCGATGGAAGGATTGCTTCCGAATTGAGCACACGTTATTCCAGGCAAGAATTATTCACGCCGATTGGTGCGGAAGGGCAAAAGAAAATTCGTCAAGCGAAAATATTCATCTTAGGGGCAGGCGCACTCGGTTCATCTGCCGGGGAAATGCTCGTCCGGGCAGGCGTTGGACAAGTGACAATTGTTGACCGCGACATTATCGAATGGACAAATCTTCACCGCCAACAACTGTATACCGAGCAAGATGTTGTCGATCAGTTGCCGAAAGCGGTAGCGGCTAAACAACGTTTGGCTGCTATTAATAGCGACGTAGAAGTAAAAGGTCAAGTTGTTGATGTGACGCCCGACAATGTACTGAACATGATTGAGGGATATGACGTTATTTTGGATGCTACCGATAATATGGAGACTCGGTTAATCGTCAATGATGCCGCATTGAAACTGAACATCCCTTTTTTCATGGGGGCTTGTGTAGGCAGTTACGGGCTCACTTTTCCAATTGGCATCGAAAAAAATCAGCCTTGTCTTCATTGTTTACTGGAGATGATGCCATTACAAACGATGACCTGCGATACGGTCGGCGTCATCAGTCCAATCGTCGTCACAACCGCCGCCCGTCAAGTCGCGGACGTCTTGAAATATATAACGGGTAATCCGTTAACGCCCGCGCTTGTATCGGCCGATGTATGGTCAGGCGACCGCGCATCCATCGACGTTCGCAGCTTAAAAAAAGAACTTTGTCCAAGCTGTTCGGCATCCGCGGTTTACCCGTTCTTAACTGCCAAGCATTCGATGCAAACCGCAGTTTTATGCGGGCGCGACACTGTCCAACTTTCATGGCCCAAAAGCCGGCCGTTCGAACTCGCCGCAGTTGCGGTATCCCTCCGTGGCACCGTTTCAAAAATGGTCTATAATCCGCATCTGCTCGCCTGTGAATACGGCAACCACCGACTCGTCCTGTTCCGCGACGGCCGGATGCTCGTTCATGGCACGAAAGACATCGTCGTTGCGAAGAAAATTGCCGCGGAGTTATTAGGATAAGAAAAGAAGCCATTGCATCTTTCCAAGAGATGTAATGGCTTCTTTAGGTTGACCGCATCATTCATTTCCTGAAAAATGTTTATTGTTACCATTTTAAGCGCAGATTCGATACAATGGTGTTCTGACAAATTTCAAAGGGATCATATAGCAGACCTAGTTCCCTTCCTGCTATTTTGGTGGTAGGGGAAATCTTTCCCGGGAAGTGGAATGCGAAAAAACTTTCGTTTGAATCGTGCTAAGATTCTTAAACTAAATGTATATAGAAATGGTTTATTGTTTGCCTTCACTCATAACTTAAGGAGGTTGCCATGTTTTTTATAGAAGCAAAGCGTATCATCGTCGTCATTTTCGGTTCATTTTTACTTGCCATTTCCTTGAACTTCTTTTTAATTAATGCCAATGTCTACGCGAGCGGATTTGCAGGCTTTGCACAGTTAGCCTCCAGTATTTTCGACGATTTTCTTGGCGTTAAAATCAGTACGGGAATTCTTTTATTTTTACTGAATATACCAGTTATCATTTTAGGTTGGTACAAAGTCGGGAAAGGTTTTACGATTTATAGTATCGTGTCAGTCGTGTTTGCAACAATTTTCTTAGAACTGTTACCCGTCATTTCCGTGTCGGAGGATATTATTTTAAATGCCGTGGCAGGCGGCGTTATCGCTGGTGTCGGGGTCGGAATTTCCTTGAAATTGGGGGCTTCGACAGGCGGGATGGACATCGTTGCCATGGTGTTAGCCCGATTAAACGATAAACCGATCGGTGTCTATTTTCTCCTGTTAAACGGCGTTATCATCGTGATGGCCGGCTTTTTATATGAGCCTGAAAATGCGCTTTATACGATGCTTGCCCTCTATGTGACGACTACCGTCATCGACACGCTCCATACAAGACATGCAAAGATGACCGCAATGATTATCACATCCAAGGCTGACGAATTGCAGGCGGCAATCCACCAAACGATGGTTCGCGGGATTACAATCCTTCCTGCCAAAGGGGCGTATACGAAAAAAGAAATGCACATGCTCTATCTCGTCATTACCCGTTACGAATTGTACGATTTAGAAAAGATCATACATGAAACGGATCCACGCGCCTTCACAAACGTCGTCCAAACTTCTAATGTATTCGGCTTCTTCAGACGGGAAGGCGAAGAAGTACCGCCCCCAGCTGAATCTGAGGATAAATGAAACCACTCCAACCATTGGAGTGGTCTTTTCATGTTGAATTCCGGCGCTAGCGGTTAAAATGCACCGGCTCCACCGCCCCCGCCAGCCCCACCGCTTCCGCCACCACCCGAAGAACCGCCACTCGTCGTGGACACGGCATCGCCCGCTTCACTGAAGGAAGCCGACATACTTGCGTAATTCGCATAATCAGCCGTACCCCTCGGTTTCATTGTCGATAACACGGCGTCCGTGAAAGCGTTCGCTTGCTGACCGATTCTTTTATCTCCCATACCAACAGCAAAAGTATAAGCACGTAATTGATCGTTGAAACTCAGTTCTTGTAAATTTGAATGCGGATCCCGGAAATATAGTCGGAATTGCTTCCATTCTTCCAATAATATGTAGCCATTGAGCGCCATCGGTTGATAAAAAATGGCTGTCAGAAAAAGAACGATCGAAAACCCGAGATGGCATGCCATCAGTCCATACAACTCATAATTAAGAAAAAGAATCATAAGAAGAGCTGTCAGTAAGCTCGAGCCAAAAAATAGCAGACGTATCCCTAGCCTTCGCTTGATGATTTTATGCTTCCGTAATTCCTTCTCCAATCCGTTTTTCCATTTTAACATGCATTTTCTATATGTCCGATGGTTTCCCTTATTAGCAACATAGTCCTTTAAATCAGCCATGCCAAATTCAAAGCCGTCCCCAATTTCATCGAAAAGTAAATGGATCAACACTTCTTCATGCGTATTTTGGACAGCAGTTCGGTCCACAAGCTTGAAGCGATCATCTGTCAGTTGCTCAATATGCCCTTTTCGGATCAGCTCCAACAATGCCGCCACTTCAATAGAACCGTCTCCATTCATCCGGATTGTATGGTCATAGATAAAATGCAAAATAGCCGATAGACTAATCTTTTCTGGAGGGATGCCTGTTCTGTTGGCATTTACCCATGTAGCCGCCCGTTTACGACGGCGCCGGGGGGCGGTCACCATCCAACTAAACAATAATAATAAGCCACAACCAAGAAGCGCCGTAAATACAATGCCAAACTCTTTTGTCGCTTGTCGCTCTTCATCATACAAGACAATCTCCTCGATAATCATGCCTTCTTTTTCAATCACTTGAGGAAATAAACCCTTTGGAAAAGCGACACGGATCTCCCCTTTTTTCCCAGGCTTCACCGTACCAAGATGAAAATAGACAATTCCTTCCTCGTCCACCGTGTCTGTCCCATTCGTAATCCCATAGCCAAGTGCGTGAACATTGGTCGTCGACGTAGGTGGATAAATGACAATACCCATCTTACCGTAAGTGGATGTGTTGCCTCGACCAATAAAAGACCAATTAAATTGGGCCGCATCTTCAAACTTTTCCACTCCGTTCACAATCGTGTATTGAATCGTCAAACGGACAGTTTCATCCGTCCCTGGGCGAAACATGCGATACGCTCCTTCTTCCACTTCAAAAGGAAGCGGCTCCCCATTTTCATAAGCGCTAAAATCCTCAATCCCCTTATCTGCTGTTGGCTCTATCACGCGAGTAAACCCATTGAATTCGCCTTCGAATTCATACAAATACGATTCAACAACTTCCACGTGACCATCCGCGTGTACATATGCTTCAATCTCTACTTCGGGAATCGTGAATGTCACCGCTAATCCGTGCAATGGTTTGCATAGTAACCATGTGAAGAATAGTAGGGCAAAAACTTTTATCCAACGCATCCGCATCCCCCTCCTGCTTTCTTGTACGCCAAGCCACCGAGAAAGATTCATCTTTCAATAACGAAACAAAGTCTTTGTGTCAAGTATTACTTTAAACATTAAGTCTTTTTGAACAATATAACAAAATTAACAAATCCCGTTTTCCCGTTTATCACTCCGCCTAACGGCAATAAGAGGAGTAGAAGTTATCACAACAAAAAAGGAGAGTATTAAAAATGCCAAAGAACAATAATAACAATAGAAACCGTGAAGGAATGTCACTAGAAGAAGCTGGACGTAAAGGCGGAGAAGCAACTGCTAAAAACCACGACAAGGAATTTTACGAAGAAATCGGACGAAAAGGTGGAGAAGCAACCGCTGAAAATCACGATAAAGATTTTTATGAAAAAATCGGGAAAAAAGGCGGAGAAGCGACCGCTGAAAACCATGACCGTGATTTTTACGAAAAAATCGGACAAAAAGGCGGAGAAGCGACTGCTAAAAACCACGACAAGGAATTTTACGAGGAAATCGGACAAAAAGGTGGAGAAGCCCGTGCCAATCAGCGTAACGATGGCAGTAACGGCAAAATGAGTAAGGCAGAAGCCGGTCGCAAAGGCGGAGAAGCACGCGCCAGACAAATGAAAGAAGAGGACTAATCCGCAAACTGACGAACTGCCAGTAAAACTCGGCATCTCCCTAAATTATTTAGCTATATTGGAAAAATCAGCTAAAAGCAAATCATAATGCTTTTAGCTGATTTTTTGATGTCTGACGATACAGAGTAAAGCAAAATGACATGAATTCCCCTAATGGAATCCATGCCATCCGCCTCTCTCATTTCCATTCTCCTGTCACCATATCCACTAATGCCAACGGATCTGCCATATAAACTTCATATACGATATTTTCCTCCTGCCAAGCAATGCGGTTTGTATCGGGACTGGCATGATCGCCACTACTGAAAGAGCCGGCGCCGTTTTCATGCGGTACAGGGAGCGCTTGCTTTTCCAACTTTTCAACGATTTCTTCCGCGAGATGCAATCCCGCTTCATTGCCAGCTTCATCATTCCGAGATCTCATAATGAAAGACCAACGTCCCTCATGCCATGTAATGAATGAGCTACCCGCCCCGGCATCTTGAAAACCGGTGATCCCAAATCCTAGATCGACTTCCGGCATTCCTTCTTGAATGAGTTGATAGCCGATTTGCTCATTCGCTTCTTCACTCGTTTCATATGCCTTTCCTTTAACAATCGCAATCGGTTCTTGCTGATCTAGCTGCAGATCATTTGTTTCAAGTTGTTCATCTGTTTCAAAAAACGCGACATCGTAATGGTTTGCATCCGCTAAAATTTTCGTCGATAAGTATTTTTCTGTTGAAATATCAAGGGTTGCTGGCAACTTCACTTCAAAATCCGCATCGATAGCCTCCCGTGTTTTAGCCATGACGTCTTCTATCGTCATCTCTTCGGTCGCATCGTCATCTTCTGCACTGCCTTCACCATCGGGCTTTTCTATCGGCGGCTCCCCTGGCTGTTGCGTATCAGGCGGCGCCGTCGTTCCTTCTTCATTTCCCATTCCCGAACACGCAGTAAGTGCAAGCACACAAAGAATCGGAAGTAAAAAACGCATAACGCTTCACTCCTTTCTATTTATTTATTATTTTCCCTTCTTTTTTACACTTCACACGTTTCAATCCAAAATTTCTTTAAATAAAATCCAAGCTTATTTGGCAAGGAACCGACTATTTAAAGCATATTGCCAATCAATTTACTCGCCATATACACCGCAACACCCCAAACAACGAGTGCCGAAATTTTGTTCAACAAAGCCATGAGCCTTCCACTCGAATCCAACTTCCCGAAATAGCGTCCCCCCAAGGCAAGTCCGAAAAACCAAATCCACGACACCAAGATCGTCGTCAGTGTAAAAGCCAGTCGTACTTCGCCCGCATAACTTAATGAGTTCGTGCCGATGACGCCAATCGTATCCAGTAACGCATGCGGGTTTAATAAAGAAACCGACACGGCGAAGATAATTTGCCTTTTCATCGAAAATGTCCGTCCATCCATCTCCGTTGTGGAAACCGTCGTACGCCATAAAACGATACCCATATAAACAAGAAAAACGATCCCAACTGTAAAAACGATATTTTCCAACCACCCAAAGGTCAAAACGAGCAAAGACACACCCGATACCGCCGCAACAATTAAAATCGTATCGCAAATCCCAGCCGTGATCACAACGGGTAACGCCCTAGAAAACTTCGGCTGCAGTGCGCCTTGGTTAAACACAAACACATTTTGGACGCCTAACGGAATAATGAGTCCAAATGCAAGAATAATACCATGTATAATTGCTTCAAACACGACCACTTCGCTCCTATTCTATCGAAAAGTTATAAGAATCATCACAATTATCTATCATAGCGAAAAGAAAAACAAAAAAATCCGCATAGACAGCTGCCAGTCCATGCGGGAAAAATAAACATTATTTTATTTTTTGTAAAATCACGACTTTTAAATAATTGAATTCCGGGAAATCACGCGGCGTTCGGAAATCTTTTGGCAAAGAAGATTCTTCTAAAATTTTATAAGTAGAACTCGCTTCTTTGAACGCTTTATCGATAAACGACTTGAACCGCTTCATCCCGAAAGATGCATTATTCGTGGAAGCAACAATGATCCCATTTTTCTCCGTCACCGCAATCGCATCCATCAACAACTCCGGATAATTACGCGCCGTGCTAAACGTATACTTTTTGGAACGGGCAAAACTCGGTGGGTCAAGAATGACAAGACCGAATTTCAGTTCATGCCGTTTCGCATAGCGGAAATAATCAAACACATCCATGACCCGGATTTCCTGCTGTTCGTAATCGATCCCATTGACACTAAATTGTTCAATCGTCTTCGATTCACTCCGACTCGCAAGATCGACGCTCGTCGTTTTCGTCGCGCCACCGAGTGAAGCTGCCACAGAAAACGCACCCGTGTAAGAAAATGTATTCAATACGGTTCTACCTTCCGCATACCGATCATGGATCGCTTTCCGGACGTCGCGCTGATCGAGGAAAATGCCCGTCATCGCCCCGTCATTCAAATCGACCGCAAAATGCATACCGTTCTCTTTCACGATGATCGGGAAATCACCAGGCTCCCCTCTCACGAAATCATCCTGTTCAATATACTGTCCTTTCGTGTCAAACCGCTTCTTTTCGTAAATCCCTCGGTAGTCCACGATTTTATCCAAAACGCCATACACATGGTGCTTCAAGGAATAGATGCCCGCACTATACCAACTGACCATGTAATACCCGTCGAAATAATCAATCGTCAATCCGCCGATGCCATCACCTTCGCCGTTGAACACCCGGAACGCCGTCGTCTCCGAATCTTCAAAAAGCGACGCACGTCTTTGAAAAGCCGCCGTAAGCTTCGCTTCAAAGAATTCAAAATCGATCGCTTCGTCTGCCCGGCGCGTCAACACCCAACCGATCCCTTTATTTTGCACACCGTAATACCCTTTCGCCATGAACCGCCAATTGCGGTCGACAAGTCGGATAACACGTCCTTCTTCTGTTAACACTTGCGGATTCAGAACAGTATCCTTCAAAATGAGCGGATACCCTTTTCTCAAATCTGTTATGCCTTTTGCATTTAATTGTACGTCGATAGTTTTCGTCATTTCGTCATCCATTCCATTTTTCTTTTTCTATATTATCGCATGTTTCCTGAGGAATAGCACTTCAATCCATATATAGGGATAAGACTTCTCAAACACGCGCTAATACAGAAAACCAATAATTGGCAACCTACATCCTGATTGAGCCACATCCCCATTAGCCATTTTCAAGCGTAAAAATAATGCCAAGCTTCAAGAATGCCACCCGCGCAATGTTCTCTGGCACGGAATAAATCGGGATGCGAGGCTATGGCAAGCAGTTCAGGCTGGGCATTCCCAACAATCACGGCGGGGTAGCCAAGTGTCAGCATATCGATATCATTGCCTGAATCCCCGGCGATTAGAACCTCTACATCTTGGTCGGCATACTTATCGATGACGTAGGTCAAAGCATTTCCCTTCCCGCTTTTTCGAGGCAAAATATCCACGTCACGATTCGAACTGATAATCATCTGATGCGGTATCGCTTTTTGGTTGAGCACTTTTCCAAACTCATTCACACTTCTGTCATTCGTCGGTATGGTAAACGAGACGCGGCGATGATCAGGCAAGTCCTGTCTAAGCAGAGCAGGAAAAGCAGAAGCCTCTTCAATAATCCGATTTGGTTGCCAATCCGCCTTCATCCGTCGACGCCACTCCTCATCCTCCTCCAGACGATCTGTTCTGTAAATCGCAGTCCCGACATCTGTTATAAGAATATCCGGTTGCGGCAAGTCCTCCGCTTCCATAAGAGATACGGCGGAAGCCAAATGTCTCCCCGTCACATAAACAAGGGCTGTTTCATAGGGCAGATCATCATAATGAACGAACAGTTGTCTAAGCGCTTCTTGGTCACCCACCAATGTACCATCGAGATCCGTTGCCAGCATATGCGTCTTTCTTTTCATCCATTGTCACCTCGTACAGTTTGTTTATTTTTTTTGATAGAACCGGCCATCTGAATTCCCTGTTCGCAAAATTGGCTGCCGCCCTACCGAGACGGCTAGCATATGACTCATTGGCCAACAACGTTTTCATGGCAAACGCCAAACTGTTAATGTTACCCTTTTCAATATGCCAGCCCGTCGTTCGGTTTTTCACGACTTCCGCCAGCCCTCCCACCTTTGAAGCGATAACAGGGCATCCGCATGCTTGCGCTTCTGCCGCCACCATTCCGAACGATTCATAATGAGAAGGGACGATTGTCGCTGTCGCTCCTTTGAAAAGAGAAGCGAGTTGTCGTTGTGATTGTCTCCCGATGAAATCAATTCGATTTTCGAGGCCTTCTATGGCTGCCCTTAATGCTTGGTGCTTTGGCAGTTTATTGACCGGATCGACACTATCGGTATCACCGCCTGCGATCAGAAGCTTGGCGGAATCCTCCAATTCGCCCCTTTCGACAAGCCTGCGGAATGCGTGTAACAACGTATAGATTCCTTTTGTCTTCTCCAACCTGCCGGCGAATGCAAAGTAAGGTGTATCAATGCTCTCTCCATCCATATCGGTAGGCTGAAAAGCTTCATCCACCCCAATGGCAATGACGGACATGGGAGACGGTTTTTTCACGAAGCTTTGGATGAGGGAACTTTCACTTTCCGTCGTAGTGACGATTTTATCGACAGATCTCAAAATCACTTTTTCAGCGTAAAACCTTGTCGATTCCCGTACGCCGGTCACTTGTTCTTTAGCGATGCCAAGGGAATGATTCGTATGAATCCAAGGAATTCCGTATTCCTTCTTCATCCGTAAACCAAGCAGACCCGATAACCAGTAATGTGAATGCATAAGATCATAAGAAGAAAGGTCGATCGTGTTTTTCATTTCCTCATAAAATTCCGGTAATAGCCCAACCATTTCTTTTTTGGGGACATACGCTTTGCGACCTGCGCCAATCCGGATGACACGACAGGCATCTCCGAACATTTCAATCTGTGGTTCACTTGGATTCACCCAATGAGTGACGACGTCCACCCGATTCCCTTCCCTTCCGAGGGCCATTGCAAGTTGCTTAACGTAATTATTTTGTCCACCTGCCTGCTCACTCCCTAAAGGAGCAAGTGGATCACCATGATCAGAGATGAATAAAATATTTTTCAACAAATTCGAAACTCTCCTTTTAATATATCTGTAACTGAAGTAACTACCAGTCTTTTTGAATGGGGCCTATCTTCGCAATTTACAACTCAAAAAGCTGTCAGAATCGGAACGAACCAAGTGGCTCCCCACGCTCCATCTAAAAAACAACCCCCAACACAATTTACTGTTGTGCTAGGGGTTAATGAATAATTGTTTGACTTGTGTTGTAGTTAACGATTGTCGTTATCGTGGCTATGTTTCCCGCCTTTACGCCCCGCTTCTGATTTGCTCATTTTTCGCTCACGGTTGTTGTCATCGTTATCACCGTCTTGTCGGGCACGAGCTTCCCCGCCTTTATGACCAATTTCTTCATAAAATTCCTTGTTATGATTCTCGGCAGTGGCTTCTCCGCCTTTTTTACCGATTTTCTCGTAAAATTCGCGGTCATGATTTTCCGCTGTCGCTTCGCCGCCTTTACGTCCAATTTCTTCATAAAATTCTCGGTCGTGATTACGCGCCGTCGCTTCTCCGCCCTTACGACCCGCCTCTTCCACAGTCATTGCACCGTCGTCATTATTTCGATTTCTTTTATTGTTATCTTTTGCCATTGTTACTCTCTCCTTTTTTGGTTTATCCGTCTACACTCTCTTAACTAACCTGTGGAATCCCTTTTCAAACGTTTCTCGTAAACTTGTAATGTCAGCGATATAATTGTCATATGATGTCGGAACATGTAGCGGATGTCCAAGACACCTGCATATGTTGCAAAATTGAGCACCACAATATTTTTAAGGAAACAAAAAAAGACAACCTAGTATGAACCCGATTGCCTTTGTTTGGTATGAATTTTGATTGATTAAGGAACGAAAATACGAATTATTCAGGCGTTTACAAGAAATGGTGACAAATAAGTGAGTGTGGGAAGCGGGGAAATTTTATCCGCGCACTCATAAAGAGTGCGACACTCAAAAGGATGTGAATCGAATGGACAAGACTATTTCAATCCACGCATCCAATGTAGGATGCGACTACATTGTCCAATGGCGGTCTTCGATTTCTTCCCTTATTTCAATGCACGCATCCAATGAAGGACGCGACAGCGAATTTCAGTTAAAAACGTTATTTTTTCCCTCTTTTCAAGATGATATTCGCCAAAACACCCCTCAAAAAGGATGAAACTTGATTTTCTTTTAATTTTCCACTTATAAAGAGTTATTTATTGGTGCGAACCTCCCCAGAAAATCATGTTCGCCTTGATTGAACGGGCATCCCTCTGACAATTAATTTGTTTTTCCTTTTTTCTCGAATAAAGGGTTGATCTGCCTTTTCATGTAGATGTTTGCCCTCAATTGTTCTTACATTTTCCTCCCATTGTTGTTCAATGTGAATTAACGCCCATTGACGTTTACAAAACTTAAAATGTTGAATACCTGAAGGCATTAGGTATTCATCTTCGTTATTGTCCTTCGAAAACATTAACTTTTAGTCCTTCTAACTCTTCTAATTTCACATCGTAATGTGAAAACTCTTTAGGCTCATCCACATTTTTCTCTAATTTTAAAGAACGGTGCACCTTTGCTGATGAATACTGACCAAGTTTTGTTTCATGTGTCCACCAATAGACATTATTGACTTCCATACTTCCTTCTGGTCGTGCCGATGAAGCATCATTTTCAAATAAAGTGATAAGCGATTGTTTTATTTTCTCTGCGTCTTCTTCCGTAAACCCTGTACGTTCTGCAAGATGTGTGTTAATACTCCCGTACAAGATATAAACACCAAAATCTACACGATGCTTCATTCCCATTGTGTCCGATCCTTTGCCTTCTCCTGGTTCTGTATTTACACTTTTTGTAATTTGCATGCTATTTATATCAATTGGATCGATACTTGTTGCCGTATGGATGGACACAGGACCCCTTATTCCAACCGAAACCCCTTTCGCACCGGTTCCTTTGAATGCAAAGACTTGACCAAAACTTCGCACGTCAATCCATTCTTCACAAGCAACTGCAGCAAAATCTTCACTGGTTCTATTTTTATCTTTCATCACAAGACTCAAAGATTCTTTTTTTTCCGCGCGTTCTCTTAAGCTGGTAAACTCATCCACTCTTTTTTCATTAGATTGAACAAAAACATTGTCTCCCATATCAATTAAACGATTCCTAATTTTTCTTTTTATCGCAACATCTGAAATTTCACCATGTCCATCATAATTTTGACGTGGTCTATTACCGTTTAGCGGATCCCCATTAGGATTTGCTTTCGTAACTGATAACACAACTGCAAAATCAATCTTGTTTTTTAATATTGACACTACTATTCCCCCTTTTCATTCGGATTCGTTTTATCATCTTTTTTAGTATAAATATCATGACGTTGACTGTATAATCCAAGCAAATACATTCCTGATAACGGTCTATCATTAAAATCCTCAATTTTAATTTTCGAACCTATTTCATCCATTATTCTAGTGTAGTATATTGCACCTTTACCAAGTCTTGCTTGATATGGTTGAATGCTATCCTGAATTATATTCCATGTACGTGCTGGATGTTTTGAAAATGCACTCATATAACGGATTGCATTCGTAGATCTTCGCTCATCCGGTCTCATCGCACTTCTTTCTAAAGCATCAGCAACAGCAAGCATTCTACCAAACAAGTAATCCCGATGGGTATTCCCCTTATCTAGTCCCACTTCAAGCCCCTCCTCTTTGTTCACTAATGCACACGTTATACTCAATGACTTTTCCCATTCCCAATATTCCATTGCAATCGGGTTAGACGTTCTTTGAATTGCGCTTCTTAAAATATCTTGGGGAATTTTGGCCCCTTCAATTACACAAGACAACATGCGTTCCATCAAACCTTTTACTAATTTCTCATTAGCATGTGAACCATACGCAGCTAATGCAATATCTTTTGTTGCCGGGGCTCCAATAAAGAATTTTCTTTGCTTGTCTTGCACAAAACTGTGTCGCCACACACAAGTCGTATGCCACTCTTTAATTCTTTCAAAATAAAGTTCCTTGTCCATATTACGGTAATATAAAACACCCATGCGCCCAGTCGTTGCAGAGTCTATTACTAAAATATTCACATTTAAATCAGACTTTAGATTATGTTTGTAACCATCTAATGCTTTAGAAAACTCTAATGCATAAATATCACTCGTTGTAGCAACAACCTTCACATTTATATTTTCACCAAACGTATAACTATTTTCCAAAGGATCTCCTAGGTCTATCGTTTCATTTCCCCAAATAAGAAACACTCGCTGATCTATCATTTTCCCTTGTTTATCTATTAGCCATTTAAGAGCATTATGTGCTTTTTGTGATGTATCGTAACTAATACTTGCAACTTCTTCACTTTTATTGAAACGACCTCTGAATGTAAATCCCCTGGAATCATTACCCGATATTAATTTCGCTTTATCCGCGGCATGTCGAATTTTATTTGCATGTTTATCAGTACTTGGCAATAGTTTTCCAGTGACAAAACAAATATCTTCATTTCCTACTTGCTTCGGATAAAAGTTAACAAACGAATCATAGACTTCTTTATCCCGCCAAGGTGCAATTACGATATCGTCAGGCGAATGTACTTTGAACCTCACAAAAGCACTTTCTTGATTTCCCGTAACAGACGTAAAAATCGGTGGGCGTTCCCCATGGAGCGCTTCGTATTTTTTATGCCATTTTTCTATCATATTTCCGCTTTCATCTAAAAACAGTACTTTTTCAGCGACTAAATCCTTAATAAGGCATCCTTTTTTAACATAATTATAAATTGCCACGACTTTTTTGTTTTTGAATGGTGAGTTTACCCAACTTGATAAATTATCGATGTATGCTTTAAACGGATCTTCCTTCCCTATTTTTCCGCCGTACTTTACAAAATCTCCTGCTGTATAATTTAGCTTATCGTGAAGTGCATAAGGAAATACAGCGGCACCTGCACGACTTGCAGAATCAACCGTGCTAGGGATGAGTGTACTTGCATCATCTTTGCCAATTACAAATGCGGAATGAAATTCTCCTTCTTCTGTAACTGTCACTTCAATATGAGCATTTTGTGTTGTATGAGCTATCGGAAGCAAGGTATATTCCCTACCAAAACGATTTTTCTTTATTTCGCCAACTTCTTTTAAGTTTGCGTCATACGTTTCTTGTAAATTTAAAAGCCACGGCATTCAATGACCTCCTTCCAATTCCTTATATAAGGCATCGACCGACTGCATATTCTTCTCATCAAAAAGTTTCGGTTCGAACTCGGAAATAGGACGTATAATTGTGCACTCTTCAGGTTTAATAAAATTAATAATTCCTTTTTCCATAACAGGGTCCCAAAGCCGTACTTCTAACTTCTCTTTAGTGGTTTCATCCGGATAATTAAAACCGTGGACCATTGTTCCCAAATGCATATCCACCGCGTCATCGTAAAAACCTTCACCTTCCTCAAAATTTGTCGGTTCCACATATCCCTGACATTCACGCGTTCCTAAAAATATATCACGTCTACCACCTGCTTTTAATGAACGTTTCAGTATACTGTAATGTTTATTTTCATTATGATCATGTGCAAGTTCGGGACGATGTGGATTAAAAACAAAATGCGCCTTCACCTTATAATGAACATCTCTTAAATACGTATAGTTTGCGAGCGTATTGCCACCGCCGTAGTTAATCGGTCGTATTCCTTTCGATTCCATTTGAATAGGCTTCATCACCCTGACCGAATCTACCTGAATTAAAATCGACGGTTTCCAATAAATCGAAGAAACTACTCCCTTGAGCGCCTCATATGTTGGCACAGGGTACGAGCTTTTTTCTCCACCCATTCGTGTCAACGGATTTGTAAACAGTGCATAATCTCCACGTAAATCAAATTCAATCCCATTCCATTTCGACATTATTCCACCTCCGAAAATTAACTTTTATTTCTGACTATTATCATCATACGCACCCTAATGAGATAAGTCAATAATATCATGTTGTGCGAAAACCATTATTTTTTATTGTTCAGTAATATTGAACATGATATAATTCAAATTGTCGCAGTAATGCGTGGATTGAAATGCACATCATGATATTATAAAACCTATCCTTTTAAGGACAGGTTTTATTTTTTAATAAACGAGGCTTTCTTGCTTACTATCTCCTTCAATATTTAATCCGTACTCCTCGTCATAAGCACCTGCAACTAACGCGTAAACTTGATCATCAAACAGCGTTGTTAAATTACCCGATTTCTTTAACAGATCAAGTTGATAGGAATAAACACTAATTGAATAACGTTGGGCTTTTTGAAGAATTTTTGATAAATCTTCGATTGTTGCTGCACCATTTAGCTTAGTAATTAGTTCCTTTCCTTCCCTATATGGTACGATAATTGATGTTGTTGGACTGTCTATGACTTGGAAATTTCTTGCTGCTGTTTGATAACTATTTTTTAACGCTAATGGAATTGCTTTGTTTAAACTTGATTTATAAGCTAAATACAAACTGTTATTTTGCTCTTCTGCCATAAGCAGTTCAATCATCGTTCCATTCATTCCTTTAATCGGATAATCAAGGTCTACCTGACGTTCCGTATAAAAATACCTAAAGTAATAGTTCATCGCCTGCATGGATAAAATACTCCCACCATGTGCACTCGAATTGATTCTTAAGTCTTTCAATATCTTCTGGGCTATCTCTTTCCCTAATGCAATCTCTTTTAAAAACTTTAAATTTTCTTCTTCATAATTAATAACATAAACAGAACGTATTTCGTCTTTCCCATGTCTATTACATCTACCAGCCGCTTGCGCGATTGAATCAAGTCCCGCAAGCGAACGAATAACACACTCAAAACTAATATCAACTCCCGCCTCAATTAGTTGCGTACTTATACAAATAACAGGCTCTTTATTTTTCAACCTATCCTTTATTTTATTCAAAATAATAGTACGGTGATTCGGACACATCGATGTACTTAAATGGAACACTGTTCCTTTCGCATATGTTTCCTTTAACGATTCGTATAAGTCCTTTACAACTATTTTCGTGTTCAATATAACTAAAATATTATTCACTTCGTCAAACTTATCTGCGATAAAATCGACCAATTTCTCTTTATCAAACCGTTCCTCTGTCACACGATCAACTACTTGAACCCGTTTAAACTTTTCAACAACTGCGTCAATATTAGAAATGATTTCCGCCTGCTTCCCTATATTCAACTTTTCATTGACAAAATTCAATGCAGGTTGCGTGGCAGTACAAAGCAAAATACTTGATTTCGCATTCTCTTTTAAAAAGTTTAACGAATGATTAAACAATGAAATACAATTTGTCGGTACTTTTTGAACTTCATCAAATATAAGGATTGAATCTGTCAAATTATGTAACCTTCTTATGTTCCGACCGCCATAAGCATAAAATGTATCCAAGTATTGCACCATCGTTGTAAACACAATCGGTGCATCCCAATTATCCTTCGCCAATTTTAATTTCTCATAATGGGCTATCCTTCCATCGTCTGCCTCATTGTCATCTAACTCATCATTGACAACGTTAGAATGATGTTCCAATATACGCTCATTGTCATCTAGTATCTTTCTTACCTCATCTGCATTTTGCTCAATAATAGTCGTATAAGGAACAATATAAATAATACGTTTTTTATCATAAAGCTGTGCATGTTTTAAAGCATAACGTAAGCTTGCTAAAGTTTTTCCGCCTCCAGTTGGTATAGACAACGTATAAATATCTGACGGTCTTTTAGCAAATTCCTCGCATTGATCGGACATTTCACTCCGTAAAACATTAATTGGATTATCTGCATCATCCTCTTTTTTAAATCCATTAATTTTCTTCATTAGTTTGTCGTAGTAACTTGATAGCAGGTGTTTATACGACTTGTTTATTTCTCCGTATTTGTTTTCCTCAAACTCCCTAGAATTTGTACGATCAGCATCGATTAACGTACTAAATATGAACTTACTTAAAAACATTGCTTGCCTCGGAATAGATTTACTGACATCCAAATATGCAGTCAATTCGGCTAACGCTTTTTCAATGTAATCATTCAACTCTTGTTCACTCATGACATTTTCAAAAAAACACATTTTTGTAAATTCATACTCTGTTAACTCTTTTTCTTTTACACGTTTTAAATAATTCAGCTCTAAATTCGGATCAATAAAATCTTGTAAATAAGAATGATGTGAAATAATTGCATTTCCTACTATTTCAGCCAAAAGTACCCGATAAGGTTCACCTGGTTTATGTAACAAATCAAAGATTAATTTTCCGCCCGCCGTTGAATGGTCTACACTTCCACGTTTTGGTGCCTCGTTCGGATTTGCAACCGCTTCCAAAATATACTCCTTAAATTCTTCCGTGTACTTTCCTAAATCATGTAGTAAACCCGCAAGCCCCGCAATATGACCTACACCTATTTTTCCACCGTATATTTCAGCTAGTCCTTTCACTTCCAATAAATGTGCTACAACTGTTTGAATTTCTTTATCTTTTTGCCGAATATGTGCAATATACTCCAAAAAATCACCCCTGTTGACAAATATTATCTGATTATAGTTCAAAAGGTACTTTGTTAAAAAGTAGCTTATGGCGGTTTATTCACAAAACAACTTCCCCCTTCATTACGATAGGATATCGGAATGTTTTCTATCAATAAAAGGATGAAGTTAGGATTATAGCAATGTATGGGTATATATACTTATTTCCCTCATACATTCTATATTCCTTCTTTTTTCCTGAAAAATTGACTTCCTTTTCCTTAATTGTTAAATACATATACCGTCTTACACAACAAGACTACTACAATAAAAACCTTGACCTTTGCTAAAATCCGGAAAGGTCAAGGTTTTTATTATGATAAAGTCGAATTGTAATTAAATAACCATTTGTATGGTTCAATATTACTTTCTTTTGTTCGCATATACCCCCATCGCCCCACACATAAACACTGCCAACCCTTCCCCAAACCGATCAATATTCTTCCGAAACCGCTCATCATCGACATACATCTGGCCAAGTCCGGCAAATGCCTCAAGCGAATAGTCGCCCATTTTGTTCAATAAATCGTACCACTCACCAATGGCTTCTTGCGCTTCATCCGATGCTGGATCCAACTGACGAAGACTTGCCAAGTTGAGGTAGATGCGGTTCATTTCCTCGCCCATTTCTGGACCGAAGTCCTTCGCCTTTTTATTCGCCTTATCGACCGCTTCACCGCCCCAGCGCTCCCTCGCTTCCGCTTCGTATTGGTTTCCTTTGCTAAAGTCAAATCCTTTGAATTTCTCTTCGTTCGTCATGTTGTATTCCCCTTTTCCTTGTTGGATTGTTTTCTCGATTGTGTCGATCATTTCGTCCAGTCGGACACGCTTTTCGATGAGCATACCGTGTTGCATTTCCAATGCTTTCTGACGGTCAAATGAAGGACTATCGAGCAATTCTTTAATCTTTTTCAGCGAAAATCCGAGTTCCCTGAAAAACAAAATTTGTTGAAGCGTTGCCAAATTATCATCCGAATAAAGCCGATAACCCGCCTCTGTCGTACCATCTGGTGTAAGCAAACCGATGCCATCATAATGATGGAGTGTACGGACGCTAATGCCGGTCAATTCGGCAACTTCTTTCACTTTCATCTGTAACGCCCTCCTTTCAAAAACAACTATAAAGCATGACGTAACGTGAGAGTCAACGAAGAATTATTTTTTTACAATTCAATCGTAACTTTATCAAGTCTTCCCCTATTTGATCTTCCCTCTTTGCGTACACTCAACAATCACACAGGTATGTAAAACATGTTTGACAACCAAGTGATTCTCTTTTATACTCAAGGTGTAAAACTTCTTTTACAGATACAGCGCTATAAAGGTGGCGATGAGATGCGCAATGTCATTAAAGAACATCGGGAAAGTAAAGGGATTTCGCAAGGAAAGCTGGCCGATTTGTGCAATGTCAGCCGGCAAACAATCAATGCCATTGAAAATAATAAATACGACCCCAGTTTGCAACTAGCTTTTGATTTGGCAAGAGTTTTAAATATTCGCGTGGATGAATTATTTTTGGATGAAAGGAAGGATGAACAGTAACCATGCGGAAATTCGGTGCAATCTCATTTGGAATTTCGATCGTAACCTTACCAGTCATCGAATATCTTGTCGCAAGAAAATATCAATAACTTCTCCATTTTATTAAGAAAGGAATGAGGAAAATGGCTGTTACCAAAAAAGTGAGCATCATCTGTTCTTTGGTTTTAGTTGTGGCAATCGGTGGATTTGGACTATATGAGTGGTTTGCAAAAGATGTAGTGAATGCTTCTACGCTCATCTTTGTATCTGTGGGTATTTATTTTTTCTTTCAATCTATTACATGGGGCGAGATGGAAGGCAAACATGAAGGAGATAAGGATGAACTGGAAAAACATATTACACTTTTGAGTTCAAAAGTTAGTTATTTTTTGTTACTTTTCCTGATGATCATCGTATTAATTGTATCGGAAAAAGCCGTTCCAATGAATGACATAAAAAATATCCCGCTCGTTATTGTTATTGGTTTTGCAGTTATAACGCTTCCGATCACAGAATTCGTCGTATCAAAAAAGTACCGCTAATTTTTAGTACCGCCACAGAGTAAGAAACGCAATCCAAGTGCGCGACTTTCTATCATGACCAACATCGTGAGGGTCTGATCGTGGCGGTACGGTATCTGGCTATGAAAACTACTTAATCGGCATCCAAACTTCAATCCCATACCCTTCCGAACCAACCGGATGAATATACCGCTCCATCCCATAACCTTTCCGAAACTGGAGATCGCCTCTTTGTATGAGCGCGTCAAAAGTTTGAGGAATGGCTGGAACACCGCCTTGCACTTTTGCGACGACAAATTTTCCCGCGGAGATGACAACTTCTTCCGCATCGGAAAAGTCTTCCGCCAACGCCGATTTGATACCAGCGATGTAATCGACCTTACCACCTTGCATCGACAAAGTGACACCGAAAGACTCTTCTGCGATGATGCCTTTCTTTGCAATCTCCTCGTTCAACCGATCCCAAAGCGGCGGAATGTCAGCAAAAGAACCTTTGACGCTAAACCCTTTGACAACGAATTCATTCATTTCCACAATACGTGTTTCCACTTAATCTCCTCCTCTCCTTTCACTATAAACGAATCCCCTAATATTCAGTAATTTTTCTGCTATTTTAAGAACTCGGGAACTTTTTCATTTTACAATCGTATAAAAGTTATTCTAAAGGAGGCGTTTTCTATGCTACAAACGACAACCAATATCATTCAAGGGAAAACCATTGAAAAATACCATGGCATCGTTTCAGGAGAAGCCATTATGGGGGCCAATATCGTCCGCGATCTTTTCGCGTCGGTCACAGACGTCATTGGTGGAAGAAGTGCCGCCTATGAAGACAAGCTTGCGGAAGGCCGTCAAATTGCTATCAATGAAATGAGCGAACGTGCAAAAGCACTAGGCGCGAATGGGATTGTCGGCATTGACTTAGACTTCGAGACGGTCCGAGAAGGCATGATGATGTGTATCGCTACCGGAACAGCTGTCACGTATCGGGAAGGCGAATAAAATCAAAGAAACATGCGCCCCTTGGCATGTTTCTTTTTCAGGCATCTCTTCCTTAAACACAGATAACTTTATGAAGCTGCCGATAACACTCTTCCAATTGCGGATCACTTCCTACACGCCCTCACTCCAGCTTCCGTTCTCTTTTGTACAATCGGAAACTTACTTTCGTTTCAGCAATCAAAATGGCACTAATGATGAGCAATGCGCCAATAGCCAATCTTATCGTAAAGAGTTCACCGACGAGAATGACCGAAAACAATGTGCCCCACAAGGCTTCCGTCGATAAGATGATCGCTGCTTTTGTTTCTGTAATATACTTTTGCGAGATAGTTTGCAACAAGTAAGCAATTGTTGTTGAAAAGATCCCTAGAAAAAGGAGGGGGATCAGTGCATCCGACTCTACCGCGAACGTCGTTTCTCCTTTGGCAACAACAACACCGCTCCCCAACAATGCCGCTGTAAACATTTGGATAATTGTAATAAGCACAGGATCTTCTTCCGCCACAAACTTTGCCGTATAGAAAATGTGAACAGCGAATCCGATAGCACAACAAAGGGTCAGGATATCCCCGATATTGACTGTTCCCGAAAATTGTAAAGAGAGAACGGCAATCCCGATAACCGCCATTACCGCACCGACCAGTTCAAATATATCAAGGCGTTTCTTATAGAAAGCGAATCCAATAAAAGGCACAATAACGACATTAATGACCGTTAAAAATGCATTTTTAGAAGGCGTCGTAAATTGTAAACCAACTGTTTGTAAAATAAATGAAATGTACAATATGGCCCCTAATGCTACGCTTTTGATCAAAACACTTTTATTCATCGCTTTTAACCTTTTATAAAAAACTAAACTTAAAATAAGGAATCCGATTAAAAACCTTCCGGCGATAATTTGATAAGGAGTATAGTGATCCAATGCCATCGCACTTGCCGGAAATCCAATTCCCCATATAATCGCAGTTAAAATTAACCCGATTTCCCCAATATATTTGCCCATTTCATCCCTCCAACAATCTCGTCATATAAACGTCTCTATGATTTCTTGAATCGTTCCTTTCTTACTTAAATGCGCCTGTTCGCCCGCCCATAAAGACATATAATTCGACTTTCCTTTTTGTGCCGCCACTTTCCGTATCTCTTTCGTTAAGTCATTTTGATAAGGATACGGCGCAATTATTTTATCTTCCATCACTTCCATGAACTCATTTCGGATGCCGCGTGCCGCCTTCCCCGAGAAAGCTGTCGTAAAGGATGTGTTGCCCGGTAATACGTTCAAAACCGCTTCTTTATAAAGCGGATGCGCACCACTTTCTTCAGTCGCAAGGAGGACCGTCCCAATTTGCACAGCTTGTGCGCCCATGGCCAAACATGCATCTTTGAACTCTTTATTCGCAATACCACCCGCCGCAATGACCGGAATACGGACAGCCGCTATGATCTCTGCAAGCAACGGGTCGAGCGGAATGAGTTGCATCGGTGCTGTGAATGAACCGCGATGCCCACCTGCTTCACTTCCTTGCGCAACGATCATGTCCATGCCCGCTCGTTCAGCAAGCTCCGCTTCCTCCACCGTTGTCGCTGTGCCGATTAGCATGACGCCATTGTCTTTCAGCCATTTCACATGCTTTTCATCCGGCAAGCCGAATGTGAAGGAGCAAGCTTGGACCCCTTCTTCTACGATGACTTGTAGCTGCTCGTCAAACTCGGATGTCGACAGCGGCGTTTTCCAAAATGGGATGCCGAGCTTTTGACCGATCGGTTGCAAAGCCTCGTACGCTTGTCGCAATTGATCCTGTGACATCTCCGGTTGTTCAGGGACGAATAGATTGACTGCAAACGGCTTACTTGTCAACTTTTTCACATTTCGAATGAATTCTCTTGTATTTTCCGCCGATAAATACCCTGCCCCGATTGAGCCAAGTATGCCTGCTTCCGCTGAAGCCGCCACAAATTCGGGCGTCGTCACCCCTGCCATCGGTGCTTGAACGATCGGATGAAGCATCTCTAATTTTTCTAACCACATCTCGTTTACCATTTAGCCATCACTCTCCATGAACAATACTCGAAATGGTTCCTCTATTCAGTATACATGACAAAACTATGGCATGGACCACTTTTCATAAGTGTTTTCCGCTTGCATTTTAACTTCAAGCAAAAAAGCACAGATTTTATATTCTGTGCTTTTAATTACAACTAGATTTTTTGAGCATAACACCAACAAGATGTTAATCATAAAGGCATTACCGCAGGCGCGTCGCCTTTTTCTGACGATTTTCTAATGATTATTTGAAAAAAACCGAAGAAAATCATAAGTCACGATCCCGAAATTCTTAATCTCGAATTAGTTAAATGTCTTTAACTCTTCTGAAACTGCATTTAAAAAGGCTTTCTCAAATTTAATATAGTAAGCCCCATCTATCATTTCATCTTTTATGCCATCCAATAAGGATACGGATTGTACCTGGGGAAGTTCCCCTTTATCCTTTAACAATTGTTCAATTGGAAAATTACCTTCTATTTCAGCCGTCCATTGTTTTAATTGTGTTTGTGGCAATACGTTTATTGTTTGATTGATTACTGTATGAATGAGTTTTAATTGCTCTTCTTCATCCAAGTTTGTTCCAACCGTAGCATCCATTATTAATGCCGCAACCTCTTCCCCATTTAAAAGATTCATCCCTTTTTTGAATTCAAATGCCACTTGAGAGATGGCTCTTACTCGAATATCTTCTTGCAAGTCGTAATCTATTCCATTCACTGAATCAATTATTGCTGAAAAGGTTTCTAAATCGATAACAGCATAATAATCAATTGATAAATCAAATAGCTCAGAAACTGTTGTTCTTACATTCTCAGCACCTCCTGAACCAGCATCATAAGCGAATGTCAATTTACCATATGAAGTAGTCCCACCAGGCTTATCCAATATGGGGGCATAAGTATCTCGAGGGATCGATAAAACTTTCAACATCTTTTTATCTTTACTATAAGTAAATAAAAGGTTAATAGGGATTCTATTATGATCATCTTTCACCGTTAATAGAGTGGTTAAAAACTCGTCTTCTTGAAATACCGATCCACTTGCATTCCTTTCCTTATCTTCCTTAATAAAGTTTCCGGGAAAAATCGATGGCATAAACAAAAATAGACACAAGCCTACCACGACTAAAGAAGCTGTAAGGGGAGCAAATTTTTTTGAAGAAGAAACAAATGATTTCTTTTTTGGACTACTCTTCTCCAGCTTATGAATTTGTTCAAACACTTCATTACGGTCTTCTTTCGTAAATCTTAATTCTGGATCGGACGTATGATAAAACTTATCTCTTACTCGTTTATCTTTCATTGAGTTCTGCCTCCTTTATCATCGGCGCTAATCTTTGTTTTGCTCTTCTTAATCGCGTTTTCACTGTATTAACTGAAATATCCAAGACTTCGGCAATTTCCCCTGTCTTTAATGACTCATAATAGTATAGATAAACCACTTCCCGATACATTTTTGGAAGAGAAAAGATCGTGTCTTTTATTTCTTGATTATTGTATTTATCGATAACGGTTCTTTCTGTTGATGGTAATATGGACTTTGCTGTTTCATTGATGAAGCTTTTGACCTGTACCATTTTGTAATTCCAGCTCTTTAAATGATCTTTACATTCGTTAATTGTTATACGATAGAGCCATGTTTTTACGTGCGCATCAAATCGGAACGAATCAAGGTTTTTGTAACATTTGATAAACGTATTTTGAACCATATCTTTAGCAGTCTCTGTATCTTTCACATAAGAAAATGCCAATCGTACCAACTCGTCGCCATATTCAATCATCACTTTTTCTAATAGGAAATCTTTTTCTTCATTGTCCAATCTACTCCCCCCTTTTTACCCAACTCTGCTATTAGACGATTATCAAATCACAGGAGGTTCAATTTTTTAAATCGTATTTAATCTATATATGTTGACGTAAAGATTCCCACTCAAAAAGCTCATTGATTTCCATTCCAAGCGGGCGCTTTCTACTACAATCAACTAAATATCGCATTCTTTGTTTCAACTTATATAAAAAATTTATCGCTATGTATATTTCATGTGATAAATAGAATTAATTTAGAGGGACCTTAACTAAAATAAAAAGCCTGTATCTTAGATCACAAAGTAATCATGGATACAGACTTTTTGGTTATCTCTATTTCACAAAATGGCCCGTTCGTATAATTTGGACCCAATCGCATTTCCACGCATCTTGAATGGATTACTTTACCACCTGGTCATGTCTTGGCACAATATTGTACGGCAACCGCATCCAATTTCAACCGTTACATTTCGAGTGAATTTAAATATTCATGAACTTCCGCTGGCACTTCGAAACTAAATGAAAATTTTTTCAGGTTAAATTTGATATATGGAACATCTTCGTACGTTGTCATCGTCGCGACTTCTTTTAATTTATCCTTTTGTTTTGCTGACCAGCTAAGTTTAGCGGCATCTTTTCGATAAATTTTAAAGGTCTTTCCTTTAATCGCTTCCGTGGGAATCTCAACCGGGTCCCAATCATCCATTTTTAACGCATCCACGAAGTTTTCAATATCCTTGTCGTCTGAAATGGTTGTAATTATCTCAGAATCATCCGATAAGATGATCTCAATTTTTTGCGTTTCTTCAAAATTACCGATAAGATCAATGTCATCGTTTCCCTTTCCTGTACTACACCCTACAAGTAAAATTGATCCGATTACCCCAAGTAAAAACATCTTCAGCCCTTTTTTCATACGCTCGCCCCATTCTCTCCATAACTGACCCCAAAATCAACGCTTCATTTTACTCCTGTCTTTATATTTCTATCTTACCGTGCAAATGAATTCCTGTTAATGGACCCGAGATATATTTCTAACTAAGGCTTGAGATGTATAAAACTTATTATTTCCTTCGCTGTCACGATCAACGATCATTCCCATCAAATAGGTCACCCTCTTTGGTAAACTACCATTCCAGCAACTCTTCTACCCGTCCGGCTTCAACAACCCATACTTCACTTTCACACGCGTCAATATTTTAAGCCAGCCTGCTGAAAACAACGTCAGAAAAAACACATTGGCGACAGCATGGGCCAAGTCGAAACGAAAACTGGCAGTATAGGCCGATACGAATACAGGCCATGTGAGTTCTTCAAAAAAGCCGAGCACAAACCAAAGATTCATGACCCAACCAAAAACAAATCCCCACACAAACCCAAAAATGTTTTTTCCGAGTAACGTTTTCATAAAAACTGTATCTTTCAATAAACCCGCAGTGAATCCCATCATGCCCCACGAGAACATTTGCCATGGTGTCCAGGGGCCTTGCCCTAAAAACAGATTGGAAACGAGCGCCGCGATGCAGCCGACCAAAAATCCGACTTCCCCACCGAAGACAAGGGCCGCCATAATGACGACGAACGAAGTCGGTTGGACACTCGGTAACGGGGCGAATGGAACTCGGCTAATGGCAGCTATTGCAGCTAATATCGCGATCAATACAATTTCCTCCGCCTTCACTGATCTTTTTTCAAAATGAATGAAAAAAGGAAGCATCGCACAACTGATGACGAGTAGGCTGATGAGTAAATAATGTTGTTCTTTCCAAAATTCCAGTCCTAACAAAAATACGATCAATCCAATACTTCCAACGTAGAAAAAACGTTTCAAGTGCCCCATTGTGCTAACGCATCCTCCACTGTCACCGCATTCGGCAGCCATTCGCCAACCGTCCGATGAATCATCGTTGTGTAAAAGTAATTATCTCGAAGAAACGACTTCGTCTCCTCGACCGATATCACTTTTCCATTAAACAACATGCCGCACCTCGTAGCGTACTGTGCCGCAAACTCAATATCATGGCTCACCATGAAGATCGTCTTTCCTAGACCTCTCAATCTTTCAAGCAATAAAGCAAATTGTTGTTTTGAATAAGGGTCCAACCCTTTTGTCGGTTCGTCCAAAATGAGCAAAGCCGGATCTGCAAGCAATGCCAAAGCGATGACAACTTTTTGTTGTTCGCCGCCACTTATGTCAAATGGATGTCTGTCCAACACATCCGCTATCGACAACACCTGGATGAGTTCTTCCAACTTCCCCTCCTGTCCTTGCGCCACACTTTCGTACCGTTCCACCAATTGCTCGCGAACAGTTTCCTTTGTAAAATAAAGTGCCGGATTTTGCGCTACGTAGCCGATCCATTTGCTTCTTTCTTTCGCCGACATTTTTTTCATTGATTTGCCTGCAAATGATATTTTTCCACGTTGCGGGGTTACGATGCCGACAATGTTATGAAGCAATGTCGATTTTCCCGATCCATTTCCGCCGAACAACGTAAAGAACTCTCCTTGGCGGATCGACAAGGACAACTCTTTCAACACTTTAGGCGTATGCTCAGCATATTGAAAATGAAGTTTTCGGCATTGCAATAAAACTTCCGCATCATTGACTAAACCGCTTTCCCCATCAAACAATTCACACTCACCCTTCTTATCTTTTCCCGCTTTCCGGATCCATTGCTTACCTTGCTTCACGGTGAGCGGAAGGGGGAGATCGTCCATTACATTCGTCGATAAAAATAATTGCGCGATCGAAGGGATATAATGCTGCAATTCTCGATGTTCTCCGTGCCATAACTGCTCAAGAAAAGGACCGGGCGTCCCGGCGTATGTACAGCGGCCATTTTGTAACATCACAACTGTCGAAGCGTATGGATACACTTCTTCCAACCGATGCTCACTCATGATAATGGTGACAGCCAATTCTTCGTGGATACGATGGAGCATTTGTAAAAATGCTTTTGCACCGATGGGATCTAACTGTGCGGTCGGTTCATCCAATAACAATACTTTTGGTTGAAGCGCCATGACAGATGCCAAGTTCACGAGTTGTTTTTGTCCTCCCGACAATTCATGGATCTCCCGAAAAAGCCATTCTTCCATACCGAAAAAAGGAACGAGTTCCCCCATTCGCCGTTCAATCTGCGTCGTTGTGTAGCCTAGGTTTTCCATTGAGAAGGTAAGCTCCTGCCAAACGGTATGCATGACAATTTGATTGTCAGGATCTTGAAAAACGAACCCGATTTCTTCAATGGAAGCTGTCTGGTCGATGTCCGCCAACAAATTGCCTTTATACAATATTGTCCCTTCCAAAGCCCCTTCCGGTTGCACTTCATGCTTTAATTGCCGCAACAACGTCGTTTTCCCCGAACCTGAAGGCCCGCAAAGTAAAACGAAGTCCCCTTCCTCCACGTTAAAACTCACTTGCGCCAATGATGCCTTCGTCGCGTTTGGATAAGCGAATGTTACATTTTCGATCTGATAAAGCGCCACTCTAGCCACACCTTCCCGTTTACAATAATCGGTATCAGTAAGAAAATAAGAAAACTACTATAATGAAACAGCATACGCGCAGAAAATGGAATTTCTTGCAATTGTGGATAGACCTCGTACTGCCCCATCCCGCCAAAAGCACCGATGAACAATAACGTGCCCGCTATCGCCATAATCGACAAAATGATCACATCTCTCTCGTCCAATGCATACCGAATCGCGCTACTTCTTTTGCCCACTCCATAGCCTCTTGCCCGCATCGAACTAGCAGTCATTAACGCCTCTTCCAAAGACCACGTCACTAACGTATGAAGGGTAGCCATTCCTTCTTTCAGATGACGTTTTTTCTTTCCGCCCTCCTGAAAGGCACCTTGTACTTTTTGAATGGCCATAATGTCTTGTAAGCGTCTTTTTAAAAGAGGGATAAATCGGATGGTCACAATGACAACGAAAGAAGTTCTCGGAACGATCGATCCGAATAGATAAAGAAATTTATCATACGTCACAATCAAATTGTAGGCGACGAACAAGACCAGTATAGAAAAGAGGGAGAATCCAAATTGCACACCGTAGACGATGGCCTCTAACGTGACGGGGCGGTCAAACAAATAAAAGAGAATCGTTGCCCCTCGACTAGAGAACAACGGGTTGGCAAGCGCTATGATAAGCGCCATAAACACATAACCTTTGATCGATTTATGTAACGCTTTCCCTCCATCTATCGTCCAGTTCAACAAAATGGCGACCATGAAAAGCGTATACAAATAGAGCGGATGCTTAAATAATAAACAAGCTGTGATTACAACGACAAAGTAGAGGAAACTCACTGCTGGATGGAGCGCAGAGAACCCGCTTTCCGACCTGTTTCTTACCATACAATCATCACTGCCCGGCTCCCAAATCTTTCCCTAAGTCGACCGTATAGAGCCACCGGATATGTTCGCCTTCTTGTACCGGCCATACTCCGGCACTTCGATTTGGAAACGATCCGTTCACACTGTACATCCATCCGCTCCCCGGCCCCCTATCGAACTCGTATAAGTTATAAATGCCTTCAACGTAAGCCCCTGCTCCCCCGCCTCTCACGGAAATTTGGATTTTCTTCTCGCGCAATGTCCGTTGAAGCACGTCCAGCACCGTATCCGTTTCTTGGATTTCCACTTCGACCGTGTTTAAAATGACACCGATATCTTCGGAACCGACAATTGTCAATTGTGCCGTCTTTTTGGTCGGCGGCGGTGGGGGCGGTGTTTCAACAACCTCCTGCTTAGGTGGTTTCTGCTCCTCTTTGACTACGTCCTGATCTTTCGGCTTTGAAGGTTTCTCTGCCGGTGGTGGATTTTTCACTTCTTTCTTTACTGAAGTTTGCGGGTCGTCTTTTTTCTGGCAGCTCGGCTTTGGTTGTTCCCTTTTTTCAGTTGCAGGCGGTACTTGTTTCTCTTCGGAACGCCCATCACCTATGTCTGCTTCTTCCTCAGTCGTCTCCTTTTGTCCTTCATTCGCTTCCGGATTTTCTTTATCAGATTCATTTTCCTTGTCAATTTCCGGCGTGCTCACTTCATCCGTTTCCTCGTCAGCTTCCGTTTCATCCTGCTGTTCGACTTGTTCCGTCCGAGCTTGCTCTTGATCATCGGAAGTTTTCACCATTTGGTTCAATCCGACGATGAGTCCTATTCCGAGCGCAATCATGACAAGAAACAAGATCAGCTTTTGGCCAATACCCTTTTTTGGCATACATTCACTCCCTTATAGAAGTGAAGCCGGTGTTCGCTAATAAACAGCGAACACCGACTTCTGAAAGTTCATTTTTCCAAAGCCCGATATAAAAAGGCTGAAAACTGTGCGCGGGAGACAGATGATCTTGGATCGAATGTACCGTTACTTCTTCCCGCCGTAATCCCGTTTTGATATAAAATTTCCACATCTTTTCGATGCGCTTTCGACACTTTATCCAAATCTTTCAATGGTACTTTTTCTCCTGTTTCTTTCAAGTTAAATGCACGTACAAGCACAGATGCCATTTGCTCACGTGTTAGCTCGTCTTGTGCACCAAAAGTGCCGTCTTTCTTCCCGGCAAAAACACCAGCGGCTTTTGTTGCATGTGCCGCATCATAAAATGTGCTTGACAATGGAATGTCTTTGAATCCATGGGGCTTTGCAGGTGATTCTAAATCGAGCGCCCGTGCAAATAAGATTGCTGCCTGACCGCGGATTAGTTTGTCATCCGGGCGGAATGTACCGTCTCGGTAGCCGCTTATAATCCCTGCATCCACCATCTCCATAATTTCCTTGTAAGCGAAGTGTTTTTTATCCAAGTCGGAAAATGCGATCTCTTCCTCTGGGACTTCGACAGGCTTGACATCTGTCATATCGTAAACACTTTTTTTCTTTTTCAATAACCGATCATTGCCCGCAAGTGCAAGGAGTCCTTGTTGTGTCGCCATATAGTTGCTCGCTTCACCTCTTGTATGGGCGAGGCCCCCATCTTTGTTGATAAAAGCATGAAGTGCGGTCAATAAATCGCCATCTTTTTTCACAAATCGCTCATCTTCCAATGAAATGCCTAAGCTTGTCAAGCCGATGATGACTTGGGACACACTTTCGCTATTCTCTTCATCCCATACGATAAAACCGCCGTTCGCAAGCTGTTGCTCTGAAATCCAAAGCAGTGCCTTTTCCGTCACTTCTTTCACATCTTTGCGATCTTGGTATTTGGCGAGGGCTTGAAGCGCCATTGCCGTAATATCTACATCGCTTGCACTTCCCGCTTCTTTACTTAAGGGGAAACCACCGTCATCATTTTGCTGATCAAGCAGCCATGTCAACAAGCGCTCTCTCGTCCAAATCGCGTTTGCAGGCACTTCAGCTTCTTGTGCATCAAGTGCGAGCAGCGCAAACAATGCACCGTTCGTCCCTTGGTTCGTCATACGGGAGTTGTTGTAAATTTTCTCGATGAAATCATAACCCGCAATGTTCCGCGCGTCTTTTCCAAGTGCTGTCGCTGTTAACGCCATTCGTTCGTAATCTGTGACCAGTCTAAATTCACCATTATTTTCTTTCACATGCTTTTCAATAATTCCATAATAAAGCGCCGGCACTTCTTTTCCAGCTCTTGCAAGTGCTAAGACATCCCAATCATTGAACTCGTCGTATGTGGAGAAATCTCGGTTTTTATCAACCCATTTTGCAGCGCTATCAATTAACGGTTGCATAACGGTTGGTTCTGACGTTTCTTCTCCGACGATTTGATACACTAGGAACTCAGTGAAGTGCTTCGTTTTAATGGTTAAATCATTACCATTTTTAAATGCGTAAACGTCATCTTCTTGCGCACTCGTACTATTATATTTCTTAATTGTTTCAAAGTTTCCATCGTGATCGATGAATCCAGCATGTTTATCGCCATGGCCTTTTAATGTGAGGGTCACATGTTTGTTAAACTGAATGCCTTTATCTCCGCCGACTTTGATCCGATGGTCTATGCTAGACACTTTCTGATCTACTAGCTTCGCGTTCACTTTTTCCGCTAAGCCTTTTTCATTGACGGCCAAATTTCTTGGCAGCTGCAGTTTTTTATCCCATTCGGATTTGACTTCCGTGTCTTGTGTAATTTCCAATATCGTATGTCCACGGACCGCTTCAATTTTCGGGAGCCTATTCTTCGGAAATTGTAACGTGACAATATTCGTGACTTCTTTACTTCCGTTTTTCGTTTGGATATAAAGTTCTTTTTCATCAGCGGAAATGGAGATCTCCTCATCTTCGCTGTCGCTCACAGTGTGCGTCGCATCTGGTGTTGGTGTTGGCGCTGGGCCACCGCCGCCTCCGCCGCCAGAGCCGCCATTGGAATCATCACCAACGTCATTCCCTAAGTTTTTCGTATACTGCCAGCGAAGTTCATCGCCATCTTTTAAAACATAACTTCCTGCACTAATAGATGGGAATGAATCGTTAACCGAATACATCCAGCCACTTAAAGGTCCATGATTGAACTCTTTTAAGCCGTCAATGCCTTGGACATAGAGTCCCGCCCCAGATCCAGAATAATCAATCGAAATCCTTCTCTCATCCGCGGTGCGCTTTAATAATGAAAATGCAGTATCCCCGTCTTTTAATGGCACTTCCGTCGACTTAATAATATCGCCTGCACCGATTGTACGCTTTTCAACTGACAGCGTAACCGTTTTTGTGGACGGTAGCGTTCCACCACCGCCGCCTCCCCCCTCTTCAGATTCCTTTTCTGAAATAATAACTTTCTTGGCTTGGCGAAGTAATCTTGGATAACTATTCTCAATATCTTTCGTAACCTTGATTTCGTAGGAGCCTACTTTTGCTTTTTCACCTGGAATCCGGGCAATCCCATTTTCGTCTGTTTTATAGATCCCCCCGTTGAAATGAACGTCAGCATCCTTAATCTTTGCTCTTACACTTTCTTGTTCTAACTCAAATTCTTCATCGTAAATATTATATTCTGCTGTCACAGCTACTTCGATTTCATTTCCGGCATATAATTCAGAATCCATAGCAATCGTAGGTTTCAGCGTAAGTTTTTCAACTTCATCGGCAGATGCCTCACCTTTATAAACATCTCCGACATTACCATAAAACCAAACAATCTCATCTCCGTCTTTAACAAGATAATCTCCAGCGCCAACATCGGGATAGTTATCATTAACTACATACTGCCAGCCATCCCAACCACCAAAAATCGCTGTTCCTTCATCAGCAATCTTAGAGATAAAAGCACTTGAATCCTCAAATGGAATACCCAGACGATTAAGACTCTGCTCAGTCGCATCAAAGGCAGTCGCTGTTTTCTCAAGTGTTTTGACTTCAAAGTTCTTCTCGGAAAGAAGCGTTTCTTTTACCCCTTCAACTCGAATGGACACATTGGTTTTTACATCTAGATTTTCATCCTTATGTTTCTTTAGTTGAACAAATATAGATTCACCCTTTATCACTGTTGACAAGGCTAACAATGACTGTTCAGTTGCCATCGAGACGGCACCCGCCGAGTTCTCTTGCCACCAGAAGGAACCATCCGCTTGTTGATAAGTTTCGATGAATTGCTCGACTACATTTTTCCCATCCTTGGTCCATTTATCACTAAATAAATCCTCTCCAACTGCGGCAAGGCCCATAAGAGCAGCAGCTACGCTATTTGAATTAGCACCCCAACCATCGGAAATCTCACCCTTTTTTTGGTATCCCTCATGGACAGCACGAACGGCTGAATCGATTGCCTTCTTAACATCTTGACGTTCATCCATGTAAGGAGCTAGAGCCATCAAAATCCAACCATTCGAGTCGATACCACCGAACAGACCACTGTCAAACTGTTGCCCTAATATATGCTCAATATGTTTTTCCCTATCATAAGGGGCATCGACCAGATCAAGGGCGATCATTGCCCAAGATTCTCCCCAAATCGTAAAGAACGCCCCATTTTCTTTTTGTTTGTCAACCAAGTCTTGAATAATATTACGTTGGCCAAACTTTTGTGGATCCTGTCCCAATAAGATTGAACCTATAATAATTCCTGCATCTTCATTGGATGTACTAGTTGCACTTTCTTTCCCCTTCGTCCAAAAGGTATCATTTTCCCAAGGCATCCCGTTTTCTGCCCATGGGAATTCTTTCAAGTTTTCATCCGCGCCCCACAAAGCTGAAAATAACCAATAATCGCTATGCGAAACGTTACCTTTAGGTTGGAGATCTTTATAGTACTGTTTCGATTTACCAATAGCTTGTTCTATTTTATTTCTAATTTCTTCACTTCGATCAGCATATTGCGTTTCACTGTCAATGGCCTCTTCTATTTCTACATTCGTATTCTCATCTAACTCCTGGTCCGGAGTAGAAGACTCACTCAAGTAATCTTGTTCATCTTCTACCTCTTGCCTCTCACTCTCTGTCTTAAGCTCATTTTCTTCTTCTACATAAGTCTCTTCGAATGCTTGAATTTCTCCGTCGATACTTTCAACCGCCCCAACTGCAGGCATGGCCAATGAAAACACCAATAAAAAACTCATCAATAATGCCAAACTCTTATTCCCTAGCTTTCTAGCTTCTTTCACTCTCTCTTCCCCCTTCAGTCATTTCTTCCCAACGCAAAAAACGCCTTTCCTCAAGGAAAGACGTCTATATGTATGCGCATGCAAAACATGCAAGTGCCTTAAATAAGCACCCCTAAATAAACGATCCCCTCCCATCCTCGTGAGACTGTCGAACTTACTTACAAGGCTGGTCTCCTGGCTTCGCTTCATCGTTTTCTTATCGCCTTCCCAACGTTTACGTCAGTGGTCTATGATAAGCAACTCCGCGTTACAGTGGCGGGACCGCGTCGGATTCGCACCGAACTTCCCAATTAAGCCATTTCGTTTATCAACGAATAGCACCCTATAAGTTCTATATGCAGTTTTTTTACAACCTAGTTTGAGTATATATGGCACGGCATAATTTATCAAATAATTTTTATATTCGGTATATTATTTAAAATACCAGATTTGAAAAGCATAATAGTATCGATGTCTGGACTTTATGGACGATTCACTCTAAAATCTCCGCAACCCGCCCAACTTGTCCATCCTCAAGCCGCACTTTAATGCCATGTGGATGGAACTTTGATTTTGTCAATAAATCTTTTACAATTCCTTCTGTTTGGACGCCGGAACGTTGGTCTTTTTTCAAGATGACGGCGACTTTCATCCCCGGCTTTAGATCATCACGATTTTGTCCGTTCATTTTCCTGCCTCTTTTCTTTTTTGAAAAATACTTTGGACGACGTGCGCAGTCCCTGTATGCAATCGTCCTTCTGTACGTTCCACTTCACCAATATAAAAGTGTTGAATGAAATAACCATCGAATGCCGTTAACCATTTGACTGGATCGGCCAATCGATCTTCTAAGGAGGGGCCGCCTGTTCCGTATTGAAGCTGTTCTTTCGAATACAGTTCGCTGACGTAGTAGCCACCTGGTTTCAATGCGATTTTAACGCCTGCTAACGTCCGGTCCATAATATCTTCGCGGAAATGGCCAAAGATATGGACGATTGCGTCCCATTGTTCTTCTTCCCACACTACATCCAATAAATTGCGAAGCTCCGTTTTCACATGAACGCCTTTTTCTTCTGCCAGTTTCTCCGTTTTATCAAGACCGGATTGTGCGAAATCCCAAGCGGTCACGTCAAAACCGAGAGAAGCCAAGTAAACCGCGTTCCGGCCTTCTCCTTCGGCAATGCACAGCACTTTCCCTTTAGCCGGTAATTGCTGTGCGGCTTCTACAACAAATGCATTCGGCTCTTTTCCGTATACGTACTCTTCTGCCGAAAACCTTTCATGCCAACCGTTTCCCATTCATAATCCATTCCTTTCTTTCAGCCTTCATTTGATTCAGCGTGTATACATGACCTCGCCCGCTACGACAGTCATCACCACTTCTGCGTCTAAAATCGCTTCTTCTTCCACTTCGAATAAATCACGGTCAAGCACAGTGAAATCCGCATCGAACCCAACAGCTAGTTGACCGCGCACATCCGATTTGCCAATTATCGCCGCGCTTCCTGTCGTATACAAGCCAATCGCTTCAAAACGACTTAGCTTTTCCAGCGGCAAATAGCCTTCATGGGTTTCTCCCGGTTTGCGTCGTGTGACCGCCGTATAAATCCCAAGTAATGGATTAACATCTTCAATTGGCGCATCTGAACCACCGCCGCAAATAAAACCGTGGTCGAGAAGCTTTTTCCATGCGTACGCCCACTCAAGGCGCTGTTCACCCAACCGGTCCTCCGCCCATGGAAAATCGGATGCGACGAATGGCGGCTGTATATCGAGGACAACTGGCAGTTTCGCCATCCGTTCAACAAGGTCTTCCCGCAATATGCTTACATGAATGAGCCGATCAAATTTTCCTTTCGGTGCCGGATTCGCTTCAATTGCATCAAGCACTTTTTCAGCAGCCAAATCACCGATAACGTGAACGCCGATTGCTTCCCCGTAGGAACGTGCAAGCGCAACGAGTGCCGCGATCTCTTCATCCGAATGCATCGCAACCCCGCATGTATCAGGTGCATCTTTATACGGTTCACTAAGCAGCGCAGTTTGTGCACCTAGTGAGCCATCGACGAAAAACTTCATCGCTCCTGGTTCTATCCACGGCTCGCCATACGTTGCACTTGCCATTACATCTTTAAAAACAGTATGTCTCCGTAGCAAGTGTGCCCGAAATTTCTTTTCGTGTCCAATCACATTTTTAAACGCTTGAAGTGGAACTGTATAAGGTCCAAAATCGCCTAGATCATCCGTATGCGCACCCGTCAATCCAAGCGACAATAAATGGTCGACAGACTTTGTTAACGCTAGCGTCAATGACACTTCTGTCGGCTTCGGGATGAGCCGGGACACAAGCTTTTGTGCACCTTCTTGAAGATACCCCGTCGGCTCACCGTCCGCATCGCGAACAATGACACCGTCTTCCGGATCGGGTGTTTCTTTTGTAATACCAGCCAGTGCAAGCGCTTGCGAATTAACGAGTGATGCATGGCGGCACGTTCGCTTTAATAACATCGGTGTATCGGTTACTTTGTCCAATTCATAACGGGTCAATATCTTTTTATCGGGAAAATTATTTTCATTCCAACCTTCTCCGAGAAACCATTCCCCTTGTGCTGCCTGTTTTCCCTTGTTCATTAGCATATCCATCATATCGTCAGCAGAAGATGCTGTCGATAAATCTAAACTGAGTAATTTTTGACCGTGCCAAATCATATGCATATGACTGTCGACAAATCCTGGATACATGACAGCGCCTTGCAAATCCACTTCCGTATCCGCCCCCTCTTTCAACTGTTCATATGTCCCTGTCGCTACGATCTTGCCATTTTCCGTCAGCAACGCATCGACTTGATCATTTGCCTTTTGCATTGTATATATCTTTCCATTATACCAAACAGTTTTCATGTCAAATCCCCCTTTACGCTCCTTATATTGTAAACTTTCGGACAATACAAGGCAATTGCCAGCGATGCCAAGTCCCCGTAACAGGAAAGGAATGGTACAATGAATACATAATGTATTGGAGGGATTGTTAGATGAGACTAACCGTTTATCTTGCTGGAGAAATCCATAGTTCTTGGCGTGAAGAAATCAAACTGAAAGTCGCCTCTCTGAACTTACCGATCGACTTCGTCGGTCCGATGGAAGATCATGATCGTTCCGACAATATCGGAGAAGAAATTTTAGGCAAGCAACCCAATGCCATTTTCAAAGACGCCGCGGCTTCCAGTTTTAATAATTTGCGGACTGAAATCTTAATGCAAAAAGCCGATCTCGTCATTGCGCTATTCGGTGAAAAATACAAACAATGGAACACCGCCATGGACGCAAGTGCTGCGATCGCTTTCGGCAAACCCCTTATTTTAATCCGGTCAGAAGAGCATCACCACGCGCTGAAAGAACTTTCCAGAAAAGCGAATACCACCGTCGAGACAGTCGACCAGGCGATTAAAGCACTTCATTATATATTCGAATGAGTGATGGCCCCCCCCGCTGCTATATAGTGGGGGGCCTTTTTATATTAGAAAATAGCCTCTTATTCAAATTTACAATTCTTTTACGTCCCCTTAACACTCCCTCAACAATCCTTCTTTATGATGAAGATGAGCACGACGGTTATACATAACCGAAAAACAATGGGAGGATTGTTATGACCTTATTAACCGAACGACAGCAGACCCCTTTACGAATGGTGGAAAATAAACAATGGCGAAAACCTGTCTATGAAACAAACGGTCTGAATCTTTGGTACGGCACATCGCACGCATTAAAAAACATTGATCTTTCGATTCATGAAAAAGAAGTGACAGCGATTATCGGTCCTTCCGGATGCGGAAAATCGACTTACTTAAAGACGCTGAATCGTATGGTTGAAATGGTTCCCGACGTCTCCATTTCCGGGAACGTCACATTTAAAGGAAATAATATACTCGGCAAATCGATGCCCGTTGAAATGCTCCGGGCAAAAGTCGGCATGGTATTCCAAAAACCGAACCCATTCCCAAAGTCCATTTATGAAAATGTGGCATTCGGTCCTAAAATACACGGCATTCGTAATAAAACGGTCCTCGATCAAATCGTCCAAGAAAGTCTACAAAAAGCGGCACTTTGGGATGAAGTGAAAGATCGACTCCATAAAAGCGCCTACGGACTGTCCGGCGGTCAACAACAACGGCTGTGCATTGCTCGTTGTCTAGCGATAGACCCGGAAGTCATTTTAATGGATGAACCGACATCCGCACTCGATCCCGTATCGACCCATAAAGTGGAGGAGTTGATCCACTCCATTAAAAACGATGTCACGATTGCGATTGTCACGCATAACATGCAGCAAGCCGCTCGAATTTCAGATCGCACCGCATTTTTCCTGAACGGGGAAATTATCGAATGTGATACGACAACCGCCATTTTCAATCATCCTGCCGATCATCTGACAGATGACTATATTAACGGTCGTTTCGGTTAATCTATTGCTGTGGAGGAGCGTCCTCCAGTTCAAGTGACACCATTCAATCATCTACAAAAATTACCTGCTTCACATTCATTACCTATATCGATCGTAGAAAGATAATATCATTCAAATCAATGATTAAAGGAGAGAACTACTCACATGAAACTTAAAAAGTATTTCCTATTATTAGCCATTGCTGCTTTGGCAGCAATCCTTGCAGCATGCGGTGGAGAATCAGAAAAAGGCAGTGAGCAGGATAAAGCGAAGGGTGACGGATCAGAAAACGAAGCCAATGATGAAACAAATCCTTCTACAACTCTAGACGGCAGTGTTGTCATCGATGGGTCGGGAACCGTTTATCCCTTAATGGCTAGAATAGCTGAAGAATATATGACCAATGAACAAGAAGACGTTTCTGTTGAAGTAAGTCGTGCAGGGACAAGCGCAGGATTCAAAAAGTTCTTAGTGGAAAATGGGACAGACTTCAATAATGCTTCCCGTCAAATAAAAGACGAAGAAACAGCTGAAGCCGAGAACCTCGACCTCGAAGTAAAAGAATTGAAAGTTGCATTGGATGGTTTGACGTTTGTCATTCATAAAGACAATGATTGGGCGAAAGAAATGACACCTGAACAACTCGTCAGCATTTTCAAAGCGGATGGTGCCGTCGAGACATGGTCCGACCTGAATCCTGAATGGCCAAATGAAAAGATCAAACCGATGGGACCCAATGAAAACCACGGGACATATGAGTTCTTCTATGAAAATGTACTTGAAAAAGAAGATTTAGTGGACAGCGTGAATCTTCAGCAAGACTACTCCACACTGGTCAACTTAGTCTCTGAAGATAAAAATGGCATCGCATTTTTCGGTTTTGGATATTACGTGAACAATACAGACAAGTTAGAAGCAGTCCATGTAGATTTCGGCAACGGAGCAGTGGAGCCTTCCCTTGACACCATTGCTGAAGATGGTGACTATGCACCATTTACACGTCCTGTCTTCACATATTTGAATGTCAATCACGCAACGGCTAAACCGCAAGTGCTAGACTATGCGATTTACCTGATGAATAACATCAATACATTCGCCGGCGAGACAGGGTTCGCACCTATTCCCGAAGCGGAAGTAAATGAAAATATTCAGTTCTTGAACGGATTAAAAAACTGACGAACATTGAAATAAGAAAATGTTGTCCCAGTTAGCACAGGAGTCAGATCCTGCCATAATTTATCGTGGCAGCGTTCTGGCTTCCCTACCGATTATAGAATCTACTACACTTAATAAGGAGTGCGTCGCATGTTGAACATCAATAGCAATGTACCGCAAAAGAATGACGTTCGCATAAGGGAGTTAATTGAGGAAAAGAGACAATCCAGGAACTTTAAAGGGATTGTAGAAAAACTCATTCCTTCTTTTCTTCTAGTCATCGCGACGCTATCGATCCTCACAACAGCTGGAATTGTTTATACGTTGTTATCGGAAACAGTTCAATTTTTCAAACGCGTTCCCTTCCTCGACTTTTTCACAGGAACTGCGTTGAAGCCGTTGAGTCAAACGCCTGAATTCGGGATTCTACCACTTCTCATGGGCACTATTACATCCTCATTGATCGCCATGGTTGTCGCTGGTCCCATCGGGTTAATGGCTGCCATCTATTTGAGCCAATATGCGTCGGAAAGAGTGAGGAAAGTCTTCAAACCGTTGTTGGAAATCCTGGCAGGCATCCCGACCATCGTCTATGGTTTTTTCGCCTTCACTTTTGTCACACCGCTATTACGGACGCTTATCCCCGGGCTTGAAGCGACAAATATTTTAAGCCCAGGAATTGTCATGGGCGTCATGATCATCCCGATGATTGCTTCGCTGTCCGAAGATGCGATGAGTTCTGTCCCAAGTTCTATTCGCGAAGGCGCCTTAGCGCTAGGATCCACAAAGTTGGAAGTGACGAAAAAAGTGATCATCCCTGCCGCCTTATCGGGTATTATCGCTTCTTTTGTACTCGGGATCTCACGCGCAATTGGTGAAACGATGATTGTCACCATCGCAAGCGGGAGTACAAAAAATTTCACTTTCGATATTACACAATCCATGCAAACGATGACCGCTTATATTGTTGAAGTGACAGGTGGGGACGCACCCGCCGGCTCAACCGTCTATTATAGTCTCTACGCAGTCGCCATGACGTTATTTATCTTTACACTCCTGATGAATATAGGCGCTCGAAAAATTTCTCGGAAGTTTAGGGAGGAATACTAATAATGCAGCAAGTGAATGAACGTAAGATCACCAGAAGGATGAACATACGTATTCTTCGAAACGACATATCCAAATATATCTTTCTTCTTTCGACGCTTTTCGGCCTGGCGGTGCTTTCGATTTTGATATATCGTATCTTTTCCGAAGGGGTTGGCTCATTCAATCTCGATTTCTTAACGGGAAAGCTATCTACTCAGCCTGAACGGGCAGGTATTATGGGTGCCATTCTCGGGACGGCTTGGCTTATGTTTGTCGTCGCACCCGTCACCATGTTTTTAGGCGTTGGTACAGCGATTTACTTGGAGTTGTATGCCAAAAAAGGCTTTCTACAATCGTTCATTCAAACGAATATTGCCAACTTAGCCGGTGTTCCTTCCATTGTCTATGGCATTTTAGGATTAACTGTTTTTGCAAGAGCAATGGATTTTGGAAACATCGTGTTAGCGGGCGGCTTAACGATGTCGCTTTTAATCTTGCCGATTGTCATTGTGGCAAGTCAAGAAGCCATCCGGGCGATTCCCAGCACTTTGAGCGAAGCTTCTTATGGCATGGGCGCGACGAAGTGGCAGACGATCCAAAACATCATTTTACCTGTCGCCCTACCCGGTATTTTAACAGGTGCCATTTTAGCGCTTTCACGTGCAATTGGTGAAACAGCTCCATTAGTCGTCATTGGCATTCCAGCGTTATTAATTCCTTTTCCTGATGGGATTTTCGACAAATTCACAGTGCTGCCTATGCAAATCTACTACTGGACACTTGATTCTGCCCTTCTTGCAGAGTATGCCAACTTAGCTGCCGCAACGATCATCGTGTTGCTCATCGCTTTATTCATTTTAAATTCAACGGCTATTATGATCCGAAATAAATTCCAACACAAATTTTGATGCTTTGAAAAACATATAATTGGAATGCAAAAGAAAAGCTATCCGGATGTCAATATCTCCCCTGACATCCGGATAGCTTTTTATTGATCCTTAGGTTCCTCATTGTTTTACTCTGTGCCCATTTCTTCTTCTACAGTTGCAACGATCCGCTCCACTTGGCGTTCACATTCTTCTTGTGTCGGTGCTTCCACCATGACGCGCACAAGAGGCTCTGTTCCAGAAGGTCTCACGAGTACGCGACCATTGCCTGCCATCTCTTTTTCGACTTCGGCAATCACTTTTGCAACACGTGGGTTTGTCGTGACTGCATGTTTATCCGTCACTTGAACATTCACTAAGCGTTGCGGATAAATGGTCATTTCCGAAGCAAGATCAGATAGTGTTCGCCCTGTCACTTTCATAATGTTGACGAGCTGCAGGCCTGTTAAGAGTCCGTCCCCTGTCGTATTGTAATCAAGGAAAACGATATGCCCCGATTGTTCTCCACCAAGGTTGTAATTTCCTTTTCTCATTTCCTCTACAACATACTTATCTCCAACTGCCGTTTTCACGCTATCCATGCCGTGTTCCGTCAGCGCTTTATAGAAGCCGAGGTTACTCATGATCGTTGATACGATTGTCGCTTCTTTCAAACGTCCTTCCGCGTGGAGGTGACGACCGATAATGTACATGATTTGATCGCCATCAACAATCTTTCCATTTTCATCGACAGCAATGAGCCGATCCCCGTCGCCATCGAAGGCCAAACCAATATTCGCTACTTTTTCGACGACAAGTTTCGCTAGTTCTTCAGGATGCGTCGAACCGACTTGATCATTTATGTTCAATCCATTCGGCGAAGCCCCCATCGTCGTTAAGTCTGCGTCCAAATCAGCAAATACATGCGTTGCCAGTGTCGATGTCGCACCATGCGCACAGTCAATCGCAACGTGGATTCCTGTGAAGTCCTCATCTACTGTTTGTTTTAAATACTGGATATATTTATGACCGCCTTCGAAATATTCCATCACTGAACCGACTTTCCCGCCAGTTGGACGCGGTAACGTATCTTCTGGTTCATTGAGCAATTTTTCGATTTCAGCTTCTTGTTCGTCGGTCAACTTATAACCATCCGCACCGAAAAATTTAATCCCGTTATCTGCAACTGGATTATGTGAAGCGGAAATCATAATCCCCGCATTGGCATTCATTACTCGGGTCAAATACGCAACGCCGGGTGTACTAATAACGCCGAGTGTCATCACTTCAACACCTGTTGACAAAATCCCTGAAATTAGCGCGCTTTCAAGCATATATCCTGAAATACGCGTATCCCGACCGACGAGAATTCGCGGTTTGTTTTCCGATTCCTTCGTCAACACATAGCTACCGATTCTACCTAATTTAAATGCTAGTTCTGGTGTCAATTCTTCATTCGCGACCCCACGGACGCCATCTGTACCGAAATACTTAGTCATTTCCATTCTCCCTTTCAATCCTGTGCATTGCCTTGTCTATTTTCAGGCTAATTCAATCTTCAATGTCACTTCTTGATTTGAAAGTGTCCAATTTACGTCGGAAGGACCTTTCACGGTAACCGGAAACACTTGCTCTCCTTCGCCAGTTGCCTCAGATGCATCGACTGTTACAGAGAAGTCCGATTTTCTCAATGTCTTAATGACCTCTTCTTCGGCAGTCGCAGACACTGTGAGCTGCCCGTCAGCAGGTTTGACGATTGTACATTTAAACTTTTCATCTAGACCGATCACAGCAATTTGGACATTGTCAAAACTTACAGTTTCCACTAAATCTTTAGGTTCTTCGGGTTCGTCGGGCTCTTCCTCCTGCACGTCTTCAGCGGAAGCTTCCTCTTTTTCGTCGGGTTCCCCCGTCACAGTCGCTTCCACATTCACCTTGATCTTGGAAGGCGAAACAGAAGAAACGCCTTTCGGCTTCTGAATCGGTACATCGAGCACTTCCTTTCCTTTCACTTTGGAAACGTCGACATCCACGACCAGTTCCTCCAACTCATCAAGCACTTTGCTCGGACCTGTCAGTGTCACTACTTTCGCATCCGTCTTCAAGGAATCGATGGCGACATGTGCAGGTGGCGTGCCTTTCGGTTTCAAAGTGATCGGCACCTCTTTACTGTTTTCCGCAATTTCGACCTTCACCTTTACATGCTCCGGATCAATCGAGACGTTCAACTTATTCAAGTCCTTGTCCAATACACGAACCCTGGCGTCTTGCTCGAACGACTTCGTGATCCCCGCTTCGCTTGCTGCAGTCGCTTTCACAAAGCTGATCGACTCGACAATGCTTTTTGCACCGGTCACTTCGATTGTCGATGGCTCTACTTCCACGCCAACCAAATGAAACCCTTCAGCAAGCAGACGCTCGTTCATTTCCGGATCGACCGGGAAAGATTTCGTTATTCTTTCTTCAATGAACACTTCGATTGTTGCCGGGTCTAGACGGACTTGTAACTTATCGGATATATTCTCATGTTCAATACGCACTTGGTGCTTGCCCATCGTCATCGTCCGCAAGTCAATGAATAGTGTGAAATCTTTCAATGATTTCGTCGTTTGGACGATATTGATCGGTCCTTCAATCGTCATATTCACCGTTTCAGGTACACCAGTGACGACCAAGTTTTCGTCATCGTAGTACACTTCCACCGGTACATCCCGGATAACGTCAACTTGATCGCCGACTGTTTTATTTTTGGAATCCTTTTCCTCTGTTTGAACCGAAAAGAAAAGAATCATCGCAAGAAATAAGGCAGTGAAGCGGAGAAACCATGGGCTATCCATCAACTTATCCATTTTTTCTCCCTCCCCATTTCCATTTCGAAGCGCTATCTTGGTCAGGCATTGCACCAAACCAGACACGACGCAATCGGGCTTCGAATTCTTCGATGCTCAAATCTCTGTGTAAATCCCCGTCTGTGGCGATACTGATGGCACCCGTCTCTTCAGACACAATTATTGTGACTGCATCGGTCACTTCACTTAAGCCAAGTGCCGCTCTATGACGCGTTCCCAGCTCTTTTGAAATGAAAGGACTTTCTGAAAGCGGCAAATAACAACCTGCTGCGGCAATACGATTATTTTGAATAATTACCGCACCATCGTGAAGTGGCGAGTTTGGAATGAATATATTGATAAGCAATTCGGACGTAATCGTTGAAGTGAGCGGTGTTCCTGTCTCAATATATTCAGTCAGACCTGTCTCTTTCTCAATGGAAATCAGTGCACCGATCCGACGTTTCGCCATATGATTGACTGATTTCGATAAGGCTTCCACCAATCGGTTCCGCTCTTCTTCTTCCTGCATCGCAGTACGTGCAAACAATCGACCTCGCCCAATCTGTTCAAGCGCTCGGCGTACCTCCGGTTGGAATATGATGATGACCGCGAGAATTCCCCAAATGAGCACTTGGTCCATCATCCATTTAAGCGTGTCGAGATGGAAGATACCAGTCAAAATCCGAACAATGATAATGACGAAAATTCCTTTTAATAATTGAACGGCTTTCGTGCCTTTTACAATTTTAATAAGTTGATAAATGACGAACCAGACTAGAAGCACATCCACGATGTTGATGAATGTTGCAACCGGACTGAGACTAACGATTTTTTCCCAAAATGGCATGTGCTTCGCCTACCTTCATTGACGATTTCCTATGCGTATAGTATATCACAACGTCTTCATCCAAGCTTCTTTCACCTACAAGAAAAAGCGACCATGCCGTCTCTATGCGGTTTGTTTTGGTCGCTACGCTTACTCCTCCACTGGCTGCTCTTTCTTCAGCGAAGACGGAATGACATCTTTTACTGTGTTCTTAATTTTGTACCATAACCAATCAAATGCTCTGTCAATTTCTTCGCTCGTTCCAGTTACAACTGCGGTCGATGCCATGTATTTGGAGCCGTTAATGACAATGATATTGCCATCGACTTCCCCTTCAACCCGTAGCTTCCCATTTTTTACGATGACATCTCCTCGGACGACTTCGCCTTCTGGCACAATAACAGTCTCTCCTTCAACAATCAAGTTCGGCTGTTTAGAGACTGAAAACTGCTGATCATTTCCATAGCTGGAAAATACGGATGCGCTCATTAAGATAAGAAACATCGCAGCTGCAGCAAGTAACGGGTGACTACGTAGCCACCGTCGTATGCCTACTTGTGATTTCTCTTTCGGTAAACGTTGCATAACCCCTTCGACAAAGCCTTCCGGCGCTTGAACCGGCTTGGCTAGTTCCATGAACGCAACGGTTTCACTCAACCCAGCCATGATTTCACTACATGCTGAACATTTATCTAAGTGTTCGTTCAATTGCCGCTCTTCATCGCGATTGATATCGCCGTCTAAATACGCGTGCATATAATGAACGATATGTTCCGGACACGTATTCATACTAAATTCCCTCCTACAAGTTACCCATCTGTTTTCTAAGCGCTCCCCGCCCTCTGTGGATTCGGGTTTTTACGGTCCCAAGTGGTAGTTCTAAAATATCACTTATTTCTTTTAACGGCAATTCTTCAAGATAACGCAAAATAATGACTGAACGGTATTTATCTGGCAGTCTTCCAATTTCATACTGGACCCTTTCTTGCGTTTCCATTCGTTCAACGACGTCTTCAGGCAGTTCGCCATCTGCGGCAATTTGTGAATACATCGTCAACCCTTCCGTCCCCGGTACATTCGCATCTAAATAATAATCGGGCTTTTTCTTTCGAATCCGATCGATGCATAAGTTGGTAGCAATCCGAAACAACCACGTTGAAAACTTTCGCTTCTGGTCGAACGTATGAATATTCATATAAGCACGCACAAACGCTTCTTGTGCAATATCTTCCGCCTCTTGGCGATTGCTGAGCATTCGAAAACAAACATGGTACAGACGGTGTTGAAACAAAGTAACAATTTCCTCAAATGCACTTTGATCCCCTTTCAACACTTCATTTATTCGTTTATTAATTAACTCATCCATTGCAAATTCTCCTCCGCTCTATGCGGCTGTCCCTTCTATACGTTTGAAGGCTTTAACAGGTTTCATTTATTTTTACATAGTTACTCTTATTTTATCAAAGTTTGAATAACTTTTGTCTTTTTTACGAAAACTTTATAATTGTAAACTTGCCTCCGAATGACCCCCTCCCTAAAAATACGGTTCAGCTAATCGAACACCGCTAGCTAGCTTCCAAGTACCAGCAACTCATTTCTTCGAACAGCAAAAAACCCGCCCTCATCTACTGAGGACAGGTTTCCGAAAAATTACAGCAACTTTTCGCCGAACAGCGAGCCCATTAGGCCAACCGCGACATCTGCTGTTTTATTCTGTTTATCCAAAATCGGGTTCACTTCAACGAACTCCGCCGACGTGATCATCCCAGATTCTTCAAGCATTTCCATCGCTAAATGGCTTTCCCGGTAGCTGATGCCACCAGGCACCGGTGTTCCGACACCTGGTGTGTATAGTGGATCCAGTCCATCCAGATCAAGCGATAAATGTACACCATCAACGTTTCGTTCTTTCAAGTAGGCGAGTACTTCTTCCATTACTGCTGTCATTCCGTGCTTATCAATTTCATGCATCGTAAATACTTTAATGCCCTGTTCCTTAATAAGCTGACGTTCGCCTGGATCTACGGAACGTGCACCGATAATGACAACGTTTTCAGGCTTAACCTTTTGACCGTCTTTATGTAGATTGACAAGGCTTTCATGACCAAGGCCAATGCTGACAGCAAGCGGCATACCATGAATATTTCCGGAAGGCGATGTTTCGCTCGTATTCAGATCCGCATGCGCGTCATACCAAATCACACCAAGGTTCTCATATTTAGTCGCAAGGCCGGCAAGCGTTCCAATCGCAATGCTGTGGTCTCCGCCGAGTACGAGTGGAAAATCACCGTCATTGACGACAGCTTCCACTTTTTCAGCCAGCTTCGTATTCGCTTTAATCACTTCTTCCAAGTTCTTCAAACTTGAATCATTCGAATCTCTTCGCTCAACCGCATCCACAGGGATATTCCCTTCATCACGTACAACGTGCCCAATCGCTTCAAGTCGTTCTACCGCACCTGCGTAACGAATCGCGCTTGGCCCCATGTCCACTCCACGACGACTTTGTCCAAGATCCAATGGTACACCAATAATCGACATATTCAATTCTTTCATGTTGAATAACCTCCTCACTCAATACGTCTATTATAAATCGTTGAACAATTTGGCTCAACTCAACATGAAAGCGGATTTTTATTCACAGACTTTTCGGCACATAAATTGTTCAATCGCTTTAGGAGAGACTGGTTTGCTAAAGAAATACCCTTGCCCTTGCTGACAGCCCGATCGTCTCAAAATGTCAATATGCACCTGTTCTTCTATACCTTCGGCAACAACAGTTAAGCCAACTGTGTTGGCGATTGTGATGATTGCATCCACGATAGCCCGACTTCCTTCATTCTTATGAATATCACGGATGAAAGAGCGATCGATTTTAAGTGTATCAGCCGGCAACTCCTTAATGTAACTGAGCGAGCTATACCCTGTCCCAAAATCATCGATAGCAATCTTGACGCCTAATGCTCGAATCTTCGCGATCACTTCTTGCATACTCTTTAGATCCGCAAATGCACTTTCTGTCAATTCAATTTCGATGGCATCGCTTGCGATACCGACCTCTTCTAAAATGCTTTGAAGCGTTGCGGGGAAAGATGCTTCCTCCAATTGTATAGCCGAGACATTTACAGCGATCGGGTATAAGCAAAAGCCATCGTCTTGCCAAATTTTCACCTGTTTGCACGCTTGCCGTAAAATCCATTCCCCCAAAGGGATGATCATTTTTGTTTCTTCAGCAACTTGAATGAACTGATCAGGCGGAATGCGCCCTAGGTCGGGATGCTCCCATCGGACGAGTGCTTCAACACCAATCATTTCTCCACTTTCTATATGAAACTTTGGTTGGTAATCGAGTAAAAAATACGCCTGCTTAATACTTTTCTTCAACTCGTTTTCAAGAAAAATTCGATCTAACGTTTTTTGAGCGCTACCCGGCTCATATACTTCGTAACTGCCTCCACCAAGTTCCTTTACATTATAAAGTGCTTTTTCAGCTTTCATTGTCAACTCGGAAACGTTTTTCCCATGCTCTGGATATAAAGAAATGCCGATGCTCATCGATAATGTATACGACTCATCCGCAACCGAAATGGGTTCCATCAGATGTTCTTGGACGCTTTTTGTTATTTTTTCAACGTGCGCCGCATCTTGGATGTCATTCAAAACAAACGCGAACTCATCCCCGGCAATCCGGCCTATACTATCCTCGGTCGGCAAAATCGCTTTTAGCCTTTTCGCAATGATCGATAAAATGTAATCACCCGATTCTTGACCAAGCGCATCATTGACGTACCGAAGCCGGTCGATATTGAGTACAACAAAGCCGAGTTTTTCGGATTTTTCCCTTGCTGCTTCTATCGCTGTATATAATTTCTTTCGAAAAGAAACCCGATTTGGCAAATCTGTTAACTGGTCATTATAAGCGAGATCGAGAATCATTTTTTCCGCATGCTTACGCGTCGTCACATCACGCGTGACGAGAACAAGATTATTTGTATTTTCTCCTTCGTTCCGCACCCGGTTCATCGTTGTTTCCGTATAGATCCATTCTCCATCTGCCCGCCGCAACCGAAGTTCAATAGCCTCAGACGACGTCGCAACGCTGGCCCCCTTCACTTTTTCCCTAGCAAGCTCTCGATCTTCTTTAACGATAAGAGAGAAAAAGTTACTGTTCGCCAGCTCCTTCAAATCATAGCCTAACTGCTGTTCATAAGAAGGAGAAACATATTGGAAATCACCGTTCTTATTGATGACTGAAATGAAGTCGGAGGAATTTTCCGCAATCAAATTATACATCGCGATATTTTCCTCAAGTTCAATCTCCATATTCTTTTGCCTTGTAATATCATTTCGAATTGAAATATATTGATACGGAATTCCTTTTTCATTTAGAAACGGAACAATCGTCGAATCCACCCAATAAATCGTTCCATCTTTTGCTCGATTTCGAATCTCTCCGCGCCACATTTCACCTTTCCCAATAGTGGCCCACATATCCTTAAAAAATGCTTTCGCATGATACCCCGAATTGATCACACGATGATCACGACCAATCAATTCTTCCGCCGTATACTTAGACAGTTCCGAAAACTTGTCGTTCACATACATAATTTTCCCCGTACGATCTGTAATGGCAACAATCGATGACCGATCGAGCGCATACGTAATATCCTTCAAATTTTTATTCAGCACATGTTGCTTATCTTCACTTTTCATATGAACATCCCTTTTCTTCAAAGTGAGTCTATTTATCCACAATTCCCAATCTATTTCATAACTGAAACGTTTGTCCTTCCATTGTATAGGAAAAATGTTCGATCCGCCGCTTTTTACTACTACAATGACAAAGACCTATATGATTGGGCCGACTGTTTGTTTTTGACGTGGACAACCACTATTTCTCGGAAGTTTGCTTTTTTTAAAAAAATACAAAAAACCCTCTTACCTGTCAATGAAGGACGGGTAAAAGAGTTTTCAATTAGACTGGGGTAGCTGGATTCGAACCAACGAATGACGGAGTCAAAGTCCGTTGCCTTACCGCTTGGCTATACCCCAACGATAAAGAACTTTCAAGCAAGCACTTTCCTAGCTTACACTTTTCTCGAAAATTTATTCATGTTTTTCAAAAGGTTTTAAAATAATGGTGGTGGGGGACGGATTCGAACCGCCGAACCCTGAGGGAGCGGATTTACAGTCCGCCGCGTTTAGCCACTTCGCTACCCCACCTGGTTAAAATTGCGATAAGCTTCGCATTACTGCGTCAGCTTCACTCGTTTAGTCGGTCACGTACTTAGGTACGCTCCCTCCTTCTCTCAATTGCTTCCTTGTTCTGCTCGCTTCCCCAATTTTAATGGAAGTTGCGATAAGTTCATAAAGTTAAATAATATGGTGACCCCTACGGGATTCGAACCCGTGTTACCGCCGTGAAAGGGCGGTGTCTTAACCGCTTGACCAAGGGGCCTTTGTTAAAATAACGATGAATTTCGTATAATTGTGTTCTTTGCATAGAATATATAAATATTTCTATCGCAAATAAACGCTGTAATTTTATGTAATTCTTCTTGTACTTAAACTAAGTATGTTCAAGCTATATGTATAAACTTCGTTGAAATGCTTATGTGTAGGTGGTACGAGCTGGAGCTTCCAGCCGGGATCGAACCGACGACCTCTTCCTTACCATGGAAGCACTCTACCTACTGAGCTATGGAAGCATATGGCTCCGCAGGTAGGATTCGAACCTACGACCGATCGGTTAACAGCCGATTGCTCTACCACTGAGCTACTGCGGAATGATCTCTTCTCGACATCACTTATTATAACAAGATGATTTCTTTTGTCAAGCATTTATTTTAATTGTTTCTTTCACCGACTTTTTTATAGTAACACGTCTTCCTCATATTTGTCAAGCTCCGCTCATAACCTATACATAGATTGTGCTGAAGGAGGACAATATATGCTCAAGAAGTTAATCGTACTCATCATTCTAAGTTGCGCAGCTTTTTTGTTGTTTCCACCAATTCCCCAACATCACCCGCTCACTTCAGTATTCCGGATAACAGAAGATCCAGTCGCCATTACACATGGATCTCATGGATCGGCACTTACTGTCAATATTTCTTTCGGAGATGCGGAAGTTGCGGACTGGCTCCAAGAATTGAAGCAGCCGTATCCCCTTCTTTTTATCGATGTCGATTGGGCAAAGCGTTTTCCGAATTCGGTCCGTATCATCAATGAAAAAAACATCCCAACTGGTCTTCTTGGCCATAATGGGGCTGCCTACGAAGAAGATGCAAAATTGCTTGTCAATCAGCTTGAACAATTTGAAAGTTTTTTCGAGATGAAACCGCTCTGGTTCCGAACTGCCGATGAGGTATTTCCACATTTTTTACATACAATCCTTTGGGAAGCCGAGGTCAACGCGCTCGGGTCTTCATTTGTCTGGGAAGGCGGGAGCATTCCACCTGTCATGGAAGGAGAAATTATTTCCGTCCCCCATCATCGTAACGCCCGTGTGCAATTGCAAACATTGCAGAAGCTAATGGATAGCCGCGAATTCAAGTCCGTCGAAGACGTCTTATTCGGGACATCTGTGAAGATGAAAAAGATACCGCAATAACGCAATGCTCAATTCAGGATAGTGGCATGGGAGTCCCCTTATCCATGTGTGGATACGAACGGAATTATCATTCCTTACTGTCGCGTAAAAAAAACAGCACATTCTACCTGCAGGCGATTCGCCCGTCGGTAGGTGTGCTGTTCGTTTAATTGGATTTGGCACTTTTTCTTTCTTTACTTTGACGACGGACTTTTCGACGTTCATCGAGTTTAGCTTTATCTGCATCTGACATCGCATTATACTTTGGTAGCGCCAAAATTTGGTACGCGTTCACGGCGAGTAATGGAAAGAGAAGGATCGTTACCCACTCATCTATATTCCCTGAACGAACCATCAAGGCCGGCAACCACTCAAGTGTTGTGATCACAATCATGAAAAACAAGGCTGATATGAGCGTATGCTTTTTGGTCCACTTCGCTTTGAAATAAGCTGTCAATGCAGAAACAACGATCAATGAAGCGAGCAACGTCAAATAAAGCAATGTTCGTCCCGTTTCTCCAGATGTTAAGCGGAAACGGAAGAAAATCAAATCGAATAGCACGACAGTAATAATAAGAAGCTGAACCCAATTCCACAATGTGAGAGTTCTAAAAAGATTGACACCAAATTGGTGAACTGTTAAGTAAGCGAAAAAACCCATTTGTGCAACGACACTCATCGTAAATCCTAGAAATACCATCCATAAGAGTGCACCAAGAAATTGCCAAATTTCTCCTGACTGTAAATAACCGGAGAAAAACTCCCAACGGACAACCAGTCCAAACACCGCTGTCACGAGCCCTCCGATGACTAATGCATTAAAAAAGAATTTAACCCAATTTCGTATTGTCACGACAATAATCCTCCGTTTTACGTTGCTCCTCCCAGTGTAACAACGTTTCATACAAAAATCTATTTCAGGAATCGCTTCATGCATATTATCCGACATATTGTGAACAATAAATGAAAATGCTTCTTGAAGGGACTGATCCCACCGTGAAAAAAAAGTTACTTCATATGACCGCCGTTATCTTTTTACTTTCCGGATGTACAACGATGCAGCCAAGTACTCCGACTTACGACGAGACTAAAAAAATGGTGACCGATGCCCTCCAAACGGAAGAGGGAAAAAAAGCGATCCAGCAACTACTCGCGGATTCCGAATTTCGGGAACAGCTCATTTTGGATCAAGATGAAGTGAAAAAATCCATCGAACAGACGATGCTTTCTGATGACGGGAAAGCATTTTGGAAAAAAACATTTGAAGATCCAAAATTCGCTGAAACAATCGCTAAAAGTATGAAGGAACAACAGCAAGAAATTATGAAACAGCTCATGGGTGATGCTTCTTTTCAGAAAGACCTGGAGAGCTTTTTCGGCCAACCCGATATGCAAAAGCAATTGGAAACGATCATGCAATCCGCCACGATGAAAGAACAGTACGAAAAAGTGATCGAAGAGACGATCAACAGTCCGCTACTGCAAACGAAATGGGAAAAACTCATTCAGGAGGCGGGCGGCGGAGAAGATAAAGAGAACGAAGAAAAAGAAAAACCAAAAGAAGAAAATAAAAGCGGAGGAGGGCAATAGCCTCCTCCGCCATAGCTTGTTGACAAGCGTATACTCATCACTCGTCCCCTCGCGAACTAAAGTTCACTTCGGGTCTTTGATCGATTTTGATAAGCACTTTCAAGCCAAGCTGAAAAGTTCCCATAAATACTTTCTACTTAACATCACTTACCGATTTTACGCACAATATTTTTTGCGATGTCCGCATAAATTTGTCCGATCGGATGGTCTGCCCCGTAGACGGAAGGCGCAAAGTCTTCCTCATCCCAGTCCGGTTGCCCGAGTGGGATTTGACCAAGTAAATCAGTCCGTAGTTCTTGGGCTAGCTTCACACCGCCGCCTTGGCCAAAGACAAACTCACGTTTCTTCGTTTCCTTCGATTCAAACCAAGACATATTTTCAATAACACCAAGCAAGTCATGATCTGTTTGTAAAGCCATCGCGCCAGCCCGGGCTGCTACGAAAGCCGCTGTTGGATGTGGCGTCGTCACGATAATTTCTTTCGATGAGGGAATCATTTGATGAATGTCCAGTGCGACATCTCCAGTCCCCGGCGGTAGATCAAGGAATAAGAAATCTAGGTCGCCCCATTCCACATCTCTGAAAAATTGGTCCAATGCTTTTCCAAGCATCGGGCCTCGCCATACAACCGGCGCATTATCTTCAACGAAAAAGCCCATGGAAATCACTTTGACACCAAGTCGCTCGACAGGCATGATACGGTTATCCCGAACCTTGGGCATTTCAGTAACCCCCATCATATCCGGAATACTGAAACCGTAAATATCCGCGTCAATCAGCCCCACCTTTTTTCCAAGACGGGCAAGGGCAACGGCGAGATTGACAGAAACTGTCGATTTTCCGACGCCCCCTTTCCCTGATGCGATTGAAATGAATTCTACATCATTCACAGGAGAAAGAATGTCTTGCGCTTCTGCTTCCGTCGCAGTCCCCCTAAATTTTTCAAGTGTTTCTTGAGGTAATTCTTCAAATCGAATGCCTACGGTCTCCGCACCCGCTTCTTTCAATGTTTCGACAACTTGCATTTGAAACGACAGTTGTTCCGCAGTGTTGATTTTAGCAAGTGCGAGCTTGACGCTGACATGCTTTTTCTCAGGATTAATCGACACTTCGGTTATGCCTTCAGTCTCCGCAAGTGTTTTATGTAAAAACGGATCTTTCAGCTGACCGATTAATTCATGTACTGTTTGCTCATTGATCAATTTTGACACCCCTTGGAGGTTTATTCATACACACCTCCAAGTATAACATAGAGATCGGGCTCTAAACGCTGAACTTGCCTTCACATTTCCTCTGCACTCATATATGAGCTGATACCTTCCACAATCGAATCGGCCACCTTCTTTTGGTACGCCGGATCTGTCAGAAGCGCCCGCTCTTCATTATTCGAAATAAATCCTGTTTCCACAAGAACCGCAGGCATTGGTGCTTTCTTTAACAAATAAACACCCGTCACTCCTTGTGCTTCACGCTCCGTATTTTTTAAATTGACTCGAAAAGATTCTTGAATTGATTTGGCTAAAAATTCACCGTTTGGATGTCCACTTTCATGATAAAAAACTTGTGCGCCGCGCCATTTCTCTTGTGGAATCGCGTTCACATGGACACTAATGAAAACGTCGGGCTCTTCCTTGATCGCCATCTCTTCCCGCAATTTCAAATCAGCCAGTTTTCTTGAGCGAACTGTCGGGAACTTTTCCCCCGGCGCATGTTCATCGAGCGCATCTCCAGCTTTTTTTCTTGTCATGATGACGGTCGCTCCCTTTTTCTTCAGCCGCTTCGCCACCTCATGCGAAATGCTAAGGGTGATGTCTCTCTCCACAACATCCCCTGAAGAAGCGCCGCCATCCATCCCGCCATGCCCCGGATCGATGAGCACTTTCACGCCGCCAAGTTCAGCAGGCATAAAAAAATTCCGATCCGATGATGCCTTCACACTATAAATGACAATACCAAGTGAAAAAGTAAATATAAATCCAATAAGTATCCACCGCTTCATCATAGACACCGCCTTTTTCTTCACTATACGCACGTGAGTGTGAAGATATGTCCAGGATAAAACGCTACAAAAATAAAAAGGAACCGATCACGGCTCCTTTTAACGCTGACAACTATATACAGCGGAATGACAAACGTTAGTAAATGTCACTTCGACTCACTTTGTAACACTTATTCTGTGTCGCCTGCCCATTCCATCATGCCGCCTGTCATATTCGTTACGTCATACCCTTGGGCTTCCAAATATTGAACGGCACGCGCGCTACGCCCGCCCGCTTTGCAGACCATAATATAAGGCTTCGATTGATCGAGTTCCTCAGTACGTTCCGGTATTTCACCAAGCGGGATATGGATCGCACCAGGAATGATGCCTGTCGCCACTTCATCCGCTTCTCGCACGTCAATCAAATTTAAATTACTGCCATTTTCGAGTAGTTCTTTCACTTCGATGGGTGTGATTTCCTTCATCATTTCTACCACCTATTCTCCATTGTTTTCCTCATCTTAACATATCGTGCGCCACGTTTCGTTTTTTAAACCCTTGTTCCGATCAAACAATCCACACATGATCGCAACGCTCTTTCAATCTCGCTTCCATCTGTTCATATACTTGATCATCCGTAATGATATGGTCAATTTTATCCATGCTACAAAATGTATGGAGCGATAATAATCCTAATTTACTATGATCCGTCACGACGAATATTTCTTTGGCCGCTCGAATCATGCTGGCTTTTGCAGAGGTCAGCGTATCATCGAAATGTGTCAATCCCTTTTCCGGGTGTAATGCCGGCGTCCCAATAAATGCCTTTTGAACATTTAAATTTCTCAAAGTCCGATCGGTCACTTCTCCATTCAAGATAAAGTTTTCGGGATACAAAACACCGCCCGTCACAATGACTTTCATGTCAGAATGTCTTAGTAAAGCTGCGATATGGATGTCATTCGTAATGACGGTTAAGCCCCGTCTGTCTTTGATCGCCTCGGCAATTTGCTTCGTCGTCGTTCCCGAATCCAAAATGAGGGTATCGCCTTCTTCGATGAATGCGGCCGCTTTCTGGCCAATTCTTTTTTTCTCTTCCGAATACGAGCCTTCTCTTACATCAAAATGGGGCTCCGAAAAAACTTCTTCCTCTTGTAGAACGACACCGCCATGCGTTCTCATAATTTTATTTTTTTGTTCCAAAAAAGTTAAATCCCGTCGGATTGTCGCTTCATGGACATTAAAATGCTTTGATAAATCTTCAGTCCTCACTGCTTTTTCTCGCTCAATATATTTCAAAATCTGCTTTTGTCTTTCAGCAGGTAACATACCCTCACCAACTTTATTTTTTATATGAAAAGAGACGACAATAATGCCGTCTCTGTTGTTAATTAGTTGCTTTCACTTCTTCAGGTAATTTTATGAAATACGTCAATACGGTGCTCAGGAAGTAAAGGGAAGCTAAAATCCAGATGACACCGAAATCCCCAACGACTCCGATAAAAATTCCAACGATCGCTGGGCCGACGAATACTGGAAGGCCTGCTCCTAAGTTCAAGACAGCAAGCGCCGCCCCTTTATCTTTATCCACCAATGATGGGACGAGTGCGGAAAGCGGAACGTAAGCGGCAAGACAAGCACCCCATACGATACCGATCAAGCCGACCAAGAAGATATTTCCTTCCGTCCATAATGGAATATAAACGAGACCTAACGTCGTAATTCCACAACCGATCCCACCGAACCACATGATCGTTTGACGCCAACCGATTTTGTCTCCAACCATTCCAAAGATCAAGTTGAATATAATATTACTTGTAAAGATTGTACCCCAAATCCCAAGCCATTGGGAAGTCGGAATGCCATGACTCGCCAAGTACATCGGTAAGAAAACAGGCAAAGCGAATTGGGCAGTCGTGTTAATGACCCGGACAATACCACCTAAAAGCACTTTAGGCTCGTCTTTCATGATGGTGATCCCTTTCCCAAGTTCTTTCAACTTCTCCGCTGACGATGCTTTATTCGCAGGCAAAGTGTCTTTGTTAATCATTAATGCGATAATCGCTCCGATCGTCACCCATAGGAGGGAACTCCATAGCGTATTCACATGTCCTAGCTCTTTAATGGCCCAAACAGAGTAGTACGCCCCAAGGACGTTCAATCCGCCCGTAAAGACGAACCAGAACCAACCAACCGCTGAACCGAGGCGGGTTTGATCTGCTCTATAAGAAATCCACACGAGGAATGAAAATGCGAATAATGGATAGCCGAATCCGCGCAAAGCATACATCGGTATCATAACGGACAAGTTCATGGACGAGATACCAAGACCGATAAATCCGATTGTACCGAGTACATACAGCAAAAAGCCCAAGAACATCGTCTTTTTCGCTCCGAACATTTCCGTTAACACACCGCTGAACCAAGCCGCGATGGCTACCGTAATCCCGTAGGCGACAAACAAAAGACTCGTCTGTTGCACGGTGAATCCTTGCTCAACCAACCAAGGACTAAGCCAGCCAATTTCCAAGCCGTCCCCCATCATGAAAATCAAAACACCTATATATCCCCAAATTATCTTTTGAGGCAAGCCCACTTTCGCGAAAAACGTATTGTTCGTATTCACCGTTCTATCTCCTCATACATATTTACTTTTTCATCTTGCTCCAATCAATTACGCCGCTTATAGAAGTGGCAGCTTGTATTGAATCAAGTTACTCCCATTTAAAGGAGAGATACGTCTTTTTCCAGCCTTTATGCGCAGCTGCCTCATCCATCGCTGTCGTTAAATCACTTACGGACTCGATTGAAGTACGCTCTTCGGGAATTAACTTTCTCAACACCCGTTGATAATCTTCATTTAACATCGCTTCCATCAATTGTTCGAATTCCACGACATTACTTCTCGAACTTCCGATCAGCTGGATACGTTTTTCCAATACATCTCTTGTATTGATCGGCACCAATTCTTCTGTAACGCCCATTAACACGAGCTTGCCTTCCGTATCGAGCAAGTCAATCGCTTGGTTGATCGCACTCGAACTGAACTTTCCGCCCGTACATTCAAATACTGTATGGACGCCATTTGTGTTCTTGAAGTCATAATCATGAACAAGGGCTGTCGTTGCAAAACTGTCAAATTGCTCGACTTTCTCTTGGACCGCTCCGAAAACGAGTAAGTTCTCTTTCACTACGCCATAAATGAAATGGAGTGCCGCAGCTGTTAAATAACCGACAGGACCGTCACCAAAAACCGCAACTTTTTCAGAGTTTGGTGTCGTCAGGCGATCGATCGAGTTAATCGCAAACAAAGAAACAGAACATAGTTCCGCTAGTAATGCAACATCGTCCTCCAATTGTTCAGGGATATGGACTAAACTGTCGCCACCGATGACCAAATCACTTTGGCCGATGCCGTCAAATCCGCTCGCCAAAAACACACCTTCTAAACAATAGTTTGGCAATCCGCCATCTTGGCAGTTTTTACAGCACTCTTCTTTCGACTTATTGTTTAAGACGTAGCCGGGAATGCTTGGTACGATGACAACGCGGTCGCCCACTTTATAATTCGGATGAAGAGACTCTTTTACAATGCCGATCCCTTCATGAAACAACGCCATTGGCAATTTCGCTTCCAGCGCTTCCTTCCTTCTATTTCCTGTATAATATCGTAAATCTGCATGACATACGCTCGCCAAGTAAGGCTCCACGATGACATCGTTTTCTTTTACTGTATGCGTAATCACTTCTTCTCGGAAAATACCGGGTTCAGTTAAACGAAATGCGGTTGAATCAATTCTTTTTCCGACTAAGTTATTCATTCAGGCATTCATCCTTTGCTCATTTATGCAATAATTTGCTCATTCGGACTTATATTATTGCTTTTTTTGTCAAAAGTCAAGGTTTTATTCGCACAAATGAGCAATTCGCCTTGATTCTTTGTTCATTTATATTTATGATTTAGTTATAGAAAACGTTTTCTAAGGAGTAGCTTATATAAATGAAATATTCAATTGGCATAGATTTCGGTACAAGTTCTGGCAGAGTTTTAATTATCGATGTGCAAACTGGTGCAATTATTGGAATGAGCGTTTTGCAATATAAAAGCGGGACGATGGAAAAGTCGCTAGCTGGAAAGCCTTTGCCGCCTGATTTTGCTCTTCAAGACGCAGATGATTATATCGAAGTAATTGAAAAAGGAATTCCAGAGGCAATTGAAAATGCGGGGATTAATGCAGAAGACATTGTCGGCCTTGGCGTGGACTTCACGTCATCCACAGTTGTCATCACTGACGAAAATTTGGTTCCTCTGAGCAGATTCGCGCAACATAAAGCCAATCCGCATGCTTATGTAAAGTTGTGGAAACACCACGGTGCGATTGAAGAAGCGAACCTCATGAATGAGATTGGTCAGCAAGAGGAAAGCTGGCTTTGCCATTACGGGGACAATGTGTCCAGTGAATGGCTCGTTCCGAAGGCGTTGGAGTTGAAAAACAAGGTGCCGGAATTATTGAACGAAGCTGCTTATTTAATCGAAGCGGGTGACTGGGTCGTCTCCACACTCATCGGCGAAAATGTCCGGAGCAACTGTGCAAAAGGTTTCAAATCTTTTTGGAATGAAGCAGATGGATTCTCTAAAGAGTTTTTAGCTGAAATAGACGAAGAGTTGCCGGACATCATTGAACAGAAGCTGGACGGACGCCTTTCCAAAATCGGGGAGCAGGCGGGTACTCTGTCCGATGAATGGAGCAGTAAGCTCGGCTTGCCGACACAACTACCGGTAGCAACCGCCATTATCGATGCGCATTCCGCCTTGCTCGGAATCGGCGCAATCCAAAAGAACCAATTCACGATGGTGATGGGGACGTCCACTTGCCATTTGATGTTAAATGAGGAACAGAAAAAAGTTTCGGGCATTTCCGGAAGTGTGAAAGATGCAATCATACCAGACCTCTTTGCTTATGAAGCGGGACAATCTGCTGTCGGGGATCTTTTCGGTTATATCGTGAGCAATACACCTCAACAATACGTGGTGGAGGCTCAAGCACAAAACATTTCGGTTTTTGATTACTTAGGGCAAAAAGCAGCGCAAAAAAATGCCGGAGAATCCGGACTCGTCGCATTAGACTGGCACAACGGAAACCGTTCTCCATTAAGCAACAGCGAGTTGAGCGGCATGCTGATTGGCCAAACATTACACACACCGTATGAGGACGTATACCGCGCTCATTTGGAAGCAACGGCATTCGGCACGAAGATGATTATGAACGCATATGCGGAAGCAGGGATGACAATTGACGAAGTGTTTGCCTGCGGCGGCCTACCACAGAAAAATGCATTACTCATGCAAATTTATGCAGACGTTTTGAACAAACCTATTCATATTTCGGCTAGTGATTATGCTTCTGGCATCGGAGCCGCAATTTTAGGTGGCGTAGCCGGCGACTGTCATCCAAATATTGAAAGTGCTGTGCAATCAATGAAACAACCTTTGTTGAAAACAATCCAACCCATCCCTGAAAATGTAGCGATTTACGAAAAGCTTTTCGGCATTTACGAGGAGATGCATCGTTACTTCGGATTGGAGAAACCGGGAATTATGAAGAAATTGAAAGACCTAGCGCAGTAATAGGAAAGGAAAAAGGCGTGCAATCTGATTGTTCAGTTGCATGCCTTTTCAGCATTTCTTATTTACTCTATTTCCGCCCCGCCTTTCCATTCCAGCATGCCACGCCCTGTTCGTCACATCACAGCATACGCCTTCCAGAAATGCTGTTGCACGTCCACTAACAAATATAAGGTTGTAGACTTGTCCGGCTTATTCATACGCACTGGACTTTCACAAGCCCTATCCATCAATAAGATGATTCATTTTATCAAAGAATGACTCAAGAAAAATAACGTAGACCCACTCAGTGGGATGTTGTTCATTATTTGTGGACAACCTCTCTCATGCCGCTTATCCACAACTTCTTCAACAGGTATAGACATGCATCCCAGTGAAAGAATGAATATGATTCTCTTTTTTATGTCTGCACTTAGTTCCATCAACATCATTACCCACAACCTGTCGATCGTTTCATATACTAACCACGTCTTTACACGATTGTCAGGACAACTTTGTGGACAAAAAGAGAGCCGGTGAAAAATGATGGCCGTTCATCCACAAGTGTATAGTTTTCACATCAAAAAAATGTTCTACAAAAAAATTCCCTGCCGTATTTTTCTTCGGCAGGGAATTTGAATGTTGAACATATAAGATATTAACGTTTTGAGAATTGTGGACGACGACGTGCACCGCGGAAACCGTATTTCTCCCGCTCTTTCATACGTGGGTCACGTGTCAGTAGTCCTGCTGATTTCAATGCAGGACGGAAATCAGGATCAACTTCTAGAAGTGCACGCGCAACACCATGACGGATTGCACCTGCTTGTCCTGTGAAACCGCCGCCGTGAACGTTAACGAGAACGTCATAGCTGCCTAAAGTTTCTGTTACGTTAAGTGGTTGTTTAATAATTTCGCGAAGTGTCGCGTATGGTACGTAGTCTTCTACATCACGTTTGTTGATGATGATTTTTCCATCTCCTGGAACGAGACGTACGCGAGCTACTGAACTTTTACGACGGCCAGTGCCGAGATATTGTACTTGTGCCAAAGCGTTTTTCCTCCTCTTAATTATCCGCGAAGCTCATAAGCTTCTGGTTTTTGTGCTGCATGTGGGTGAGCCGGTCCAGCGTATACGTTTAGCTTTCTGAACATTTGATTGCCTAAAGAGCCTTTTGGAAGCATGCCTTTAATCGCAAGTTCAAGCATTTTCGTCGGGTAGTTTGTACGCATTTCAAGCGCTGTACGCTCTTTAAGGCTTCCAGTGTACCCTGAGTGACGGTAATATTTTTTGTCGTTCAATTTGTTACCTGTCAATTCGATTTTTTCAGCGTTGATGATGATCACGTGATCACCAGTGTCAACGTGTGGTGTATATGTCGGTTTATGTTTTCCACGCAAAATTGATGCAACTTCAGATGCAAGACGTCCAAGCGTTTGTCCTTCAGCATCAACAACGAGCCATTTACGCTCTACTTCGTGACCTTTAGCCATGAATGTTGTACGCATGATTGTGTCCTCCTAATTAACTTTAAATTTCCCGTTTTTCATCTATATCCCTAAACACAAATAACCTTCCGGGGCTTATTGTGGGGTTTTAGAAATACCATAACTAATCTTATATCGGATGCCCTCATAAGTCAAGCATTTTCAAATAAAACACCAGGAAAAGTTGCCTTTCTCCCAAAATGGATATTAGCGGTCCCGTTTCCGATTTCAAGTAGGATGGAATAGGGGCAGTATCCGTATGTTTAGTCGTTTTCATACGTGACATTTTCCAAATATAAGCCATGGGCCGGTGCCGTTTTTCCTGCTGCTTGGCGGTCGCGCAGTTCAAGGATCCGTTTGACATCCGAGGCTGTATTCCAGCCGATTCCGACTGCTAGCAACATGCCTGCAATTGTCCGCACCATATTATATAAAAACCCATCGCCTTCAATCGTCATAACGAGTTCCTCTCCTCGTCTTTCAACCGTCAATTCGCGCACCGTTCGCACACGATTCGACGTAGCGGTCTTGGCGGAACAGAAACTCGTAAAATCATGCGTCCCAATTAACTGTTGGGCCGCTTCTTGCATCTTTTCAATATCGGGACGCCATCTGCCGAGATGGACGGAATAGTTCCGTTCAAACGGGCTGTGCACTTCTGCATAAGACCACTTGTAACGATACGTCTTGCCGACTGCTGAATACCTCGCATGGAAGTGCTCATCGACATACGAAACCCCTACAATGCGAATATCTGTCGGCAGTAAGACATTCAATGCCATTTGCCAACGGTCGGGCGGCAAAGTTAAAGGCGTATCAAAGTGAATGACTTGTCCGTTTGCATGAACCCCCGCATCGGTCCTTCCACTGGCAACCGCATGCGCTCTTTCATTTTTATGAATTTTTACTAACGCTTTATCGATTTCCGACTGAACAGTTCGCTTGCCGGGTTGCGATTGATACCCCTCAAAAGCTGTTCCATCGTAAGCGACAATTGCTTTTACCCGATTCATCTCTTCAATTCAACCTCCTACCCTCTCAATAAATAAAGGGTAACCATTAACACGACGAGCATGACGATTGCAATCGTATCCCGCTGCCCCCATACCAACTGTCGGTACCTTGTCCTGCCTTCGCCCCCACGATAGCCACGGACTTCCATCGCTACCGCTAGATCTTCGGCACGCTTAAAGGCGCTCACAAAAAGAGGCACGAGCAAAGGGACAACCGCACGGATTCGTTCTTTCATGGAACCGGTACTAATATCAGAACCCCGCGCAAGCTGTGCTTTCAAGATTTTCCCTGTTTCATCCATTAATGTCGGGATGAAGCGAAGCGAAATCGACATCATGAGGGCCAGTTCATGTACAGGCAACTTGAATCGTTTGAACGGATGTAAGAGATCTTCCATCCCGTCCGTAATTGAAATGGGCGACGTCGTCAACGTTAAAATAGACGTGACCAGCACGAGCACAAAGAAACGGATCGAAATGAAAAAGCCTTGTCGTATCCCTTCTTCATAAATTTTGATTATTTTCCAGTCCACAAGAAGTACGCCTTCGCGCGTGAAAAATAAGTGCATGAGAAATGTAAAGGCGATCAAAAAAATTATCGGCTTTAGACCATTAATCAAAAAGTAAAGCCTAATGCGAGAAACAACAATAATAAATAACGTAAAAGCGAGTAAGATTCCATACGTCACTGCATTATTGGCGAAAAAGACGGCGACAACAAAAAGCAGAACGAAGAGCAACTTCGACCGTGGATCGAGACGGTGAACGAACGAGGAACCGGGAATGTACCGGCCAAAAATCATCTTTTCCAGCATTACGCGTCACCTTCTTCCGCTGCGGCTCGAACAATCGCTTGTGCCAACTGTTCTTCCGTCAGTGCCATATCGGGAAGGGTACGACCGATCAACCGTTCAAAGTCCCGTTGAAATTGAACGGAACGCGGTAGTCCGAGCCTATACGTAGCAAGCTCTTCTTCACGGCTGAAGATCTCTTTCGGTGAACCGGTCATGACGGCTGTGCCGCCACTCATCACAATCAAGTGATCCGCATAACGGGCTGCATCCTCCATACTATGGGTGACGAGAATCGTCGTCAGGTTTTCTTGATGATGCAGACGATGGAACAACTCCATAATTTCCTGCCGGCCCCTTGGATCTAGTCCTGCGGTTGGCTCGTCCAAGACGAGAACAGATGGTTTAAAAGCAAGGACGCCCGCAATCGCCACACGCCGCATTTGCCCACCAGACAAGTCAAAAGGAGACTTTTGCGCGACTTCTTCCGGCAATCCTAAAAGGGCGATCAATTCGTGGGCCCGTTTTCTCGCTTCTTGTTCCGGCACGCCAAAGTTGAGCGGACCGAACATAATATCTTTTTCAACGGTTTCCTCAAAAAGTTGGTGTTCTGGAAATTGGAAAACAATCCCGACTTTCCGTCTTACGTCTTTTAATGCCTTCGCTTTCGTGTTCGCTGTGATGCGTGTATCACCGATTTGTACGCTACCTTCCGAAGGCTTCAACAGACCGTTTAAGTGCATAAGCAAGGTCGATTTTCCCGATCCCGTATGACCGATAATCGCGGTGTATGAACCCGATGCAATTGTTGCAGTTACGCCTTGCAAAGCTCTTTTTTCAAATGGGGAATCTTTTCCGTACAAGTACCCTACTTGTTGAAGTGAGATGTCCATAACTCGTTCACCAACTCTTCTTCTGTCATATGTTCGCCTTTCAAGCCCAAACCATTTTCACGCAAAAGATTGGACATTTTCATAGCAAAAGGCAAGTCCAAGCCGATCGTTTCGAGCTCATCTCCATGTGCAAAGACTTCCTCTGGCGTCCCTGTCCGCAATAATTTCCCTTTGTTCATCACAAAAATCCGGTCGGCAAGAAGTGCTTCTTCAAGGTCGTGTGTAATGGAAATGACCGTTAGCCCTGTATCTTTCTTCAAGTCATGAACAATCCGGATCACTTCGGCTCTTCCTTGTGGATCAAGCATCGATGTCGCCTCATCCATAAGGAGAAGCCGCGGTTGCAGTGCCAAAGCGCCAGCAATCGCGACACGTTGCTTTTGTCCCCCCGACAAGTGATGCGGCTCATGATCTAGAAATTCGGCCATTTTCACTTGCGCAAGAGCTTGATGCACGCGGGTCACCATTTCTTCGACAGGCACTCCATTATTTTCAAGCGCGAAAGCTACATCGTCTTGCACGGTTGAACCGACAAATTGGTTATCTGGATTTTGAAAAACAATCCCCATTTGTGATCGAATGTCCCATAAGTTTTCATCTGTCAGCTTTTCCAAAAACAAACGCACATCGCCTTCATCGGGGAATAAAAGCCCGATCATCAGCTTGGCCATTGTCGATTTTCCAGACCCGTTATGTCCGACAATCGCAATCCATTCACCATCGTTCACAGTAAACGAGACGTCATCGACAGCCGTTCTCCCTTTGCCTTCCTCAGTCGGATAGGCATAGGTCACACGATCCAACGACAATATTTCCTTCATTGACACCACCTCCAGCACCTTTCTTATGTATATAGTAAAGATTCCTTGTACAATTACAAGGAATCTTTACAAAGCATAAGCAGCTTGCATGTATAAGAAAAGCGATTGGTCACTACCATGAATCAATCAAATTCTCTTCTATACATAGCGCAATGCTGCATATACGTAGCCATCGGATTTTGAATAAAAAAAAGCGCGCACCTCATCCGAAGAAATGCGCACAAATCTATGACTGATGCCGGGTGCTCAATCCGACACCAGCGGATGAGATGCGTAGAGCTAGACCAGTCAGTAACTAACCCGCTGATCGTAACACTCAGCTTTTAAAATTGTCGTATAAATCATTAAGAAAAGCTGAAGGCATCGCCTAGATGCGGCAAGCGCTGGAGGACTTGAAATAAAGCCGCATGTTGGCTTCACTTCAAGTCTGAAGCTTCTCGAGCATCTGGCGCCTAAAGCTAAACAGTGGTACTTCTATTGTGAAAAAAGGGTGCCGCTTCAGTGCAAGCAAGACACACCCTCCTAACTTTAAATCTTCCTAAAACAAATTAAACGAGTTCAATAACGACGACAGGTGCACCATCGCCGCGACGAGGACCCATTTTCATGATGCGTGTGTACCCACCTTGACGCTCTGCATAGCGTGGGGCAACATCATCAAATAATTTTTGGAGTGCAAAGATTTCTTGCTCTTCGCCTTCCTCGTTTGTAGTCGTAACTTGTTCACGACGGATAAATTGTGCAGCTTGACGGCGTGCATGCAAGTCTCCGCGTTTACCAAGCGTAATCATTTTTTCAACGACAGAACGTAGCTCTTTTGCACGAGCTTCAGTCGTCTGAATACGCTCATGGACAATCAGATCAGTTGTCAGGTCGCGAAGCATCGCTTTTCGTTGTGAACTTGTACGTCCAAGTTTTCTGTATGTCATAAAAATTTCCCTCCTTAACCTATAAAGTCACTCAATCTTCTGTTCGTAGTTCAAGATTAAGTTCATCTAGCTTCGCTTTCACTTCTTCAAGTGATTTACGACCAAGATTTCGTACTTTCATCATTTCTTCTTCTGTTTTATTCGCTAGTTCATGAACTGTATTGATCCCAGCACGCTTTAGGCAGTTATAAGATCTGACCGAAAGATCAAGTTCCTCAATCGTCATCTCGAGTACTTTCTCAATTTGGTCTTCCTCTTTTTCTACCATGATTTCCGCAGCTTGGGCTTCGTCTGTCATATTCACGAATATATTCAAATGCTCGGTCAAAATTTTTGCACCGAGAGCAACAGCCTCTTTCGGACCAATGCTACCATTTGTTGTAACATCCAACGTCAACTTATCGAAGTGTGTCAATTGACCGACTCGTGTGTTTTCCACTTGGAAGTTCACTCGTGAGACAGGTGTGTAAATCGAGTCAACCGGGATAACCCCAATTGCAAGATCCTCACGTTTGTTCATTTCAGCTGGCGCGTATCCACGACCCCGTACTGCATACATACGCATACGTAAATGTCCGTTTTTGCCTAGTGTAGCAATGACTTGGTCAGGGTTCATAATTTCTACATCACTATCATGCGTAATATCCGCAGCAGTGACGACCCCTTCCCCTTTAACATCTATTTCAATGACTTTCTCTTCATCTGAATAGATTTTGAGCGCCAACTTCTTCACGTTTAAAACAATTGATGCGACGTCTTCAACGACACCTTCAACTGCTGAAAACTCATGAAGAACTCCATCAATTTGAATGGATGTGACAGCGGCTCCCGGTAATGAGGAAAGAAGAATGCGACGTAAAGAATTCCCTAACGTATTTCCATACCCCCGCTCAAGCGGTTCAATGATAAACTTCCCGAATTTGGAATCTTCGCTGATTTCCACAGTTTCAATCTTCGGTTTCTCAATTTCGATCATTCGTTTATCCTCCTTCAAAACGTCGAATGTATAGGCTATTCCATCTTGAAATCGATTCTTTTAGACTGCAAATGGCAATCTTATAATTCATTTTTGACAAAAAATGTGTTTCTCAATCAAATGGATTACAAGCCTTTATACACGGCGGCGTTTCGGTGGGCGACATCCGTTATGAGGTACCGGTGTTACGTCTCTGATTGCAGTCACTTCAAGACCAGCTGCTTGCAATGAACGAATTGCTGCTTCACGTCCAGCACCAGGGCCTTTAACTGTTACTTCCAACGATTTTAAGCCATGTTCCATAGATGCTTTTGCAGCAGTTTCTGCCGCCATCTGTGCAGCAAAAGGAGTTGATTTACGGGAACCTCTGAAGCCTAGTGCACCTGCACTTGACCATGACAATGCATTTCCTTGCATGTCTGTAATTGTTACGATTGTATTGTTAAACGTCGAACGGATATGTGCAATACCGGATTCGATATTCTTTTTCACTCGACGTTTACGTGTTACTTGTCTTTTTGCCATGTTAAGAAGAAACCTCCTTTACGTATGATTTATTTTCTTACTGCTCGTTTCGCGCCTTTACGCGTACGGGCGTTGTTTTTTGTGTTTTGACCACGAACAGGTAATCCACGACGGTGGCGGATACCACGGAAGCTTCCGATTTCCATCAAACGTTTGATGTCGAGGGAAGTTTCACGGCGAAGGTCACCTTCCACTCTAAGACTGTCAATTTCAGTACGGATTTTGTCTAGCTCAGCGTCTGTTAGATCGCGAACGCGTGTCTCTTCAGATACTCCAGCTGCTTCCAATACTTTTTTCGCAGTAGCTTTACCGATTCCGAAAACATATGTGAGAGAAATTACAATGCGCTTATCGCGCGGAATGTCTACACCAGCAATACGTGCCATAAAAGTTGTGCACCTCCTTCTAATTTAGCCTTGTCTTTGTTTATGTTTTGGATTTTCACAGATAACCATTACTCGTCCACGTCTGCGAATAACTTTACATTTTTCACAGATCGGTTTTACAGATGCTCTTACTTTCATCTTACCTAACCTCCTTCATATTCCGGAGTGCAATAGTTTATTTGAAACGGTACGTGATACGGCCACGTGTCAAATCATAAGGCGAAAGTTCCATCGTCACTTTGTCACCAGGCAGGATACGGATAAAGTGCATACGAATTTTGCCTGATACATGTGCAAGAACCGTATGGCCATTTTCCAATTCCACTTTGAACATCGCATTTGGCAACGTTTCGACTACGGTACCTTCTACTTCAATTACATCGTCTTTCGTCATCAACCCTGTCTCCCTTCTATATCAATAAAGGATCTCACCATCAAACGGCATCAGTCGCCTTGAAAGCTATCTTCAACATATGTCTGGAATGCAAGAGTGATGTTCGAAAGACGTCTACGCTCATTTCGTTTTCCACCACCATAGCTCTTACTACGCTTAGTGGAAAATAAAAATCGCTCCTGAATGGACACGACCGTCCGGACTGCCGTGGATGGGTTCCCAAGTTACGTTATACAGTTCTTTTCACGAAATATATTATACCCGCAAAGGCAGGAAAATGCATTAGGTAAGATTCAGAACTCTACGCCTCATAGAACTCCAGCGGTTCTTAAGCCGGGCACCATATGCTCTTGCAGCTCTTTCTGAAATGCCCTTCCCGTTCAGCATCTCCATGCCATTCCACGAGTTATACATACGTGTGCATGGTAGACGAAACTTTGCCGCCGACCGAATGCATGTACCAGGAAAGGATTACTGTCCGTCCTTCTGCAGGATTTCGTCCAGTGCTTTAAATACGTCGTCGATGTCCTGTTGGCCATCAACATTTGCAAGCACACCTTTTGCATTATAAAAAGCTAAAAGTGGTGCTGTTTGTGTCATATTTACTTCCAGACGATTCTTCACAGTTTCGGGATTGTCATCCTCACGCTGGTAAAGTTCGCCGCCATCTTTGTCACATTTTCCTTCAACTTTTGGAGGGTTGAATTGTAAGTGATAAGATGTTCCACATACTTTACAGATCCGACGACCTGTCAATCTTTTGACAAGCTCGTCTTGCTCAACTTCGATGTTAAGGACATGCTCGATTTGGCGATCCATATCCGCTAGAAGTTCATCTAGCGCTTCCGCTTGGGGCACGGTACGAGGAAATCCATCAAGTAGAAATCCTTTTTCGCAATCCGACTTGCTTAGCCGTTCACGAACGATACCGACCGTCACTTCATCTGGTACGAGTGCACCTTGGTCCATATAAGCTTTCGCTTTAATGCCAAGCTCTGTACCTTCTTGAATTGCTGCACGAAACATATCACCCGTAGAAATATGAGGAATGTTGTATTTCTCAACGATTTGGTCTGCTTGCGTGCCTTTTCCGGCGCCCGGCAAACCCATTAAAATGATATTCATACGCTCGACCTCCACACTTCTCTTCATTTTTCAATGAAGCTTATTTCATAAACCCTTTGTAATGCCTTTTCACAAGTTGTGCTTCGAGCTGTTTCATCGACTCAAGGGCAACCCCGACGACGATGATTAAACTCGTTCCACCAATTTGCAATGACTCTGGCAGATTTGCGAACTTGATGAAAAACATCGGCATGATTGAGATCGTTGCTAAGAATATCGCTCCGACAAACGTCAATCGATACAAAGTGCTTGTTAAATAACTTTGAGTGTTTGGACCCGGACGAATGCCTGGGATATAAGCGCCTTGATTCTTCAAGTTATCCGCCACATTTTCAGGATTGACCTGAATGAATGCATAGAAATAAGTAAACGCAACAATCAATGCCACATAAAAAACCATGCCGACAGGCGTTGTATAGTCGAACACATTTTGAATTGTAGCCGTTACGCTATTTTCACCAAAGAATGCCGCAATTGACTGAGGTGTCATGAAAAATGCCGAAGCAAAAATGACCGGAATCACTCCTGCAGCATTCAATTTCAACGGTAGATGCGTCTGCTGATTAGCAGTTGATTGGCCACGACCTGTGACACGCTTTGCATATTGAATCGGGATTTTTCGCAATGCTTCTTGAACGTAGATAATGACAACTGTAATTGCAATTATTACGAGTAGAAGCAAGAGAGTAATCGCAAGTTTGATAAACAAAGCATCTGCTGCCCCTTGAATTTGTGTCGCATAGTACTGATTCACAGCAGTTGGAATCCCTGCTACAATACCAGCGAAAATGATGATGGAAATACCATTTCCGACACCCTTCTCAGTGATTTTCTCACCGAGCCACAACAGGAAGGCCGTTCCAGCCGTAAGTACGATCGCGATGACAACATAAGTTGAAATCCCATCGGCTACGATAAGCTGTCCGCCAAACATCGCGTTGAAACCAAACGACATTGCTATCGCTTGGATAAAAGCGAGTACGATAGTAAAGTACCGTGTGAACTGCGCAAGTTTCCGTCTACCGACATCTCCTTGCTTGGCCCACTCAGTAAATTTCGGCACAACATCCATCTGCAATAACTGCACAATGATGGACGCCGTAATATAAGGCATGATCCCCATTGCCAAAATAGAAAAGTTGGCAAGGGCGCCTCCACCGAACATATTCATAAAGCCAATTAGGCTATTTGCTTCAGTTTTAAATGCCGTCGCATCAACACCAGGAACAGTAATGAACGTTCCTAATCTAAATATGATGAGCACGAGCAATGTATAGATGATCTTATTTCGGATATCTCGAACACGCATGAAGTTAGAGATTGTCTGAAACATTAAATCACCTCAGTTTGGCCGCCGGCTTTTTCAATCGCTTCTTTAGCAGAAGCAGAGAATTTATGAGCTTTAACTGTCATCTTCTTCTCAAGCGTACCGTTGCCTAAAATCTTAATACCAGATTTAGCTTTGCTCACGACGCCTGATTCGATTAACAATTCAGGTGTGATCTCTGTACCTTCATCGAAAAGGTTAAGGCTATCGAGATTCACGATTGCGTATTCTTTACGATTAATATTCGTAAATCCGCGTTTAGGAAGACGTTGGAAAAGTGGTGTTTGACCACCTTCGAATCCAAGACGTACGCCACCGCCAGAACGAGCGTTTTGACCTTTATGACCTTTACCTGAAGTCTTTCCAAACCCAGAACCGATTCCGCGTCCAATACGTTTACGTGATTTACGAGCGCCTGTTGCTGGTTTCATTTCGTGTAAATTCATTTCGTTGGCACCTCCTTATTCAAGAAATCGGAATTATAGTTCTTTTACTGTAATCAGATGGGAAACTCTGTTGATCATCCCGCGGACTGCAACATTGTCTTGGTGTTCGACCGTCTGATTGATTTTTGTCAATCCAAGTGCTTGAACTGTTTTACGCTGTGCCGGTTTTGAACCGATCACACTTTTCGTAAGGGTGATTTCAAGTTTGTTCGCCATTGTGATTCCCCCCTTAACCTAGCAGTTCTTCTACAGTTTTTCCACGCAACTTCGCTACATCTTCAGCACGCTTCAGGTTCTTGAGACCTTCGACAGTTGCACGAACCATGTTGATCGGCGTGCTTGAGCCGAGAGATTTCGAAAGAATGTCTGTAATACCTGCAAGCTCGAGTACAGCACGGACAGGTCCCCCTGCGATAACTCCCGTACCAGGTGCAGCAGGTTTAATAAGGACTTGACCTGCGCCAAAGCGTCCGAGTATTTCGTGTGGTGTTGTACCTTTAACCATAGGCACGACAACTAGATTCTTTTTCGCATCTTCAATCGCTTTGCGGATTGCCTCTGGAACTTCTTGTGCTTTTCCAGTTCCAAATCCGACACGTCCATTTTTGTCACCAACTACAACGAGAGCTGTGAAACGGAAACGACGTCCACCTTTTACGACTTTCGCTACGCGGTTAATCGTAACTACGCGTTCTTCAAACTCACTTTTGTTCTGATCATTACGACGCATTAAATGTGTCCCTCCTTCTTAATTAAAATTCCAGACCATTTTCACGTGCTGCGTCCGCAAGAGCTTTCACACGGCCGTGAAATAAGTAACCGCCACGGTCGAATACAACCGATTTGACGCCTTTTTCTCCAGCTTTTTTAGCGATTGTCTCGCCGATTTTAGCAGCAGCTTCAACATCTGCTTTAGATTCCAACTCGAATCCTTTATCCATTGTAGAAGCGCTCGCAATTGTAACAGCGTTCACGTCGTCAATTAGTTGTGCGTAAATGTGTTTGTTTGAACGATAAACGTTTAGACGAGGACGTGCTGCAGTCCCGCTAATTTTCGTACGAACACGCGCATGACGTTTTTTACGAACGGCGTTTCTATCATTTTTCGTAATCATCGTGGTCACTCCTTCCAGATGCCTTATGCGGCATTATTTACCAGTTTTACCTTCTTTACTACGCACTCTTTCGCCTTGGTAACGAATTCCTTTGCCTTTGTACGGCTCTGGGGGACGTACTTGACGAATGTTGGATGCCAATGCACCAACGCGCTCTTTATCGATGCCGCGAATCGTAACTTTTGTGTTTTCAGGAACTTCGATTTGAACGCCTTCCTCTGGTGTGAATTCAACCGGGTGAGAATAGCCAACGTTTAGAACAAGTTTTTGTCCTTGAAGTTGTGCACGGTAACCTACCCCGACTAATTCAAGTGAGCGTTCAAATCCTTTGGAAACTCCAATAATCATATTGTTAAGAAGTGAACGAGTCGTTCCATGAATAGAACGGTGCTCTTTCGCTTCAGAAGGACGGATCAATGTAATGATGTTGCCTTCTTGTTCGATTTTAATATCTGAATTAAATGTGTTTTTCAGTTCGCCTTTAGGTCCTTTAACTGTTACAACGTTATTTTCACCTAACGTTACAGTAACGTCTGCTGGAACCTCGATCGGCAATTTTCCAATACGGGACATTCTATTGCACCTCCAATCATTTGCTCAGTATTACCAAACGTAAGCGACGATTTCTCCGCCTACTTGTTTCGCACGTGCTTCCTTGTCAGTAAGGATGCCGTGTGATGTGGAAACGAGGGCGATACCAAGACCGTTCAACACTTTAGGTACTTCGTTTGTTTTCGCATATACACGAAGACCAGGTTTAGAAATACGTTTTAGGCCTGTAATAACACGCTCGTCATTTTGACCGTATTTTAAGAAGATACGGATGATACCTTGTTTGTTGTCTTTGACGAATTCAACGTCGCGGACGAAACCTTCACGTTTCAAGATTTCAGCAATTTCTCTTTTCATGTTTGAAGCAGGTACTTCAAGCTTCTCGTGACGAACCATGTTCGCGTTACGGATGCGTGTAAGCATATCTGCAACCGGATCACTCATTGTCATTCTATTGACCTCCTTCCCATATTTAGGGGATTACCAGCTTGCTTTTTTGACGCCAGGAATTTGTCCTTTGTACGCTAATTCGCGGAAACAAATACGGCAAAGCATAAATTTACGATAGACGGAATGCGGACGTCCACAACGTTCACAACGTGTGTATTCCTGCACTTTAAACTTCGGCTTACGCTGTTGCTTAACAACCATAGATTTTTTAGCCATTATTTCGCCTCCCTTTCCTTTACTTCTGGAACGGCATACCGAACTGCTTCAATAACTCGTGAGCTTCCTCATCGGAGTTTGCAGTTGTAACGATATTAATATCCATACCACGGATTTTAGACACTTTATCGTAGTCAATCTCAGGGAAGATCAGTTGTTCTTTCACACCAAGTGTATAGTTACCGCGCCCGTCGAACGCTCTTTTAGAAACGCCTCGGAAGTCACGTACACGTGGTAAAGAAACTGAAATTAGCTTATCGAGGAATTCGTACATACGCTCACCGCGTAGTGTTACTTTCGTTCCGATAGGCATTCCTTCACGTAGACGGAAACCAGCAATCGATTTTTTCGCTTTTGTAACGACTGGTTTTTGACCAGAGATCGTTGCCAAGTCCTCTACTGCTGCGTCAAGTGCTTTCGAGTTTTGAACAGCATCACCAACACCCATGTTGATGACGATCTTTTCTACTTTCGGCACTTGCATGACTGATGTATATTCAAACTTGCTCATGAGAGCAGGTGTAACTTCTTTTTCAAACTTCTCTTTAAAACGGCTCAATGCGAAGAACCTCCTTTCTTACTTGATTTCTTTCTTGCTGATTTCGTCTACAATTTCACCAGATTTTTTCGCAACACGATATTTCACAAGGTATTTAACGCCTTTGATTTCTTTTTCTTCGTGCTTGTAGCCTACGCGAGTAGGTTCATCCGTTTTTGGATCGATCAGCATAACGTTTGAAGCGTGAATTGCTGCTTCTACGCTCATAATGCCACCTTGAGGATTTTCCTGGTTCGGCTTTGTATGTTTCTTGACGATGTTAACACCTTCAACAAGAACACGCTCTTTGTCTGGAAAGCTTGCGAGGATGACACCAATCTTCCCTTTGTCTTTCCCTGAAATGACTTTGACTTTATCGCCTTTTTTTACATGCATTCTGTTGCACCTCCTTGTTTCGCACAATGATGTGGATTAAAGTACTTCTGGCGCTAGAGAAATAATTCTCATGAAGTTGTTGTCGCGAAGTTCACGAGCAACTGGTCCAAAAATACGTGTTCCACGTGGACTTTTATCGTCCCGGATGATGACACATGCGTTATCATCGAAAGTTATATACGTTCCGTCTTTACGGCGAACTCCGCTTTTCGAACGGACAATTACAGCCCTTACGACTTCACCCTTCTTGACAACGCCGCCAGGTGTTGCTTTTTTCACTGTAACAACGACTTCGTCACCGATGTTAGCAGTTTTACGACCTGTACCACCAAGCACCTTAATTGTTAGGACTTCACGTGCACCAGAGTTGTCGGCGACTTTCATACGACTTTCCTGTTGGATCATTGAGGCTACCTCCTCCCGGATTTACTATCCGAACTTTAATTAAATAATAATCGCTTTCTCGATGATTTCAACGAGACGGAAGCGTTTATCTTTTGATAGTGGACGAGTTTCCATAATGCGGACAACGTCGCCCATTTTCGCTTCGTTCATTTCATCATGAACCTTGAATTTTTTAGAGTACTTTACACGCTTACCGTACAAAGTATGCTTTTTGTAAGTTTCGACCATTACAGTAACTGTTTTATCCATTTTGTCGGATACAACTCGGCCTGTATATGCTTTGCGTTGGTTACGCTCAGTCATTGTGCGGACCTCCTTCATCAGTTATTTGCACTGATTTCTCTTTGACGTATTACGGTTTTCATGCGCGCGATCGATTTACGAACTTGGCCGATGCGTGCAGTGTTTTCTAATTGACCTGTCGCCAATTGGAAGCGAAGGTTGAAAAGCTCTTCTTTCAGTGATTTCACTTGTTGCTCAATCTCTGCAGTCGTTAGGTCACGGATTTCTTTAGCTTTCATTAGATTCACCACCAATATCTTCACGTTTTACAAACTTGCTCTTCAGAGGAAGCTTGTGAGATGCAAGACGAAGCGCTTCACGTGCAACTTCTTCATCAACACCTGCGACTTCAAACATGACTCGACCAGGTTTGACAACCGCTACCCAGCCTTCTACGGCACCTTTACCCGCACCCATCCGGACTTCAAGAGGCTTCTTTGTATATGGTTTATGTGGGAAAATGTTGATCCACACTTTACCGCCACGTTTCATGTAACGTGTCATTGCAATACGTGCAGCTTCAATTTGACGGCTTGTAATCCATGCTGCTTCAGTAGCTTGCAGTCCATACTCACCAAATTCAACCGTTGCTCCACCTTTAGTTTTACCGCGCATTTTACCACGGAATACGCTACGGTATTTAACTCGTTTAGGCATTAACATATTAGTTGCCTCCTTCCTCAGAGTTCTCTTTTCTCGCTGGAAGAACTTCTCCTCGGTAAATCCATACTTTTACGCCGAGCTTACCGAAAGTTGTATCGGCTTCTGCGTGTGCATAGTCAATGTCTGCACGTAAAGTATGAAGAGGAACAGTACCTTCGCTGTAATGTTCTGCACGGGCGATATCCGCACCGCCAAGACGTCCAGAAACTTGTGTTTTGATCCCTTTCGCGCCAGCACGTAGTGTACGTTGGATTGCTTGTTTCTGTACGCGACGGAATGAAACACGACCTTCTAATTGACGTGCAATGTTTTCTGCAACTAATTTTGCATCCAAGTCAGCACGTTTAACTTCTACGATATTAATGTGAACACGCTTGCCTGTAAGTGCATTCAGTTTTTTACGAAGTGCTTCAACTTCAGAACCACCCTTACCGATGACCATTCCAGGTTTCGCAGTGTGAATAGAAATGTTTACACGTTTCGCAGCGCGTTCGATTTCAACTTTTGATACAGATGCATCTACAAGTTGCTTATCGATGAACTCACGAATTTTTAAGTCTTCGTGCAAAAGCTTTGAGTAATCTTTTTCAGCGTACCATTTCGACTCCCAGTCACGGATGATACCTACCCGTAAACCATTAGGATGTATTTTTTGACCCACGAATTATCCCTCCTTCTTTTCTGTTACCACGACAGTGATGTGGCTCGTACGTTTGTTGATCGCACTCGCACGACCTTGTGCGCGTGGACGGAAACGTTTCATTGTCGGACCTTCGTCAACGTATACTTCGCTAACAATAAGGTTCTCAACGTCCATTTCATAGTTGTGTTCAGCATTTGCAATCGCTGAATTCAAAACTTTTTCTACTACTGGAGATGCCGCTTTTGGCGTCAAGCGTAGAATTGACACAGCTTCACCGATTTTCTTCCCTCGGATAAGATCAATGACCAAACGGACTTTGCGAGGAGCAATACGGACTGTGCGGGCAGTTGCCTTTGCTTGTTGCATCAGAATAACCTCCTCTCAATTAGCGTGTTTTCTTGTCGTCGCCACCGTGACTTCTAAACGTACGAGTCGGTGCGAATTCACCAAGTTTATGACCTACCATGTCTTCTGTAATATAAACTGGTACGTGTTTACGTCCATCGTAGACTGCAATCGTCATTCCGATGAAAGACGGGAAAATCGTGGAACGTCGTGACCAAGTTCTAATGACTTGTTTTTTCTCAGATCCTTTTTGTGCGTCGACTTTCTTTAAAAGATGATCGTCTGCAAAAGGTCCTTTTTTCAAGCTGCGGCCCATGTCAGAACCTCCCTCCCTGTTTGTACTACGGTCCAGTAATTGAACCGCAGTGCATAATAATTACTTTTTACGGCGACGAACGATATGTTTGTCGGATTTATTGTTTTTCTTACGCGTTTTGTAACCAAGTGTCGGTTTGCCCCATGGTGTAAGTGGTGATGGCATACCGATTCCAGTACGTCCTTCTCCCCCACCGTGTGGGTGATCGTTCGGGTTCATAACAGATCCGCGGACTGCCGGGCGTTTACCCATCCAGCGTGAACGGCCTGCTTTACCGATGTTAATAAGTTCATGTTGTTCGTTACCAACTTGACCGATTGTAGCGCGGCAAGTTGAAAGGATCATGCGTACCTCACCAGATTGTAGACGGATGATTACGTATTTCCCTTCACGTCCAAGAAGTTGTGCAGATGTACCAGCTGAACGTACAAGCTGACCACCTTTTCCTGGTTTCAACTCGATGTTGTGGATTGTGGAACCCATTGGAATATTTTCAAGCGGAAGTGCGTTACCTAGCTTTGCATCAACGTCTGGACCTGACATGATTGTCGCTCCAACTTGAAGACCTTTCGGTGCAAGGATATAACGTTTTTCTCCATCCGCATAATTGATTAGTGCGATGTTAGCAGAACGGTTCGGATCATATTCGATCGTAGCAACGCGTCCTGGAATGCCATCTTTCCGACGTTGGAAATCGATGACACGGTATTGGCGTTTATGGCCACCACCTTGATGACGAACAGTAGTCCTACCTGTATTGTTACGGCCGCCTTTACGCGTAAGCGGTTGTAACAATGATTTTTCCGGCTTATCCGTTGTAATTGCGGAGTAGTCAGAAGTAGTCATGTTACGACGCCCGTTTGAAGTCGGCTTGTATTTTTTAATCGCCATTTGTAGTCCCTCCTTCTTATATTTGTGTACTTAAGTTTGTACAGTTTACATTTCGAAAAGTTCGATGTCTTTTGAATCGGCAGTGAGTGTCACAACCGCTTTACGACGTTTGTTTGTGTAGCCTGCATGTCTACCCATACGCTTGAACTTTCCTTTGTAGTTCATAACGTTAACTTTTTCAACTTCCACACCGAAGATTTCTTGAACAGCGTCTTTGACTTGCGTCTTGTTAGCGCGTGTATCAACTTCAAATGTGTACTTTCTAAATTCCATTTGTTCAGAAGAACGCTCGGTAATGACCGGACGCTTCAAAATATCACGTGCTTCCATTAACCAAGCACCTCCTCTAGTTTTTGTACTGCTGCTTTCGTCATAACAAGTTTTTCATGTGCAACAAGGTCAAGGACGTTGATGCCATTTGCTGTGATGACACTGATTCCTGGGATGTTACGAGCGGATAATTCCACTGTCTCATCAAGATCAGCAGTGACGATCAAAGCTTTCTTGTCAATTGAAAGGTCTTTGAGTACTTGAACGAAATCTTTTGTTTTTGGTGCATCGAATGCAAGTCCGTCAAGAACGATCAAGTTTTCTTCACGTACTTTCGATGACAATGCTGATAAAAGTGCGAGTCTACGAACTTTTCTCGGCAATTTGTAAGAATAGCTTCTCGGTGTCGGACCAAATACGACTCCGCCTCCACGCCATTGTGGTGAACGGATCGACCCTTGACGAGCACGTCCAGTTCCTTTTTGGCGCCATGGTTTCCGGCCGCCTCCAGCAACTTCCGAACGGTTTTTCACTTTATGGTTTCCTTGGCGCAATGAAGCACGCTGTTGGACTACCGCTTCAAACAATACTGCCTCATTCGGCTCGATTCCGAAGATTGCTTCGTTCAACTCGATATCGCCTACTGAAGCGCCTGCTTGACTTAGTACGGCTACTTTAGACATTTCAATTTCCTCCTTCCTTTACTGATTAGTTCCCTTTAATAGCACTTTTCACTTGAACAAGTGACTTGCGTGCTCCTGGAACATTACCTTTAACAAGTAGTAAGTTGCGTTCAACGTCAACTTTTACGATTTCAAGGTTTTGAATTGTAACTGTTTGGTTCCCCATGCGTCCAGGGAGTTTGTGGCCTTTGAACACACGTGCCGCATCAACAGATCCGTTTGAACCTGGTGAACGGTGGAAACGTGATCCGTGGCTCATCGAACCAATTGTATATCCGTAGCGTTTAATAACACCTTGGAAACCTTTACCTTTTGTAACTCCTGTAACATCAATAAGATCGCCTTCTGCGAAAGTATCGACTTTGACTTCCTGACCAACTTCGTGTGCGTTAACGTCCATTTCGCGGAATTCGCGGATGAAGCGCTTAGGTGCGGTTTCAGCTTTTCCGACATGTCCTTTTTCAGGCTTGTTGGAAAGCTTGTCTCTTTTATCTTCAAATCCAAGTTGGATTGCCTCGTAGCCATCCGTTTCTTGTGTCTTCTTCTGAAGAACAACGTTTGGTGCCGCTTCAATCACAGTTACCGGGATAAGATCGCCGTTTTCGGCAAATACTTGAGTCATACCGACTTTTCTTCCTAAGATTCCTTTGGTCATTCGTCACACCTCCTGTAATTAATATAGTAATTTTTTACTTCTATTTGATTAAAGTTTGATTTCAATATCGACGCCAGACGGTAAATCGAGTTTCATCAATGCATCAACCGTTTGTGGTGTCGGATTGACGATGTCGATTAAACGTTTGTGCGTACGCATCTCGAACTGTTCACGAGAATCTTTGTTAACGTGAACTGAACGAAGAATTGTGTAAACAGATCTTTCAGTCGGTAGTGGAATCGGACCCGAAACACTTGCTCCCGAACGTTTTGCTGTTTCGACAATTTTCTCCGCAGACTGATCAAGGACACTGTGATCATATGCTTTCAAACGAATACGAATCTTCTGTTTTGCCATTACTTTCCCTCCCTCTCGCCTAATTAATAGACATTCTCCACGAAAATTTCCCACATACCCGCCATGGCAATGCGGCCGGGTGTGTCGGCAACCTCTCGCTTCATCGCAGTCAAAAAGCAACATTCAATATTATACACATAGAAAAAGAATTCCGCAAGTCTTTTAGCGAAATTCTTTTCCAACGCTTAGTTCATTATAGATGTAACATACGAAATTTGCAATGTTTTAGCGAGTAGTCAGATTAGTAAATGAACGGATCGACTGTTTCTTTTAGCCAAATAGCATAATAGTCAGCCAGCCGAACAATAATAACGAAATGTTATAATGGAGAAAAGTAGGCACACAGGAATCCCAAATGTGATTATGTTGGCCATCGACATTCAATCCGGCTGTTGGTCCAAGCGTCGAGTCCGAAGCAGGTGATCCTGCATCCCCAAGCGCCGCAGCTGTCCCTACAAGAGCGATGATCGCCATTGTGCTAAAATCAAAAGCCATTCCGAGCGGGACAAAGATGGAAGTGATAATCGGAATTGTCGCAAAAGATGAGCCGATTCCCATCGTGATAATTAATCCGACTAGCAACATGAGAAATGCCGCTATACCTTTATTGTCTCCAATGATAGAACTCGTTGCTTCGACTAACGTCAAAACGTGACCCGTCTCTTTCAAAACACCCGCAAATCCGTTTGCGGCAATCATGACGAACCCGATAAACGCCATCATACGCATCCCGTCGTTAATTAAATCATCTCCCTCTTTCCACTTCAATGCGCCTGTCGCATATAAAATAACGATTCCTGTAACCGCTCCTGCGATCATGGATTCCGTCAATATTTGGACGATCAATGTCCCAATAAGCGCTAAGACAGTAAACACGATGTTACGCGTTCTTATCGTCACCGCTTCTTCTACAACTTCCTCCGTCCATTCTTCATACGTTCTCGGTTTACGGTAAGAGATGAAAATCGCAACTAACAGTCCGATAAACATGCCAAGCACCGGAATCGCCATTGCTTTCGGAATTTCTGCCATATCAATCGCTAGACCGGCCGCTGCCATTTGTTTCGCAATAATATCATGAAAAATAAAACCGAAACCGTACGGCAGTAAAATATACGGAGCAGTGAGACCGAATGTTAACACAGAAGCGATCAATCGACGGTCTATTTTTAATAGGTTTAATATATGCAAGATCGGCGGGACTAACAATGGGATAAAAGCGATATGGATCGGAATTAAATTCTGCGAAAAAACCGACATTAACAGTAATGCGAAAATGATCAACGCCTTACCAAGTGATGTACGATCCGCCTCTCCATTCCCTTTAACGAGTCGAAGCATTCCCTTCACTAATAACTTCGGCATACCTGTCTGTGATATGGCGACCGCAAATCCACCAAGCAAAGCATAACTTAATGCGATTGTTGCCCCGTCCCCCAGACCATCAGTAAAAGATGCAACTGTCGCCTCTACTGATAGTCCACCAGCCATACCTCCGGCAGCCGCGCCCACTACCAAAGCAAGAACGACGTTCACTCTAAATAAACTTAATATCAACATAACTAAAACTGCTATGATTACAGCGTTCATTCATTTTTTCCTCCTCACAAGAAAGACTTCATCCAACTAAAGCGGTAAAGTCTATCTCCTAATTTAGCAGAGGTGTTTTCTTCTGTCAACCAGCATTTTTCAATTTGATTCAGCTGAAGTCTCCCATTTTCATAAGTGACAGGGAATATGACATAATATCTTGCAAATCAGCGGGAGTTCAACCTCCCTACTGATTCAAATTCAAAGGAAGGTAACCTAGATTTGCTGCGTCCTGAAGAGCATCTTAATTTCTGCAAACGACACAGCAAGACAACAAATCGAACCTTCCCCTGTTCGATACGCAACGACTGCATGAGCAACTTCGTGCTTGCTGTTGCCACAGAGATGCGACGATGTTAGCCTAACTTCCTTACTCGAAATACACGCCAGGACGCGATTGTTGTTTACGGGATACTAAAGTCTAGACGCCAGAGAAAGGGGGAGTGGAAACTAAAGAGGTCGAGTGTGGAGCTAACTTCATTGGGTGCAAGGCTTAATAGTTTGGGTGCGAGACGCTGTGCTTTGAGCGCGAACCGACCGTTTTGGGCGCATGACGCTTTACTTTGGGCGTGAAACTGACTGCTTTAGGCGCATGACCCTGTGCTTTGGGCGCGAAACTGACTGCTTTAGGCGGATGACCCTGTGCGTTGAGCGCGAAACTGACTGCTTTAGGCGCAAGACGCTATGCTTTGGGCGCGAAACTGACTGTTTTGGGCGCATGACCCTTTACTTTGAGCGCGAAACTGACTGTTTTGGGCGTAAGACGCTATGCTTTGGGCGCGAAACTGACTGTTTTGGGCGCAAGACGCTATCCTTTGAGCGCGAAACTGACTGTTTTGGGCGCAAGACGCTATCCTTTGAGCGCGAAACTGACTGTTTTGGGCGCACCACAAAAAAACCCGCCACAATGGGCGGGTTTTTCATGAAATATTATTGAATGATTGAAGCTACAACGCCTGAACCAACAGTACGTCCACCTTCACGGATGGAGAAACGCGTACCTTCTTCAAGAGCGATTGGAGCGATAAGATCTACTGTCATTTCAACGTTATCGCCAGGCATAACCATTTCTACGCCTTCTGGAAGTTCGATAACGCCAGTTACGTCCGTTGTACGGAAGTAGAACTGTGGACGGTAGTTAGAGAAGAATGGAGTATGACGTCCACCCTCTTCTTTTGAAAGAACATAAACTTCTGATTTGAATTTTGTGTGTGGAACGATTGAACCTGGCTTAGCAAGTACTTGTCCACGTTGGATATCTTCACGGTTCACACCACGAAGAAGTGCACCGATGTTGTCTCCAGCTTCTGCATAGTCTAGAAGCTTACGGAACATTTCTACTCCTGTAACAGTTGTAGATTTAGCTTCGTCTACGATACCGATGATGTCAACAACGTCGCCGACTTTAACTTCTCCACGCTCAACACGTCCAGTTGCAACTGTACCACGACCTGTGATTGAAAATACGTCCTCAACAGGCATCATGAATGGCTTGTCTGTGTCACGTGGTGGTGTTGGGATGTACTCATCCACTGCCGCCATAAGTTCCATGATTTTATCTTCGTATGCTTCTTCACCTTCAAGTGCTTTAAGCGCTGAACCTTGGATAACTGGAATGTCATCACCAGGGAAGTCGTACTCAGATAGAAGATCACGGATCTCCATTTCTACTAGCTCAAGAAGCTCTTCGTCGTCAACCATGTCACATTTGTTCATGAAGACAACTAGGTAAGGAACACCTACGTTACGTGAAAGTAGGATGTGCTCACGAGTTTGTGGCATTGGGCCATCAGCAGCAGAAACAACGAGGATTCCGCCGTCCATTTGAGCAGCACCAGTGATCATGTTTTTAACGTAGTCCGCGTGACCTGGGCAGTCAACGTGTGCATAGTGACGTGTTTCAGTTTCGTACTCGATGTGAGACGTGTTGATTGTGATTCCACGCTCTTTTTCTTCTGGTGCGTTGTCAACTTGGTCGTAAGACTGTGCTTCTCCACCTAGTCTTTTCGC